>JAIPDO010000003.1 GCA_021737645.1 Desulfarculaceae bacterium
TTGCCGAAGCTGGTGTCCACGCTGGAGATCACCAGCCCGGCCTTGGACGCCGCGTACATCACCACCAGCCACAGGGGCATGTTGGGGGCCCACAGAGCCACGCGCTGGCCCGGTTTGAGGCCCAGGCCCAAAAAGGCGCGGGCCAGCTTGTCGCTGGCCCGGTCGAATCCGGCGTAGGTCAGGCGCATGCCGCTGGGCAGGTCCACCAATGCCTCGCGTTCACCCCAGCGCCCGGCCACTTCCTTGAGCACTCCCCCCAGGGTAAGAGCTATATTTTGTTTCATATACGTCTCCCTGCAAGATTAAGAAGCAGGTATTTATAATTAAGTTTGGGCAGCCATTAGTCTGCACCTCAATGCTTCATCTTTTGCTTTGATAAAGAAAGCTTCCAGGTTGCCTCTTCTTTGACGCCTGAATTCTGTGTGCTGGGCGATGATTATATCAACCTCTGCTTCACTTATGATATCACTAAAACAAAGCCATGATACAAGGTGTGGGACAGTCTGAACGAAATCTCCCCCGAGGATTTCTATGGCAAATTTCCTGGCCTTTTGGTCGTCTGTTAAAAACACTAGCCCTGTCTTTTTTGCATAAGCGATAGAAGATATTTCTCCTGCACCTAATCTTTTTCTCCTCTGTAAAATTTCATAGTCTTGTAGGTCCTCTATGCTCAGAGGGTACGTGTTGAAATTACCTTTTATCCTTTGATCTTTCAACCGTTCAATTAGCTGCTTATCGCTTTCAGTTGGGTCTTTTCTTGGTTTGTATAAACATTCATAGATTACGTAGACGGTGCAATAAAAATTGCACCCGCCATTTATAGATCTAGAAAATAATAATAAAGAAGAAAGAAGATTCCAGACAGAACAAGCGTCTGTTAAATTGTGTAACTGAAACTTGGAGGGATCGATAGACATTTAAGTATCGCTACCTGTGAATAGGTTGTGAATCTCTTGTGTGTTCCCGCCAGGCACAAGCAGTATTTCGGCTAGCTTACCGCCGGAGATAATGCCCTCGTCATAGGCCTCAAAGCAAAGGGTAACATAATAGTCAGACAGACCCATTTCAATTAATTTTTTCTTACGTAACTTGCCAACGTTGGAAAGATTACTTCCCAGCTCGCTGTCAATCTTATCAGATTTTGGCACTCTAAACTGCTTGATGGATTGTCTCGTTCCTTTATTAATTATACCTCGATCATGTAATGCTTGAGCAAGGGCTGCAGTAGATACTTTAAAATATTTTGCCCATTGTATTGCTTTTTCTTCTGTCCAGGAATTAACGTCTGGTATTTTGAGTAAAATATCATTTGGTATTAAAAAATGTGACGCAAAAGTGTGAGCTCTAATCTCGCTAAGATCCTTGCTAGTATATTTTGTTTTGGAAATAAAAAAATCTAGTTCTTCATCTAATATTGCATGGCCAGCTTCGTGAGCAGCACTAAACCTTTGTCTGTAAATGTCTTCATTATAGTTGACAAGAACACATTGACCCGCATACGGATGTTTGATGAAAAGGCCCGATATTTCTGAGTTGATAAGCTTTCTCCTGAAAATATGGAGGCCAATACGCCTAAAAATTAGAAAAATATCTAATGGGATTGCCGGTAATTCTTCTAATATAAACAGTTGCAGGGATTTGGCTGCATCTTCTCCGTGCCTTTTGAAATAATTTCCGCGCTTAGTAAAAGAAAAAACTCTGCCAGATTTTTTATGCAGTTCTCTTTGTAGGAACTCCTCTTGTTCGCAGAGATATAAAAAAGTCTGTATGGCCCACCTATCTTCTCTGGACAAAATGTCGCCATGTGATCGGAAAAGAGTCTCCGTTTCTTCAAATGGAGCCACCTTTTCGTTAGAAATAAAAAATCTATAATCGCACTTAAAAAAATCTGCTAAGATTAAAACCTCATCGCCAGTTGGCTCATGATTTCCATCTTGCAACTGCGCAATCCTGGATTTGGATATTCCTGTATTTTCAGCCAACTCAGAAAGTGAAATCTGCAATTGATCGCAGTAACGATTTAGTTTGGAAGCAAATTCTTTTTTGTCGAATGACATACTGTACTTTTCTATTCGCGCCACATGGTTTTAATATCCTTGGCGATCGTCTCGGGGCTCAAGAAGCACACGGTTTCGTCGTGGAGCTTCTCAAAATAGTTGATCTCATCCACCGCCATGGGCGGGATGTGCACCCGGCTGACGATGCGCAGCATAAAGGGCAGCCCCGCTTCGGGCTTCAGGGAGGTGTGCAGAGCCATGTTGTAGGCGTTCACCCCCCTGGCCTCCAAAAAGCTCACCACCCGGCACATGCCCCGGGCCAGACCCAGAATTTGCTTAGGGGTGAACTCCATGAGCCCTTTGCCTTCCGGCGACAGGGCCATTAGATCATAAATGGCCCGAGGCGCGAAAGGCACCAGCCACACCACCGGCCCCACCCGGCCCACCCAGCGGGAGCGGTCGATCTTTTCATGCTCCAAATATGCGGCCATCATGCCGGCGCTTTCGCGTTTGGCAAAGGCCTTGGCTCGGCGGATCAGGCGGCTTTGGAAGCGGGTGGGGTTTATGCCGGCCACGATCTGGAAGTGGGGATGCACCACACCCCCACCGGCGGGCATCATGTAGTTCCAGTTCACCGCCGCGTAGTGGGCCTTGGGGGTGACCCGCTTGAAGGAGTCCACCGCCATCAGCAGGCCGTCGGCCAGCTGGCGGGGGGTGAACTGGCTGGGCAAAACGTGGTGAGCCTTGGTCAGGCGCAGCACCGCGTTGTGGGCCTCATAGGGGAACATGTTGGGAAAGCCCACCGCCTCGCCCCGGCGCAGCAGGCCCTCGGGAACTTCCTCGGGCAAAAAGCGCGAGACCATCTTTTCCACATTCCCGGGACAAAAGGGGCAGGTGTGCCCCTTGTCGCGCTCCAGGTATTCGGAGTGATCCAGCTTGCCCAAAGAGCGCAGCCGAAAATTAAGAATGCGGCTGCGGTCGCCCGTGAGGGGATCGTGACGGATCTCCACGTCCACCGAGGTGGGTTTCATATCGTCGGCAGGATTGAGGTAACCGGTCTGGTGATGGATGAGCTTGAACTTCAGCGGCATTTGATTTCTCCTAAGCGGGGCGTGCTACCCTCCCAGCCCCCGCCGGACCAGCTCCAAAAGTTGGCTGGGCCGAAAGGGTTTGGCCAGGCTGGGGTAGCCGAAACGGTCCAACTCCTGCATGAGTTCGTTTTGGATGGAGCGGGTGCCGAAAAACCCGGAGATGAAAATCACCTTGATCTCCGGGTCCCGCTGGCGCAGGGTGCGCACCATCTCCACTCCGTCCATTATAGGCATGAGAATGTCGGTGATAATCAATTCGGGACGAAAAGTCAGGTGCTGGCGCAGCCCTGCCAGGCCGTCCGGGGCGGTGGATACGTGGTAGCCCTCCAGGGCCAACAGATCGGCCAGGTTGTTGGCCAAGCCTTCTTCGTCCTCCACCACCAAAACTCGGGGGTGACCGCTGCGCGGCTTGGCCGAGGCTTTTAGGTATTGGCCCAACTCCTGGTCGGTGGTCATATCCAAACGCTCCTTGACCGCGTTGAGGCGGCGCTGGCCTTCCTCGGCGGCTTGGCGGTTTTCTTGGTGCAGATCCGGGTGGTAGACCTTGGACAACAGGCGGTAGGAATAGCGTATGTAGCGCACCGCCGCTTCGCTGCCCAGCTCTCCGGCGATGTGCAACGCCTTTTCCAGCACCCCCAAATAGCGCAGGTCTACTTCCAACTGGCTCACGCCCCGCCTCCCAGCCAGAGATCCAGAGCCAGGAACACCAGGAAGGCGATGGACACGAAGCCGTTGACCGTGAAAAAGGCCATGGGGATGTTGGCCCGCTTGATGGCCACCAATATCTGCTCCACCACCAGGGCCACGGTCACCACTGCGGCCCCCGCCAGGTAGATGCCGCCCAGGTGGAACAAGGGGGCCAGGGCGAAAAATCCCAGGATGGTCAGCGCGTGCATGCCCCGGCTTACCCACAGGGCCTTTTCCAGGCCCAGGCGGGCGGGCAGCGAGTGCAGACAGTGCTGTTGGTCGAAGTCTATGTCCTGGCAGGCGTAGATCACGTCGAACCCGGCCACCCACAAGGCGGCAGCTCCGGCCAGCACCGCCGCCCGCCAGTCCCAGGCTCCGGTCACCGCGATCCAGGCACCCAGGGGAGCCAGGGCCGTGGCCAGTCCCAGCCACACATGGCACAGCCAGGTGAAGCGCTTGGTGAAGCTGTAGCCCAGCACCCAGATCAGGGCCACGGGCGAGAGCTTGAGGCACAGAGGGTTGAGCATCCATGCGGCCAATACCAGCACACCGCAGGCCAGCACCAGCCAGGCCCAGGCCAGGGCCGGGCTTACCCGGCCGGTGACCAGAGGGCGGTTGGCGGTGCGGGGGTTGAGGGCGTCGAAGCCCCGGTCGGCGATGCGGTTCATGATCATGGCCGCGCTGCGCGCCGCCACCAGAGCCACCACCACCCAGAACACCTTGCCCACGGTGAGCGGGCTCACCTGGGTGGCCAACAGCAGGGCGCTCAGGGCAAAGGGGAATAAAAAGATGGTGTGGCTGAACTTGACCAGATCGCCGAAGTCCTTGAGCCGTCCCCCCAGGTTGCGAACCATGCTGCTTACTTCTCCGGCGTCGATAGGCCCCAGGCCTTGAGCCGGGCCAATGCCGCCTTCTCAACCTCGGGGTCCATCTCTATGCGATCCGGCCAGGGCCGGGTGAAGCCCTCGCCGGGGAGCTTCTTGGTGCCGTCGATGCCCATCTTGGAGTGCAGGCAAGGAAGTTGGGCCGCATGGTCCAGGGCGTCGGCCGGGCCCTTGCTGAAGAGAATGTCCCGCTGGGGGTCGATGTGGTTCAGGGCCTCCCACCAGGCCCGCTGCGGGTTCTGCACGTCCACGTCGGCGTCCACCACCACCAGTATCTTGGCGAACATCATCTGGCCCTGGCCCCACAGGGCGTTCATCACCTTGTAGGCTTGGCCGGGGTGGTCCTTCTTGATGGACACGAACACCAGGTTGTGGAACACCCCCTCGGCGGGCATGTGGTAATCCACCACCTCTGGCAGCACCGTCTGCAACAGGGGCAGGAAGATGCGCTCCGTGGCCATGCCCAGGTAGTAGTCCTCCATGGGCGGGATGCCCACGATGGTGGTGGGGTAGAGGAAGCCCTTGCGATGGGTGATGGCGGTGATGTGCAGCACCGGGTAATCGTCGGCCAGGGAGTAGTAGCCGGTGTGGTCGCCAAAGGGGCCCTCGGTGCGCAGTGGTTCGGCCGGGTCCACGTAGCCCTCGATTATCACCTCGGCCTCGGCGGGCACCATCAGGTCGCTGGTGGTGGCCTTTACTAACTCCACGGGCCGCCGCAGCAAAAAGCCGCTGAACATGTACTCGGGCAAATTCTCGGGCAAAGGTGCGCAGGCTGCGTAGACCGAGGCGGGCGCGCCGCCCAGGGCCACGGCCACGGGCAGCTTTTGGCCCAGTTCCTTGGCCCGGCGAAAGTGGGACGCCCCGCCCTTGTGGCGGTGCCAGTGCATGCCAGTGGTGTGGGCGTCGAAGCGCTGCAAGCGGTACATGCCAACATTGTGTTTACCGGTGTCCGGGTCGGCGGTGATTACCTGAGGCAGGGTGATGAAGGGGCCCGCGTCCTGGGGCCAGCAGGTGAGTATGGGCAGCAGGTCCAGGGATGCCTGTTCGCCGGTTAGCACCACCTCCTGGCAGGGAGCCTTCTTCACCACATTGGGCGCGAAGGCCTTGAGCTCCTTGAGCTTGGGCAGGGCGCTCAAGAGCTTGGACCACAGCCCTCCCGAGGGCAGCTCCAACTCCAGCAAGCCGCGCAGGCGATCGGCGATGTCTTCCAGCCGCTCCACTCCCAGGGCCAGGGCCATGCGCTGGGGCGAGCCGAAAAGATTGATGGCCAGGGGGCAGCCCACGCACTTGACCTTTTCAAACAGCAGGGCCGGGCCGTTCGCTTTCATCACCGCGTCGCTCAGCGCGGTGATCTCCAAGTAGGGGTCCACCTCCTCGGAGACGCGCTTCAGCCAGCCCCGGCTCTCCAGGTCCTTGACGAATTGTTTCATGTTGGCGGGGGCCTGCATGTTCTAACTCCAGTGGAGAGGCGATTCTCGCCAATATAGCCCAGGCCGCTCTGGGGCGCAAACCGGTTACACGATGCGGAGGTGTCAGAATTGCAGAATGGGCCAGCCGCGCTCGTTGGCCCGGCGGCGAAGCTGGAAGTCCGGGTTGACCGCGTGTGGGTGGCCCACCGCGTCCAAAAGCTCGTAATCCGAATGGTGATCGCCGTAGGCATAGGAGTCGGCCAGGTCTAGGCCGTGGGTTTGGGCCAGCTCCCGCACCAGGCGGGCCTTTTCCGGACCGTAGGGGCGCTGGCCCTCCAGCTCACCAGACAAAGCTCCGTCTTTTACTTCCAAACGGGCCGACAGGGCCAGGTCCGCGCCCATCTCCTGCTGGATCTGGGCGGCCAGGGGCTCCAAGCTGCCGGTTAAGAGCACCACCAAATGGCCTTTCCGGCGGTGGGCGTCCAGGCGGCGGCGGCCTTCGGCGCTGATGCGGGGAAGTATTTTTATCCTGAAACACTCGGCCGCCAGGCGCTGCAATTCGTCGGGGTCCTTGCCCTGGAGGTGGGCCTTGTTTTGGGCCGCCGAGGAGTCTCCCCCCAGGCCGCGGGCCAGGTAGAGCAGAACGTAGCGGGCCAGGTCCGGGGCGCGTAAATAGCCGCGCCGTATCAAGAACGGCACGAAGGCTTTTTCCATGGAAGAGGGGACCACCAGGGTCCGGTCAACATCGAAAATGGCGGCGGGTTGCCCGCTCACTTTTGGGCTGCTCCTAGGTTGACCGGGAATCTTCATCCATCAGGCGGCGAATATCCGCCAGTACCGGCAGGCCCCGGGCTATACACAGAATTACTGATAAATATACCAGAGCCGGGGTCAGCCAAAAGAAAACTTTCATTTCCGCCACGGCCGTGGGCCCCAGGGCGGTGAGGGCCTGGCACAGGGTCAGGCCGCCAAAGGCCAGGCCTTTGGCCAGGCCGTAAAGCCCGCGCATGAAGCGTCCGGCCACCAGGAATTTGCCCAAGGGGGAGTGCATCATGCCAAAGGCGCTGTAGCCCTTGGACAAGGCGTATTCCCGGAGGCCGTCCACCAAAAAGCTGCGGATGATGAACACCAGGCCCACCCAAAGGGGCACCGAGCCCAGGCTCACGAACACGAACCACAGTACGTTTTCCACCACCCGGTCCATGGCGATGTCCAACACGCTGCCCAGGTCGGTGACCTCGTTTTTGAAACGGGCCACGTAGCCGTCCAGCCAGTCCATGAGGTACAGGGCGGTGATGAGTATCAGGCAGATGAAGGCCGGAGTGGCTCCGGGCACATGCAGCAGCAGGACTATCAGAATGAGCAGCGGCAGGCGCAGCAGGGTGATGAAGTTGGCCGTGGACATTCGTACGGACATGCGGTGAGCACCTTGGCAACAAGGGAAATAACTTGTGGCAAAGTGTAGGCAGGACGCAGCGGCCTGTCAATCCTGACCGCTGGGGTTAATCAGTCCCCCAAGGCGTCCAGGATGTGATCGCCGAAATAGAAATTCACCAGGCACAGGGCCAGCAGGGTCAGGTTGACCAGGCCGTGCAACAGGGGCAGGCCCTTGCGGGCCTTGGGGCGGCGCTCCAAAACCAGGCCAGTGGCCAGACCCACCAAGGCCAGACAGGCCACCATCAGGCCCAGCCAACCGTGCACACCGGTCACCAGCCAGCTTTGCCACAGCCAACGCACCATGATGGCCCCCCCGGCGGTTCCCAGGATGAGCCCCACCAATGCGGCCTTGCCCAGCAGGATGTGCCGGGGCCGGGGGAAGGTGGTCTGTTGGCCCAGGTGCAGTGAGCGCAGGCGCTTGATGCCCAGCCAGGCCACGTAGAGCCCCAGCAGGGTGAAGGCCACCTGCCAGGCGGGGTGGAAGATGATAAAGTCGTGGGGATTCATTTCACCTCATCGAAACTGGTGGACCAGCACATAGTCGTTGTCGCCCATGGCGGCGTGGCACCGGATGCACCCGGCCAGCTTGCCCGCGGCCAGGGGGCGGCCCTTGGAGGTGTACATGGCCCAGAACCAGTCGCCCGCCTCGGGGTTGTATCCCTTTACCTTGTACATCGCCACGATGTCCTTGAGCTTGCCGCTTTTGGTCTGGGTCGCCTTTACCTGGATGGTGCCGTAGTTCACCGGGGCCTTGGTGGAGCTTAGCCCGGCCTGGTTTACGTATATCTGGTTGTAGGGGCCGTGGGGCGAGCGGGACCTATGCACGCCTTTATACCTGGGCCACTGGCCCCACTTGGCGTAGGGCGAGGTTTTGGCGATGTAGTCCCACAGGGCCTTGGCCTTGGGCGGAGGCATCTTGTTATTGCCGCCGGCGGCCAGGGCCGGGGCCAGGGCGAGGTTTATGGCCAACAGGGTCAAAAACAGCAGCTTCATCGGCTTTCCCCCATGCGGACTCCCGGCGTTCAAACCCTGAGTCTGTGTTCAGCATGCAGCACCGGCCCCAGTCGGGTCAAGGCGGCCGGAAAGCTTTGGTGGGTGAGCAGAGGTGTGTACAATAAAAAACAGGAATCGCTTCGGCCGAGGCGGCTGGAGCGCGGCTCAACCACAAAGGGAGTTGAATATGTCCAAGCGTAAGTACAAAGTTCGCGCCGAATGCCCCGCCTGCGCCTGCGGGGACCTCACCTTCCTGGGCCCGGAAAAAATGCGCGAGAAATTCATCGGCGACGAGGCCGAGATCGAAATCACCTGCCCCATGTGCGGCCACAAGCACAAGAGCCAGTTGGATGAAATAGAAGACAAGTAGGCCGGGCGGGCCGTGAACCGGCCCGCTTTTCACCCCATCGCCCCGGAGAGCAAGCGAGCCTTCATGGAAAATCGGTTGGCCCAGGAAAAAAGCCCCTATCTTTTGCAGCACGCCCACAATCCCGTGGCCTGGCAGCCCTGGGGCCAAGAGGCTATGGATCTGGCCAAGGCCCAGGACAAGCCCATCTTCCTTTCCATAGGCTACGCAACCTGCCACTGGTGTCATGTCATGGCCCACGAGTCCTTCGAGGACGCCGAGGTGGCCGAGCTCTTGAACCGGGAGTACGTGCCCATCAAGGTGGACCGCGAGGAGCGGCCCGATCTGGACGGGGTGTACATGGCCGTGTGCCAGACCCTCACCGGCCGGGGGGGCTGGCCGCTGAGCGTGTGGCTCACTCCTGACGGCAAGCCTTTTTATGCGGGCACCTACTTTCCCAAGAACACCCGCCAGGGCATGCCCGGCTTCATCCCGGTGCTCGCCGAACTGGCCCGGCGCTGGAAAAGCCCGGAGCGGGTGAAAATGCTAAACGCCAGCCAGGAGATCATCAAGGCGCTCAATAACACGGCCCAGGGCGGGGCGGAGGCCTTGGGCCAAAAGACCCTGCAAGGGGCCTACGAGGGTTTGGCCCAGATCTACGACTCCCAGCACGGCGGCTTCGGCCAGGCCCCCAAGTTCCCCAGCCCCCACCACCTCACCTTCCTTTTGCGCTGGCATCTGCGCGCGCCCAAGGACCAGGCCCTCGCCATGGTGGAAAAGACCCTCGGCGAGATGTGGCGGGGCGGCATGTTCGACCAGGTGGGGGGCGGCTTTCACCGCTATTCGGTGGACGCCCAGTGGCTGGTGCCCCACTTCGAGAAGATGCTCTACGACCAGGCCATGCTGACCATGGCCTATGTGGAGGCCTATCAGCTGACCGGCAACCCGGAGCACGCCCAGGCGGCCCGCGAGGTGCTGGCCTACGTGCTCAGAGACATGACCTCGCCTGAGGGCGGGTTCTACTCCGCCGAGGACGCGGACTCCGAGGGCGAGGAGGGGCTGTTCTACGTGTGGACCCCGGCCCGGGTGTCCGAAGTGCTGGGGCCGGAACTGGGTGCGCGCTTTTGCCGGGCCTACAACATCACCGAACAGGGCAACTTTGAGCACGGCCTGTCCATCGCCCACCTCACCCAGGGCTGGGAGGCCCTGGCCCAGGCCGAGGGCGTGAGCGTACAGGCCTTGCGGGAGGAGATGGCCTCGGCCCGGCAACAGCTTTTCGCCGCCCGCGAAAAACGGGTGCATCCCCTGAAGGACGACAAGATCATCACCTCCTGGAACGGGCTGATGATCGCCGCCCTGTCCATGGCCGGGGCCGCCCTGGGCCAGCCCCAATACCTGGAGGCCGCCGCCCGGGCCGCCGCATTCGTGGAGAAGCACCTCACCACCGAGAGCGGCCGCTTGCAGCGCCGCTGGCGGGAGGGGCATCTCACCGGGCCGGGCTATTTGGAGGACTACGCCTTTTATGTCTGGGGGCTCATCGAGCTGCACCAGGCCGGGCAGGACCCGGCCAATCTGGAGCGGGCCCTGGAACTGGCCGAACTGGCGGGCCGTTTGTTCTGGGACGACGAGGCAGGGGGCTACTTCTACACCCCGGCCGACGGCGAGGCGCTTATCTTCAGGGACAAGGAGATCTATGACGGGGCTCTGCCCTCGGGCAACTCAGTGATGGCCTACAACCTGCTGCGCCTGGGTCGCTTGACCGCCCGGCCGGAGATGGAACAGCGGGGCGAAGAAGTGATGAGCGCCTTTGCCGGTGCGGTGGGGCGCATGCCCATGGCCTACACCCAGCTCATGAACGCCCTTGATTTTGCCCAAGGCCCCAGCCAGGAAGTGGTGGTGGTGGGCCGGGTGGGCGAGGCGGACACCGATGCCATGCTGGCCAAGGTGCGCTCCCGCTTCGGCCCCCGCCGGGTGCTGTTGTTTCGGCCGGTGGGCCGGGGAGCGCCCCTGGTGGAGTCCCTGGCTCCCTACAGCGCGGAGATGGAGATGGTGGACGGCGCGGCCACGGCCTACGTGTGCACCGGCTATGCCTGCCAGAGCCCGGTGAACGACCCGGCCGATTTGGTGCTTTAGATCGGCGCTTGAGGCCTTACGGGGATAAAGAGGTTTGGAAAGGGTAAGAACTGTTGGACGGCATCCGTCTCGGCGGCGCGGAGGCGCCTGGCCAAGGCGGGCCGCCCTGAGCGTCCCATCTCCAACGGCGTGACGGTTTCTGCGCCACGAGAGGAGCCTATTGCCGGAGCCATGACCACCGCGCCCCCTAAGTGCGCGGTGGACGCACCAAAAAGATCAGCCCAGCCGCGATCAGCAGGAAAATCCCCAGATAGCCGAACACCAGGGCGAAGTCCCCGTCCGTGGCGTCCAGCAGATGCCCGCCCAGCCAGGGGCCCAGGGCTCCGGCCAAAAAGCCGTAGGCCGTGAACACCAGCCCGAAGATGGCCCCGAAGTGCTCCAGGCCGAAGCAGTCGGTGGCCAGGGGGGCGCTCACCGAAAACAGGGTGCCAAAGGAAAAGCCCACCACCGCGGCCAATCCGGCCCATATATACAAACCCTGCACCTGGGGCAATAGCAGATAGGCGGCCCCGGCCACGGCGAAGGCCCCGGCCAGGGTCAGATTGCGCCCCAGGTAGTCCGATAGCCATCCGCTGGCCAGGCGGCTCAGGCCGTTGGTCAAGTTGAAGGCGGTGAGGATCATCACTGCCTGGGCCAGGTCTAGACCGTGGGCCAAGCCGAAGCTGATGGACTGGGTGACCATGGCGATGCCCGCCGCTCCGGCCAGGGCCCAAACGCACCACAAGGCCCAAAACGAACGGGTGCGCACTGCTTGGGCCACCCGCAGGGAAGGCCCCGGCGCGCCGTGTCCCGCGCTCTCCACCGAGGGTCGGGCCACGGGGAAGGACATGAAGGGCGCGGCGATCAGGCCGGTAATCAGGGCGGCCAGGCCCGCCACCAGGCACAGGGCGGTGGAGCCCAACTCGGCCAGCACGAAGGAGTACAGCGGCGCGGTGGCCGCGGCGGACAGGCCGAAGACCATGCTCACCAGGCCGGTCACCAGGCCGCGGCGCAGGGGAAACCAGCGCTGCACCACACTGAGCGCGGGCAGGTAGATGAAGGACTGGGATGCCCCTGTGATAAGGGCCCAGAGGTGCACCGCCGTAATACTGGGGGCCAGGGGTAGGGCCAGGGCCACCACGGCGGCGATGATGGTGCCCAGGCTGACCATGCGCGCCGGCCCCAGGCGCTCTTGCCAGCGCCCGGCCAGATACATGCTCGATCCCACCCCCAGCAGCAGGAAAAAGAGAATCTGGCCCACCGCCGCCCGCTCCACCGCAAAGGCGGCCTGCCAGTGATGGGCCATGATGCCGGGGAAGCCGAAGGCCATGGAGCCGGGCCAAAAGATGGCCGCGCAACTGGACCACAGGGCCCTTTCCGGAGTAGGCGAGGGCGACACGTTCATCCATCCCTGGCAGGCATAGCTGGTTGGGGCGCGCGGCGGCTCGATGCCTAAGCTTTGGCCGGGGCCACCACCCTAAGGGCCTGGGGTAAGATTTCCACCTTGAGGGGAGAGGCGGCCACCGGTTCGCCGTCGGCCCACAACTCCATGGGCCGGTCGCAGGTTATCTCCACCTTGCGGGTGCGCAAGAAACTGACCTCGGGAACCCCGCCATGGCGGCCCTTGAGAGCCGAGGGCAGCAGGCGCAACACTCTCAGTGTGCTCAAAGATCTGACCAGGCAGATGTCCAGGATACCGTCGTCGGCCACCGCCTGAGGGGCTATGCGTATCTGGTTGCCGTAGGTGGGGGTGTTGGCCACGGCGGCCAGGAACAAAGGGCCGTTGTACTGGCCGTCATCCCAGGTAAGGCTGACCTGGGGCGGTCGGTAGCGGCGCAGCATGCGCAGCACCGCGTAAACATAGGCCGGTTGCCCCCACAGGGGCCCTTTCATCAAATCAACGTAGCGGCTCACCTCGGCGTCAAAGCCCACCGCCCCCACGGTGCAGTAGTTGCGGCCGTTGACCCTGGCCAGATCCACCGTGCGGACGCCGCCCTCGGCCACCGCGGCCACCAGCGCCTCGGCATTCAAACTCAGGCCCAAGGCCCGGCAAAAGTCGTTGCAGCGCCCGGCGGGCAGGGGGGCCAGGCAGGCGGAGCTTCCGGCCAGGGCCTGGGCCGCCTCGTGCATCGTGCCGTCGCCGCCCACCACCATGACCACCTGCGCGCCCTGGGCCACGGCTTGGCCCACCAACTCTTCGGCGTGGCCTCGCCCCTTGGTCAACAACTCCTTGGGGTTGAGCCCCGCCCCGGCCAAGGCGGCCTGCAAGCGCTGGGCGGCGGCGGGTGCCTTGCCCCGGCCCGCTTGCGGGTTGTGGATCAAAGCTATGCGCGGCGCGGAAGATGTCATGGGCAGGGCTTTCAAAGGCCCGCTGGCCTGGGCGACGCGGGGAAAAAGTAGAATCGCACAGTACGGATGTTTCGTGAGGGCCAAGCGGCAACGCAGTATGGCGATGGCTGGCGCAGCCGGACGCATGGCCTTCATGAAACATCCGTACTAACAAGCGATCCTAACAGAAAAGTCATTGGCCGGTAAAGGTGCGGCCCACGGCAGAAATCTACAGGCCGAGTTCCTTTTTGAACAGCGTGAGCATCTGCATTACCCGGGGGTTGTCGAACAAGGGCGTTGCCGAAAGGTCGGCGGTCTTGGCCTTGAATGAAGCCCGGTCCGGGTTCTCCACCACCTCCATGCCCGCCGTCTTCAACTGGGACAGGTAAAAGGCCACTTGGCCCCGGTTGTGCTCGCGCTGGTAGGCGGCGGCCTTTTCCATGGCCATGGCTACGATCCTTTGGTCGAAGCGGGATAGGGCGTGGAACCAAATGGGGTTGGCCGCGCAGATATGGGCCGAGTAAACGTGGCGGGTGAGGCTCAGGTACTTTTGCACCTTGTCCAGGCGGTAGTGCCAAATCACCCCCAGGGGGTTTTCCTGACCATCCACCTGTCCCTTGGCCAGCAACTCGGTGATGGGCCAGGAATGCGGCACCGGAACGGCGCCCAACTCGCGCCAGAGGCAGGTTTGCAGCTTGGATTCCATGACCCGGATCAGCAGGCCCTTTACGTCGGCTGCTTGCTTGATCGGACGGCGGCTGTTGGTAAGGTTGCGGAAGCCGTTCTCGGCAAAGGCCAGGCCCTTGAAGCCGGATTCTTCCAGGGAGGCCAGCAGGCGGCGACCTGCCGTGCCTTGCAGCACCCGATCCACCTGAGCGTAGTTTTCAAACAGAAAAGGAAACTCCACCGCCCGCACCTGGGGAGTGATACGGTCAAAGCTGCCGGCAGTGACCACGCACATGTCTAGTTGGCCCTGGCGCAATTTGTAGAGTATTTGGCACTCGTCGCCCATGGAGCCGCTGTGGAACAATTCCACCTTAAGGCGGCCTTGCGACGAATGTTCCAGCACCTGGGCGAAGGCTTCGGCGCACACGTTCTGGGCCGAACCCGGCTTGGTGACCACTGCCAAGCGGATGGCCCCCGCCTGCGCCATGCACGGCACGGTGATAGTCAATAATAAAGTGATAATGCTAACTAATTTCAATAGCATCGCCTGCTCCACGGTCGGTAGCTTGGCATGTTACTATCCCGAGGCCTGTTTTGCCAAGGAGGTGGTTCAAAGATGTGGGGCGAAGATTGGCGCTTGCGATCCCTAGGCCTGGATGCTCGGGGGGCAGGGCAGAGGGTCAATATAGGTCATTGCTGGGGCTAGCTCAAGGTTTAAATGGCATTACAGCCGGTTAGCGACGAGAATCGTGATCATGGACCATCATTCTTTTTAATAAAATAATTTGTTAAAATAAATATCGTGAGTCAGCGGCAGGAGGTAAACCTTGACCATGGAGATTATTCACCAACCTGAACGTGAGTTGACCATATTCATCGCCAAGGGAAATCCTTCGGTGCCCGAAATCCTGCGGTCTTACCGGAATGCCAAGGAAAGCCGAGGCTTGACCAAGCACACTCTTTGGGACGGCCGCGAGGCTTCTTTCGCGCACTTTAAGACACATGACTTGTTGATGCTGGACCATTTCATCGCCCTGATCCAGAATCAATGCCCGCAACGGATCGGTGGACGCTCATCCCTTTTGTTCGGCGACCCCGAGGATGCCGGGCTTTTTTGGGACTTCGCCAAGCTCAACTACCGGGTGCCCCAGCGCCGCCAGGTGGTGTTAAGCCTGGATGCGGCCATGGCCTGGACCGTAAAGGGGATCGTGCCTAAAAACGAAATCGGAATCTTTTTGTAGCGATCCTCTAAAAAGACAAATTAACACTATTCACGATAGTTATGCCCTCGGCGATAATCCGGGCCGGGCTTTGGGTGGGATTGTTTGGCGAGCAGGGCGGCGCGCGCCGGCCAGTAAAAAGAAAGCGGCCCCCAAGGGCCGCTGGCGGATAATTGGTTTGTGGGGTGGCTAGTGGGACTTGAACCCACGGCCTCCAGGGCCACAACCTGGCGCTCTAACCAAACTGTAAAATCAATGACTTACGCGATTAGCTGCCCTGTGCATAAAATGTGAAAAAACCCCGTTCCCTGTGAAGTTCACGCAATTCACCCCCTGTTTTTCCCGGAGGTCGTGACCTTGTACCACTCTTGGCGGGGCTTTGGCAAGGCTTTCGCCAGCTGAATTGCCTGCCTAGTTAGGACAGGGCAAAGCTTGTCCTATATAATGACTCAAAATAATTCACCTATAATTGGAGGTAATCATGGGGGCAGATGTCAATTTGCGCTATGAAGGTTTTCTCAGGTGGGCATTCGCGTTGGGTACCGAAAAATCCATGGTCGATCGCTGGGGAGACCCAGCAGGACTGGCTAATACTGACGTGATAGATAGTGCATTTATGGGGATACCAGGAAATTTTGAAAAGGCTAAAGCAGCAGTTGCTTATGCATTATGTGTCTCCTGTAGCGTGGGCATTAATGAGGGGATTCTCAAAGAAGATGATGAGGGGTACATTAATCAAGCTATCGCCAAGTGCATGGCATGCGAGAGCCCGGAGCAGTTCGCCAAATTTCTAGAAGAGATTCACGAGAAGGTGCGAATGAAGCATTGGCCGACAAAAAAGTAGGCTATTCTGCCGGGCTGCCCTGCTAATTTGAAAAGGGCGGCCCGGGCACGTTTATCAGTGGGTCGCTGCCTCCTGTGCTTCGCACCTGGCTTCCCATGTCTCGGCTTTGTCGGTGATCATGTAACCCAACTCAGCCTCCACTGACTCCCGCCCCACTACCCACTCCGCTTTGATCGGCCCGCAGACGAGCCCTTGAGGCGAATCTATGACCATGCCTTCGGGCGTATCAACGGCAACACGGCAAGCGTCAGCGGTCGGGTGAAAGCATTGTGCGAGGCCGCCCTTCCCAAAGCACAGCGCGTTGATGCCACACCAGCGCACGGCATCGATAGGTACCTGAAGCGTCCAACGCGTCCCTGGCGTGGTTTCAATCCAGTCCCGGTCCATGGCCGGGGGGCAGTCGAAATCGTCCATCCTGGGAAAGCTCCAGACCCACCACGGCCAACCCAAGTATTGGGCCATTGCGTAATGGCACCCGTCGGGATGGGCGTAGTCAAAGCCCGGCTCCCAGGAGGCGGTCAGGTCGACGCCCGAGGCTTGGATGGTGTAGAGGGTGGTGGTGATGCTTAAGCTCCTTACCTGGGCTCATGGCCGGGTAGTCATGGTAACTTAAACAATGTTATCGGAGTTGACTGCCAACCAAACGCCAACTTATAGTACCAGGGTCAAAAAGAGGTATCAATTCATGCTTTCAGTATCACGCTGACGCCAAACTATAAACTCGGTGCTTCAAATACTCAGGTAAACATGGCAGATATAAAATTCCATCTTAATCGGCTTGCTGAATACACCAACTCTTCAATTCTTGATGAGATTAGAAGAGTAGCAGCCCTTACGGGAACATCCACACTAACTCGAAAACTATTCCTTGAGCACTCTAAAGTGTCCATGAAACCGATAACAAATCGCTTTAATAGCTGGCAAGAGGCTTTAGAGGAAGCTGGCCTTGGGCATTTGTACAGCGGAATTAAAATCACGGGTAAAATGAGGGATCAACCTGGCCACAAAATGTCTAATGGAGAAGTTATTAGCGAAATTATAAAATTGAGCAAAAAACTTAAAAAAGACTGGCTTACTGTGGATGACTTGGCTAATCACCCCAAGATAAGCCCGTCACTATTGCGTTCCCGTTTTGGTTCTTGGGAAGCCGCTATAAATCAGGCCGGGCTAAAAATTTCAAATCATGGCAAAAGATATGATGACAAAGATTGTTACGAAAATTTATTTAAAGTTTGGACGTACTACCGTAGGCCACCCGCATATAAAGAAATGAATCAACCGCCATCCAATGTTGGCCCTAAGGCTTATATAGTGCGATGGGGGACCTGGAATAAGGCTCTACAGGCTTTCGTAGATTACGTCAATGAAGAAAGAGAACCATTAAGCCAATCTTGTGAATCAGTGAGTGTTCCGACGGTTAAAAGTCGACCAATTAAACTAGAAGACCGCAGGGACATCCCTTTAGGGTTGCGGTATAAAATCATGAATAGAGATAATTTTAAATGCGTCCTTTGTGGACATGTACAATCCGACGGCTCTGACTATAAACTTCATGTTGACCACATTATACCATGGTCAAAAGGTGGCAAAACAACCATTGAAAACCTCCGAACATTGTGTGCCAAATGCAATCTAGGTAAGGGGGCAAAAATTGAAAAATAAAATTAATAATGGGATTTTACTCGGGCCTAAGTTATCGTAGTTCATTCACTTTCATAAAACACTATCTCTTGAGAAAAAAGGCGAGCCATTCACCTTATGGTTGAATGGCCCGCCCGATGAAATGCCCTTACCGGCAGGACCCTTAGCCGGCGAAAGGCACCTCACCCTTTCGCACCGTCTGCTCCGCCACGTAGCCGAACAGGTGCTGTAGCTTCTTCAGAGCCCCCAGGCGGCGTCGGGCGGCCTCAATGACAGGAGTACTGGGGTTATCCACCTGGGCCTTGATCGCGTTGAATTGGGCTCGTTCAAAGGTGCCTGGCTCCAGCACGGCCCCAGACACGGCCTCTGCGGTTCGTCTGGTAATGTAGTCCTTCCCGTCAACGGCGGCCTGGTAGGCAGCCACGAAGTCAGCCGGGCTCAGACTCTTCAACCGCTCCATTGCCAGCGTGGCTTCAAAGGACGCATCAGCGGGCAGCTCAGAGGGCTTGTCAGCCTCCCTGGCGGCCTGAATCAGCGACGCCACCTGTCGCCCCTGGGTTTCCACAGCGGCGGTTATCTGTTCTTCCAGGTGGGCACACTGGGCCATAAAATCTGCGTGGGCCTGGGTGGCAAATTTTTCTTTGCCCCGGTCACTCAGGTCTGGGTTATCCATGGCCTGTTTGGTGGTGGCCACGTAAGTTCCCGCCAAGCTCCCCAGGGCTTCGATGGCATCGGCGGCGGGCTTCACTTCTGGAGTGGCCAGGGTCTCATGGTCGAAGGAATTAAATTTTTCCAGCATAGTCTGTTCTCCTAGGCGGTCAGCTCTGCTTGGAGCTGTGCCCAATCAAGTTTTTGATAGATGTATTGAACGTAGCAGCGGCACCAGGGGTGCCTTGGGATTCTCGCAATTTCGGCTAGGGCGTTTTCTCGGCCCATGTAGCGGCCAGCTCGACGGGGGCAAACGCCGGTTCTGCATGGGCCACCACCATGATGGACCACGATTCCCGCGATATCGGAGTCATGTTTTACGTAGTGCTGGTGGCCCAGGGAGCGGGCACGGGCCAGCTCGGTAACCACCAGGCGGGCTGCCTGGGCGGCGGCCCCGGTGGAGCCGTAGTAGCCCAAATGGGAGCCCAGAGGTCGCCCAGCGTCGCCATAGGCTCTCTGAATGAGCCTGGCGGTTTGGTTCCAGGGACGGCGCTCTATCACTGCCAGATTAAGGATGCGCTTGACCCGGCCCAACAGATCGGCGCTGTAGCCTTTGATGGTACTGGCCATGTTTTGTTCAAGAAGGGTGCCTTGGCGCACGTATTCGGCGGCAGCGCTGCCTTCAAAAATATTCCACTGGGGTTCCTGGGCCATGGCCGCGATTTCTTCCCTGGTCAGTTCTTCGGCCCGGTCCAGCATAGGCCTAATCCTGCCAACGGCCTGAGTGGTCAGCCGGTCCAGTTCTGCTTCAAGGTGCTTGATCAGGGAGCGTAGCCGAAGGGTAGCGCGGGCGCTGAGTTCTTCTCCTGCCAGGACCCGACGCAGCCGTTCCTCAATTTCCCTGGCCAGGTGGTCATGGGCCTGGGCGTAAAGCCCAGCCAATTCCCAGGCCTGCCCCAGGCTCCAACGGTCAAAGCGGTAGGGGTCCATGATCACACCGCCTCGGCGGTTTCCAACTCGGCCACGGCGGCGGCCACCTGTTCGGGGCTGGCATCCTCCAGCAGGGCCGTGACTAGTTGGGTGCGGTATTCCGTCCTGAAGGTGGGACTGGGCAGGTCAAGGGCCTCGGCTGATAGAGCCTCTTCCAGTCGTTCGGCATTGGTTCGCAGGTCGAACTTTTTGTTGTAGGAAACGGCCACCTGATCGGGATTGCAGTTGGGGAAGCCCCTTGCCATGATCTGCCAGGTCTTCTGCTCTGCATCCTCGAAGCTGGAGGCCCAGCCAGCCAAGGTCGCATGCAAGGCTCCCAGATCAAGACGGGTCTTTTCGGCGGCCTCGACTTGGGCGCTTTCCTTGCGCTGGTCAAGTTGGCGATAAACCATGGCCTTGATATCGGCCCTGAGCCGGTCAGATTCGACCTGAATGGCCTTCACGCTGTCGCTGGGCAGATAGAGGTATTTGGCATCATCGCCCTGGTCTAGCTCAATACCGGCTGTACGCTGTGAGGGGAGGGGCACACCATGGGGGCCGCTCCCGCTTTTGATGGTCAGGCGGGGCAAACTAGCATGGCCCAGAGCCATACCCAACAAGCTGTGAACGTTCAGCAGTTCAAGGGCCAGCTCAGTGATCCCGGTAAGGGGGCTTTTGCCCATGAAGGGACCGGCCTTTTCTGCGTACCAGGGTACCAGGGGCACTTCCCCAAATGGGTGAGTTCCGTGGTCCACCGGGTCCAGCTTGCCCTTGTCATCAACTGCCCACAGGTCCCAGGTGTAGGGGTAGAAGACCTTCACGGCGGCCTCTGCCTTGCCCTCAGTGAAAGGCAGGGCCGGGGGCATGATCCATTCCAACACAGCAGCCCAGGCCAAGGAGCCGTCAGGATTGAAGGCCCAGTCCACGACTTCGGAGGGGGCCAGCGGCACCACATAGGGCCGTAGATTCAGTGCCTGGGCATCGGCCACAGACAAACTGGCCGGGTTTATGCCCCTAGGCAGCTGGGGCGCGTCTATGAGGGCAAAGCTTAGGCCATAGACTATTGCATCCTCCATTAAAGCCCTAAAAAATGGCCCGACAGGGGAGCCCAAGCGGTCCATATCGGCCACCAACGGGGCCATTTGATCTGGCAATATGCGGGCCGGTTTCTTATGGAGAAGCTTCGAAACCCAAAGATCGGTGGCCAGCTTGGGATAATTACGGTAGACAGCGGCCCCCTTGCGGTCGGCAAAATCCTGTTGCCCCTCCACTGGATGCCTTCGTAGGTAATCATTTACGCCCCTGCCGGTATGGGCTGCATGCAAGCGTGCCCAGGCGGCGGCATTGGCCTTGTAGTGCGGGTGTCTTTTGTCCAGGCTCATGGCCATGATGTTGATCCTCTCGGGTTAGGCGGCGCGTCTGAAGCGCAGAGCGCCGTGTTTTTGGCGTAGGTGTGAGGTGAATGCTTCCCGGCTTACGAACTCTGTTCGGCGCTGGTCAATGCCGGAGCCGTCAGCTCGGGGCGTGGGGCAAAAGGCAATGACCTTTTCTCCCTCCATGGTGTAGCGGTAGCGGTGGCCGCATAGGGCAGGATCGGCCACCTCGACGCAGGAGACCCCCGCCACGGGGCCGGGTGTAACCCAGGCTACCTTGACCAGTGTCTGGGTCGTGGGGGCCTCTACGGCGGCCAGGGCGGCCATGCCCAGGGCAATAACATGGTCATCGTGCTTGCCGTGTTCGTGGTCGATCCGAAGGCCGTAGCTTTTTTCCACCACCTTGACCGTCAGCAGTTCGTTGACGAGCTGGTCATATTCGAAAAGGCTGATCCGGCGATCCTTGAACAACTGGAAAAGGTTTTGGGTCAGGCGCGTGATGTTGGCCGGGGTGAAATTGAATGGCTCCACTGGCAGGCCCTTTTCCCGTAGGCGCTGGATCATGCTAACCGCCTGGTAGGGATCAAGGGATAGGCGGCCCAGCCGGTCGAATCCCTGGTAAAGGGCCAGCAGGTGGTTTTCGACTTGGGAAAGCACCACGGGGCTTGCGGGGCTGCCCTTGAAGGTCTGGACGTGATCCAGGGCCACCTTGTCAGTGATTGGGTCGCGGTGAACCACCACCACGGCGGTGGAATCGTGCACTAGGCCCAAATCAACGGCGGCGAAATAGAGTTGCCCCTGGCCGCCATGGGTGTTGCCCAACTCGGGATCAAGCGCCAGGTCAACATCACTCCTGGTCAGAAAGGTGCCTACTCCGCTGGTCCACTCGTTGCGGTGGAGCCGTTTGAATACGTGGTCTGGCAGGCGGCGCTCCTGCTGGGCAAGGTAAGCCGGGGTGATCCAACTGGCGGGGTTGGCCTCTGCCCCATCCAGCCAGACGAAAAGCATGCCTGGGTCAGTGCCCTTGAGGCCAGCTTGGTAGAGGTCCCATAGCAGCGTCCCCTTGCGCTGGTCATAACCGGCATATGTGATCGCGAAGTGTAGGGGCTGGCGGCGGGCCGGGCTATGGGTCAGCGCCTCCCACAGGTCGTAGGTCCGTTGGTTCCACAGCTCATCAAAGATCACAGCATGGGCGTTCAGGCCGTGGGCGCTGGGCGCGTCGGCACTCAGGACCCGGTAAACACCAAGGCCGTCTAGGCGTTCTATGGCGTCTCTGTAAACTCGCAGCTCCCGACTCAGGGCAGGGGAGCGGCGCACGAACTTGGCAACCTGATTGAACACCAGGCGGGCCTGGTCCTTGTCTGCGGCGGCCCCGTAAACTTCAGGCTCGGGTTCACCGTCGGCCAACAGCAGGTAAAGGGCTAACAGGGCTGCCAGGGTACTCTTCCCATTTTTTTTGGCCATGCCCACCAGGGCCAGGTTGAACTGGCGTAAGCCGGTTGCCGGGTCCGTGGTGTAGAAAAGCGGGCGAATGATACGGCTCACCTGCCAGGGTTCAAGCTCCAGGGGCCGCCCGTCTTCCAGCTTGACGAACTCCCGCGCGAAGGCCGCCGGGTCCACTATGGCGCGTGGGCTAGGCACTGACCACCACCTCAGCGTCGATCGTTTCCCTTGTTGGAGCGGGAAGCGCCGGTTTCGCGGGCTGGGCCATAGCGGCCAGACGTTCAGCCATGCTTTTGCCAATGGCCTGGGGGCTGGTGTCCAGTAGGCGGGCCAGGCGGTCGATGGCTTTGCCGTGGTTGTTGACGTGGGAAGTGTAACGACGCCCCAAGTCAGGGGGCTGAGAGCCTGCACTGTTAACGGCGTGGTTGAAATAGAGCCGCTGGATCAAGTAGGCCTGGGCCACGGCCTCGGCTGCCATGTACTCCAGCACGTCAGCATCACGGCCCTGGCGTTCCAATACAAGGGCCAGGGTGACCTCCAACACCTCCTTGTAAAGCTTGCCCTGGTGGGTTCTCAGGTCCAGTTCCTGACCGGCCCTGAACCGCGTTTCCAAGACGCGGGCCCCGTGGGTGGTGGCGTTTTTGAGCGACCCGCCATGATCAGTGGGCGCTAGCTCTTGGGTGGGTTTCTGTTTAACCATGGTGTGTAACTCCACTTGCAGTTCGGCCCCATTGGGGGCCTTTTCCCGTTGTATAAAGACTTAATATGGTGGTATACAGTATTGAAATAGATGCCAAAGAAGGAGACGGGGCAAGGCTATGAGCAAAAAGGGGCGCTTCATCGCCTACTACCGGGTCAGCACACAACGCCAAGGCCGATCGGGCCTTGGCCTGGACGCCCAGCGCCAGGCCGTGACAGACTACCTGGGGAGCAACGGCTGGGAGTTGCTCCAAGAGTTCACCGAAGTTGAAAGTGGCAGGCGGGCTGATCGGCCTGAGTTGGATGGCGCGCTTAAGGCCTGCAAGAAGCGCAAGGCAAGGCTCGTGATCGCCAAACTCGACCGGCTGGCTCGCAACGTGGCCTTCATTGCCAAGCTCATGGAGAGCGGCGTTGACTTCGTGGCTGCCGATCTGCCTCAGGCCAACAAGCTCACCATCCACATCATGGCCGCCATGGCCGAATACGAGCGCGACATGATCAGCTCCCGCACGAAGGCCGCCCTGGCAGCGGCCAAACTGCGGGGCGTCAAGCTGGGAGGCCCCAAAATAATGGAGGTCTCCCAGCTGGGCCGTCAAGTTCAGGTGGGTCACGCTATGCGGTTTGCGGCCAATGTCATGCCGATCATCGCCGATATTCGTAAGCGGGCGGGCATCACCAGCTTGTCGGGGATCGCGGCGGCGCTTAACGCCCAGGGTGTTCCCACTGCCCGAGGTGGCCGCTGGGCCGCCCAGACAGTGAAGAACGTCCTGGCCAGGGCTTAAGCTAGCACCGGAGGTGCAATCAAAGCCTTTTCCTGGGCACTTTCGCCAGGCCCTCTTTGTAGTCTGATCCACGGTCATTCCAGGACGGGGGCTTTGATACGGAATCGCTCATACTGAAGCCTACTTTCTGCCACAGCCGATTCCACCATGTCATTTTTTTGGACTGGGCTGAAGGTAGACAGGAACTCGCTGATGGCTGCAAGGGCTTCAGGGCAATCCTGATGGGTCAACATTGACTCTATCGGGTAGCCAAATCGTTCCTGCAATACCGCATCGACCAAGACATTTGAATAAATCCAGTCGGGGTGGAATTTTTTAAGATAAGTGATCACCTGTTGGTGGAGCTTGTTCTGCTGTAGGTCCATTTCAGTCATGATGTCCTTCTTCTGTTGGTGATACTGTTGATGACGGCTTTTCATCGCTGTCCAGGCCTAGCGATATTCTGAGTTGTTTGTCTAGCTCTTCTCGCGTCATGGTCGTGCAGGGTCCACCCCAGTTACCCTGGCTTGGTTGGCGCTCATGGTTGGTTTTAAGGCTTTGTTGGCCCTTCTGTTCGGCCTTGAGCGGAAGGACTTGCCCGGCGGCAGGCAGGCCAGATAGTTTTTTTCTTTCCTCCTGCCGTACTTTTACACAACCCTTCCAGGGATCGCAGGCGAGACACCGTTTAGTTTTCATGTCGGGTCCTTGCCCGAAACAGGGTGGTATTGGGGACGTAATTCCTTGGTCGGATTGACCGCTGGCTTCCGCGATAGCTAGTCTCTCTCTGGCCAGTTCCTCTTCCTCCAGTTGCCTTTGTTGCCTGGCCCGCTCATTTCTCTCCAGTTCATCGACAGCCCGTTGGATATCGTAATCGGCCAGCTTCAGCACCTCGCTTTCAAGGATTGCGACCGGCAGGACCTGTCTGCGTTGCCTTCCCTCGATCGCCATCACAAGCAGGTGTCCCTCATGCTCCCCCTTTTCCCTCGATCCCTTGATATGACCCCACACCCACTGATAGTAGTGCCTCTGGGCGGGGTCAAAGGGATCGAAGTCGGCGGGCGTATAAGTAGGTTCCATGAGGAAGGGTAGGGCCCTCCTGAAATGGTCTCCGTTGACCTCCAGAACGAAACCCCGATAGGCCTCTGCGGCCTTTTCTGTCTTCAGATGGTTTGGCTGGGGGAAGCTTATTTTGAATTTTTCTGGTTTTTCGATATTCAAATTTTCATATTTCTGGCGAACCGCTTCAATGAACAGTTCGTAAGGTGCCCCCATGCTGTCGGCCCGATGCCTGGCTAGGATCATGTTGCCATGCCATACAGGGTCCCCTTGAGCTGTGGGGGCGGGCATCGGGCCCACCTTTTCGTTTTGAATTTTCAGGTAGGCCTGTATGAAGCGTGCATTGCGTTCCAGTGGGTCCAGAAGTTCTTTGTAGTAGCCTGGGAACATCGAGTGGAAAAGGCGGGTTTCTTTTTCTAACAGCAGGGTGCGGTTTTTTCTGAACTGGACAAGTTGACGCTTGTCCAGTTCGCCCGAAACCGTCAGTCCTTTGAATTGCTGGGCGACATGATCCGCTGTCAGGAAGTCAGGCAGCGGAATCTGACCGCTTTCCCCAGGCGTTAAAATCCCTTTTCCAGGGGCAGTAAGATTTTCTGTGTTAGGGGCAGTGGGATTTTTAAGAACCACCCCAGTTCCATGCTGGGGTTCCTCTTTATTATTCTTCTTTAATAAAGAAAGAGAAGGTGCGTACACCCCAGCGCCACTTTGGGCGCGTTCATCGTCTATTTTAAGGTATTTTAATAGAAAAATAGAGATGTTATCCCTTTTGATAAGGCCATAAAGTGGCGCGCCACTTTGGGCGTGCACCGCGCCACTTTGGGCGTGCACCGCGCCACTTTGGGCGTGGGTTTTCACAAGCCTAAATTCGTCACGTAGCCGCTCAATTGCCTTCTGAGCCGCCCGGGCCGTGAGCCCTGTGGTCGCTTCAATCTCTTGGCGGGTCTTGTCGCCCTGGATCAGGGTTAGCAATGCCTTGATGTCCCGCAGGCTGATGGGTTTTTTTCCACATATTTCCTGGAACGTGGCTTCAGTCGCCCGGATTAGCCGTAGGCCTACGCTGCTTAGTTCTTCAGGGCCGACGCCCTGGCTGGCGTTGTCTTGCTTGGGCGTGTCGACCATTAGTCCCTGGCCAGCCTTTCTATGAGGTCGTTAAGTATCTGGGTCACATTGAAGAAGGCCAGGCTGTTCCGACCTGGCAACCTCGCAATCATGGCGGGGTCGACGAACAGGTTGACGTCGTCGAACAGGGTGAATTTGACCCGGCCCTTGAATTGGGGAAGATCGTCTTGAAGCCCCGATGGGGCCAAGATGATGGGGGTCTTCCCTGAAACCAAAAGCCAGTGATCAGAACCAGGCCTGGAACGATCTCCCACGATCCGATCAAGAGAAGAAAGGATTTGGTCCTTTAGCCCCTGCGCCGCTTCCATTGAAAAGCCGCCCTGACCCCAAAACTGCTGGAGTAAGCCGCAGCCAATGGCGTCATCTAAGGTGTAGGTTGCGATGCCCCCACCAGGAGATCGTTTCCCAGTGGCTGGGGCATAGCCCGTTTGTCGCCAATGGAGCAGTCGACGGGTTGGGATGTCCAACTTTTGGGCGACTGCGCCAGGTCTGAAATCAGTTTTTTGGCCCATGGTTATCCTTAATAAAATGGTCACAAACCGAAGTAACTTATCGCGTATAAATACCCGATATGTCTAAGTTAACACGGTGGTAGCGCCTAACCAATACAAATCGGCCAAGATTATGAATAGCAAACAATATAAAATTAGTAGGAAATAACATTGGCTGCCTTCGCCATTCGCCCTTCCAACGGGTGCAGGTAGCGCTGGGTCGTTTCAATCCTGTTGTGACCCAACAGGTACATTAGGGTGCGTAAATCACCACCGCTAGCTAGGAAATGGCTGGCGTAAGTGTGACGAAGGTCATGGAGCCGGATGCCCGCCTTGTGGGCAGGGAGAACCCCGCTTTTGATGAGCTGCCGGGCGACTTGACGCAGTTTCCGCCTAAGCCAGTTGTGGGAATGGGGTATGGGGAAGAGGGGGCCGCCCGCAGAAGTCGCCTCCTGGAGCCGCAGGAGTTCCATGACACGGTCATTCAATGGCAGCCGCCTATACCGATCTCGGCTGCCAGTGGTGGTCTTGAAGTTCGTTACGCATAGGACCCGTGCTTTCAAATCGAGGTCCCGTGCAGTCAAGGCTAGCAGTTCCCCTTTGCGGAGCCCCAGGCGCACCAGGACGGCGAAGCATGGCCTAAACTCTTCGCAACAATGAGCCTCGAAGGCCCTGATTTCGTCGACTTCAAGGATCACTGTGTCGGCTTTGGAGTCCGTTTCCTTGAGGGCCTTGATCCCATCGCAGGGGTTTTCAGCGGCCAGGCCCAACTCCATGGCGAAGCCGAAAAAGCGGCGGAGCTTGGACACCTCGTTGTTGATGGTGCAGCGGGTGATTGGCTTGGTGCCTTTGTGGTCCTGGGCGCGAAGGGAGCGGTAGCGCAGCACCAGTTCCTTCCTGGCGGCCTCTTCCAAGGTGGCGGGGGTGAAGAAGCGGGTGAAGTGATGGAGAGCTTCCCGGTGGCGACGGATGCTGCCAGGCTTAAGCTGAACGGCAAGCTGGTCAATAAATTGTTCGACTATTGGCCCCCAGGCAGTGAGGCATTTTTGCTGGGGGTTGGGTCGGTCCACCCCTATGATGCTGTCCAGGTCGGGCGCAAGCGGGCTGACGTAGCCCTCTGTGAGTCGATCCCTTAGGGCCTCGGCTTCCCAGCGGCGCTTGAATGTGCGCCTGCCCCGTTTGCCGTCCTCATCAATCCAGCGGGTGGAGTAGGTGGGAGCTTTGCGGTTGCGGTTGACCTCGATCCAAACCTTGGAAACAGACATGGCCTGCCCTTTCCCAAGGCAAGCCATCTCTGTAAGCCTGAATCAGTTCCGCCCCCTGTTTTTAGGGGGAGCGGGGATCTGCGGCCAATGTCTTGTAAGTATCTGAAATACTTACAAATTTGGGGTGGCTAGTGGGACTTGAACCCACGGCCTCCAGGGCCACAACCTGGCGCTCTAACCAAACTGAGCTATAGCCACCACATACACCCCGGAAGTGACAACCCGGTGAGTAGGTGCGATTTATAACAGAGCCCCGGTGTGCTGGCAAGTGTTTTCACCTGACGCGTGATTCAGGGTGGGCAATGTTTTTGCCAGCCTGACCGGTAACTTGACACCCAGCTACCCCTTCAATAGGATTAGGGTGCCCAGGGCCGTCCACCAAGGCGGCCCGCGTTGCTTGACCGGGTCAGGCCATAGGGAGAAAAAGGATTGCAACTCATCGACATATTTAAAAACCGCACCCGCCACCCTTTCCGCCCCCGCACCTCGGACATAGTGCAGCGAGTCTTCGCCGACTTCCGCAATTACCAGGCCGAGGGCGACAACCTGATCCTGGGCGAAGGGCACCTGGCAGAGCGCCGGGTCTATGTGGTGGGCCAGCAAAAACCCAAACCGGAAAAATTCCGATCTGCCGCGGATGTGGGCAAGCTCAACTGGGGCATGCTCACCGCGGACGAGCATTCCCAGGTTCTGCGCCTAATGCGCCAGCTCAGCGAAAGCGGGCCCCACGAGGACGCGGTGCTTTTGTCCATCGTGGACACCTACGGCGCGGACATCTCCATGGAGTCGGCCAGCCATTTGCAGGCTTTTTTTATCGCGCACCTCATCCGGGCCTATATCAACGTGCCCATCCGCACCATCAGCATCGTGCTGGGCGAGGGCGGCTCGGGCGGTGCCCTGGCCGTTCAGGTGGCCGACCGCCGGGCGGCGGTGGAAGACGCCATGTACGCCACCGCCCCGCCGGAGTCGGTGGCGGCCATCATCTTCCGCGACCCTGCCCGCATCGACGACGCCTTGGCGGTGAGCAAATCCACCGCCAAACACCTTAAGCACTTCAAGGTGGTGGACAGCATTATTCCCCAGACCAAGAGCGTAATGGACGCCGACGGCTTGGCTGAGAACATCGGGCTCTACCTGGAAAAGACCATCAAGGACCTGATGCGCCGCCGCCTGGACAAGCTGATGGACAAGCGCCTGGAGACCGCAGAGGAACTGGGGGTCATCGACCGGGGCAAGTTTTTCGAGATCAAGCGTTTTATCGAGCGGCCCCTGAAGCATCTGTACAAGCCGCCGGCCCAGCTCAAGATCATCAGCGACCCCAGCGGAGCCACCATCCACCTTGACGACTCTTACGGCGACGGCACCATGGTGGAGCCTGGGCAGCCGCTGGTGCGTTGCGGCCAGGAGGTGGAAGGCGCCAAGGGCGATGGCTGCGGAGCCCTGATCCCTCTGGAAGAGTATATGAAGAACTTCCAGATCTGCCCTCACTGCGGCAAGCGCCACGTGCTGGACGCGGCGGGCTGGATCAGCGCCCTGGCCGATCCGGGCAGCTTCCACGAATTGTTCCGCAACATGACGGTGTTTGACCTGCTTCCAGAAGAAGACCTTCACGGCTATTACCGCGAATTCCTAAAGAAGCAGAAAAGGCGTAGTTCCTTCAACGAATCCCTGGTCACGGCCCACGCCACCATCCATGGCTATCCCGCGGTGCTGGCGCTGAGCGACTTCGCCTTCGCGGGCGGCTCCATGGGCGTGGTGTTCGGCGAAAAATTCCGCTTGGCCGTTGAATACGCCCGCCGCAAGGGCTGGCCCCTGGTCAGCGTGTGCTGCTCCGGTGGCGCGCGGCTCTACGAGGGCATCGTGGCCCTGATGCAGATGTATAAAACCATAGCCTCCGTCGAGCGCCTAAAGCGTGCGGGGGTGCCCTACATCTCCATTTTGGCCGACCCGGCCACCGGCGGGGCCATCGCCTCTTACGCCGCCTTGGGCGACGTGTGCCTGGCCGAGCCAGGAGCACTGGTCATATTCACCGGCCCCAGGGTTATGAAAGCCCGCGGCTTTGAGGTGGAGGAAGAGGCGGTGCGCTCGGACAGCCTGGTGCATACCTCGGCAGAGACATATCGTCAGGAGTCTTACTACGGCGACATCCGGGGCATCCAGGAAGTGGTCCCCCGCGATGAAATGCGGCGCGCGGTGGCCCGCTATCTGGAGTTTTACGCCAGGGTGCGCACCGGGGAAACCAAAAAGAAGGGCGTTCGACCCTACCGCCGCAGGCAGCAAAACAGCTTGGACAGCAGCCTGGAAAACAGCGACTAGCCTTTATTATGGGGGGAATGCATGCCCACCGATCCCAATGAGAACCGGCTTTTCCGCTGGGCGGATGACATGCCGCCTCAGCTTTGGGACGATCTGGCCGCCCGTTCTCCCGCCGAGGCGGCCCAGACCACCGGGGCGGTTTGGGACGGCCAAGGCTACACCATGGCCATGCTGGGCCGGGAGCATCGCTTGGAGCCAAAGTCCCGGCGGGTGTACCTTACCGGGGACCCGGAGCATCGCTTGTCCTACCAGACCGGCCTGGTGCTCATCAGCACCCTGATCCGCAGCCTGGGGGTGCCCCCGGCAGGGCGCATGGTAACCCCCCAGGAACTGCCCGGCGGGACCCAGTTTTTCCAGGGTCCCCACGCCATCAATAACCGGCCCCTTGCCGAGCGCTTCGGCAACGACCCCCACACTCTTTTGGAAGCGGCCCTGGCTATGGGCGGCGAGGCCTTTGAGGCCGGGGACCAGGGGGTGCGCCTGCCGGGCCTGCCCATGATTCCCTTATATGCCCTCATCTGGGCCGGTGACGATGAGTTTGCGCCCCGCGCGGTGGTGGGCATGGATGCCAACGCCCACTACCACCTGGCCCTTGACGGCATCTGGGCGCTGAGCAACCTCATGGTCTTCCGCCTTCTAAAGGAAGGCCCGGTATGAACAAAGGCACTGGGGCCTGCGGTATTAACTGCATGGTCTGCGGGCTCATGCGCCAGGGCAAGTGCAGCCCCTGCGGGGCGGGCACCGAAGAACAGGCCCAGGCCAAGCTGGCCGCCCAGTTGGGTCTGATGGGCTCCGTGTGCCCCATATTGCAGTGCGCGGTGGAAAAGAAAGTGGACTACTGCTCAGCCTCCTGCGAGGTGTATCCCTGCCGCCACTTCATGTCCGGACCTTATCCCCTCAGTTCGGCCTACCTGGAAATGCAGGTTCGCCGCCGGGGCCAGACCAAGGGCGCGGCCAGCCCGGCCCGGCCTCCTGGCAAGGGAGATAAAAGCCGTCTGCACTGAGGCTTCGGCTTGGCAGAGCCGCCCCGCTGTGCTAAGTTTCCGCCAACCTTCCTATGCCCTCGTAGCTCAGCAGGATAGAGCAACGGCCTCCTAAGCCGTAGGCCGCCCGTTCGAATCGGGCCGGGGGCACCATAATTACAGGTACTTACGGGATGGCTTCTCAGGGGAAACTCGCTCGGCGGGGAGATACGGGGAGGGCAGTTTCTCAGACCCCCCGAATCTCTCTCAGGTAATTGTTGGTAGTCGTGGCTTGGCTGTGCCCAAGGCGCGCCGGGTTTGCGCCAACGCCATGTCTGGTGGATAATGACCCCCATGCCACACCATCAACCAAAACCTCCCTGGCTCAGGCGCAGACTGGCCACCGTGGGCAGCAGCGGCATGGTGCATGCCAGCCTGGCCGCCTCCGGTCTGTTCACTGTGTGCCAGGAGGCGCAGTGCCCCAACCAGGGCGAGTGCTACGGCCGGGGCGAGGCCACCTTATTGCTCCTGGGCCCGGCCTGCACCCGGCGCTGCACCTTCTGCGCGGTGACCAAGGTGAAGCCCTCGCCGCCCGACCCTGAAGAACCGGCCAACGCGGCCCGGGCCGCCGTGGAGCTGGGCCTTAACTACGTGGTGCTGACCATGGTCACCCGCGACGACCTGCCCGATGGCGGGGCGGGGCAGGTGGCCGCCACCATCGAGGCCCTGCACCAGGCCCTGCCCGGTGTGGGAGTGGAGGCGCTCATCTCCGACCTGGGCGGCAGCGCCGATGATCTGCAAATCGTCTTGGCCGCCGGCCCCAGGGTCTTGAACCACAACCTGGAAACCGTGCCCCGGCTCTACCGCGAGTTGCGCCCTCAGGCCCGTTACCAGCGCTCTCTGGAAGTGCTCAATCGGGCGGCGGATGCCGGGGCGCTCACCAAGAGCGGGCTCATGCTGGGCCTGGGCGAGACCCGCGAGGAACTGTTGGCCGTGTTCGATGACCTTTTGGCCGCAGGCTGCCGCATGCTCACCCTGGGGCAATACCTGGCCCCGAGCCGCGAGCACCACCCGGTGGTGCGCTATGTGCCGCCCGAGGAGTTCGACTACCTGCGCGCCGAAGCCCTGGCCCGTGGCTTCGTGGCCGTGGCCAGCGGGCCTTACGTGCGCTCCTCCTACCAGGCGGCCCAGCTTTGGCAAGAAGCCATGGACGCCTTGTAGCCAAAGGCTCGTCTTAGTCTTCGCATCCAATCCGCTCTGTAAATCCGGGGATAGAGCAACACCCCCAAAGGCGTGCCATAAACGGAAAAAACTCCTTTTGGCGCCAGGTGCGGGTTTACATTTTTTAATGATGCGTTATCTTTGACCAGAGGTATTGAAATCTATCGACAATCTCGATCGGTAGCCCTGCCTGCGATCGTGAATTGTTATCGGAAAAACCGCCGATCCATCCTGGAGAGCCCATTTTGAGCCTGTGGAACCCCCTCGACCCCAAGGTGACGGAGATACTGAACAAGGCCAAGGATATGGCTGGAATCAGCCAGGAGGAGGCAGTCTACCTGATGCGCCTGGAGTTGTGTTCGCCCGAGGCCTATGCGGTGATGGCCCTGGCCAACCGCATGAGCCGCCAGAGCTTCGGGGGCAAGGGTGAGCGCCACTTTCACATCGGGCTCAACGTGGAGGGCTGCTCCTTCAACTGCAAGTTCTGCTCCCTCACCAAAGAGGCGGGCATCTTCATGGACAATAAGGAATTCAGCGAAGAGCAGCTTCTGGCCTGGGCCAAGCAGGGCGATGAGCAGGGTGCCGACGGCTTGAACCTCATGACCACCGGCCGCTATTCCTTCAAGCGGCTTTTGGAAGTGGGGGCTTGGCTCAGCCGGGAGGTGAGCGTGCCCTTGGTGGCCAATACACGCGACATCAGCCACAAGGAGGGCGAGGCGCTCTTGGCCCACGGCTTCCAGGGCTTTTATCATGCGGTGCGCCTGCGCGAGGGCGTGGACACGCCCTTTTCAGTGGAAAAGCGCATCAAGACCATCAAGGTGATCACCGATGTGGGCTTGACCTGGGCCAACTGCGTCGAGCCGGTGGGGCCCGAGCACCAGCCCGAGGAGATAGCCCATCTCATGCTGCTGGCCAGGGATATGGGCGCTACTTACTCCGGGGTGATGCGGCGCATCAACTTCCCCGGTTCGCCCCTGGGACACCACGGCATGATCAACGAGCTGGAGATGGCCCGCATGGTGGCGGTTAGCCGTTTGGTCATGGGAGATGTGGCCAAGGCCCATTGCACTCACGAGCCCAACACCGCCGCCCTCATGGCCGGGGCCAACCTTTTCTTCCCAGAGGTGGGCTCCAGCCCCCGGGACGCCCAGTCGGACACCGGCAAGGGGCGGGGCAAGGACCTGATAGCCTGCGCGGGCATTCTACGGGAGATGGGCTTGGACCCAAGCCTGCCCTCCAATTGTTTCGGCGCTTCCCGGCCCGACGTGGACCAAAACGAGATTTGCCCTTCTTCTTATAACGGCCTGCCCTGAGCCGACCTGCGCCGCTAGCCAAAGGCGCGGGTGCGAGGAGATTGAATGCGTAAGCCATCCAGCCTCTGGGCAGTCTTTGCCCTGATCTTCGCTCTGCTTTTGCTGGCCGGGCCGCCCGCCCTGGCCCAGGACCCCTGGCGGGTGGGCACCTGGAAGACCGCCCAAACCATTCAGCCCTTTTTCTATCAGCAGTTCTTGCCCGGCCAAAAGTTGGAGGTGTTTCCCTTCACCAACCCGGCGGACCAGAAGATGGCCCTGTTGGCCGGGAGCCTGGACATGTGCGGCACCACCCTGGCCCATGCCATCCATGCCGCCTCCCGGGGCGAGCCGGTGGTGGTGGTGGCCGCGCTGTGCAACAAGTGCTCGGCCCTGGTGGTGAAAAAGGACGGCCCCATCCAGAGCATCAAGGAATTGGCGGGCAAGAAGATCGGCTACGTGCCAGGCACCATGCACGAGATATTGCTGCGCGAGGCCCTGACCAAAAACGGCATCAACCCCAACAGGGACGTGAAGCTGGTCCGGGTGGACTTTTTTGACATGGGCCTGGCCCTGGCCCGCGGCTCCATAGACGCCTTTCTCTCGGGCGAGCCGTTCCCCACCCTGGCCGTGCTCCAGGGCTACGGCCGCATCCTGGCCTATCCCTATTACGGCGGGGGCGTGGGCAGCATCAACGCGGGCATGTTGGTCAAACGCGAGACCATTGAAAAGAACCCCCAACTGGTGGCCGACCTAGTGGCCTCCCACGCGGCGTCCACCGAATATCTCAAGGCTCACCCCCAGCAATGGTTGCGGCGGGCGGCCACCTTCGGCACTCCTTTGAACGTCCTGGAAAAGGCGGCCCCCAATATGGAGTTGGCCTGGAAGATGGACCAGGGATTCATCAACCGAGTGGCCAGCCTTGGCGCGCGCATGAAGGTCTTGGGCCTCATCAGCCAGGAGCCGGACTATAATAAGCTCATCGACCCGAGTTTCGTGAATCGCGTTAAACTTAAGGACTGATGATCACCCAGGAACCAGTCAAGAGCCAGTCCCGCAATAAACCAATGGCAGCCATCCTGCTGCCCTGGCTGTTGCCCGCCTGCGCCCTGGGCCTTTGGGCTCTGCTCACCATGGGGGGCCTGGTGCCGCCCTACCTGCTGCCCCCACCCGGACAGGTGCTGGATACCGCCTCCAACTACATCTTCGCGCCGCCGGGCAGCGCTCCCTTTGCCGGGCGCTTCGCGGGCGACGCCCTGGCCAGCCTGGGGCGAGTGGGGGGCGGCTTCGTCCTGGCCGTGGCCTTGGGCCTGCCCCTTGGCCTCATCTCGGGCCGACTTAGGTTCATGCGCCTTTTTCTGGACACCTTTGTCAACGGAGTGCGGGCGGTGCCTGGCATCGCCTGGCTGCCCCTGGCCCTGGTGTGGTTCGGCATCGGCTTCAAGACCACGGTGTTCCTGGTGTCTCTGGCCGCCTTTTTCCCCATCTACCTGGGGGCTGCCGCCGGAGCCATGCAGATCAACCCTCTGTTCCTAAGGGCCGGGGCCATGATGGGCCTGGGCAAGGGCCGCCTGATCTTCACGGTGCTCATACCCGCGGCCATGCCCCATGTGATCACCGGCCTCAGGCTGGGCCTGGGTATCGCTTTCGCCTATCTGGTGCTGGGCGAGCTTACCGGGGTGCCCGACGGACTGGGCGCGGCCATCATGGATGCGCGCATGCTGGGCCGGGTGGACATCATCATCATGGGCATCCTGCTCATCGCCATCATCGGGCGCATCTGCGACCTGGCCATGGTGGGCGGGCTAAAGGCCTTCAAGAGCGTGCGGAGGCTGTGATGGGCCGGGGCCTTTCCGATACGGCCGCCGCGCCCTGCCTGAAGGTGGAGGGCCTGAGCAAGCGCTTCAGGGTGAACGGCCACCACATCAGCGCCCTGGAGGAGGTCTCCTTTGAGGTGCGCTCTGGAGAGGTGCTGGGCATCCTTGGCCCCAGCGGCTGCGGCAAGACCACCCTGCTCAATATCATCGCCGGGTTTTTGCCCCATGACGGTGGCAGGGTGATGATGGATCGGCGGCCGGTGACGGGGCCGGGTCCCGAGCGGGGAGTGGTGTTTCAGGAAGACGCCTTGTTCCCGTGGCTCACCGTGGCCGAAAATGTGGGCTTCGGCCTGCGCAACGGCGACGGCAAGGCCGGGCGCCGAGTCAAGGTGGAGCGCATGCTGGACATGGTGGGGTTGGAGGGATATGGCCACTATCTGCCCAAGGCTATTTCCGGAGGCATGAAGCAGCGGGTGGCCCTGGCCAGGGTGCTGGTGCTCAGACCGGCCGCCCTGTTGATGGATGAGCCCTTCGCCGCCTTGGACGCTCAGACTCGGGCGGACATGCATGAGTTGCTTATTTCTTTGCAGCGGCGGCTGGAACAGACTGTGGTTTTCGTGACCCACGATCTGGAAGAGGCGGTCAAGCTGGCCGACCGGGTGCTGGTGATGCAAAAGTCGCCGGGCAGGATTCGCCGGGATTTTGCTGTGGACCTGCCCCGGCCCCGGAACTTGGATTCGCCCCGGTTCCTGGAGCTAAAGCGCTCCATGTACGCCAGCCTCTGCGGGCAGGGGGGCGGCGTCCCGGCAGACGGCTAACTTTCCGGCTTGTCCGCCTCTCCGAACAAATGGTCCAGGGCTTCCTCGATGTGCACCCGCACCAATGATTCCAGTTCATTTACGTCGGTGTCCGGGCCGGCGAACAGGTCGTAAATTTTTTGGTGCACCTTCAGCGCCCGGCCGATGTTGAGCAGCTGGTAGCGATAGGTTATCAAATACCACAGCCGGTGCATCCTGAGGGTCTTCAGGGTTTCCATCAAAAGGGCGCTTCCCGAGTTTTCAATAAATATTTCGTGAAACCGCTTGTGCTCCTCGAAATATTTTTCCCGGTCCTTGGCTTGCCCCGCCTCTTTCATCCTCTCCAGGACCTCGGCCATTTCCCGCAAGTTGTCGGGCGTCATCCTCTTGTAGGCCTCCCGGGCGGCCAAGCCTTCCAAGGCGGCGCGCACCGGGAAGTTTTCCCCGATGTCCTTGCGGGTCATCTCCCGCACATGGGTGCCCTTGCGGGGGACGATGACCACCAGTCCCTTTTTTTCAAGCTCCCGAAAGGCTTCCCTGAGAGGAGAGCGGCTTACTCCAAGTTGCTTTTGCAGCTCGGTTTCCACCAATTGGCGGTTGGGCGGCAGGGTGCCGTCCAGGATCAAGTCGGCCAACAGGTTGGCCACTTGCTTGGTGAGAACCTGGGGCTTGAAACCGCTGCTGCGGATTTTTTCTTTCATATCGTCCATGCGCCGCTCCTTAATCCCCCCGGTGCGAATTAGCCGCTTCGGGGATCACCTGCGCCGTGCCTGCCGCAAGACGCGCCGGCAGCGTTCCACCACCGGTTCGTCCACGAACTTGCCGTCCACCTTGAGTACGCCTTGGCCCTGGGCCAGAGTCTGATCAAAGGCCGCGATGATCTTTTCGGCAAAGGCTACCTCTTCGGTGCTGGGGGAGAAAACCCGGTTGCACACCTCGACCTGATTGGGGTGGATGCACAGCTTACCGTTGAAGCCCACCGCCTTGGCGCGCCGGGCGTCCGCCTCCAGGGCCGGAAGGTCACCCAGGTCGTACATGTAGGGGCTGTCCAGGGGGCCGGGCAGACCGGCGGCGTGGCTGGCGTTGCTCACCCGGTAGCGCGGGAAATAAAGCTCCCGCCCCTGCTGGGTAAGCTCTATGCCCATGCCGGTGGTGTAATCGGCCGCGCCGAAAGCCACCATGCCCCGGCGCCGCTGGTGCACAGGATGCCCGGCGATGGCAAAGGCGTTTTCCACCCCCAAGGCCGACTCAATGAGATACAGCGCCCCCACCGAATAGGGTGCCAGGCCGCCCACCTTTTCCAGCTTCAGCAGGGCCTGGTCGATGCCCTCCACGTCTTGGCCCCGCTCCACCTTGGGCACGAACAGGCAGCTCAGGGGCAGGCCCTCCAGGGCGGCGAGGTCCATCTCGAACTGGCCCGAGTCCAGAGCGTTGGCCCGCACGATTATCTCGCGCCCCTGGTGCTGAGCCAGCTTGGCGCGCACCACCTCGCGGGCCTCTGCTTTTTTCTCGGGAGGCACCGCGTCTTCCAGGTCGATGATAACCGCGTCCGCCTGAGTGCCAAGGGCCTTGTCCACCCGGTCGGGGCGGGTGCCGGGCACGAACAGGGCGCTTCTGATCAGGGCGAAATCCATTGGGGCAAACCTTCCTATGGGAGCGTCCGGCGGAGTTCCCGTACCCGCTAGTGTGGTTGTGCAAAGACAGGATGCTTTGCCCATGCCATGCGGTTTAATATTGAAATAAGGGCCATGTTTGCGGCACGGAACCACTGGCCAGGCATTTAACGGCCCTTTGCCCCAAGATCCGCGCTGTGTCGTGACTGCATGGCAATGGAAATCAAGTGGCCAAGTTGATCGATAGTTGCGTCTCTTCCGTGTAATCACCGGTGTTTACAGAGGAAAATTGCCCTTGGTACTTGGTCGACAATGTACGTAAGGGCGTTTGTTTTGTCAAGGAAATTGCCCGGCAACCCGGCAGCGGATTTTCTCCCTGCGGAACACGGGGACACGGCTGATCTCATTTTCAGCGGAGGGGGCTGTTTGGTGTTATAATCGCCTACTAAATGTAGGGTCTAGTCGTCTTTGGGACGGCTCGGGATGGGGAGCCATGCCAACCAGCCAGATACAAGGCGATAAAAAGCTGAGGGTGGCGGTGATCGGCGGCGGAAAACGTTGCCGGTCCATGCTGGAGATGCTTGAGTCCAAGTCATTCAAGCGCCTTCGTGCGGATATCGTGGGTGTGGCCGACCTGAATCCCCAGGCCGAGGGGGTGTGCCTGGCCCGTGACAACGGAATCTTCACCACCACCGACTGCGCCCAGTTGTTCAACCTGGAGCAACTGGATCTTGTCATAGAGCTCACCGACGACCAGGAACTTTTATCCAACTTGGCGGCCAGCAAACCAGAATCGGTGGGGGTCATCGGGCATACCGCCTCGCGCCTGTTCCATGACGTTATCTCCCTGTATCAACAGCTTGAGCAGACCGAGGATGAGGCCAGCATGGCCAGGTCCTTCAACCAGGCCTTGGTGGACGCCACCAGCGAGGGGGTCATGGTGCTGGGTGGCGACTATCGCATCGTGCGGGCCAACCAGGCCGCCCTGGCCACGGCCGGGATCAGCCGGGAAGAGGCCTTGGGGCGCTACTGTTTCCAGGTCAGCCACCAGGCCATCACCCCCTGCGACAGCCCGGAAACCCCCTGTCCCATGAAGCAAACCCTGGCCACCGGCAAGAGCGCCCACGCCATCCACGAACACGTGCAGCAAGACGGCTCCAGCCATTATTGCGACGTATCCACCTATCCCCTGCTGAACCGCAAGGGCGAGGTGGTGCAGGTGCTGGAGTTGTTCCGCGACATCACCGACGAGCTGAGCCTGCGCATGGATCGGCGCACCGAGGTGATCAAGGCGGACCTGGCCCGCATGGTGCAAGAAGACAAGCTGGTGGCTCTGGGCAAGCTGGTGGCCTCGGTGGCCCACGAGATAAACAACCCCATCTCGGCCATCTATAATTTTGTAAAGTTGATGCACAAGGGCCTGGAAACCGGACGCACCAAGGCCAAGGACCTGCATGCTTACAAGGGCTATTTGGATCTGTGCGCCCAGGAGGCCGGGCGGTGCAGCAAAATCGTGGACAACCTGCTCTCCTTTGCCCGCCAGAACAGCCCCGCGCCACGCACCATAAACTTGCGCGAACTGCTCGACACCACCATCATGCTCACCGGCCACCGCATGAAGCTCTCCGAAGTGGAGCTTAATCTGGATGTGCCCGCCGAGGGGCTGGAGGTGTGGGGCGACGCCTCCCAACTGCAGCAGGTGTTCACCAACCTGATTTTCAACGCCATGGAAGCCATGCCCCAAGGAGGCACTTTGCAGATCAGCGGTGGGAAGTTGCCCGAGGAGGGCAAGGTGTGGCTGGACTTCTGCGACAGTGGGGAAGGCATTTCCCCGGAAGATTTGCCGCGCATTTTTGAGCCATTTTTCTCCACCAAGGCCGATGGCCACGGCGTGGGGCTGGGGCTCAGCATGGTCTACGGCATCGTGCGCGAGCACCGGGGCGAGGTGTCGGTGGACAGCAAGCCGGACAACGGCACCACCTTCCATCTGGTGCTGCCCCTGGCTGGCCCGGAAAATGGCTTTGAGGAGGAAGAGGCGTAATGAGCACCCCGCTACAGGTGTTGGTGGTTGATGACGAACTGGCCATGCGCGAGTCCATCGCCGCCTGGCTGATTCAAGACGGCCAACAGGCGGCCAAGGCCGAGGGAGGCCGCGAAGCCCTGGCACTGATGGAACAGCGGGAGTTCGATCTGGCCCTGGTGGATATCAAGATGCCGGGTATGGACGGCATCGAGCTGCTGCGGCGCATCAAGGAAGGCCATCCGGACACCCTGGTCATCATCATCACCGCCTACGGCTCCATCGAGTCGGCGGTGGAGGCCATGAAGGCCGGGGCCAGCGACTACCTGCTCAAACCGTTCGACCCCGAGCACCTGATGCTCCTGCTGGAAAAGATGGGCCGCCAGCGGCGTCTGATGCAGGAAAACCAGATGCTGCGCCAACGCCTGGCCGAAGGCCAGATGGCCGGTTTTGAGGATATGATCGGCAGCTCCCCGGAGATGCTCAAGGTGTTTGACCAAATCGAGGAGGTGGCCGCCACCGAGGCCCCGGTCTTGATCGTGGGCGAAACCGGCGCGGGCAAGGAGTTGGTGGCCCGGGCCATCCACAACCGCAGCGCCCGCTCCTTTGGGCCTTTCGTGGCCATAAACTGCGGGGCACAGAGCGAGAGCCTGTTGGAGAGCGAGCTGTTCGGCCACGAGCGGGGAGCCTTCACCGGTGCGGTAAAGGCCCGGCGGGGCCGTTTGGAAATGGCCGACGGAGGCACCCTGTTTTTGGACGAGGTTGGCGAGATCTCCCAGAAGATGCAGGTGGCCCTGCTCCGGGTGCTGGAGGACGGCAGCTTTCTCAGGGTGGGCGGAGGCCAGCCGCTTACCAGCGACTTCCGCCTGATCTGCGCCACCCACCGCAACCTGCCGGAGCTGATCGCGGCCGGCGAGTTCCGCCAGGACTTTTACTACCGCATCAACGTTTTCTCCGTGTCCGTGCCTCCCTTGCGCCAGCGCCGCGAAGACGTCATTCCCCTGGCGGAGCACTTTATCGCCGTCTTTTCCCAGGAAGCCGGCAAGGTGCCGCCCGAGCTGAAGGACACGGCCCGCCGCGCCCTGATCAGCTATTCCTGGCCGGGCAATGTGCGCGAGCTGCGCAACATAATGGAGCGAGCGGTCATCGTGAGCCACGGCGGGATCATCGGCCTGGAGCAACTCACCTTTCTGGAAGAGGGGCCCAAGCCGGGTTCCACGGCGATGAGCCTGGCCGAGATGGAGACCGAGCACATCCGGCGGGTTTTGCAGGCCCACGGCTGGAACATAACCCAGGCGGCGGCCACCCTGGGCATTGACCGCACCACCTTGGGCCGCAAGATAAAAAAGGCTGGTCTGCGATCTTCATGAGGCAGAGCTCTTGCTGCTTGCCAAAACCTTTCCGCGGTGCCATCAATAAATCCCATGGGTCCTGATTCTGACATGACCGCCGGGGGCGCGCCCTCGCCCCAGGTGGAGGTGGTTCCCCTGGGCCGGGTGAACTCCACTGCCGCCCAGGTGGTGGCGGCCAACCTGCAAGCCCTGCTGGAGCTGGACGCCATGGTGGTGGGTCCTTGGCCCGAACCGGCCCAGGCCCTGGTGCCCGCCCGGGGACAGTACGACGCCGGGATCATCTTGCAAGACCTGGCCACACCACAGGGGGGAGCGCTGCGCCTGGGAATTTTGGGCAAGGACCTGTGCGTGCCCTTTCTCACCTATGTTTTGGGCGAGTCGCAGTTGGGAGGCCGGGCGGCGGTGATGTCTCTGCACCGCTTGAGTGAAGGGGAGGGGGGCGGCCGGGCGCCGCGTCATCTAATGCTGGAACGGGCGGCCAAGGTGGGCTTGCACGAAATAGCCCACGTGATGGGCCTGGAGCATTGCCGCACCGCCGGTTGCCTGATGCGTTTCTCCGCGGGGCTGGCCACCCTTGATCGCTTGAATATGGGGTTTTGCCCCGCCTGCCGGCGGGATCTGATCCATCTTAAAATACAATTGATTGTAAAGGCCCCGGCCCGCTGAGGACCGGGGCCCTGTCTTGTTTTGGTCTACAGGAACTCGTGGACCAGGTGTTGCCAGTCCAGGCCGGGCACCGCGCCGTAGATGTCGGGCACCATGCGGCCACCGGTGGCGGCCAGGCGCTGGCCGGTGTCCGCGGTGATCAGGTCGGACAGGCGCTGGGACTCGTGCTCCATCCAGGCCACGCCATCCTCGCCGGTGTGCATGCCCTTTAGGTCCCGCTGCAAGCGGATGGGTTCCACCAACAGCAGCCATCCTTCGCCGTAGGGCAGCTTGTTGGCCTCGGCCGGATTGTCCAGAACCTTGGGGTTGCGCGCCACCACCACCCCCTCGATGGGGCTGGCCGCCCGGGCTTGGTGGCCGGAGCGGGAGAAGCCCAGTTCCTTGCAGCCGCCGGATACCGCCATGCCCAGTTGGGGCAAACGGAACTCGTCGGCCGGCCCGAATAGGCGGGCGGCCAGGTCGTCCAGGCCGATGCGCACCCGGCCCCCGTACTCCACCCGGGCCCAGGTGTGGCCGGGATGCAGGTAATATTCCGGCGGCACCTCGAAGCCTGCCGCGCTGGCCAGGCGCACGCCCGCGGCGGGCTGTGCCAGGCCCTCGTCATCCAGCATCTGGTCATAGGCGCAACTGGCGCAGGCGTAATGGTTGGGGCACAGCTTGAAGGGCACCCGCCCGGTGAGCATGTGGCGGCAGTAGCGCTTGTGGGGCGCGGTGTTCTGCCAGTTTGCGCTGGTCCAATACTCCTCCATGGGCTGCTCCAGGCCGCCGGTATACCAGCCGTGGACCCGCTTGCGTTGAATGGCCTTGTCAAAGGAACAGCTCAGGCAATCAAAGGCGTTATGACACAGCCGGGGAGCCACCACGCCCGCCTTGGACCATATGCACTCGTCGCTGGTCATGTCGAACACCATAGGCGCCCGCCTCTTGGTCTTATTTCCTGCTTGGGTGGTCATGGCTTACCTTCCCGGCCTCGATGGGCCTCTTGAGGTTTGTTTTCACCGTTCTCATAAAGCAGGAGCCGTGCCAACCGGTGGTGTGGCATGTAACTTATTTAAATTACATGATAAAATAATAAAGATATTTTTGGCCATGGGTTGGGGCCGCGGCGCATTTTGCATCCAGGCGTGACTGTAATGGGTGGTTTGGTTGAAAAATATTATTGAAAACAAGGCATTGCCATCTGTCGGGCAAAAAGCCTCACTTCGGGCACAATGCGGCGCGAGGTATTTTCGGCCTTGAGCCGAGGCAAAACGCCTCGGTAGGCGCCTGGCCTTGGCTGACGCTCTCATCCAAAAGCGTTTTCTTGAGAGAATGGGTTTGCCTGGTTCACAAGGCGAAAAAAGGCTTGACCCGCGATTGCCGTTTCATATATGTTTCCAAATAAGAAACGTTGTGGAAACCTGTAATGGTTGCTATTAAAAGCAAAATTCAATTAATTGACGATGGTGGACGGGTGATGTTTCTAAATAGGAAATATACGCGTCCGCCGCGCCCTTACCGTAAAAGGCCTTAATAGCCCTGGCCTTATTGGGAATAACAAGATGCTTCCAGAGAACGAAATAGGGGTCAACATAAGGAAAATGCGCAACAGTCAGGGGCTATCTTTGGATGCCCTGGCCCAGAAGACCGGTTTGAGCAAAGGCTATTTGTCCAAGGTGGAAAACTCGGACAAGGCCCCGCCGGTGTCCACTCTTTTGATGATCGCCAAGTCCCTGGGGGTCACCATCGCTGAAATCTTTGGCGACGGGCAGGAAAAGGTCACCAGCTCGGTGGTCACCAAGGCCGAGCGCAAGCCCGTGGCCCGTGACGGCACGGTGTTCGGCTATTCCTACGAGACCCTGGCTCACAAGTATCCCCACAAGCACATGGAGCCCTACATCCTCACCATCCCCGGCGACTCCGTGGAGAGCGCGGTGTTCCAGCACCACGGCGAGGAGATGATGGTCATGCTTGAGGGCACCATGCATTTCATGCACGGCAACGACGAATTCATCATGCACCAAGGCGATTGCATCTACTTCGACTCCAGCATCGAGCACTACGGCCTGCCCATGAACGGGCAGGACGTAAAGGTCTTGATGGTGATCTATCTACCCGAATAGGGCGTTGGTGAACTATGGGCGACAACGAGCTTAAAAATATCGGCGTGTTGGGTGCCGGGCTAATGGGCCACGGCATTGCCCAGCTCCTGGCCGTGGGCGGCTGCCGGGTCAGGTTGTTCGATGAAAACTCTCAGGTGCTGGCCACGGCCTTTGGGCGCATGGCCGACAACCTGCAAGTGTTTTTGGGCCTGGGCATGATAACCCCCGGCGAGATCGACCAGGCCCTGGCCCGAATCACCCTGGCCGACGACTTGGCAGGCTTGTGCCGGGATCAGGATTTGGTCATCGAGGCGGTCAGCGAAAACCTGGAAATCAAGCGCAAGGTATTCGCTTCTCTGGAGGCGTTGACCACTCCCCAGTGCATCCTGGCCAGCAACACTTCGGCCATCAGCATCGGCAAGATCGCCCAGGGCCTTGCCCGCCCCGGCCGGGTGGTGGGAGCCCATTTCTGGAACCCGCCCCACGTGGTGCCCTGCGTGGAGGTGATCCGGGGGCCTCAGACCGAAGACGCGGTGATGGAGGCGGTGTTCGCACTGCTGCGGCGAGTGGGCAAGCGGCCGGTGCGGGTGCAAAAGGACGTGCCCGGTTTTGTGGGCAACCGCATGCAGCACGCCCTTTGGCGCGAGGCCATCGCCTTGGTTCAAGAGGGCATCGCCAGCGCCGAGGACGTGGACGAGGTGGTTCGCTACAGCTTCGGCCTGCGCCTGGCCTTCCTGGGCCCCCTGGCCACCGCCGACCTGGCCGGCCTGGACCTCACCTATGAGGTACACAAGGATTTGTTTCCGCATTTGGACCGCTCCACCGAGCCTTCACCCCTGCTCACCGAAAAGATCGAGCAGGGCGAGTTGGGTGCCAAGAGCGGCCAGGGTTTTCATAAGTGGACGCCTGAAAAACTCAGGCAGGTGATCTCCCGGCGCGATGAAGTTTTGCTGAGAATCGTTCGGGAGGTCTTGACCTAGCACCTGCGGGCGGTTCCACCGAACCGAACCTGCACAAGCCCCCTCATCGGAGGGTTGGATAGAGGTTTTTGGGCATGGGTGAAGCGGCTGTATTTTTCTTGCACGGCCTAGCCTACGCCGGGTTGTTGTTCCTGGTTTCCTCGGGACTCACCCTGGTGTTCGGCATGATGAACGTGCTGAACTTCGCCCACGCCTCCTTCTATATGCTCGGCGCCTACTTCGCCTACTCCATCCTTTATCTCACCGGTAACTTCTGGCTGGCCCTGATAATCAGCCCCATAATCCTGCTGGTCATAGGGGCCTTTGTGGAGCGCTTTCTGCTGCGCAAGGTGCACGTGCACGGCCACGTGCACGAGCTGCTGCTCACCTTCGGGCTGGCCTACATCATCCAGGAAGCGGTGAAGCTCATCTGGGGCACCACCCCCCAGGCCATGCCCCTGGCCGGTTTCTTGGCCGACACGGTCAACTTTTTCGGCGTGGTCTACCCGGTTTACCGTTTGTTCATCTTTTGCCTCTCGGCTTTGCTGGGCCTGGGCATGGCCCTGGTGTTGTTCAAGACCCGCATAGGCATCATTGTGCGGGCGGCGGTGGACGACAGCCCCATGGTGGACGCCCTGGGCATCAACGTGCCTATGGTTTTCATGGGAGTGTTCGCGGTGGGCGCGGCCCTGTCGGGCTTCGCCGGGGTGGCCGCCGGCCCTCTGCTCAGCGTGTTCCCAGGCATGGCCGGCTCCATTTTGGTGGACGCCTTCGTGGTCATCGTCATGGGAGGCATGGGCAGCCTGGGAGGGGCGGTTTTGGCCTCGTTCATCATCGGGGAGTTGCAATCTTTCGGGGTGCTCTTGTTCCCTGATTTTTCCCTGGCCCTCATCTACATGCTCATGGCCCTGGTGCTGGTGCTCAAGCCCGAAGGCCTGTTCGGGGAGAAGCAGTAATGGCAAGCCAAAACGCCGTGCTCCACCGGGTGGGCCTAGCCTTGGCCCTGGCGCTCCTGCTGGTCATGCCCTGGCTGCTGGGGTCTTACCAACTGCGCCTGTTCACCGAGGCGGTGATCTTTTCCCTGTACGCGGTCAGCTACAACATGCTCCTGGGCTACGCCGGGCTTTTGTCCTTTGGCCATGCCATGTTCTTCGGCTGGGGGGCTTTCTCATTTGCCGTGGCCCTGAACCACTTTCCCGGCATTCCCCTGTTTGGCGCGGTGGCCTTGGCCATGGCCTCCACCACGGTGATGGGCCTGGTGGTGGGCGTCTTGCTGCTCAGGGTAAAGGGCACCCCCTTCGCCCTGTTGACCCTGGCCTTCAACGCCCTGGTGTTCGCCATTGGCATCAAATGGCACTCGGTCACCGGCGGCGACGATGGCCTGAGCATCGCCTGCCCGCCCCTCAACCTGGGATTTACCGCCCTCAACGTGTCCCACGGGGCCAACCTTTATTTCTTCACTCTGGTGATCGTGGGCGCGGCCATCGCCTTTGCCTGGTACTTCACCCGCACGGCCATGGGCCAGTCGGTGCTTTTGATCCGCGAGAACGAGGAGCGCATGCGTTTCCTTGGTTACAACACCAACGTCTCGCGCCTGATCCTCTTCGTGCTCAGCGGGGCCCTGGCCGGGTTGGCGGGCAGCTTCTACGCCATCCTCAATTCCTTCGTGTCCCTGGACGCGGTGAGCATCGAGATGACCACCAAGGTGCTTCTTATGACCTTTATAGGCGGCACCGGCCAGTTCCTTGGGCCGGTGGTGGGCGCCTTCTTTTTCACCTACGTGCAGAACTACCTGAGCGACCTCACCGACAACTGGCCGCTCATCATGGGCGCCTTGTTCATCGGCATGGTGCTGTGGGTGCCCGGCGGCCTGGCCGGACTGGCGGCCAAGCTGTCCGGCGGGCGCAAACAGGGCGATCAGGACGGCACCCTGGCTGGGATGGAGTAGGGCCATGGCCATTTTGCAGGTAATCGGCGTGCAAAAAGACTTCTCCGGGCTACAGGTGCTCACCGGGGTGGACTTCGAGGTGGGGGAAAAGGAACGCTTTTCGGTTATAGGCCCCAACGGCGCGGGTAAGACCACCCTGTTCAACATCATCAGCGGCAAGTTTCGCCCCAGCGCCGGACAAGTGGTGTTCGACGGCCGGGACATCTCCTCCCTGCCGGCCTACACCAGGGCCCGCCTGGGCATGGCCCGTTCCTTTCAGATCACCAACATCTTCCAGAGGCTCTCGGCCCTGGACAACGTACTGGCCGGGGTTCGCTCCCGGGCGGGCCTGCGCCACAACCTCTTGCGCCGGCCCCACCACGACCGGGACCTCATGAAGCGCAGCGAGCAGATCCTGGAACGGGTGGGTCTGGCCGACCAGCGCCACACTCCGGCTCAGGAATTGGCCTATGGCCAGCAGCGGGCCTTGGAAATGGGAGTGACCCTGTCCCTGGAGCCCAAGCTGGTGCTTCTGGACGAGCCCACCGCCGGCATGAGCCGCCAGGAGACTGAGGAGGCCATCTCCATGATCCGCCGGGTCACCAAGGAGACCGCCTGCGTGATCATAGAGCACGACATGAACGTGGTCTTCTCCCTGGCCGACCGCATCTCGGTGTTGCACTACGGGGTGATGCTGGCCTGCGGCACGCCAGAGGAAATCCGGGCCGACCAGCGGGTCAAGGACGCCTATCTGGGGGAGGAAGAGGAATGATGCTCCAGGTCAGTGGCCTGAACACCTATTACGGCAAGAGCCATATCTTGCAAGGGGTGGACCTTGGCCTGGAGGCGGGGCAATTGTCCTGCCTGTTGGGGCGTAACGGAGTGGGCAAGTCCACCACCCTGATGTCCATCATGGGCTTGGTGCCTCCCAAAAGAGGCAGTATCAAGTTTAAGGACCAGGAGATCCTGGGCCGCACGCCTCATCAGGTGGCTCGCCTGGGCCTGGGCTTCGTGCCCGAGGAGCGGCGCATCTTCAAAAGCCTCACCGTGCTGGAGAACCTTCTTATCGGCCAGAAGCCGCCCAGCCGGGCCGGGACGGAGCCCTGGAGCACGGAGCGCATCTTCGACTCCTTCACCCGCCTGGGCGAGCGCCGCGACAATAAGGGCGGTCACCTCTCCGGCGGCGAGCAGCAGATGCTCACCATCGCCCGCACCCTCATGGGCAACCCGGAGTTGATCCTGGTGGACGAACCCACCGAGGGCCTGGCTCCTTTGGTGGCCGAGTCGGTGCTGGAGATGCTGGCGGCCATCAGCCGCGACGGGGTCACCATTCTAATGGTGGAACAGAACTATAAGGCCGCTCTCAAGCTGGCCCAGACCTTTTTCATTATGTCCAAGGGACGCATTGTCTTTCGGGGTGACGGCCAGGAACTGGTCGCCGCAGAGGCGGTGCGCCAAAAATACCTGGAGGTCTAGGGTGCGCGCACCCGGACCAATCCATTAGGAGGGAGAAGCGATATGCGAAAAGGTCTTTTGTTAGGGTTGGCCCTGCTGCTGATGCTCAGTGTGGCGTCGGCTGCCTGGGCAGGTGGAACCATTAAACTGGCGGTCATGGAACCCTTGTCCGGCACCTTCAAGGACATCGGCGACCGCTACCTGGAGGGCGTGAAGTACGCCGCCGAGGTGCTCAACGCCAAGGGCGGCATCAACGGCATGAAGGTTGAGGTCATCGCGGTGGACAGCGAGCTAAAGCCCGCCATCGCCACCCGCAAGGCCACCAAGCTCATCATGAAAGACGGCGTGAAGTACTTCTGCGGCGGCACCGGCAGCTCGGTGGGCGGCGCCATGTCCGTGCTGGCCAAGAACCAGGGCGCGCTTTTCTATACCTACGGCATGGCCGCGGCCAGCCTGACCGGCGCCAAGTGCAGCAGCAACTTCTTCAGGGCCTGCGCCAACACCGACAACCAGTCTTACGCCCTGGCGGTGTGGGTTGCCCAGCAGGGCTTCAAGAAGGTCTTCTGCCTGGCCCAGGATTATTCCTTCGGCAAGGAGGCGGTGGCTGCTTTCACCAAGAAGCTGGCTGAGCTCAATCCCGAGGCCAAGGTGGTGGGCACCGCGCTGCATCCCATCGGCACCAAGGACTTCGCCCCCTACGTGAGCCAGATCATCAGCTCCGGGGCCGAGGTGGTGTTCACTTCCAACTGGGGTAGCGATCTTACCCTGCTGATCAAACAGGCCAAGCCTCTGGGGCTCAAGGCCAAGTTCGCCTGCTACTACCTCAACGACGAAAACGCCATCACCGCCATAGCCAACGACGATGCGGTTTTGGGCAGCCAGGCCGTCGAGGAATACATGCTCACTATTCCCGGCAAGGCCAACGAGGAATTCATCGCGGGCTTCAAGAAGGCCAAAGGCTACTACCCCACCTGGCTCAGGGGTAAGGCTTATCTGGCCACCATGTTCTGGGCCGAGGCTGTAAAAAAGGCCGGCTCCGCCAAGGTCAGTGACGTGATCAAGGCCTGGGAAGGCCTTTCCTATGACGGGCCGGCCGGGACTTGGACCATGCGTGCTTGCGACCACCAGGTGCTGATGCCCATGTGGACCGCCACCGTAGTGGCCAAGAACCCCTTCTTCAAGCATGCTTACGTGGGTCCCGCCACCATGGTGCCGTCCGCCAAGGTTCAAGTGCCTTGCAAGGACACCGGGTGCAAGGGCCTAAAATAAACCATCACGCTGTAATAATGCAATCCCCCCGCCGGGCCTTAAAAGTGGGCCCGGCGGCGGCCCAGCCAAGGCGACTACATGAAAGCACTCATCACCGGCGGCTCCGGATTCATCGGCGCCCAACTGGCGCGACTGTTGGCGGCGGCGGGGCATAGCTCGGTAATCCTCGACCTGCAGCCGCCTCCGCCGGATTTGGCGGCCGATCCCGAAACTTACCCTTTTGTGCGGGCCTCGGTGACCAACCTGCCGGTGATGATCGACACCCTGCGCGCCCACCAGGCGGACACGGTGTTTCATCTGGGCGGCATGCTCTCCATGCCCTGCGAGCGCGACCCCTGGAGTGCCTTCGATGTGAACGTGGCCGGCACCTATCATCTTATAGAGGCGGCGCGCCTTAGCGGGGTGGAGCGCCTGGTCCTGTCCAGCAGCATCGCGGTGTTCGGGGAGGACCTGCCCGAAGGGCCCATCCACGACCACAGCCTGCAACGTCCGGCCTCCATGTACGGAACCAGCAAAGTTTTCGGCGAGTTGCTGGGGCGTTTTTACGCCCGCCGCTTCGGCCTGGACTTCCGAGGCCTGCGCATTCCCTCGGTGGTGGGGCCCGGCTCCAAGGTGCCCCACATGTCCATCTACAATTGTTGGGCCATCGAGCGCCCCCTTCAGGGCGAGCCCTACGAAATTTTGGTGGAGCCCGCGACCCGCTGCCCCACCATCTATTACAAGGACGCGGCCCGGGCTTTGCTGGAATTGGGCCTGGCCCCGGTGTCGCGGATAAAAACCAAGGTCTATAATATAGATGGCTTCAGTCCGGCCTATTCCGCCGCCGAGTTAGTGGAGGCGGTGCGGCGGAAAGTCCCCGGGGCGCGGCTTGAATTCAAGCCAGACCAGGAGATTACTTCCCTGATCCAGGCCATCGGCAGCCGCGAGTTGGATGACGGCAACGCCCGCCGGGAGTGGGGCTGGCAGCCGGGCTATGACCTCCCCGGCATGATAGATGATTTCAGGACCGAGCTGGCCCGCCTGGGCCAGGCCTAGTCCTTAGAGAAAGGCAGCAAGGCAATGGCCAAGGGCAAACCACGCAAGGCAATTATCACCGCAGCGGTTACCGGCTCCATACACACCCCCAGCATGTCGCCTTATCTGCCGGTCACCCCGGAGGAGCTTATCGCGGACGTCATGTCGGTGCATGAGGCCGGAGGCGCGGTGGCCCATCTGCATGTGCGCGACCCCCAGACCGGCATCCCCAACGCGGACCAGGACCTTTACCGGGAGGTGGCCGGCGAGGTCAAGCGCCGCTGCGATATCGTGCTGTGCACCACCACCGGAGGCAAACTGGGCGAGTCAGTGGAGAACCGCTCCCAGGTCGTCGCCAACCTCCAGCCGGAGCTGGCTTCGCTGAACGCGGGATCACTGAACTTCGCCCTGTTCCACGTGGCCGGGCAATATCAGGACTGGAAGCACGAGTGGGAAAAGGACTACCTGGAGGGTACCGAGGACTACATCTTCCCCAACACCTTTTACACCATGCGACGCTTCCTGGAGATAATGGGCCCCTTTGAGACCAAGCCCGAGTTCGAGATCTACGACGTGGGCATGATCAACAACCTGGCCCATCTCATCCAGGCGGGCCAGGTAAAGACTCCCGTGTATCTCCAGTTCGTAATGGGCATCCTGGGCGGCATCCCCGCCACGGTGGACAACCTGGTCTATATGGTGCAGACCGCCGAGCGGCTCATCGGCGATTTCCAGTGGTCGGTTTGCGCGGCCGGGCGCTTCCAGTTTCCCATGACCACCCACGGCCTGTTGATGGGCGGCAACGCCCGGGTGGGCCTGGAAGACAATCTCTATCTGGAAAAAGGCGTGCTGGCCAAGAACAGCGGCGAGCAGGTGGCCAAGCTTATCCGCATCGCCCGCGAGCTGGGCATCGAGCCCGCCACCCCGGAAGAGGCCAGGGAGATTCTGGGCCTCAAAGGCCTGGACAAGGTCAACTACTAAATTCCCTTCCCCAGAGCCGGGGCGGTTTGCTCTTTCGGCCGGGTTGCTGGCACAGAGGGCGAACCGCCCCCTTTTTTTATGGACCCGCCTAATTTTATTCTTTGCCCGTTTTCTAAATTAATCCCCAACAAATGCAGGCAATATTCGTCTTGGCGCGTGCGGCGGGGTGGGGCTGGTTTGTGACATTAGGCTCAAAACATCTTGACAGAAAGGTGAATCCATGGAAAAGTTTTATTGAAAACGAAACAGCGTACCACAGAGAGAGACACTAATGCCGGTGAAGGTAGTCGAATCCCTGCTCAAGGGCTTGAAGGTCATGGAAGCCGTGGCCCGTCATCCCCATGGACAGAGCTTGCCGGAGATTATCCGTCAAACCGGCCTGCCCAAGGCCACCGCCTACCGTATGTTGCAAACCCTGGTGGCCAGCAATTACCTACACTACTTTGAAGACACCGCCAAATACCAGCTCGGCCCCAAGGTCATGTCGCTGGGTATGTCCTCCCTGGCCGGCCAAGACCTGGCCCCGCTGGCCGAACCTTATCTAAAGGAGCTTTCCCAGCGCATCCGCCAGAACGTGAACCTGGGAATCCTGGACGCCAGCGAGGTGGTGTACATCATCCGCATAAAGGTGCGCCGCATCCTGGGCATCGACCTGGTGGTCGGCAGCCGCCTGCCCGCCTACAACAGCGCCATCGGATGGGCCCTGCTGGCCTTTGCCGAGCCCAAGCGCATGCAGATCGTCCTTGACCAAATCGCCCAAGACGAGGAACTGGCCCGCCAGGCGGGGCCACACGGGGTCAACCTGGTGAAGCGGCTGGAGCGCATCCGCCAGGATGGCTATGCCCTGGGCGAGGACGAGTACGTGGCCGGACTCAGGTCGGTGGCCGTGCCGGTGTTCAACCAAACCGGCTACTGCGAAGCAGCCATCAACGTTCCGGTATTCAGCCAGTTCTGCAGCAAGCAAGAGCTGCTGGGGCAACACCTGCCCCTGGTGCTGGAAACCGCTGAAACCATCTCCCAGCTCCGGGGTTACACACCCGGCAATCCATCAGTATCAAGGAGCCAGCGATGAAGTTCATAGTAACCAGGTCCTCTCTGAAGGGGACCACCCGCATTCCGGGAAACAAGTCCGCCACCGCACGGGCCATAATCTTGGCGGCTCTGGCCGAGGGCACCTCCAAGGTCGGCAACTGCCTTCCCGGCCTGGACAGCTTTTCCATCGTGGAGATGATGCGGGCCTTGGGGGCCAAGATAGACACCTCCAATCCCGAATGCTGGGTGTTCCAGGGCGTGGCCAACCAGCCCCAGGTGCCTGCCTGCGTCTTGGATGCCGGAAACTCCGGCACCGGCTACTATCAAATCGCGGCCATCGCCTCGTTGGTCAAAGGCTGCTCGGTGGTCTCCGGCGACTACCAGATATGCCGCCGTCCGGCCCAGCCGCTCATTGACGCCCTGGGTGATCTGGGAGTCGATGTGGTTTCCACTCGCGGCAACGGCCTGGCGCCTTTGGTGGTCAAGGGTCCCATGACCGGCGGCAAGACCAAGCTGCCCGGCGTGAACTCCCAGTGGCTCAGCCCCCTGCTCATCGCCGGGTGCCTCAGCCCCGAGGGCATCACCGTGGTGGAGGACAACCTCATGGAGCGTCCCTATGTGGACATGACCATGGGCTGGATACGCACTGCCGGCGGCGAGGTGAGCCACGACAATTACGACGTGTTCACCATACCCGGCGGCCAGAAGTACAAGGGCTTTACCGCCGACATCCCCGCCGACTGGGGCAGCTCGGGCTATCCCATGGTGGCTGCGGCCATCACCGACTCCAAGGTCACCTTTACGGGCATGGACCCCGACGACTACGCGGGTGAGAAGGCCTACCCCCACATCATTAAGGCCATGGGCGGCAACGTCACCTTCGAAGACGAGGGCCGCACCGTTACCGTGGAGGGTGGCACAGAGCTACAGGGCATCGAGATTGACTGCTCCGGGACCCCGGACGCGGTTCCCGCCCTGGCGGTGTTGGGCTGCAAGGCGCAGGGCAAGACACTCCTGTACAACATCGAGGCCAGCCGCCTGAAGGAGACCGACCGCACCCGCTCCATCATGGAAGAACTTATAAAGATGGGCGGCAAGTTCGAGGAGACCGAGGGCAGCCTGACCGTTTATCACTCCGAGCTCAAGGGCACCCGCATCGATGGACGCCACGACCACCGTATCGTGATGGCCACCGCCGTGGCCGCCATGATCGCCGATGGCGAGACCATGATCGACGACGCCGAATACGTGGGGGTGTCCTTCCCCAACTTCTACGAAGTCATGACTTCGTTGGGGGCCGACATCCACCGCATGGAGATCGTCTAAATATAGAAGGGGGCTCATGCCCCTGCACGCTGTTTTAATCAAGGTTGGGCCGGAACTGCTTCGGCCCGCGGGAAAAATGGGGAGAGAGTACTATGAGAAAAGTTCTGATCATCGGCATGACCCTGGCTTTGGGCCTGGCCTTGGCCCTGCCGGCCGCGGCCGCTGACAAACGCATCAGCATCGGCACCGCCGGCACCGCCGGGGCGCTTTACCCCATGGGTGTGGCCATGGCCGAAACCATCAACCGTCACGTGCCCGGCTACAAGGCTTCGGCCGAGGCCAGCTCCGCTTCTTTGGAGAACATCCGCAACCTGTCCCAAGGCAACGTTGACTGGGCCATCAGCCAGAACGAAGTGGCTTTTTTGGCCTACAACGGCGAGGGCAAATACAAGGGCCGCGCGGTTTCTTCGCTGCGCTCGTTGTTCGGCACCCTGCTGTCCTGGGCTCAGATTTTCACCAGCGCCGACAGCAAGATCACCAGCGTCAAGGACTTCAAGGGCAAGCGCATCGGCGTGGGCGCCCCTGGTAGCGGCGGCGAGCGGGCCGCTCAGAAGATCCTGACTTACTACGGCCTGACCTACAAGGACATCAAGCCCGAGTTCATGTCCAACGCCGAAATGGTGGCCGCGCTCAAGGACGGCACCCTGGACGCTTTCATCATCACCCACCCCCTGAAGTCCGCCGCTCTGCTGGACCTGACCACCAGCTACAAGGTGAAGATGGTCCCCGTGGCCGACGACGGCTTCTACAAGAAGTACCCCTTCTTCACCAAGCTGGAAGTGCCTGCCGGCACCTACCGCAACGTGGACAAGGCGGTGGCCACCCCCACCAGCCGCGTGGTCATGTACACCAGCACCAAGGCCGGACTGTCGGTTGACGCCGTGTACGCCATGCTCAAGGGCCTGTGGGCCAATACCGGCGAGTGGACCAACACCCACCCGGCGGTGAAGAAGTACACCACCCTCAAGGACGCGGTTAAGGGCTTGCAAGTACCCCTGCATCCCGGTGCGGTGAAGTTCTACAAGGAAAAGGGCCTGGACGTCCCGGCCAACTTGATCAAGTAGCGACTGGAATCTGAAGCATGTCAGCGCTCTCCCGCCAGGGCAAATTCATCCTGCTAACGCTCCTGGTGCTCCTATGCCTTCCCCTGCCCGCGGCGGGGGAGGGTGGCGGGAGGGCGCTGTTTATCTACAATCCCCAGACCGGGCTGCGAGCTCAGCTTCCGGCCCAAGACGTGGACTATGTAACCATCAGGTTCTTCCACTCCTACGACTGTGTGTGGGTGGAGGAGTCCTTCCGGCTGGTGGACGGCAAATTCTACCCCTACGAAGTTTCATACGGGGCCGACACCTACGACTACCGCGACCAACGCTACAAGAGCCGTGCCCGAGTGGGCGCACACCAGGTCCATTTGACCGACATTGAACCCCGCCCCTCGGATATTCTGGCCCAAATCGCCACCCGAGTGGCCTTCACCAAACCCCAACAACTGATTTTGCATAACACCAAGGGCAGCCGCGTCTACCTGTTCACCCAGTGGGGCAGGCCGGGACAACCTTTGGTCTTCAGCATAAAGTGAGGCGAAAATGGCTGCGTCCGACCAAAATAAAGGGCCCAAGCGCCAGCTGAGCGGCATAGCCCGCTGGCTGGTGTTCACCGTCGCGGTTGGCCTGGCTTGTTTTCATCTATACACCGCCGCTTTTGGCGTGATGTCTCCCCTGTATCAGCGCTCCATCCACCTGATGGGCCTGATGCTGCTGACCTTCATGATCTACCGGGCCATTTCCGGCCGCGGCGGAGCCAACCCCGGCATCATTGACTGGATCGTCAGCCTGGGCATGATCGCCGTGGCGGTATTTTTCATCCAGTCCTTTGTCCCCGAGGCGGTGCTGGAGCGGGGCATCATGGGGCCCACCGATCTGGAGATCTGGATGGGCGGGGTGTTGGTGATTTTGATTTTGGAGGGTACCCGGCGCACCGTGGGCATGCCCATCGTGCTGGTGGCCGTGGCCTTTTTGGCCTACGGCATGCTGGGCCCCTACATGCCCGATATGCTGGCCCACAAGGGCTACAGCCCCCAGCGCCTGGTGAGTTACCTGGTGTGGACCACCGAGGGCGTGTTCGGCATCCCCATCGCGGTTTCGGCCACCTTCGTGGTGGTGTTCATCATCTTCGGCGCTTTCCTGGATAAGCTGGGCGCGGGCAATTTCTTCATCCAGTTGGCCCTGGCCCTCACCGGGCGGCGCAGGGGCGGACCGGCGCTCACCTCGGTGGTGGCCTCCGGCCTCATGGGCTCCATCAGCGGCTCATCGGTGTCCAACGTGGTGACCACCGGCACTTTCACCATCCCCCTGATGAAGCGCACCGGCTATTCGCCGCTGTTCGCCGGGGCGGTGGAAGCGGTGGCCTCCACCGGTGGGCAGATCATGCCCCCGGTCATGGGCGCGGGCGCTTTTGTCATGGCCGAGCTTCTGGGCACCTCCTATGCCAACATCGCCCTGGCGGCTGCCATTCCGGCGCTGCTTTATTTCACCTCGGTGGGTCTGATGGTCTATTTCGAGGCCCAGCGCAAACAGCTCAAGGTGCTCAGCAAAGACGAGGTCCCCAAGGCCTCCGACACCCTACGCAAGGGCTATCACCTGCTTATCCCCTTGGTGGTGCTGGTCTACCTTTTGGTCGTCCAACAGCTCTCGCCCATGCTCTCGGGCTTTTATGCCATCTGCACCCTGGTTATAACCGCCTCGCTTTACATCGTGGTGCGCGAAAAGCGCTTCCCCTGGCGGGAGATCATCGAAGCTCTGGAGAAGGGCATCATCACCGCCGTGCCCGTGGCCATGGCCTGCGCGGCGGCAGGATTGGTCATCGGCGTGGTGTCGTTGACCGGCCTGGGCGTGCGCTTCACTCAGATGGTGATCCATCTCTCCGGCGGGGTGCTCTGGCTGGGCGGCCTGCTGACCATGGTGGCCTGCATCATCCTGGGCATGGGCTTGCCCACCACGGCGGCCTACATCATCACCGCCATCTTGGGTGTGCCGGCCCTGACCGACATGGGCGTCTCGCCCCTGCAAGCCCACATGTTTATTTTCTACTTCGCTATCATTTCCTTCATCACCCCGCCGGTGGCCATCAGCGCCTACGCGGCCAGCGGCATCGCGGGCACCAACGCCATGAACACCGGGTTCCAGTCATTCAAGCTGGGCCTGGCCGGCTTCATCGTGCCCTTTTTGTTCCTGTACAGCCCCTCCATAGTGCTGGAGGGCAGCGTGGTGCAGATCATCCTCAACTCGACCACCGCCCTGTTGGGGGTAACCGCACTGGCCGGTGGCTTGGTGGGCTGGTTCGCCATGCCCCTGAACTTATGGCAGCGCTTGCTGTTTTTGGCCGCTGCCGTGGCCCTCATCGTACCCAACATCCTGATGAGCTTGGCCGGTATCGTGCCCATGGTGGCCATGGTGGTCTACGCCATCTCCAAAAAACGGGGTGGCCCGGCTCAGGCGAGCCGTGCCTAAAACCGAGATCCTGTATCGCGCCTCGCCTTACCGTTGGGTGATCCTGGGGCTGCTGTCCTTTTCTTATCTGCTGGTGTACGTGCACCGCATGTGCCCGGCGGTGTTGGCCGAGGACATCATGCACTCTTTCGGGGTGTCGGGGGCCACCACCGGGCTTTTGGCCTCCGCCTACTTCTACCCCTATGCCCTAATGCAGGCGCCGGGCGGCCTTATCGCCGACAAGCTGGGCCCCCGCCGCCTGGTCACCCTGTCCATGCTGGCCGCCAGCCTGGGCTCGGTGCTCTTCGCCCTGTCCATCGGGGTGGGCACCGCCTTCTGGTCCCGGGTGCTGGTGGGCCTGGGGGTGTCGGTGGTATTGGTGCCCACCTACAAGGCGCTCACCACTTGGTTTCCGGCCAAGGACTATGTCCTGGGCACTTCCCTGGTTATATCCATCGCGGGCCTCGGCGGCCTGCTGGCCGGGTCCCCTCTGGCTTGGCTCAGCGATTCCATCGGCTGGCGGGGCAGCTTCTGGGTGATCGCCGGGTGCACCATGATCGACGCCCTGCTGGTGTGGTTTTTGGTGCGCGACAAGCCCCAGGATTTTGGCCTGCCTCCGGTGGAACCCAGCCATGGGGAGGGACGCCCCGAGCCGGCCGTCCCCGCCATGCGGGTTTTGGGCATGGTGCTGGGCAGCAAGGATTTCTGGCTGCCGGCGGGCTGGTTCTTTTTCAACGGCGGCATCCTGTTCAGCTTCGCCGGATTGTGGGCCGGGCCTTATTTCATGCAGGCCTACGCCATGAGCAAGTCCCAGGCCGGGCAGGTGATCAACGTCTTCGCCTTTGGCTGGGTGTTCGGGCCGCTCATCTTCGCCTGGATCGCGGCCAAGGTTCCCTCCCGAGGCGCGGTGATGGGCGGCAGCATGGTGGTATGGGCCGCTATCCTTATCTGGATGCTGGCCCGCAACGGCGAAATGAATCTGCCCGAGATATACGCCTGGAACCTCATCTTCGGCTTTTTGGGCGCGGGCCCGGCCGGGGTGTGCTTCGCGGCGGTCAAGGAGCGTTTTCCGCTGCGCATCGCGGGCACGGTCACCGGCTTCACCTACATGTTCCCCATGATAGGCAGCGCCATATATCAGCCTCTGGCCGGGGCCATTTTGGACCGCTCGGGCAACATGGCCGCCGGGCTGGGCGCGGCCGACTTCACCCCGCTGTTTTGGCTCTACCTTGCCTCCACCGTGGCCGCTGGAGTTTTGGCCTACGCCTTGCGGCCAAAGCGAGAGCATTAAAACCCAAGGGCCTCCCGGGAGGCCCGGGATCGTCGTCACCAAGGGGAGCCGCTGTGGCTTCCCTTTTTATTTGGGAGAGCGCCGGCGGTCGCGCACGTACACGTTGCCCGGACGGGATTTGGCATAGCACTTGACCTCAGCGGCTCGCTGGCTCACTTGCAGCAGGCTGCACGAGGACAGGCAGTCCACGATGCCCAGGGAGATGGACACCAGGGGGAACACGCCCGGCTTGCCGTCGCGCCCCCTGGCCTTTACCTGGCCCGCCCGGCGATGCTCCGCATCATAGAAGCTGGGCAAGAGCCGGGCGCAGCAACGCACCACCGCCTGGCACAGGCGCTCGGCTTTGTTCGGGGTGGTGGCCACCACGAAGTCGTCGCCCCCTACGTGGCCAACCAGGTCGGCGGGGTTGCCGTGGCGGCGCACCGCCCACTGTAGAACATCGGCCAGCATGCGGATCATGCGGTCCCCGGCCTCGAAGCCGTAGGTGTCGTTGTAGGCCTTGAAATGATCCAGATCCACGTAGATGATGCTGGCCTGCTCCTCGCTGGCGCTACGCTGTTCGATCTCCTGTTCCAGCACCACCCCGCCGGGAAGGCCAGTGAGGGGGTTGACCCCCTTGGCCATCTCCACCTGCACTTTGGCCAAGGCGTCCAACATGCGCTGCACGCTGACCACTCCCAGGGCGCGGCCTTGCGCGGTGACCACGATGTGGTCGTAGAGCTTCAACTTTTCCCTGGCCATGGCCTTTTCAGCCACCTGCTGCACCGGGGTGCTGCTTTCCACCATCAGGGCTTGAGCGTCCATGACCAGGGAAACGTCGCGGTCGTAATAAAGCGAGGAGCCGAAAGGGGTGCCCAGGATGCGGTCCAGATTGTGGCTCATAACCAGGCCCAGGGGACGCCCATCATCCACCACCAGACAGCCGCTGATTGGCGCTTTGTCCAGAATCTCCTTGACCTCGCGCACCGTGGCCTGAGGGCCCACCTGGGGCGCCTGCTCCACCAGATTGCGCACCGGCAGTGAGCACTGGTTGTATTGCAGCGCCGCTTCGCCCTGCCCGGTGCGAAAGTTGACCCGGCTGATCTTGGGACTGGGTTTTGCCCGCGCGGGACGGGCCAGGTAATACCCCTGGCCGTAGCGCACCCCCATTCCCCGCAGGCTGGAAAATTCGGTGGCGGTTTCAATCCCCTCGGCTATGAGGGTGCCACCCACTTTTTCAGCGAAGGTGACCAGGGTTTCCACCAGGGCCCGTTGCATGGGGTTGGAATCGATGCCCCGGATAAGCGACATATCCACCTTGAGAAACTCGGGCCGCAGAAAGGCGATGCGCATGAGGCCGGAGTAGCCGGTGCCCATGTCGTCGATGGCCAGGGAGAAGCCTTGAGCGCGGTAGTGCTGCATGGTGCGGTGAAACTGGCTGAAGTCGCTTATGGAGTGGCGCTCGGTTATTTCGAAAACCACGTCTTGGGGGGTTAGGCCGTAGTCTGCCAGCAGGCGCAGGGTTTCGCCGTCGCGGAATTTGGGGTCGGCCAGGGTCTCGGGGTTGATGTTGAGAAACAGCTTTTGATTGGGCTCCATCGCGCCCACCCCGCGTATGGCCTGCCCCAGGCAGGCTTTCTCCAGATGGAACAAGGCGCCCACCTCATCGGCGAAATCGAACATGACCTCCGGCGAGTGAAAGTAGTCGTCCTTGGGCCCCCTGGCCAAAGCTTCCCAGCCCTTCACCTGGCCGCTTTGCAGATCCACGATGGGTTCGTACACCGAATGCAACAGAGGTTGCTCCACCAGGCGGCGGAATTCCTCCAACAGGTTCATGCTTTTTACGTCCAGGCTGCCCTCGGCCACCTGGCGGGCATCACGCAACGCCCGATAGACCAACTCCGGCAGCCGCTGGGGCGGGGCCGGCTCCACCCTGGCAAAGCCGATGCTCAGCGCCAGGGATTGCCCCGTGATCTGGATCATCTCTTTGTTGAGGTGCTGGCGCAGGGCGGCACGCAGCACCAGGGAGCGCTCCATGAGGTGGGTGAGCAACTCGGGGCCGTCCTGCAACATCATCACCATGGAGCCGGGATCGTCGGCCTCCAGGGCCAGCAGGCGAGCCCGTCCCATGGACTTGGGCCCCAGGCGCCGCAGCATTTCTTGCAGGCGGTCAAGTACCCGAGCGGCGGCTTCGCTGCCGTAAAGGCGGCTGAACAGGGTAAAGGAGTTCAGGCAAACCAGCACCAGGGCCATGGGTTTGCCCGGCTCCGCCGCGTCGTACAGGCTTTGTCCCAGATCGTGTTCCAGGCGATCGCTAAAGGAAATCCCCGGATGCGGCACCGGACCCGCGGCGTTTGACTTGTCGGCGGTGGAAAGCATGGTTGTTTGTTGCCCTCATCCAGTGGGGGATAGGAGTGCCCGCCTCGTTTCAATTCTTTTAATGGTGCGGCTATACTGAAAGTTAAGGGCCGTGTGTTACAGCTTCCCGAAGGCGAGGTTACCGTTTGAAGGAAGTGGCGGCCAAGGCGATGTAACCGAAGCTTAACAAATAAGCACCGGCCTGATTGTTAAGATGAAAAGCCAAACAGCTTGACCGTGAAGCGCGGTTAAGCGGCAATCCGGGCGCAATGCACCTGGCGCGATTCGCCCCGGGCGGTGCACTGAAAAAGGCGAAAAAGGTTATGAGCAGCAAAAGCCAGCCCCAAGAAAACCAGGCGACGACTCCGCCTATCCCGCCTGATTACGATCTTGACCGGGCGGTTGCGGAAATCGATTCTTGGGATCAGGCCCAGTACGAGCGCATCGTATCCATTGAGCTGACGCCCGAGCAACGGGCGCGGGTGGCCGACCCCGAGGCCAGCTACCCCAGGCAGAATGAGACGCTGGCCATCCACTGGCACCCGGAGTGGATTCCCCAGGAGCTCACCGCCCAGCGGGTGGCGGCCCTGTACCCCAACGCGGGCAAAAGCCTCATCATCCCCACCCAGCACAACCAAATCTTAAGCTGGAACGGCTACAGCGGGGTGGAGGTGGATTGCTATTCCTCGGGCTTTAACCGCAAGGTGCAGCTTCTGCTGCATTTCAAGACCGAGGCAGTCAGCGAGGCCAACGTCCTGCGCTCCATGCTGGAGCACACCTTCAAATATCGCACCGGCCAGCTCTTCGAGTTTATGGACACCATCACTCTGCCCGCCCTGGCCGAGCGCCTGGATCGGGCGGCCATGGACACTGGCTCCAGCGAAGAGGTGGTGGCCTTCGTGCGCTTTTACACCGCCCGCCTGCGCCGTCTAGTGGAGATGAACCTGGCCGACACCCCTCCGGCCATGATCAAGAACAAGCTTTTGACCGAGTACGTCGACGCCCAAAGGGGGCGTCACACCGACCTCATGGTCAACCGGGCCCAGTTGTTGCTCAAGGCGGTGAAGGCCATCGTCAAAGAGCATTTCTCCCTGAGCTATTTTTTCCGGGCCAGCGAAGTGATTGAGGAAGTGCGTTCCCTGGGCGGCGGGGTGGTGATCCCCCATCCCGAGCAGTTTTGGCCCATCCTTCTGGCCGATTACGACGTTGACGGGGTGGAGGTGTGGAACCCCCAGTCCCGCGAGTACACCGAATTTTTGATCAAGGCCCTGACCAATCAAAACAAAAGCCGCCCCTCGGGCCGCCGCCAGATGCTCATCTTCATGGGCGACGACACCCACATGTCGGTCAAGCTCAAGCAGCCGGGGCAGGTGGAGCCGTCCAAATACGAGCGGGAGGTGGGCCTGCAACCGGCCTGGGACGAAGTGGCGGTCCGCAAGAGCCTCAGCCTAGCCGGGGCCAGCCGCTCCCAGGTCATCGATGAATACCAAGCCCGCTTAAATTAAAACCAAGGATATGGACCAATGAGTTCCACCACCAATCGCTTTAGGCATGAGTCTTTGCAAGACTGCCAGAGCATCATGAATTACCTGACAGCCCTTAAGGATGGTTTCGAGAGCGGAGCGTTGCTCTTTTCCACCGACGGCCGAAATCTGGTGCTCAAGCCCGAGGGCTTGATCAACCTGCACGTGGAGGCCAAGCGCAAGGGCGAGGAAATCAAGCTCTCGCTCAAGATGCGCTGGAACGAAAAGAAGGGCGGCGAAGACCCCGAGGACCAGCCCCTGCTTATCGAACCCATCAAGGCAGGCTAAGCGCGTAAGATGCCGGCCATGCACCGACTTGAAGAAGTGCGGGAAAATTTCCGCTTCATCGTCAGCGAAGTCACCGCCCAGGTGGAACTGACCCGGCGCTTCTATGACCAACCCAGCCGGGAATTGATGGAAAAAATCAGCTCCCGCGACGACTATGTGGACAACCTCAAAAGCGTCATCGAGGAACAGAGCTTCGACCGCCTCATGGACCCCCGGGGCATCGAGCGGGCCAAGGTGGTGGAGCTGAGGGCGCTGACCACCATCACCGCCAACCTGGAGCGCATCGCCGATTTCGCGGTGAACCTGGTGGGCCAGATGGGCCACCTGATCCATCTGGAGTCCAGCCGCCTAATGGACTTCGCGCCGTTCTTCGACGAAGTGCTGGTGGGCCTGGACAACATCGTTGCCGCCCTGGACCAGCGCAATTCCAACAAAGCCTTTCGCATCTGCCAGTGCGAGTTCAACCTGGACAAGTTGCACGCCCAGACCTTTGCCAAGGTGCTGCAGGAGTTGGAGCACAACGAACATCGGGGCGATCTGGTGACCATCGTGTTCATCAGCCATTACCTGGAGCGCATGGGCGACTGCCTGCTAAACATCGGCGAGGCGCTGATCTTCGTGCTGGTGGGCGAGAAGATGAAGATTCGCCAGTATCAGGCGCTAAACGACACCCTGGCCGCCTCCGGCCTGGAGTCTTCGGTGGGCCAGGTGGAGTTCGAGTCCATATGGGGCACCAGGGGAGGCTGCCGCATCGCGGCGGTGCAAGACCCGCGCCCGGAATCATCCAGCCCGGTGCTGTTCAAGCAGGGCGTGGCCAAAAAGCTGGCCAAGGAAAAAGAGAACCTGGAGCTGTGGGAAAAGCTGGCTCCCGGCCTGCCTCCCAAGGTGTGGGCCTTTCAGGAGGGCGAGGAGGGCGAGGGCTCCATACTATTGGAGTACCTGCCCGGTTGCACCATGCAGGACCTGATCATCAATGGCGATGATGACGGCTTGGCCGTTTCCGAGCACCTGCTGGAAGCCACCCTGGGCAAGGTGTGGTGGGCCACCAAGGAGGCGCGCTCCCTGCGGCCGGATTTCGTGGGCCAGATACGCTCCCGCCAGGAAGCGGTGTACCGCATGCATCCGGAGTTTCAGACCAAGCCGGTGTCCATCGGCAAGTTGCGTCTGCCTTCCTTCAACGACATGCTCGACGCACTGGAAGAGCTGGAGCCCGAACTGGCCGCGCCCTACGCGATGCGCACCCACGGGGACCTTAATTTGAACAACGTGATCTTCGACCCCGCCGGCCAGCATCTGCACTTCATAGACCTGCACCGTTCGGCCGTGGCCGATTGCGCCCAGGACGTTTCGGTGTTCCTCATATCCAACTTCCGTCTGCCGGTTTTCGATCCGGCGGTGCGCCGCCGCATCAACTCGGTCATGGGGCGTTTTCTGGGCTTTGCCCTTGATTTCGCCCACAACATCGGCGACGACGTTTTTCAGGCCCGCCTGGCCCTGGGCCTGGGGCGCTCCTTGTTTTCCTCCACCCGCTTTGAAATGAACAACAGCTTCGCCCGTGAGATGCATCTCAGGGCGGTGTACCTGTTGGAGCGAGTGGTCGCGCATCGGGGTAAGGACTGGTCTCAGTTCAAGCTGCCCCGGCAAACCTTGATCTACCCCTAACTGAGCCGGCAAAACAATGACTACATCTGGAAAACCCAAGGTGGCCGTGGTGGGAATCGCGGGCGGCTGGTCCAGCGAACGCCTGTTGGACGCCCTGCAAGAGCGCACCGGCTTCCGCTGTCTGGTGGACATGGCCCAAGTGCGTTGCGACTTGGCCACGGGCCGGGCTTATTTCGGCGAGGTGGATCTGACCGCTCTGGACGGCCTGGTCATAAAAAAGGTCGGAGTGGAGTACTCCCCGGAGTTGCTGGACCGTCTGGAGTTGCTGCGCTTCATCGCCTCCCAGGGGCCGCGCATTTTTTCGCCGCCCGCCTCCATCATCGCCATGCTCGATCGCCTGAGTTGCACCGTTACCCTGGTGGCCGGCGGCATACCCATGCCGCCCACCGTGGTTACCGAGAGCGTGGAGCAGGCGGCCCGCGCGGTGGAGCGCATGGGCCGCAGCGTGCTGAAGCCCCTGTACTCCACCAAGGCTAGGGGCATGTTGGTGGTGGAGCCCGGCCCGGGGCTGCGTGAGCAGATCGCCGATTACCGGGACGCCGGTCACCCCATGATCTATTTGCAGCAGATGCTGGCCTTGCCCGGCCAGGATTTGGGCGTGGTGTTTTTGGGCGGCAAATATTTGGCCACCTACGCACGGGTGGCCAACGGCGAGTCCTGGAACACCACCCACCGCGCCGGAGGGCGCTACCAGGAGTATGAGCCCAGCCAAGAGATAAAGGACCTGGCCCACAAGGCCCAGGCCCTGTTCAACCTGGACTTCACCTGCGTGGACGTGGCCGAGACTGAGCAGGGGCCTGTGGTGTTCGAGGTGAGCGCCTTTGGCGGTTTCCGGGGCCTCAAGGAGGGCTGCGGCCTGGACGCGGCTCAAAATTACGCTGACTACATTTGCCGGGAGTTGGCCTCATGAGGGCGCCCCAAGTCAGGGAACTGGCCCAGGAGCTTTTGCGCAAATCCCCCGCCGAGGTCAGTCTGCGCCTGCGGCTAAACGATCTCGACTTCGAGATCAAGACCAACCGCCCCGAGTTGGCTCAAGAGTTGAATCGTTATTATGGGCCCTTCAATAAGGCATGCGACGCTGCGCCTCAGATAACGGTGTACGCCCTGGAGACCCCGGCCTGGGACTGCGGCCTCCCGCTGCGCCACAAGGAGCCCGAGCCGGGCAAGACCAAGATCAAGGAAGAATACGCCGATCTGCCGGGCGGCCGCCTGGTGCGCAAGCGGCTCACGGGCATGGTATTTATTTTCGGCGAAGAGACCAACCTGGCCTTGGGCCCCTGTCTGGAAAATCCCAACCAGGTGATCAACTTCATCAACAACCGCCAGATTCAGTGGGAGTTGGAGCAGGGCGCCCTGTTGGCCCACGCAGCAGGGGTCTGCGGGCCCAGCCTGGGCCTGGCCATGGCCGGGCGGGCCGGGCAGGGCAAGTCCACCCTGGCCCTGCATCTGATGAGCCGGGGGGTGACTTTTGTTTCCAACGATCGCCTCATGGTTAGCAGGGACTCACGCGGGCCGGTGATGACCGGGCTGGCCAAGCTGCCCCGCATCAACCCCGGCACGGCCCTGAACAACCCTGACCTGAAAAGAGTGATGAGCCCCGAGGACCAGGAGCGTTTCGCGGCCCTGCCCGAGGACGAACTGTGGGCCCTGGAGCATAAATACGACGTGGACATCGACGCCTGCTTTGGGCCGGGGCTCATCAAGATGGGCTTCAGCCTGGATCTGTTGGCCCTGCTGGACTGGGAACGAGACGCGGGCCCTTGCCGCTTGGCCGAAGTGGAGTTGGCCCATCACCCGGAGCTGTTGGCCTCCTTCATGAAAGAGCCGGGGCTGTTTTATCTGCCGCCAAAGGAGCAAGCCGCTCCCATCCAGGAGGACTACTTAAAGGTGTTGGCCGGAGCCAAGGTTTTTGTTCTCTCCGGCGGGGTGGATTTCGCGAGGGCGGCTGACCTGCTGTCCGAGGAGTTGAAAAAGTCTTGAGCGACAAGGGCGGCCTGACCATAACTCGACCCCTGCGCGTACCAGACCCGGTGCGCCTGGCCCGCTATGCCAGGGTTCCCGAACTGGGCCCCAATGTTTTGTTTTTCAGCGGCGGCAGCGGCCCCGGCCCCATGTGCCGGGAGCTGATCAATTACACCCACAATTCCGTCCACCTAATCACGCCGTTCGACTCGGGCGGCTCTTCGGCAGTCTTGCGCCGGGCCTTTGCCATGCCCGCGGTGGGCGATCTGCGCAACCGCATGATGGCGCTCAGCGACATGAGCGTGCGGGGCAACGCCGAGGTGCGCCGCTTGTTCGCCTATCGCCTGCCCCTGGACGCCGATGCCGGGGAGTTGGTGGAGCGCCTGGATGCCATGACCGCCGGAGGCGACCCCCTGGTGGCGGCCATCCCCGATCCGTTGCGCAAGATCATCCGCAACCACCTGAACTATTTCCTCATGGCCATGCCCTCCGACTTCAACCTGGCCGGAGCCAGCATCGGCAACCTGGTTTTGGTGGGGGGCTACCTGAACAACGGCCGCCATCTGGACCCGGTGATCTTTTTGTTTTCCAAGCTGGCCGAGGTGCGCGGGGTGGTGCGGCCGGTGGTCAATCAGGACCTGCACCTGGCCGCCCGCCTGGCCGACGGCCGCTTGGTGTTGGGCCAGCACCGGCTCACCGGGCGCAGCGAGCCGCCCCTGGGCTCGCCAATCGTGGAACTGGGGCTGAATCAGGGCCTGGACTGTGAACGCCCGGCCACGGCGGAAATACGGCCCAAGGTAAAGCATCTGATCGCCGAGGCGGAGTTGATCTGCTATCCGGTGGGCAGCTTTTACACCAGCCTCCTGGCCAGCCTGCTGCCGGGCGGAATAGGCCAGGCGGTGGCGGCCAATACCTGCCCCAAGGTGTTCGTGCCGGGCACCGCGCCTGATAGCGAGGTGTTGGCCGGTGGTGTGGCCCAGCGGGCCGCCGAACTCATGGCCGCCCTGGGGGGCCAGGACGGGCCAATGCGCCCAGAGGGGCGGGTGCTGGATTACGTGTTGTTGGATGGCGGTTGGAGCGATTATCCCGGCGGGCTGGGCCGCCGGGCCCTGGAAGAGATGGGCCTCAGGATCATCGAGGCCGACTTGATGACTCCTGACAGCGCCCCCTTGACCGATGGGCGCCTTTTGGCCGAAGCCCTGCTCTCTCTGGTCTGAGGACACGGCAACGGCTGCTTGTTCACTTTAGGAGGTTTACGTGGATAATTCCAAGAAGGATAAAGTCAAGCACCAGTTCTCCCCGGCCGAGGCGGCGGATTACCTGCGTCAGTTGGCCGACGCCCTGGAGAAGGGGCACATCGCCCTGCGCTCCGAGGAACTGGAACTGGAGGGTGACGTCAAGGTCAAGCAGGAGCTTAAGACCAAGTCCGGCAAAGCCACCCTCAAGATCAACCTGAAGATCGTGGCCCCGATACCCGTGGCCGCGCCCGAGGCGGCGCCGGTTCAGGGTGAGACCCAAAGCGAGGCCGAGGGCTTCGTGGAGATCACCCCCCAGGAGGATGACCCCGGCGAGAGCGAGGGCAAGCCCTCCTACAAGAAGCTCAAGAAGGCCATGAGCAAGAGCTTCGGCAATCTTAGGGCAATGCGCAAGGAAGGCAACCTGCCCACCGCCGAGGACGTGGCTGTCTTTGCCGCCAAGGGGCGCGAGATGTGCACTTTTGAAAGCGACAAGTACGGCCCAGAGAGCTATTCCGACTTTTTGGCTGCCGTGGACAGGTTGGAGGCCGCCTCGGTAGCCGGGGACGACCAAGCTTTGGACGCGGCCTTGAGTGATTTGTGGGCTTGCCGAAGCGACTGCCACAAAAAGTATAAATAGCGCCCCAATGCCACCGTCTTTTATGGGCCGCCCCGCCGGGGTGGCCCATTTTTTTGGCCGGCTTGGGCCTGTTACGGATAACCCTCTGAATTAAAACTGTAAAAAAAATTTTAACTCGTTGTGCCGCCTTCGAAATCATTGCGAATTTCGCTTGAAAACGAGCCCTTGACATGTTAATCATGCTGCATGGAAAGCATGTTGTCAGACAAATATGAGTTGAAGCAGCCCCTACGCCTACCAGACCAGGTGGCAGCCATCCTCACCGAGGAGTTAAAGAGCGGCGCGCTCAAGCCGGGCGAGATGCTACCTCCCGAGATGGAGTTGGCCACCAAGTTTGGCGTGAGCCGGGCCGTTATCCGCGAGGCGCTTTCCCAACTCAAGGCCGAAGGGCTCTTGGAGTCTCAGCAGGGTCGGGGAGTAATGGTGGTGGGCAGGGCGGGGCGGCGTTTCTTCCGCTTGGAAGACCCGGAGAAATTCAACGCCCAGTCACTGGCCCATCTCTATGAACTCAGGGCCATCCTGGAGAGCGAGGCCGCGGCCATGGCCGCAGCCCGGGGCAGCACCCGCGACGTGGCCAAGCTGGGTGAGTGCGTGGTGGCCATGGCCCGCGCGGTGGAGGACGATGCCATCGGCGCCGTGCCGGACCTTGATTTTCATCGGGGGATCGCCGAGGCCAGCGGCAACCAGCACCTTTGCGACCTGATGCAGTTTCTCAACGACAAGCTTTTGGTGCTTATCCAAGAGGCCAGGGAGCATTCCCGCCAAAACCCCGGCGTACCCCGGCAGGTCCAAAAAGAACACGAAGATATCTATAGGGCCATAGAGGCCCGCAATCCCCACAAAGCCAGAAAAGAGACCCTGGACCATCTGCGGATGGCCGCCCGGCGTCTAGGGCTGGAGATTTAGGGCCTAATTAAGCGGTGTAGCGCGTCAAGGCGGGCGCGGGGCCAACGGTTATCGTGCCATGTGTGTATTAGGCAAACAGGTAACGGGCCGTCGGCGGCAATAGAAAAAGTGAACGCAGGCAATCAGCATTTGGTGGGCGTGAGGTTGTCAAAGAGGGTGAGCGTCATCAAAAATGACCCCGAGGAATCTATCTTTGCGATCTCCGGTCTGGGTATAGTTGATGATGCGCGGGAAAATCCTCTTCAAGTTGGTCGAGGATATCAAGCGGCAAAGGGCCGGCGCATAGGGCGCCACTGATTGGGTATTGGATCTAGTCTTTGGAGTAGTGACATGATCGCCAACAAGGCGACCACAAAACGAGGCAAGCCTCAAACCAAGCACAGCTTTTACCCTGCCTGGTGCAAACGCTGCGGCAATTGCGTGGCCTTTTGCCCCGTGGGCATCCTGATCTCCGATGAATGGGGATATCCCCGGCAGGTGGACAAGGAGCGTTGTACGGGATGCGGCCTCTGCGAGATGCTCTGTCCCGACTTCGCCATCACCGTGGGCTATGAAAAGCCCGGCGCGGTGGACCTGGCCCATCCGGCCGCTGCGAAGGACTCCCCGGAAGTGAAGCAGGAAAAATCCGACGCAGCCAAGGCCGCCAGCAATATCAGCCCGGAGCGGTTGGCCCCGGTGCCGCGGGAGGAAAAATAATTATGGCCGCAGGAACCAGCAAGGCAGCGGGTAAGGCCGCCAAGAGCCGTAAGGGCCAGGCGCGACTGCTGCAAGGCAACGAGGCCGCCTCCCTGGGGGCCCTGGCCGCGGGGTGTAATTTCTTCGCCGGGTATCCCATCACCCCGGCCAGCGAGATTACCGAGTACATGAGCCGCGAAATGCCGGTCAGGGGTAATCCCTTCATTCAGATGGAGGATGAGATAGCCTCCATCGGGGCCTGTGTGGGTGCTTCCCTGGCCGGGCGCAAGGCCATGACCGCCACCAGCGGCCCCGGCTTTTCCCTGATGCAGGAGAACCTGGGCTACGCCATGATCGTCGAGGCGCCCATGGTGGTGGTCAACGTGATGCGCGGCGGCCCCAGCACCGGGCTGCCCACCAACGTGGCCCAGGGCGATGTACAGCAGGCCCGTTGGGGCACCCACGGTGACCATCCGGCAATCGTGTTCTGCCCCAGTTCGGTGGCTGAGTGCTTTGAGTTGATGGTCAAGGCCTTCAACACCGCCGAGCGTTTCCGCACTCCGGTTATTTTCCTGGCCGACGAGACAGTGGCCCATTTGCGCGAAAAGGTGATATTGCCGGCCGAGGGCGACCTGGAGGTCATCGACCGGCGGCGTCCCACCGTGCCTCCGGATTGGTACGTGCCCTACAAGACCGACGGCAGCCTGATACCGCGCCTGGCCGACCTGGGCGAGGGATACCGCTACCACGTTACCGGCTTGGTGCACGACGAGCGGGGCTTCCCCACCCGGCGGGCCGACGAGGTGGAGCCTTTCTACGCCAGGCTCTTCGGCAAGATCAGCCGCCACTTCAATGACCTGATGCTCACCAAGCAATACTCCATGGATGACGCGGAGATTGTGCTGATCTCCTACGGCTGCACCGCCCGTTCCTGCCGGGCGGCGGTGCGCCTGGGCCGGGAGCGGGGTATCAAGCTGGGCCTGTTGCAACTGCTGACCCTGTGGCCTTTTCCCCGCCAGGCGGTGGAGGCGGCGCTCGCCGGACGCAAGGCGGCTTTGGTGCCCGAGCTGAACATGGGTCAGATAAGCCGCGAGGTCAAAAGGGTCAACGATGGACGGACCCAGGTGATTCGTCACAGCAAGATGGACGGCACCATGATCACCCCCGAGGAGATCCTGGGCCGCATGCGGGAGGTGGCCTGATGACGGCGGTGCACAGAAGCGTGGTCTACGACTGGCTGCGTCACGACAAGAAATTCCCCCATGTCTGGTGCCCTGGCTGCGGCCTGGGCATCCTGCTGGGTTCGCTGGTGCGCTCCCTGGCTCAGGGCGGCTACGACAAGAACCAGGTGGTGCTGGTCAGCGGCATCGGTTGTTCGGGCCGTTTGCCGGTGTACGTGGACGTGGGCAGCGTGCACACCACCCACGGCCGCGCCCTCACCTTTGCCACGGGCATCAAACTGGCCAAGCCGGAGCTGAAGGTGATCGTGGTCATGGGCGACGGTGACGCCACGGCCATCGGCGGCAACCATCTTATCCACGCCGCCCGGCGCAACCTGGACCTCACGGCCATCATCGTCAACAACCTGACCTACGGCATGACCGGCGGCCAGTACAGCCCCACCACGCCCCTGGGGGCCAAGGCCACCACCGCGCCTTACGGTCACTCCGAACCCAGCTTCGACATCAGCGCCCTGACCGTGACCGCGGGAGCCTCCTTCGTGGCCCGCTCCACGGTGTACCACGTGACTCAGCTGGACCAGATGCTTAGCCAAGCCATTGCCAAAAAGGGCTTCGGGGTGGTGGAGGTGCTGTCGCCCTGCCACACCAACTATGGGCGGCAAAACCGCCTGGGCAGCCAGGTGGAGATGATGAAGAGCTACAAGAAGCAGGCGGTGCGCATGGACCGCTGGGACAAGCTGGGCTCTGCCGAGCGCGAGGGCCGCTTTGCCATCGGAGTTTTGGCCGACCATGAACGCCCCACCTTTTGGGAGACGTATCAGGGCTCGGTGGACCGGGCCCAGGCCATCCGGAAGGAGGGCTAGTCATGGCGAGCAGCAAGAAGAAGGAAACGGCCAAGGCCAAGGCTCCGGAAATGGAGCGCATGGAAGTGCGCCTGGCGGGCAGCGGCGGCCAGGGCCTTATTCTGGCCGGGCTCATCTTGGCCGAGGCGGCCGGGCTTTTCGACAACCGCGCCGTGGCCATGGGTCAGAGTTACGGACCAGAGGCCAGGGGCGGAGCCTCCAAGGCCGAGGTTATCATCAGCGACCAGGATATCGACTACCCCCTGGCCACCAGAGTGGATCTGTTCCTGGCCCTGACTCAGGAGGCGGCGGACACCTATTCTTGGGATTTGAAGCCCGACGGGTGGATCGTGGTGGACAGCGATTTGGTTAGCCATCCTCCCTCAAGCCGGGCGGTGGCCCTGCCTTTTACGGCCACGGCCAGGGACAAGCTGAACAAACCCATGGTCGCCAACGTGGTGGCCCTGGGCGCCATCACCGAACTGACCGGAGTGGTGAGCCGCAAGGCCTTGGAAAAGGCCCTGATGGCCCGGGTGCCCAAAGGCACCGAGGCCCTGAACAAGAAGGCCCTGGCCGCAGGGAGCAAAATGGCCAAGGCCTACCAGGCCAGCGGCCAATTGGCTGGGCAAGAGCCTACTTCCGAAGACGTCTAGCCCGGAAGAGGGGCCGCCCCGGCGCGGACCCCACAATTGCCTCTGATCAATACGTGCGATGGGAGCCCTCCGGGGGCTCCCATCGTTTTCGTTTTGCCTTGCTGCTCCGGCCAATATCCTTGGGCCGGCGTCATCCGCGTGGGGCAGGGCAGGGCGGGCCCGCGGCGGTCGGTGGCCTTTTTATAATTTCAATAAACAGCGATAATACTGCTGGTTGCCGTGCCGGTATCTTTTAAGGGCGAGGCAATGGTCCATGTCACGCTTGACACTTATTTCTTTCCCATTTAGTATCGATTTAACGCTAAACTAAAGCTACCCGGAAGGCATATAAGCATGAAGCGTACAGGCGCCCAGGGGGGTGTTTAATGCTAACCTACCAAAATGACTGCATAAAGTATTAATGAAAAAGCAGGCCACAGTCAAGGATATCGCCAGGGCGGCGGGAGTTTCCGTAACCACGGTTTCCCTGGCCCTGCGGGAAAAGCAAACCAACCGCATCAGCTCCGCCACCCGCGAGAAAGTGTTGTCTATTGCCAACGCCTTGAATTATCACCCTAATTTGGCCGCGCGCGCACTGGTTAATAAGCAAAGCAATATTATCGGCCTGCTGATCAAGACGTTGCTGAACCCCTTTTATTCCGAGCTGGCCCAGGACATCATCGACCGGGCCCAGGAGCGCGGCTACCGGGTGATTACCTGCTCGGTGGAAGACGGGGTGGACAACCACAAATCGGACGTAAGGGAGTTGGTCTCCCATGGAGTGGACGGCCTCATTATCTGCGCCGCTCTTTTGGATGACCAATTCGTATTCGAACTCATTGATGGCGGTTTGCCCGTGGCCCTGGCCCTGCGTTATGTCAACGAGGAATTGGGTTCGCCCGCAGCGGATTTCGTGGGCATCGACAACCCTCGGGGGGCCTACTTGGCGGTGGAGCATCTGGTCAAGATGGGGCACCGCAAGATTGCCTTGCTCATGGGCCCCAAGAACACCTCCACCGGCCAGGATCGTTTGCAGGGCGCCCAGGTTTGTTTTGACAACTACGGCATAGACCTGGACCCCTCGATGGTGGTGGAGGGAGATTTCACGCGGCGTTCCGGGTATGACGTTACCCGTGATATTATCGCTAAAGGCACTGAATTTACTGCCGTTTTCTGCACCAATGATCATATGGCCCTGGGGGTTTTGGACGCCTTGCAAGAGGCTGGGCTAAGGGTGCCCCAAGACGTGGCCGTGGTGGGTTTCGACGATATCGAGATGGCCGGGCTGCCCGGGGTGGGCCTTACCACCGTTTCCCAGAAAAAGACGGTGATGGGCCGAGTGGTGGTGGACATCTTGGTCAGCAAGATCAAGATGGAGACGGTGGAGAGCGTTCGGCGGGTGGTTTTGGAGCCCAAGCTTATCATTAGGGACACCTGTGGATTCAAGGCCAGGGGAAGTCGATACGACGATATTTCACCCCTGCGCGCCTAGGACTGATTCTTTGGCCGGCCGCGTCCTCCAGCCTCTCGCGCCACGCCATTTAAGACCCAGTTGACAGCATGGAAGAGTTGCTTTTCGCACGTGCCGAAGCATGGTGGCGGACCGCCTAAAAAATGCTTGAGCGGGCTTTTTGGGTTGACAAATACGCCATGAATTTGCGACAAAAGTAAAACGTTAAACTAAACTGTGTTTGGGTTGTCATAGGTGCCGGCCAGATACTCTGGATGAATCGTTGAGCCGGCAGTTCCTTCACGGCCTCATTATTTGACTCGGCCCGATACGCGACCGAATAGGGGATTCTAAATATGCCATACGAGAGCAATGCGTTCTCCCTACAAAATAAAGTCAGCTTGGTTACCGGAGGCGGCCGGGGAATCGGCCTGGGCATCGCCGAAGTGTTGGCCGGCGCCGGCTCGGATCTGGTGTTGGTGGCTCGCAGCGAGTCCCAGCTCGCCTCGGCCGCGGAGATGATCAAAGAGCGCTATGGCCGCGAAGTGGAAATAATCAGCGCGGATCTGAGCCAGGTGGGTGGTTACGGGGCCATTGTTGAACAAACCATGGACCGTTTCGGACGCCTGGACGTGCTGGTGAACAATGCGGGTTCCAATATCCGCAAGAGCTTTTTGGAGTTCGAGCCAGAGGACTTCGATGCGGTCTTGGCCATCCAGTTGCGTGGGGCCTATTTCATGGCCCAGGCGGCGGCCCGTCAGATGGTCAAGGCCGGCGGAGGCAAGATCATCAACCTGGCTTCCTTGACCAGCAAGATCTCGGTGCCCAACATATCGGCCTACGGCGCGGCCAAGGGGGGCATCTTCTCCCTGACCAAATCCATGGCCGTGGAACTGGCCGGCGAGGGCGTCAACGTCAACGCCGTGGCTCCGGGATACGTGCGCACCAGCATGACCGAAGCCGCGTTTTCCAATTCCGACACCCAAGACTGGATGCTCTCGCGCATCCCCATGAAGCGATTCGGATCGCCCGAGGATATCGGGTACGCCGCCTTGTTCCTGGCCTGCCCGGCCTCCGACTACATCACCGGCGAAGTTCTCTTCGTCGATGGGGGGTGGATGGCTGCGTAACCCGTGCCCACATTCTTAAATCCCGTTTTTGAATAAGGATTTTAACGCGATGATTTCTTTCGCTAAAGCTAACGTATATAGCTGCTTGAGCCCTCGCCAATTGATGATGGGCGACGGTGCCGCCGGGCAGGTGGAGCAGCTTCTGGCCGGGTGGAAAATCACCGGCGGCGACGTCCTGCTGGTGGCTGACAAGGAAGTTGTGAAGCTGGGCCTGGACCGCAAGGTGGCCGAGCCCTTGGAGGCAGCCGGTTATAAGGTGGCCGTTTTCGACGGCATCGTAGGCGAACCCACCCTGGAGATCGCCGAGGCCCTGACCGAGTTGGCTCGCCAAAAGCCCTTCAAGGCGGTCGTCGGCATGGGCGGCGGCAGTTCCCTTGACATGTCCAAACTGGCCGCTGCCTTCGCGGTCAACCAGGGTAAGGTCACCGATTACCTGGGTGTGACCAGCTTTGACAAGGCTCCGCTGCCCTTGATCAACGTGCCCACCACCGCGGGCACCGGCGCCGAGGCCACCGCCGTATCCATGCTTTCGGTGGAGGGTCGCAAGGCCATAGTGCTCAGCCCTCAGTTGGTGCCCTTGGCCACGGTGCTGGACGCCGAACTCACTAAGACGCTGCCCCCCAAGATCACCGCAGCCACGGGCATGGACGCCTTGAGCCACGCCTTGGAGGCCTTCATGTCGGTGAACGCCAGCCCCTACACCGACACCCAGGCCACCACCTGCATGTCCATCGTGGCCCATTGGCTTAAGCCCGCCTTTGAGGACGGCTCCAACATGGAGGCGAGGCGGGCCATGATCTACGGCGCCTACCTCGGTGGGCTCACCTTGAACGCGGGTGTGGTTCTGGGGCACTCGGTGGCCTACACCATTGCCAACCGCTGCCATTTGCCGCACGGTGTTTCCTGCGCCATGGCCTTGCCTTACACTATCGCCTACAACCTGAAGGCCATACCCGAGCGCATCAGCCAGGCGGCCGACATAGTGCTGGGCAAGCACGGGTCCAAGCCCGAGGAACTGGTGACCTGGGTGGACGAATTGATCGCGGCTCTGGGGTTGCCGCGGTCTTTAAAAGAGGTGGGTATCAGCCAGTCCGATGTGCCGGCCATGATTGCCGAGTGCGTGGAACGTTACCCCAGGCCCACCAACCCGGCGCCCATAGACGCCGACCGCTTGCAAGTGTTTTACGAAACGATTGTCACGGGTGATGTCGCCCGTGCTGTCGAGTATTACCAAGGGGGTTGATGACAACCCCGCATTTTTTCAGTCTCATTTGTGGTAGGGAGGGAATTTAGAATGAAAAAGCTTTTACTGGTTACTACCTTGGCACTGGCGCTGATGATGACTCTGGCGCCCGCATCCTTCGCCGCTGATAAAGAGTTGTTGATCGGCGCGCTCTATCCCCGTTCCGGCCCCCTGGCTCTGCTGGGTGAAGAGAGCTGGCGTGGAGCTGAGATCGCCCGCATGGTGCGCAACGAGAGCGGCGGAATCGACGGCAAGAAAATCGTGTTCGCCAATGGCGACTGCTCCGATGTGGCCGCAGCCCGTTCCGAGGCGGAAAGGTTGATCGAAAAGGATGATGTCGGCCTGATCATCGGCTCCTATTCCAGCTCACGCAGCATGGCCGCCACCGAGGTGGCCGCGCGCAAGGGCATTCCCTACTTTGAACTGGGCGCCATCGCCAACGCCATCACCAAGCGCGGTTACTCCACGGTGTACCGCACCAACAGCACCGCCGCCATGTTCAGCAAGAGCCAGGTAGGCTTCATCGTCGACTACATTGCCCCGGCTATCGGCAAGAAAGCCAAGGACATCAAGGTTTCCGTGGCCCACGAGGACTCGGATTACGGCACCTCCGTGGCCGCCAGCTTCAAAGGCCTGGCCGAAAAAGCCGGCCTGCAGGTGGTTTCAATCGAGCCTTACGCCTCCTCCTCCAGCGACCTGTCGCCGGTTGTCTTCCGTCTGAAGAAGGCCGATCCCGATGTGATCGTGCTCGTGTGCTACGCCAACGACGCCATCCTGTTGGGCCGTCAGGCTGCCGAATTCAAGCTTAACAAGCCCTTCATCGCCACCGGCGGCGGCCACAGCCTGCAGAGCTTCGCAAAGGCCCTGGGCAAGAATTCCGACGGTATATTTAACGTCGACTTCACCCAGTACGATGTAAACACCAAGTTCACCCCTGGCCTGACGAAGTTCCTGGAGCTCTACCGCAAAACCTTCAAGGAAGAGCCTCGCTCGGGCCACAGCCTGACCAACTTCATGGGCGCCAACGTGGTCTTCGACATCATTCAGAAGGCCGGCGGCACCCTCAATCCCGAGAAGATTCGTAAAGCGGCCATGTCCGTGGACATTCCGCTGGGCAAGACCGCCAACGGCTGGGGCGTCAAGTTCGACGAGAACGGCCAGAACGTCCGTGCGGCAGCGTTCGTGTCCCAGTGGCGCGGCGGCAAGCTGCTCACCGTGTACCCCTTGGGTGCCGCGGTGACCGAGGCCGTGCTTCCCAACAAGAAGTAGATTCAATGGTCATTACCGGTGCCTCCCCTCTTCGGGGGGGAGGCACCGGTAAATAAGCTCGACTGATTCACTACCCCAAGCACGCGGGCCGGGAGTGGACGGAACCCGTTCAAACCGATTCCGCGCCTCTCGCGGAGGCGGCCCGGCAAAAGGCGCGAACTTCCCACGCGCCGCCGGGCCTCCGGGCAAGGGGCACGGGGTTGCTCCCGGCCTTGGGCTCCAGACCAGGCGGCTGAGGGCCTGGCGGGTGGGGTAAGGATGACGGCGGCCAACGGTGCGCAAGCCAAATTAGCTTGACGCCGTTTTAGTCGAAATCCCCAGGATCAGGGCTTAGTTACCTCCCACAGGGACCATCTAAAAAACCAGAGATGGAAGTAGAGTACCTATGGAGTTGATTGTCCAAGTCTGCGTATCGGGTCTCCTTCTTGGTGGGATCTACGCACTTATCAGCATCGGGTTAAACCTGATCTTCGGCGTGGTCCGCATCATCAACTTCGCCCACGGCGAGATGGTCATGGTGGCCATGTACCTGACCTTCTGGCTCAACTATTTCTTCGGCATGGACCCATACGTGTCGACGATCATCGTGTTGCCGGTAATGTTTTTGTTCGGCGTCTTGATCCAGCGGGTCATAGTCCAGCCGATCCAGAACTCCTCGGCAAACATGAAAATTTTCGCCACGGTCGCTCTTTCCCTGATTTTGCAAAACGTGGCCCTGATCGTTTGCAAGGGCAACTTCCGCACGGTTCAGGTCCCCTACGGGATGAGCACCATTGAGTTGGCGGGCATATTCATCAGCGTTCCCAGGCTGGTGGCCTTCTTCGCCGCGCTGGCTTCGATTACCCTTCTTTACTATTTCCTTAAGAACACCTACACCGGCAAGGCCCTCCGGGCCATCGTGGAGGATGACACCATCGCCCGCCTGATGGGCGTCAAGGTGCAAAACCTCTACCTCCTGGCCTTTGGAATCGGCTGCGCGTTCTCGGCCCTGGGCGGCGTTTTGCTCATGCCTTTCAGCTCGGTGTACCCCTCCGTTGGCATACCCTTTACTCTCATCGCCTTCATCGTGGTGGTGTTGGGTGGGCTGGGCAGCATGGGCGGCACCTTCCTGGCCGGGCTTTTCATCGGTGTGGTAGAGGCGGTAGGCGGCACTTACGTTTCCCCGGCACTGAAGGAAGCGATTTACTTCGGCATCTTCATCATCGCGATCCTCATCCGGCCCCAAGGAATTTTTGGGAAGGGTAAAGGCTCCGAGGAGGTTGGTTTAAAGTGAGAACTAACAAGCTGATAATAGCCACAGCCATACTGATGCTGGGGTTGTTGGTGGTGCCTGTGTTCTTCACCTCCACCTTCATTTTGCACATGTTCACCCTGGTGTTCTTTTACATAGCCTTGACCGCGGCCTGGAACATACCGGCCTTTGGCGGCAAGTTCTCTTTGGGGCACGCGGCCTTCTTCGGCCTGGGTGGCTACACGGCCGCCATTCTCTACGTCAAGTGCGGCATATCACCCTATATAGGCATGTTCGCCGGCACCTTCGTGGCCATGTTGGGCGGGGTGATCCTGAGCTTCCCCCTGGTTCGCTTGAAGGGCCCATTCTTCACCCTGGCTTCCATCGCCTTTGCCGAGGTGCTGCGCATGGTGGCCGTGGACTGGCGTTCCCTGACCAACGGCTCGGTGGGCATCAACATTCCCTTCAAGCCCGGCTGGCTCAACCTAACCTTTACCAGCGGCATGCCCTTTTATTACATAGCCATGGGCTTGGCCATCGCGGTGATCCTGTTGTCCTGGTGGATTCGCAGTTCATCTCTGGGATACCATTTGCGGGCCGCGGCGGCCGACGAGGACGCGGCCAAAGCCTTGGGCATCAACACGGCCAAGTCGCACTTCCTGGGCCTGATGTGGAGTTCGGGGCTCACCGGCCTGATCGGCGTGTTGTACGTCTTCTATAACTACGTGCTCGAACCCGGCAGCGGCTTTTCCATGGACCGGTTCTCCCTGCAACCGGCCATGAACGGCATCATCGGCGGCATGGGGACTATTTGGGGCCCGGTTATCGGCGCCATCATCATGACGCCTCTGGGCGAGTTCCTGCGCTTCTACCTGGGGACCATCCAACAGGGCCTTAACTTCGTGGTTTACGGCCTGATGCTCATCGCCGTGGTCAACTTCGTACCCGGCGGCATCGTTTCGTTGATGGAGCCCTGGTTCAAAAAGAAGAAATCCGGCGACTCCTCTGCTGCGGACAACTAGCCGGCTGGAATGGTGGAATTATGGATGACCTGCTAGTAGTGAAAGACCTGACCAAGAACTTCGGCGGCTTGGCCGCCGTGAGTGAGGTCAGCTTCGAGGTGCGCCGTGGCGAAATTTTGGGCCTCATCGGCCCCAACGGCGCGGGCAAGACCACCCTGTTCAACCTCATATCCGGCCTGTTGGCCAGCGATAGGGGCACCATCAAGCTGGAGGGCGAGGAGCTGGCCAAGAAGCCGCCCTACAAGCGCAGCGCCATGGGTGTGGGCAGGACTTTTCAGGTGGTGCGCCCCTTTGACATGACGGTGCTGGAAAACGTCATGGTGCCCATCTTCGCCCATTACAAGACCTCCAAGGAGGCCAAAGAAAAGGCCTTCGAGATATTGGAGATGGTCAGGCTGGACAAACTGGCCGACAAAATGCCCAGCAACCTGACCCTGGCCCAGCGCAAACGCATCGAGGTGGCCAGGGCCTTGGCCACCAAACCAAAGCTTTTGCTTCTGGACGAGGTTTTGGCCGGCCTGAACCCATCCGAGGTGGCTGAAAACCTGCCCCTGATCCGCCAGGTTCGCGACAGCGGCGTGACCATCCTGTTCATCGAGCACTTGATGGACGCCATGATGGCCATATCCGAGCGGGTATTGGTGATGGACCAAGGTGCGCTCATCGCATGCGGTACTCCCGACGAAGTGACCAGTGACCAGTGCGTCATCACGGCGTATCTGGGCGAGGAGGCGCCAGAGTGTTAAACATCGAAAAGCTTGATTCCTACTACGGCGACTTCCAGGCGCTCAGAGATGTTAACCTGGAAGTCAAGGAAGGCAAGATCGTCGCCCTGCTGGGGCCCAATGCGGCCGGCAAGACCACCTTGCTTTCCACCATCAGCGGCATGGTCCCCTACCGTGCGGGCAGCATCTCCTTTCAAGGGCAACACATAAACGCCATGTACCCCGAGGACATCGTGTCCCTGGGTATAGCCCTGGTTCCCGAGGGCCGCAGGCTTTTCGGCACCTTGACCGTGCTGGAAAACCTGGAAATGGGCGCCTACGCCAAGCACGCCCGCAAGGACCTCCAAAAGAACCTGGACAAGATGTTCGAGTTGTTCCCCATCCTCAAGGAGCGCTCCACCCAGCAGGCAGGATCGCTCTCCGGCGGCGAGCAGCAAATGTGCGCCATCGCCCGTGGGCTCATGACCGAACCTCGCCTGTTGATGATCGACGAGATGTCCCTGGGCCTGTCGCCGGTGTTGGTGAAGGAGATGTTCAGGATGGTCTCCGAGATCGCCAGCACCGGAGTGACCATCTTCCTGGTGGAGCAGCAGGTAAACCACGCGTTGAAGGTGGCCGACGAAGCCTACATCATGGAAAAGGGCACGGTGGTTTTGCACGGCCCCAGCTCCGAGATCGCCAACGACGATTACGTCAAGACGGTATATCTAGGGAAGTAGGCACACCCCCCATGAAAGCCTTTGTAAAACATGGCAAGGAGCCGGGCCAAGCGGCGGTGCAAGACGTAGCGCGCCCCGCTCCAGGCCCTGGCGAGGTGCTTATCAAAGTCGCCGGCTGCGGCATCTGCGGCAGCGACCTGCATGCCTTCAACAACGACCCCGGCTACGAGTTCGTGACCCCGCCGGTGATCCTGGGTCACGAGTTTTCCGGGGTGGTGGTGGAGACCGGCCCTGGGGTGGACCCGGAAAAGGTGGGCGACCACGTCACCGCCGTGGCCATCCAGGGCTGTCTGAAGTGCCCCGCCTGCCTTTCGGGCAACAGCCACCTGTGCCCGGAACGTCAGGTCATCGGCCTGCACTTCAACGGCGCCATGGCTGGCTTCGTGGTTACCAAGGCGGACCAGCTCTTGTCCCTGCCCAGCAATCTGGACCTGTCCCTGGCTCCCTTGGTGGAGCCGGTGTCGGTGGCGCTGCACGCCCTCAGGCGCACGGTGATCCGCCCCGGCGACAAGGTGGTGGTCAGCGGACCCGGCCCCATCGGGCTGCTTTGCGCCAGTCTGGCCAAGCTCCACGGGGCAAAGGTTTTGCTCTTGGGCATGAACCGAGACGCCGCGGTGCGCCTGCCGGCGGCCCAGCGCCTGGGCTTGGAAACGGCCATCGTGGAAGGCGAGTCGCCCCAGGAATTGGTGCGCTCCACCTTTGGCCCCGGCATGGCCGACCTGTTCATCGAGGCCTCCGGCTCCACCGCAGCCTTGAAGGCCGGTTTCAACCTGGTGCACCGGGGCGGCACGGTTCTCATCGTGGCTCTGTACAACGGCGAGTTGACCTGGTTCCCCAGCCCCGCGGTGCGAGATGAGCTAACCATATTGCTCAGCTACGCCAGCACCCGGCCGGACTATAAGCAGGCCATAAGCCTCATGGCCGACCAGGCCATGGACTTTTCGGTCTTGGCCCAGCCTTTCCCCTTGGAAAAGGCCGAAGAGGCTTTCCAGGAGGCCCTGGGCGGCCAACTGCTGAAACCCGTACTGGTCGTTTGACAGGAGCCGAGCCATTGGCCTTTCGCTTTTCGTTGCCCCCCAAGGAGCGAGCGGGTCATGCGAGTGGAACTTTCCCAGGCTTTTGAAAAGATGGCAGGCCGCCCCTGCATAGAGATCAGCCTGCAAGGGCCTACGCCCCTGCGCGATGTCCTAGGGCTTTTAGCGCGGGAGTGCGAGGCCTTTACCAAGTACCTGCTCTACCGGGACGATGCTTTGCTGGGGGCTCACCTTAGCGTTTTTTCTTCGGGAAAATTCTTGAAGCTCGATGACCCCGTGGACCACGGGGACACCTTGAAATTATTCCTGCCGGTCACCGGCGGTTGACGGAGGTAGCTACCATGTCGGGATATCATCGCAAACTTCTAAGGGTGGACTTGAGCAGGAGCGACGTCCGGAATCAAGAGCTTGATCCCGAGTTTACCGATGCCTTCATGGGGGGCGCCGGTGTGGCGGCCAAGCTGCTCTATGATGAGACCTCGCCGGACACCGACCCCCTGAGCCCTGAAAACCTGTTCATCGCCATGACCGGGCCCTTCACCGGCACCAAGGTGCCTTCCTCGGGCCGCCATCACATCGCGGGCCGCTCTCCCCAGACCGGCATTTTTGGCGAGGCCAACGTGGGCGGCTCTTGGGGGGTGATGCTCAGAAAAGCCGGTTACGACGGGGTGGTGGTCACCGGCAAGGCCGACAAGCCGGTTTATCTGGCCATCAGCAACGACAAGGTGGAGATCCGTGACGCCGGGGAGATCTGGGGCCAGGACGCCGAGGAGTCGGCCAAGTGGCTCAAGTCCAAAACCTCGCCCAAGGCAGCGTCGGCGGTGATCGGCCAAGCCGGTGAGCGCCTGGCCCCCATCGCCGGGGTTCCCCATATCGGTACCCTGACCAGGGCGGCGGCCCGCACCGGCCTGGGCGCGGTGCTGGGCTCCAAGAATCTCAAGGCCCTGGTGGCCGTGGGCAACGGCCCGGTGCCGGTGGCCGACCCCGATGGTCTGGAGCAGAGCGTCAAAAATCTGCTCAAGCGCATCACCACCGCCACCGAGACCTTTGGCCAGTACGGCACCGGCGGCGGGGCCGAGAACTACGAAAAGGCGGGCAACTTCCCCCTGAAGAACTGGCAGCAGGGGCGCTGGGAAGGTGTGTCCAAGATAAACGGCGTGGTGCTCCACGACACGGTGCTCACCGGGCGCAAGGGTTGCTGGCGCTGCCCCATCGCTTGCGGCCGGCACATCAAGATCACCGAGGGCCCCTACGCCGGGCTGGAGGGGGCGGGTCCGGAATACGAGACCATGGGCACCATGGGCGGCGAGTGCCTGGTGGATGACCTGGAGGCCATCTGCAAGGCCAACGACCTGTGCAACCGCTACGGCCTGGACACCATATCCACCGGAGCCACCATCGCCTTTGCCATGGAGGCCTTTGAAAAGGGCCTGATCACCACCAAGGACACCGGCGGGGTGGAGCTGACCTGGGGCAACGCCCAGGCCCTGGTGGAGATGGTGGACAAGATGGGCAAGCGCGAGGGCATAGGCGAGCTGATGAGCCGCGGCTCCAAGGCCATGGCCGAGGCTTTGGGACACAATGCCGGCGAGTTTGCGGTGCATGTCAAGGGCCTGGAGCCCTCGGCTCACGACCCTCGGCGCTTTTTCAGTCAGGCCCTTTCCTACGGCACCGCCGCCCGGGGCGCCTGCCACAACGCCAGTTGGAGCCACCCCTACGAGTTGGCCATGACCATGCCCGAGATCGGCATTGACGAGCCTCAGGACGCCTATCAGGTGGAAGGCAAGGCGGCATTCACCGCCACGCTGCAAAACCTGATGTGCATGCAAGACAGTGCTCTGCTGTGCCGCTTCACGCAGATCGGCAAGGCGGTGACCGTAAACGACGTGGTGGAGTGGATGTCCCTGGTCACCGGCAAGCAGTGGGACGTGGAATCGCTGATGAAGGTGGGCGATCGCGTGTTCAACATGAAGCGCCTTTACAACACCCGCCTAGGCATCAGCCGCAAAGACGACTTTTTGCCGCCGCGCTTCATGACCCTGAACCGAGAGGGCGAGGATCTGACCAACCAACTGCCGCCCATGGGACGCCTGCTCAGCGACTATTATAAGCACCGCGGCTGGAGCGAGGAGGGAATTCCCACCCCGCAGACCCTGAGTGAACTGGGCATCGCCTAAGCGAGACCATAGGGGCACGGGTCTCCGGGGTGGCCGGAACGCCGCGCCACAGGCCCTTGTCTCGTGGCCCCGGCGATGCCTTTACCCGCCCTGCCAAAAGATAAGGTTGATTCAACGGCCGCAAGTTCGGTTGAATACAGCAGGCGGTAGAAACCGCCCAAGGAACGCAGCCTGAGTGGTATGCGAGGCAAGGTCTGAATAATGAATTTCCCCAAGATAGTCATGGTGAAAAACCAGATACCGGTTCCCGAGGCCGTGGATGTGCCTTTTGAGGTTCGCCGGGGCCTGGAGGCCCTCAAACTGGCGGACCAGGTCAAGCCGGGACAGCGGGTGGCCATCACCGCCGGCAGCCGGGGGGTCACCGACATGACCGCGGCCATCGCCGCGGTGGTGGAGCATTTCAAGGGTTTGGGGGCCGAGCCCTTCGTGGCCCCGGCCATGGGCAGCCACGGCGGGGCCACCGACCAGGGCCAGGCCGACATGCTCGAGCATCTGGGCATCACCCCGGAAACGGTGGGCGCTCCCGTCAAGTCCTCCATGGCCACGGAGGTAATCGGAGAGACCAGCTACGGCCAGCCCGTGGTCATAGGCCGCGACTTTGTTCAGGCGGACCATGTGGTGGTGGTGAACCGTGTGAAACCCCACACCAGCTTCCGGGGCATTGTGGAAAGCGGCCTGTGCAAGATGCTCACCATCGGCATGGGCAAGGAAGCAGGGGCCAAGCTGGCCCACTCCCAGTTTTACCAGCACGGTTTCGAGCAGGTGGTCAGGGAGATAGCCGGGGTGGTGATGGGCCGGGTGCCGGTGATCTGTGGGGTGGCTCTGGTGGAAAACCACTACGAGCAAACTGCCCACCTGAAGGTATGCGGCCCCAGGGAATTCATGAAGACCGACGCGGAAATGCTGGAAAAAGCCCGCCCCCTCATGGGCAGGGTGCCGTTCAAGCAGGTTGATTTGCTCATAGTGGACGAAATGGGCAAAAACGTCAGCGGCAGCGGCATGGACTCCAACGTAACCGGACGCATCATGAACCAGGTGACGCCGGAACCGGTTGAGCGTCAGTTCAAGAGGATCTTCGTGCGCGACCTGACCCCGCAGAGCGAGGGCAACGCCCTGGGGGTGGGCACCGCCGATTTTACCTTACGCCGCCTGGTGGACAAGATCGACTTTCACAAGACCCTGGTAAACTGCATCACCGCCGCGGTGCCGGAAAAGGGGCGCATCCCCTTGGCCTACGACAACGACAAAGGCGCGCTGACCGATGCCTTGAACACCGTGGGCGTGGATGACGGCAGCCAGGCCAGGGTGGTGTGGATTAAAAACACCTTGGAACTGGAGAGCATGTTCGTGTCCCGGGCCCTGGTCGATGAGGCCGAGGCCATGGACAACATCACGGTGCAAGGCGAGCCACAGGCCATGGCCTTTGACGACAAAGGTAATCTTCCCTTTGGCCTCTTTTCCCGCTAGCCTAAAAACAGCAGCCGGTTCATAACGAAAACGGGCCTCTTGGGAGGGCGATTGCCCCGGGAGGCCCGTGGTGCGCTTGCCCTATGAAACAAACGACACTGCCGCGTCACAGCTGGACAGGACATCCCGTGTTCCATCAATTTAGCGCCTTGGGAAGTGTTGGATTGCTATGAAAAGCAATTTGTCAAAAATTTATCATTTGAAAACAGCCGCGCAGGTCTCACAATAATTGTAAGCAGGTCATAACCCCAGGATGACGCCGGTTGGACCAGAACAAAGACAACTGGGGATTTAATTGCCGTGCCACTGCCCGGACCGCGGAAAGTGGCCTTTGGTTTTACGGCTTAAATCGAGATTGCTTAAGGACCAGACACCGTATGTTGACCAAGAGAAACTTCGCCTGCCCGAGCTACGATTCTTGCCTTAGTGAGGCTGTTGCCCAAAAGGTAAGCGATTTTCATTGTCAGGGATGCCCGTACCAGGACGAGGTGCGCTCCGACTGGCCCGAGATCCAAGAAATGGATTCCCGCCGGGTAGTGTCTTTGTTCGCGGCCATATGCCGCAACCGAATTCGGCCCAGGGCAGAGCCTTTGACCGAGGGTGAACTGGCGTTTTTGTGGGAAGAAACCGAGGGTTCTGATCCGATCAACGCGGCCGGTGAGATGGAGTAGCCTAACGTATCGGCGAGCAGCAATGATTGTCGGCCGTTGATATAGCCGCAGGCCATCCTTTGAAGTCAGCCCCTAATCGCATTCAGATTTGGAAGGTGCTCACGGGCGGGCACCAGCCTCCGTGCGCGCTCTGGGAAGTCGCGGGCCATACCCGGCGCGTTGGGCTCGCCATGGCCGAGCTGTTTAGTGGGCAATCCCCGGATAAGTGGGGGTGAAAATCAAGGGTAAAGAATGTTAAGCTGAAAAACTGTTTCAGTGCGGTATTTAGGGTTGTTGAGAGGGCAAGTGATGGCGGGCAAGGTTGCTGCAAAGGGAGGGGGCCGACATGACCGGTAAGAGCGTCCCACAAAACCTGGAGTTGTCCCACCCGGACAAAATTATGTTTCCGCAACCGGGCTTCAGCAAGGCCGACTTGGCCAACTACTACCAGCAGGCCTCGGCGATCATTTTGCCTCATCTTCGGGACCGCCCCCTGATGACAGAGCGTTTTCCCGATGGGATTGACGGAGAAGGCTTTTTCCAAAAGGATGTGCCCGACTTCTTTCCCGCGTGGGTTCCCAGGGCGCGCCTCAAGAAAAAGGAGGGCGGTTTCATCAAGCAGGTGATGGCCAATAATCGCTCCACCTTGCTCTATTTGGTCGATTTGGCCTGTATCACCCTACACCCCTGGCTCAGCCGGGCCGATCGCCCCAACCTGCCCGACCGGGTGATCTTCGATCTTGACCCGGCTGAAGGCGACACGGATTTTCCCCAGGTGATCCAGACGGCGGGCATGCTGCGCAACCTGCTGGGGCGCATCGGGCTTAGGCCTTATGTGATGACCACCGGGTCGCGGGGACTGCACGTGGTGGCCCCACTGCTGCGCAGGGAAGGGTTCGACCAGGTTCGCTCCTTCGCCCATGAGGTGGCCCAGCGCCTGGCTGCGGAGCATCCCAACTTTTTGACCACCGAGCAACGGGTGGCCAAACGGGGGGGACGGCTCTATCTGGACGTGGCCCGCAACGGCTATGGCCAGACATCGGTGGCTCCCTACGCGGTGCGGGCCCTGCCCGGCGCGCCGGTGGCCACGCCCCTGGAGTGGAGCGAACTCACCGCCTCGGGCCTGGGGCCCCAGAGCTACCACCTGGGCAACATCCTGGAGCGCCTGGACCAGCAGCCCGACCCCTGGCAGGGCATGGGGCGCCATGGGCGCTCGCTGGCCCAGGCCCGTAGAAACCTGAAAGAACTGACCAGCTAAAACCGCCGCCTGCCTCCCGCCAAAACCATTCGCCGGGCCTGGCCGAAGCGCTTTTAGGGAAAAGGGTTCTCCTAGGAGCGAACTATTGTTTACCATGGAGCTATCAACCCATACGGGAGGTGGCCGTGGAAGATTTGGAATTCCTCAGCAAGGTGGATGTGCTTCAGGGACTTAACGTTGCGGAAATGGTCAAGCTGCGCGGCTGCTGCCAGCCGGGCCAGGGCCAGCAAGATCAGCGCTTGTGCGTGGAAGGCCGGGAGGCCCGGGAATTTTTCCTGCTGGTGGAAGGGCGGGTGGAGCTGCGCTACGAGTTGCCCAGGGGCGAGAGCAGCAGCGACCAGGCTCTGTCGGTGGTGGAGCCCGAAGGCTCCTGGGGCTGGTCGGCCCTGGTGCCGCCCCATCACTACACCCTGAGCGGCTATTGCACCTCGCCGGTTTGCCGCTTCATCCGCCTGCGCCGCGACGACCTTTGGGCTCTGTTTGATCAGAACCCCCGTATAGGCTACATTTTCATGCGCAACCTAGCCGGTATCATAGGCCAGCGTTTTCACGCGGTGCAGGACGAGTTGGCTCGCAGGCAAGGTTTTGATCAAGTGCACCAGTGGTGACCCGCGCCGCGCCGCCAGGAAAGGACCAGCTTGCATAAACAACCTGACCCGCAAAACGTGGTGCAACCCCTGGAGGGCCTGCGGGTGGAGGCGGACCAAGTGCGCGTGAGCAACGAGGACCTGGCCGTGGAGGCCCCCTGCGAGATACGCTTGGGTGGCCGTTCCTATGTGCTGCTCATGGCCACTCCAGCCGATTTGGAGCACCTGGCCCTGGGCTTTTGCATCACCGAGGGCATCGTAAGCGGCCCCCAGGAGGTGCTTGGCGTTAGCCTGGGACAGGACGAGTTGCCCGGAGTGGGGCAGGTGTTTTGGGCCGATGTTTCCCTGCCGCCAGAGCTGGCCCGGGGGGCTCGCGCTCGGCGCTCGGCCCCGGCGGCCACCTCCTGTGGTTTGTGCGGCCTGGAGTCCTTCCGCGACCTGGGCAGCGGCATAAGTTCGGTGGAGTCGTCCCTGACCGTGGAGATGGCGGCTATCCAGAAGCTTTTCATCGCCATGGAAACGGGGCAGCGAATTTATCGCCGCACCGGCGCGGCCCATGCCGTGGCTCTGGGCACGGCCCAGGGTGAGCTGTTGCACCTGGCCGAGGACGTGGGCCGCCACAACGCCATGGATAAATCCTTGGGTATGGCGCTGGGGCAAGGCCGCGACCTGGGCCAATGCGTTTGCACCGTGTCCGGGCGCATCAGCCTGGAGATGGCCCTAAAGGCAGCCAGGGCCGGAGTGCCGGTGGTTTGCTCGGTGTCCGCCGCCACCTCCCTGGGCCGGCAGATATGCGCCCAGGCCGGGATAACCCTGGTGGGCTTCGTGCGCCAGGGCCGGGCCACGGTCTACTGCCACCCCCAACGGGTGCTGCGCCTGGGCAAGCCCTTGCAGGACGGCTAGGGCTGGCTCCGGGCCGGAATCATGCTAAGCTTGTTGCCGCTGTGCGCCTTTAAGGGAGGACGTTATTAATGAGCGCTTTGCCTGATCAAATTTGCGGCATATCCCGGCAAGACTATCTCATCAAGCTGGAGGAGTTTCACGGCCACATTTCGCCCGGCACGGTGATGGGCGGATTTTTGGTGGATGCGGCCTGGAAAATCCTGGGCGATACCCCCTATATAAACGTGGTGGTGGAGACGGTGGTCTGCCTGCCTGATGCGGTGCAGGCGCTGACTCCCTGCACCCTGGGCAACGGGTTTTTGCAGGTGCTGGATTGGGGCAAGTTCGCGCTGACCATGTACGACCGCATGACTTTGCAAGGAGCCAGGGCCTGGATGAGCGCCGAGGGCATCGGGGAGTTTCCTCTGGTGGCCGACTGGTATCTGCGCCGCCCCGAGGGCGAGAAGGTGGAAAAGATCCGGGTGGTCGAGGAGATCATGGCCGGCGGCCACTGCTTGGTCCAAGCCAAGGCAGTCACCATGAAGGCCCCCCTAAAGGACGCAGCCCACGTGCCCACCATGGCCTGCCCCACTTGCGGCGAGTACTACCCCAGCCGCCAGGGCGGGCTGTGCCCGGCTTGTGCGGGCCAGGCCTACTATTCTTAAGCTCCCCTAGCCCTCCCAGGCGATGGCGCCCATGGGGCTCACGTCGTAGCCGCCCAAGGCGCTGACCTGTTCGCGGAACTGGGGGCTGTCCAGCACCTGGCGCAGCGCCGCCACCCTGGGGTCGTCCCAGTGCTCCTGGGGGATGCACAGGTCGTAGCGCTCCTCCATCACTGGGATGAACTCCAGGCTCAGGGCCTTGGCCGCGGCCAGGATGCCCAGGCCCACGTCGGCCCCTCCGGCCAACACCTGCACCGCCACGGCCATGTGGGTGTATTCCTCCTGGTCGTAGCCGCGAATTTCCGCCGGGTCCAGGCCCAGCTTTTTCAGGTGGTAGTCCAACAGCACCCTGGTGCCGCTGCCCGCCTGGCGGTTTACCAACACCACGTCTTCCCGGCCCAGGTCGGCCAGGGTCTGGATGCCCTTGGGGTTGCCCGGCTTGACCATGAGCCCCTGCTGGCGCATGGCCAGGGTCACCAGGCGCACCGGGGTGTTTTTTAGATAACGCTTCAGATAGCTGACGTTGTAGTCGCCGGTGGTGGGGTCCAACAGGTGAGTGCCGCCCAAATGGCAGCGGCCATTCCTGATTGCGATGATCCCGGCCAGGGAGCCCAGGTGCGAGGAGCTGAGGTGCAGCTTGGGGTCCAGGCGTTTGAGGTGGTCGCCCAACAGGTCCAAGGTCACGTCGTGGCTGCCCGCCACCACCAGGGTGTTCTCCACCCGGTTACGGGGTCCCAGCAATTCGGCCACGGCGGGCTGGCCTTCTTCCAGGCCCTCGCTGTCCGCCGGGATGCGCAGCAGGCCATCGGCCCTGGTAAGGGAGGTGATGGCCCCGGCCCCTCGCTTTAGGGGCGCGGCTACCACCTGGCGTCCCACCCGGCCCAGATGCACCCGCAAAAACTCCTCGCGCCCCAGCTTGCTGGCCAGGCGGCGGGCGGGCACCACCTCCACGGTTTCCCGCTGCACCGCGGGCTGGCCCTGCATGGCCGCCAGGGCCGGGCCGATGAACTGGTCGAAGCACACCCAGGCCGACACCGGGTAGCCGGGGCTGCCCACCACCGGTTTGCCCTGGGCCCGGCCCAGAATGGAGGGCTTACCGGGCATCACCGTGACCCCGTGCACCAGGACTTCGCCCAGGTCGTTGATGACGTGGGCGCTGTAGTCCTTGCTGCCCGCCGAGGCCCCGGCGTTAAGCATCACCATGTGGGCCTCTGTGGCCAGGGCGTTGGATACCGCCTGCTTGATGGCCTCGAAGTCGTCGGTGACCCGCTCCATGACCAAGGGCTCGCCCCCGGCCTGGGCCACCAGGCCCGCCAGGAACAGGCTGTTGGTTTCCATGATGGCGCCGGGGTCGGGTTGCTTTTCCCGGGCCTCGCGCCAATCCACCAGTTCCAGGCCGGTGGGGATGATGGCCACTTTGGGGCGGGCCAGGACCTCCACCTCGAACACCCCGCTGGTGAGCAGGGCGGCCACGTCGGCCGGGGCCAGGCGGTGGTGGTGCCCGAACATCAACTCCTGGCTGACGATGTCCTCTCCCACCCGGCGCACGTGCTGCCAGGGAAAGGCGGCAGCGCGGATTTCGGCCTGGCTCTCCTGGGGCTGGTGAACTTGCTCCACCATGATCACCGCGTTGCATCCCTGGGGCAAAGGATTGCCGGTGTTCACCCAAAAGGCCTGGCGGTCGATCTCAAGGGTGAGGGGGTGCTCCTGGGTGGCCCCGTAGGTGTCGTTCGCCTTCACCGCGATGCCGTCCATGGCCGCCGCGTGGTAAGAGGGCGAGGAGTACTGGGCCAGCACCACCTTGGCGGTGACCCGGCCCAGGGCCTGGCTGGTGGGCACGGTTTCGGTGCCTGCCAGGGCGATCCAGTCCATGGAGGACAGGAACTTCTCCCGGGCCTGGTCCAGGGGCATCATCTTTAAATAGACGTTGCGCTTCATATCGCTTCCGCTAGTTGGGGAACAGCAGTACTTCCACCACCTCGGCGGCGTCCAGGCCCTCGCAGTCCTTGGGGACCCGCACCAGGCCCTGACCTTGAATCATGGTGGTCAAAAGGCCGGACTTGCCGAACAGGGGCTGGGCCAGCCATTGGCCGCCCTCTTGGTTCAGGGACACCCGCAGGTATTCCTCCCGGCCCGGGGCCGAGGGGATGTTACGGGTTAGCACCGCCGGTAGGCGGGCGAAATGGGCAAAGGGCAGGGCGAGGCGGCCCTGTAGGCGCTCCAGGATGGGCTCTACCAGCAGATAAAAGGACACCAGGCAGGAGGCCACCTGGCCCGGCAGGCCCAGGAGATGGCCGGACGGGGTGCGCACCCAAAGGAAGGGTTTGCCGGGACTCACCGCCACGCCGTGCACCAGCAGCTCGGCCCCTGGGAAGGAGAGGAACACTTCGCTGGTGAAGTCGCGCACCCCCACCGATGAGCCGCCCGAGAGCAGGGTGAGGTCGCAGCTTTCCAAGGAGCGGGCGGTTGCCTCCTGAAGGGCCTGGGCGTTGTCCGCCACCAGGCCCAAGGGCAGAGGCTCGCCACCGGCCCGGGCGATCTGGGCGGCCAGGGTGTAGGTGTTTACGTCGCGCACCTGGCCCGGAGCCGGGTTGGCGCTCACCGGCACCACCTCGTCCCCGGTGGAAACGATGCCCACTCTGGGGCGGCGAGACACGCTAACCATTTCCTGGCCCAACGCGGCCAACAGCCCCAGGTCCTGGGGGCGCAGGCATTGGCCTTGGGGCAAAAGCTCCTGGCCCTGGGCCGCGTCGTCGGTTGGCCCCAGGGTGTTGCCGCCCGGCGCCACCGCGGCGGCCACCTCCACGTTGGTGTCGTCCAGCAGGCGGGTGTGCTCCACCATCACCACCGCGTCTGAGCCCGCGGGCAGCATGCCTCCGGTGCCGATGCGGGCGCACTGGCCGGGGCCTACGCTGAACGCCGGTGCCTGGCCCATGCGCACTTCGCCCACGATGTCCAGGTAGCCCGGTGAAATTTCCCCCGCGCCGAAGGTGTCCATGGCCCGCACCGCATAGCCGTCCATGGTGGCCCTGGTGAAACCGGGCAGATCCGAGGGGGCGGCCAGAGGCCGGGCCAGGGCGCGGCCCAGGGCCAGCTCCAGGGGCACCTCCTCGGCGTGCAGGGGGGCAAGTTCCTGGGCCAAGGCGTGCACCGTGGCCACGTCTTGCACCTTAAAAAAGGCTTTCATCCAGGGCAACCTCATCGGTAAAAGAGTATAGATATTGCGTATGGGCCTAAGTCATGTCAATAATGACCGAACTCCGCCAAAGGGGCAACCCCGGACGCAAAAAGCGGCTTTGGGCGGAACAAGCGAAGGGAAGGCCATGGCAGAAGTGCAGTTTAAGCTGTGGATAGAGGAAAACGACAAGGTGCTCTTTGGCGGCGGCCGCCTGAAGTTGCTGAAAGCGGTGGTCGACCAAGGCTCGTTGGCCGGAGCGGCCCGGGAGTTGAGCATGAGCTACCGCGCTGCCTGGGGGCGGCTGCGGGCTTCGGAGAAGCGGTTGGGTTTCCCCTTGGTGGAGCGCAGCGACTCCGGCCGCCGGGAAGTGCAACTCACTCCCCAGGGGCTCAAGATGGTCAAGCAGTTCGAGGTGTTTGAAAAGCAGGCCCAGGACTTCGCCGACAAGGCTCAGAAGAACTGGAGCAAATTGGTTGGCGACCTGCGCGGGGAGAAGAGTTAGCCCATGTCCGCCATGTTGGTGTATCTGGCCGGACCCGGCGGCGAGGCCCAGGAAAATTTTTTGGCTGACTTGTGCCGGGAAATTACCGCCCTGGATCTGAGAGTGGCCGTGGCCAGGCCGGACGCCGCCCAGGCCACCCGTCCCACCTGCGGCGCGGTCGAGCTGCGCTTGGGAGCGGACGGCTTGAGCTTGCTTAGCCCCGGCGGGGCCCCGTCCCTGGAAGAGGCGTTGCGCCTTCTGGAGGGCACGGACCTGGTGCTCAGCCTGCTGCTTCCAGATGAAGGCAAGCCGGTGGTGGAGTTTTGTCCTGCGGGCAGCTCTCCGGGCCTGCTGGGGAGGCCCGGGCTTTTGGCCCTGGCCGGGCCTGGCGATCTCCCCCCCGACCCCGGCGTGCCGGGGTTTGGCAGCGCGGCGTCCCTGGCCGGGTTTTTGGCTTCGCGTGCCCAGAGCCGTACGGCGCGGCTGTCTCTGACCATCCTGGCCGATGGCAAGCCGATAAAGGCCAAGGCCTTTGTACGCGATATCATCGCCAACAGCTTGCACGGCCTGCTGGCTCCCTTAAAGGGAGTCGAAGGCGCCCGCAGGCTGGAAATCATAATAGAAGAGTAGCGGCTTTGGATTTTTTCCTTGGTGGCCTGACGAGGGGGCTGGGCCTGCTGATCAACCTGGACCCCGAGGTCTACGGGATCGCCTGGCTTTCGCTCAGGGTGTCGCTCAGCGCGGTGATCCTGGCCGCCCTGGCGGCGGTGCCCCTGGGCTTGGTCATCGGCCAGAAGGAGTTCCTGGGCAAGCGCTTTCTGGTGGTGGTGTTCAATACCTTGCTGGCCCTGCCCACGGTGGTGGTGGGCCTGGTGGTCTATGGGCTGCTCTCCTACCACGGACCCCTGGGCGGCATGGGTATCCTCTACACCCCCTGGGCCATGGTGGCGGCCCAGGCGGTGCTGGCTTTTCCCCTGATAACCGCCCTGGTCATCGCGGCGGTGATCACCCTGGACAACCGGGTGGGGCCCACCGCCCTTACCCTGGGGGCCACTCCGATGCAAGCCGCCTGGGCGGTGCTCAAGGAAGCCCGCTTCGCGGTGCTGGCCGCTCTGGCCGCCGGATTCGGGCGGGTGATAACCGAGGTGGGCGCGGCGATCATGGTGGGCGGCAACATCCGCCACTACACCCGCACCTTCACCACGGCCATCGCCCTGGAGACCAGCAAGGGCGAGTTTGCCCAGGGCATGGCCTTGGGTTTCTTTTTGCTGGTGGTGGCCCTGGCTGTGAATCTGGCCAGCCACCAGCTCCAGGCCCGCTGGAAGTAGTAGGGGATTGCTCATGAGCCAAGCTCTGTTCAGCCTGCGGGGAGTGGTCAAGCGTTTTGATCAGCGCGAGGCCCTGAACTTGGAGCGCCTGGACTTGGAGGCCGGGGTCATCACCGTGGTGGAGGGCCCCAACGGCGCGGGCAAGACCACCCTGCTGTCGATCCTGGCGCTCATCACCCCGCCGGACCAAGGCCGCCTATTCTTCGACGGCCAGGACTTGCCCAACTCCGGCTCCCAACTCACCGCCTGGCGGCGCCAAATTACCCTGGTGGCCCAGCAGGCCTACTTATTCGATACCAGCGTGGAAAAAAACGTGGCCTATGGCCTGCGCCTACGGGGCCTGGAACGAGCCCAGCGGGAGGATCGGGTAGGGGAGGCCCTGGCCCAAGTGGGGCTGGCCGAATTCGGGCCGCGCCGGGCCAAGCGGCTCTCCGGCGGGGAAATGCAGCGGGTGGCCCTGGCCAGGGCCTTGGTGCTGCGCCCCCGTGCCTTGCTTCTGGATGAGCCCTTCGCCAACCTAGACCCGGCCAGCGCCCTGGTTTTTGAGCGGGTGCTGGGCGAACTGTCCGGCCAGGGCTGCACCGTGGTGCTGGTGAGCCACGCTCTGGAGCAGGCGCACCGGGTGGCCCAGCGGGTGGTCTACCTGCGCGGGGGACGCTTGGCGCCCGACGCCGGACAGGGCCCCAGCGCTTGATTGCCGCTTTCGTGCCCGCCCACTCCTTGCTAACATGATAGCCATCAACTTTTTTGCCCCTGGGAGGTAATATCCATGCGCGTACGCGTGCTGCTGATCGCCTTGCTGGCCCTTTTGTTGGCCGCCCCGGCCATGGCCGTGGACCGCCTGGTCCTGGCCACCACCACCAGCACCGCCAACACCGGATTGCTGGATGTGCTGCTGCCAGCCTTTACCAAGCACAGCGGCATCACCGTGCACTACATCCCCGTGGGCACCGGCAAGGCGTTGGCCATCGCCAAACGCTGCGACGCCGATGTGGTGATCGTGCACGCCCCGGCCCTGGAAAAGCGCTTTGTGGCCGACGGCTACGGGGTGGACCGCCAAGCGCTGATGCACAACTATTTCGTATTGGTGGGGCCGCCGGGCAACCCGGCCAAGGTGCAACCGTCGGGGAGCGTGGTGGACGCGCTGAAGCGCATCGCCCAGGCCAAGGCGCCCTTCCTTTCCCGGGGAGACAACTCCGGCACCCAGGTAAAGGAGCTGTCCCTGTGGAAGGCGGCGGGCATCAAGCCCGATTGGCCCAGCTACCGCGAGGCGGGCCGGGGCATGGGCCCCACCCTGACCATGGCCGACGAGCTGGGGGCCTACACCCTGAGCGACATAGCCACTTACCGCAAATACCTGAGCACCGGCCGCATCAGCCTGGTGATTCTGGCCGACAATCAGGATCTGCTTAAGAACCCCTACTCGGTGATTCTGGTAAACCCGGCCAAGTGCCCCAAGGCAAAGTACGACCAGGCCAAGAAGTTTGAGAAGTTCCTGCTCTCTCCCCAGGGGCAGAAGATCATCGCTGACTACAAGGCGGACGGCAAAAAGCTCTTCTGGCCGGTCCACCCGCCCAAGTAAGAGGCATGGCTGCAAAATAGGGATTGGCCTCACCAGACGGCCGCCTTAGACTGGGGTAGAGAAGCAATAACCGCCCCAGCCGCCGGGGTGGGGCATAGCCGCGGCCCGCGGCGCGAGGTGGCCGACTGGGAGACGCATGAACCGACGCTTGATAAAACGACTGGCCGTGGTGGCCTTGGTGGTCGCGGCCATCCTGGCCTTTTGGCTGCTGGACCTGGGCCGCTATTTTTCTCTGAGCTACGTCAAACAGTCTCAGGCCGCTTTGCAGGCCTATTACGCCACCCACCCGGCGATCATGCTGGGTGGTTACTTTTTGCTATACATCCTGGTAACCGCTTTTTCCCTGCCCGGCGCGGCGGTGATGACCCTGCTGGGCGGAGCCCTGTTCGGCTTTTGGTGGACCCTGCTGGTGGTTTCCTTCGCCAGCAGTATCGGAGCCACCCTGGCCTGTTTTTTCGCCCGCTTCGTGCTGGGCAACTGGGTTCAGCAGAAGTTCGGCGATAAGCTGGAGCCCATCAACCGGGGGGTGGAGCGGGAAGGGGCCTTTTATCTGTTCACCCTGCGCCTAGTGCCGCTGTTCCCTTTCTTTGTCATCAACCTGGTCATGGGCCTTACCAAGATGCCGCTGCGCACTTTCTACTGGGTGAGCCAGGTGGGCATGCTGCTGGGCACGGCGGTGTTTGTGAACGCGGGCAAGGAGCTGGGCCGCATCGACTCCTTGGGCGGCATCCTCTCGCCGGGCCTGATCATCAGTTTCGTCATCCTGGGCCTGTTCCCCCTGGTGGTTAAAAAGGCCCTGGCCTGGTATCGCCGCCGCACCGGCCGCAAGGCCATCATCGAACCATAGGAGGAGCCATGGCCGGGTACGACTATGATGTGGGGGTGCTGGGCGGCGGCTCGGCCGGGCTCACCCTGGCCTCGGGCGCGGCCCAGTTGGGAGCCAAGGTGCTGCTCATCGAGAAGGAGCCCCGCCTGGGGGGCGACTGCCTGCACTATGGCTGCGTGCCCAGCAAGACGCTCATCAAGAGCGCCTCCGTGTATCACCTCATGAAGACCTCGGCCCGCTTCGGCCTGCCCACGGTGACCCCGCCTCCGGTGGACTATGCTCAGGTGGTGGCGCGTATCAAAGGCGTCATCGCGGCCATCCAACAGCACGACAGCGCGGAGCGCTTTTGCGAACTTGGGGCCCAGGTGCGTTTCGGCCAGGCCCGCTTCGTGGACGAGCACACCGTGGACCTGGAGGGAGAGCGCATCTCGGCCAAGTCCTGGCTCATCGCCACCGGCTCATCGCCCGCCCTGCCGCCGGTGCCCGGCCTGGCCGATATCCCCTACCTGACCAACAAGGACATCTTCTATTTGGAGCGCCTGCCCCAGACCATGATCATCCTGGGCGGTGGGCCCATCGCCCTGGAGATGGCTCAGGCCTTCCAACGCCTGGGTTGCCAGGTGAGCCTGGTGCAGCGCAGCGGCCAGGTGCTGAGCAAGGAAGACCAGGACCTGGCCGATATGGCCATGGCCGCGTTGCAGGGCGAGGGGGTGGAGTTCTACCTGAACACCAAGCTCAGCGCGGCCCGGGAGGTCAGCGGCCGGCCCGCCCTGATTTTTCACGATAGCCAGGGCCAGCAGGTGGAGCTTAGCGCCGAGGCCCTGCTGGTGGCCCTGGGCCGCCGGGCCAATTTGGACGGCCTGGGCCTGGGTGACATCGGGGTGGAGTTCGATGCCAAAGGGCTAAAACTGGACCACCGCCTGCGCACCAGCCATAAGCACATCTACGGCGCGGGCGATGTGACCGGCGGCCATCAGTTCACCCACGCCGCCGGATATGAGGGCGGGGTGGTGCTGGCCAATGCGGTGTTGCATCTGCCCCGCAAGGCCGACTACACTTGGCTGCCCTGGTGCACCTTTACCGAGCCGGAGCTGGCCTCGGTGGGCATGAACGAAAAGGCGGCCGCGGCGGCGGGCCTGGACTACACCGTGTGGAGCGAGGATTTCGCGGCCAACGACCGGGCCCTGGCCGAGGGCTCCGGTATGGGTCGCATCAAGCTGATCCTGGACAAGAGCGAGAAACCTTTAGGAGTGCAGATCCTGGGGCCCCACGCCGGGGAGATCATCAATGAGTGGGTTGTCGTGTTGGGCGGCGGGGTGAAGCTCTCCACCCTGGCCGGGGCCATGCACCCCTATCCCACCCTGGGAGAGATCAACAAGAAGGTGGCCGGCGACGTGCTGGCCCCCAAGCTGTTCTCGGACCTGGTTAAAAAGGGGCTCAAGGTCTTCTTCAACACCAGGGGCCGCGCCTGCAACCCGCCCTGGCAGGAGAAATGATGCCGTCCATCCTGTCCGCTGATATCGGAGCCACCAACAGCCGCTTCGCCCATTTCCAGGGAGATTCCGCCGATAGCCTGCGCTTGGTCAGCAGCGTGTGGCTGCCAAGTAAGGAGGCCGCGTCTTTCCATGGGCTGCTGGAGAGCCTGCTCGCCAGCGGCCTGGGTTTGGAGCCCGCTCAGGCCGACCTGGTTTGCCTGGCCGCGGCCGGGCCGGTGGAAGGCGGCACCTATTGCCAGCCGCCACACATCGCCTGGGACATCGATCTGGCCCGCGATCTGGGCGGCGACATCCCCAGTCTGCTGATAAACGATTTCGTGGCCCAGGCCTGGGCCTGTCTTTCACCGGCGGGGCTTCAGGCCCGGCCGGTGCTGGAGGGCCAAGCCGATCCCCGGGCGCCCAAGGCGGTGATCGGCGCGGGCACCAGTTTGGGCCACGCGGCCCTGGCCCCGGTCGGCTATGGGGGTTGGGTGCCGGTGGCCTCGGAGGCGGGGCACGCGGCCTTTGCCTTTGCAGGCCAAGAGGAGGCGGCCTACCAGGAATTTTTGAACAAGGAGAGAGGCGACCCCTATCCCATTGCCGACATCGTGGTGTCGGGCCGGGGGCTGAGCTATGTGCACCAGTTCCTGAGCGGGCAGAAATTGGAGCCCGTGCAGGTGGGCGAGGTGCTCAACAGCCACCCCCGGACCCTGGAGTGGATGGCCCGCTTCTATGGCCGGGCCTGCCGACAATGGGCCATGCAGGTGGTGGCCTTGGGCGGGTTGTACATTGCCGGAGGCTTGGCCGTGAAGCTGCCGGCCCTGGTGGAGCACGCGGAGTTTGCCCGGGAGTTCCGCTTGGCCGACCCCAGCAACCGCATCTTGCAAGGCATACCGGTGTCCCTAATCACCGATGAGAACAGCGGGCTGTGGGGCGCGGCCGCCGCGGCCCTGGAATGCTTGGGGAAGCAACGGTAGACTATGGTTTAGATAGGCAATGGCCCGGAGCCTGGGAGGAGCGACGGGCTTGGGGGGTGAGAAAGCTGTCGTTTCATGAATAATCGCCGCGCGTTTCTGTCCCGAGGTTTGCATTTATTTGCCGGAGCCTCCTTGGCCCTGGCCTGGCCCGGCCGCCTGTGGGCCGCCGGCAAACACCGCATCCTGCCCAGCCACCTAAAGGCCACCGACCTGGCCCAAATGAACCCCAAGAGCATAGACAATCGCAATTTGGCGATTACCCCCCTAGAAGACTTCGGCACCATGGGCCAGACCGACCTGGCGGTGGACCCGGCTAGGTGGCGGCTGGTCATCGACGGGGCGGTGGAGCGCCCCCTGAGTTTGAGCCTGACTGAGCTCAAGGCCCGTCCGGTTTTGGAGCGCACCGTGCTTTTGATCTGCCCTGGGGTGTTTTCTTTCAATGCCCGCTGGAAAGGCCTGAGCCTGGGCGCGCTGCTAAGACAGGCGGAGCCCAAGGGTGAGGCCAACCGGGTTACCATCCTTAGCGTAGGCAAGAAATGGCCTAAGGTAGAGCACTTTTTCTTGCGCGAGGTGCTGGCCAACGAAGTATTTTTGGCCTACCAGGTCAACGGCCGGGACCTGCCCCGTAAGCACGGCTTTCCCCTCAGGGTGGTGGCCGGAGAGCACTACGGCGACGACTGGGTAAAATATGTGGCCCGCGTCACGGTGTCGGCCAAGGGCAAAAAGGGGTAGGCTAGCGGCTTAGGGGCCACGCGCCTCGGAGCAGGAACTACCCGTGGAGGGCCGGAGCCATTGACAGCCGGCCGGGCACGGTTGTCTATAGGCATGGCTTTCAGGAGATATTAGGATATGGCCGCCCAGCCCACATCGGAACTGACTCCCATTACCTCGCATTTCGACGCCTCCTCGGCCGGTGTCCTGGTCATCGACGCCAAGGGCATCGTGGTTTATGCCAACCCGGCGGCGGGGCGGATTTTCGAGCAGGCCCCCCTGGAAATCGTGGGCACTCCCTCGGAAATTTTGGAGCCTGAGGCCTGGCTGGCGGCCCGGGCCACCATCAAGAGCGGCGCCCCCCAATTGGGCAACCGCCTGCGCCTGGACCAGTGCAACGTGCTGGTCAATTATCTGCCCGTTTATGCCGACGGGCAGGTGCGCTGGGTGCTGGTGATGATGGGCGACCCCTGGGACCCGGATCAGGGATCGCTGTATCCCGAGCCCTACAAGGCCGTGGCCTCGCAGCTGGAAGCCATCATGGAGTCCTCCTTTGATGGCCTTTGGATCACCAACCACCAGGGAGTGGTGGTCAAAATAAACCGGGCCGCCTTGCGCCTCACCGGCCTGCCCCGGGAAAAGGTGGAGGGCCGCTTCGTGGGCGATCTGCTCAACGAGGGCAACTTCAACGACTCGGTGACCTTGGAGGTGCTCAGGCGCAAGACCACGGTCACCATGGTGCAGAGCCTTAAGTCCGGCAAGAAGATCCTGGCCACCGGCAGCCCCATCTACGATGCCGAGGGCGAGATCGCCTTTGTGGTGATCAACGACCGCGACATAACCCTGTTGGACCGCATGCGCCGCCAATTGGAGGAGAGCGAGGCCCAGTTGGAGCAGTTCCGCAGCACGCTTTTGGACAAGCAGCTGGAGGAGATGTCCGACGATCACTTTATGTGCCGCAGCCGGGCCATGAAAGAGGTGTATGAAAAGGCCTTGCGCGTGGCCCCCACCAACTCCACGGTGCTGATCACCGGCGAGTCGGGGGTGGGCAAAAGCATGCTGGCCAAACTCATCCACGCCAAGTCTCCCAGGGCTCAGGGCCCCTTTGTGCGGGTGGACTGCGCGGCCATCCCCACCTCGTTGTTCGAGTCAGAGCTTTTCGGCTACGAACGGGGCGCCTTCACTGGAGCCAGCAGCCGGGGCAAACCCGGCCTGGTTGAGCTGGCCAACCAGGGGACTCTGTTCCTTGACGAGATCGGGGAATTGCCCCCCGAACATCAGGTGAAGCTGCTGCGCTTTTTAGAGGCGCGCCGCATGATCCGGGTGGGCGGCTCGGTGGAAAAGGAGATCGACACCAGGGTGATCGCCGCCACCAACAAGGATCTGGCCGCCGAGGTGGAGGCCAAGCGTTTCCGGCACGACCTGTTCTACCGTTTCAATGTGGTGCCCCTTTTCGTTCCCCCTTTGCGCGAGCGCCCCAGCGACATCCTCTACCTGCTGGGTTTTTTCCTGAAACGCATCGGCGAGGACAACCAAATTCACAAGCAGCTCAGCCCTGAGGCCCGCACCCTGATGCTCAACTACAGCTACCCCGGCAACGTGCGGGAGTTGGAGAACATCGTGGAGCGGGTGCTGATCCTCAGCCCAGGTGAGGAAGTGCGCCCCGAGGACCTGCCCGGCGAGGTGCGCAAGGCCCAGGACCACGGCCAGGATCTGGACTGGGAGCAGGGCTTCGATCTGCGCCAGCGTCTGCGCGACCTTGAATTAGACTGGATTCGCGAGGCCTTACGGCGCTTCGGTACTCAGCGCAAGGTGGCACAACATCTGAGGGTGAGCCAATCGACCATCGCCCGCCGATTGCAAGAGGAAGAAGACCATTTGATTCACTAAAGAATATTTGAGTCTATAGTGCATAAAATAAGTGATAATAATAAAAAGCAAATAAACATAATTCGTACTGTTTACCTACCTTTGGGTCGGTGCATATACCGCATATAAATCGGCCTCCTATACAAATTTGTCTGCAAAAATGGTTTACTCCCTTTCATACTAAAATAACGGGCGATCATCTTTGCTTTGATTCACTTTTGCAAGAAATTGCCAATCTGGGTTGACCCGTTTGCCGCATCCTGACGGCCCGTCAGCACGCCGCAATTTAATTGGCCATTAAAGCAACCTGATATCAGTCCGTTAGCCTGGCATCTTCACCATGTGACGTGGTTGGCACGTTTATCGCTATTACGGAGGGCATGGGTCCACTAATTCCACATGAGATTGAGAAGTACCTGGATAGACGTTTGTCTCATCTCATTTCCCGGCTAGACCAGCCTGAGCTTCAGCAGCGCATCAAAGATCATCTAACTCAAATGGATGTGGATATAACCCACGAGAGCATAATTTCCGATTCGGTGGGGGTGCGCTGGTCGATTTTTTCCGTGCGCAGCGAAAGCGCCCGCCCGTTGGTGGTTGAGCTTATCGAAAACGGGTTCCCCCCTGACATTCGCGGCATAGACGCCCAGCCGCGGCGTGAAGGTGATAGGGCGAGGCCGCCTTTACAAGGGAGCGACTTGTGACAGACGCTCAGGTTGGTTTTGTAAACAGCGAGACTTTACTTGGCTGGTTGGCCGCGATTGGCCGCCAGGCAAAGGAAATAATTTCGGGCCGCCTTTCGGGCAGGCCCAGCGCGATGACTTAAACCACAGGGAGGTGCATAGAGATGACAAAGTATAAATTTGGATCCCGCGCGTTGGTGGTGATGCTGGCGGCGGCTGCCTTGTTGGTGGCCGGTTCGTTGGCCATGGCCAAAGAGGCCGGCCAGTGGTGGCCGGTGAAGATCAACGCCTACTATGGCAAGTACGACGTCAAGGTGAAAAAGCCCGGCCGGCCCTGCGCCAGCCTGGACGGCCCCAAGGTGGAGGCATGGATTCCCCCCAAGCGGGCCAACAAGCCCTACACCATCGGCGTTTCCTTCCCCCACCTGAAAGACCCTTACTGGTTGGCGGTTAACTACGGCATCGTAAGCGAGGCCAAACGCCTGGGCGTGGGCATCAAGCTGGTGGCCGCCGGCGGCTACACCGAGCTGGCCAAGCAGGTTAACCAGGTGGAGAACCTGGCCCAGCAGGGCGTGGACGGCATCATCCTGGGCTCCATCTCCTACACCGGCCTGGACCCGGTGGTCAAAGAGATCACCGCCAAGGGTACCCCGGTGGTCGAGGTGATCAACGACATCCAGGCCCCCACCATCACCGGCAAGGCCATGGTCTCCTTCTATGACATGGGCTTCCACGCCGGCGAGTTCGTCATGGACGACGCCAAGGGCAAAAAAGACGTCAAGGTGGTCTTCCTGCCTGGTCCGGCGGGCAGCGGCTGGGCCCCGGACACCCTGGACGGCTTCAAAGAGGCCATCAAAAAGTTCCCCGGCAAGGTCAACATCCTGGCGGTAAAGTGGGGCGACACCGGCAAGGCGGTGCAGCTTAAGCTCATCGAGAACGCCCTGCAGACCTTCCCCAAGATCGACTACCTGATCGGTAACGCCGTGGCCGCCGACGCCGCGGTGGGTCCGGTGGCCGAGCAGGGGCGCAAGGACGTCAAGATCGTGTCCACCTACATCATTCCCCCGCTCTACGACAAGATTAAAAAGGGCCAGGTGGCCGCGGCTCCCTCGGACCTGACCGTGACCCAGGGCCAGATGGCCGTGGATATGATGGTGCGTATACTCAACGGCGAGAAGCCGGGCAAGGACTTCCCCTTCCGGGCCGGTCCCATCATCCCCACCATCACCAAGAAGACCATCGACAAGTACCCCTATGACATGTTGTTCGGGCCGCGCTCCTTCCGGCCCCAGTTCAAGGTGGCACCCGGTAAGTAATACCAAGACCTCAATTAGCACCGTGCCTGGCGGGCGTATGCGCGCCCGCCGGGCATGGTTGCCAAAGAGTGGTGAACCATGTCCGAGCTATTGCTAAAGGCCGAAAACATCACCAAGACCTTCCCTGGCGTCAAGGCCTTGGACAATGTTTCATTTGATCTCCGGCCCGGCGAGGTGCATGTGTTGTTCGGGGAGAACGGGGCGGGCAAATCCACCTTGACCAAGGTGCTGGCCGGTTCCTATCTGCCCGACGAAGGCCAGATTTATCTGCGCGGCAAGAAGATGGCCTTCAAGAACCCCTACGACGCCCGCAGCCGGGGAGTTTCAGCGGTGTACCAGGAGTTCAGCCTGGTGCCCAAGCTCACGGTGGTGGAGAACCTTTTTCTGGGGCGCGAGCTGACCAAACACGGCCTTTTGGACAAGGAGGCCATGCTCAGGCAGGCCCGCGAGTCACTGGAGGATCTGGGCTTCGACCTGAACCCCATGGCCAAGGTGGGCGGCCTGAAACGGGCCGAGCGCCAGATGGTGGAGATTACCAAGGCCTTCCAGGAGAAGATGTCGGTCCTTATCTTGGACGAGCCCACCGCATCCTTGAGCGACAAAGAGGTGATTCGCCTTTTTGAGCTCATCGTGCGCCTGAAAGGCGAGGGGGTGGGGATCATCTACATTTCCCACCGTATCGATGAGTTGAAAAAGGTGGGCGACCGCATCAGCGTTTTGCGCGACGGCCGCAACGTGGCCACTCTGGACATGGCCGAAGCGAACGAGGAGAAACTTATCTCCCTGATGACCGGGCGCGATTATGAAGAAATTTTCCCGGTAATCAACACCACTCCCGGCAAGGTGGTGCTGGAGGTGCAGAACCTGTCCACCGTCACCGGCCTGCATGACATCAGCTTCAAGGTGCGCGAGGGAGAGATCCTGGGCATCGCCGGGCTGGTGGGCGCGGGCAAGTCCCGGGTGGGCCGCGCCCTGTACGGCCTGGAGAAAATCACCGGCGGCACGGTGATTATGGAGGGCTACGCGGTGGAGGAGCCCACCCCCATCGGGTCCCTGAAGCTGGGGGTGATGTACTTCCCGGCCGACCGCCACAAGGAGGGCTTGGTGCTGTGCCGTTCGGTGCGCGAAAACCAGACCATGGCCGCCTTGCCGCTGTTTGAAAAAAGAGGCCTCATCGACCTAAAGCGTGAGGAAAGCACGGTGCGCGGCATCGTCAAGAAGATGAACGTGCGGCCGGGGCGCATCCACAAGGCCATCAACAACCTCAGCGGCGGCAACCAGCAAAAGGTGATGCTGAGCCGGGGCCTGACCCGTGAGGTCAAGCTGTTTATCTTTGACGAGGCTTCCTGCGGCATCGACGTTGGGGCCAAGCGCGAGGTCTATCTTTTCCTTAAAGAGCAGGCTGAAAAAGGCGCGGCGGTGATCTTCATCTCCTCGGAGCTTACCGAGGTGCTGCATCTGAGCCACAACATCGTGGTGATGCATGCCGGCGCAATGGCCAAGACCATGCCGGGCAAGGGCGCCAGCGAGGAAGACGTGCTCAGCGCCTGCTTCGGCTACGACTATCAGAACATCTGTAACAACGGCGACGGCAGCCAGGACAACGGCTCCGTGGTCAACTCCATCGAGGGGTAGAATCGTGGACCTGCTAAAACGCATATTCGTCAAGGTGGGGGTGCTCCCCTTCCTGTTGGTGGCCTTGATTGCCCTGTTCAGCTTGGCCGAGCATCGCTTCATGTCTATGTCCAACCTGCTCAACGTGGGCCGCCAAACCACCTATTTGGCCATCGTCACCGCTGGGCAAATGCTGACCATCCTGTGCGCGGGCTTCGACCTCTCGGTGGGCTTTTCGGTGGCGCTCACCAGCATCGTCACCTCCATGGTCATGGTGTCGGTGGCCGACCCCACCACGGCCATGTTGCTGGGCATACTGGCCGGTATCGGCACCGCCACCCTGGTGGGCCTGGCCAACGGCATCACCATCGCCGTGTTCAGGGTGTCGCCCTTTGTGGTCACCCTGGGTATGCTTTCGGTGGCCCACGGCCTGGCTCTGCTGATTTCCAGCGGCGTGCCCATCTTCAACATGCCCGAGCAGCTCAACACAATCCTGGGCCTGGGCAGGGTTTGGGGCATCCCGGTGCCGGTGTTGGTGGCGTTGGCCATAGTGGCCCTGATCTGGCTGCTCTTAAGCCGCACCAGGGTGGGCCGCTATTTCTACGCCCTGGGCGGCAACCGCGAGGCGGCCCGTTTGTCGGGCATCGCGGTGCGCAAATACACCGCCCTGGCCTATGTGCTCTGCGGTACCCTCACCGGCATCACCGGGGTTATGCTCACCGCGCGGGTGGCCTCGGGGGAGCCCAACCTGGGCGCCAACCTGCCCCTGGAGTCCATCGCCGCCGCGGTCATCGGAGGAGTGAGCCTAAGAGGTGGCGAGGGCAGTATCATCGGAGCCATCTTCGGGGCAATCCTCATCGTGACCATGAGAAACGGCATGGACCTGATGAACATCAGCTCCTACCTCCAAATGGTGGTCATGGGCTGCCTGCTCATCTTCGCGGTGGTCATGGATCAGTTCCGGCTCTCCATGAAGGGCCGTTAAACCAACAGTGGAGGAGTGATCATGAACATTGATCTCAACGCTGACATGGGTGAATCCTTTGGCATGTACAAGCTCGGCAACGACGCCGAGTTCATGAAATACATCACCAGCGCCAACGTGGCCTGCGGGTTTCACGCCGGTGATCCCTCGGTGATGAAAGACACCGTGGCCCTGGCCAAAGAGTTCGGGGTGGCGGTGGGGGCCCATCCGGGCCTGCCGGACTTGCAGGGCTTCGGCCGCCGGGAGATGAAGCTCACTCCGGCCGAGATCTACGATTACACCATGTTCCAGGCCGGGGCCCTAAAGGGCTTCTGCGAGGCGGTGGGCCTCAGGCTGCACCACATAAAGCCCCACGGCAGCCTCTACGGCATGGTGCACCGCGACCCGGAGATGGCCGCCGCCGTGTGCCAGGCGGCCAAGGACCTGGACCCGGAGTTGTATCTCTACGTGATGCAAAAGGGCGTAATCGCCGACGAGGCGGAAAAAATGGGCGTACGCACCGTGTTCGAGCTTTACTCGGACCTGAGCTACGACCCCGAGGGCAACCTGGTGATCACCAGGGCCCACGATGCCCACGATCCGGCCCAGGTGGCCCAACGGGTGGTCAAGATGGTCACCCAGGGCAAGGTGGCCGCCACCGACGGCAGCGAGATAGCCATAACCGGCTCCTCGGTGTGTGTGCACGGCGACACCCCCGGCTCCGATCAGATCGTCATGGCGGTGCGCCAGGCCTTGGAGGAGGCTGGTTGCGCACTGGCCTCGCCGGAGTTGTAAAAGAGCCCGAGCGCCGTGGGAGTGGCGCTAAACGTGAGGAGGTGACAGTTTGACCGCCAAACACAGCAATCAATCCCTGGGGTCGTTGCGCGAGCAAGCGGTGCCCCAGGGGCCCTTCAACACCACGCCCTACTTCACGGACCGGGCCAAAGGCGCCGAGATCTGGGACGTGGAGGGTAATCGCTTCGTGGACTTCGCCGGAGGCATCGGTGTGGTCAACGTGGGCCACTGCAACCCCAAGGTGGTGGCGGCGGTAAAGGAGCAGGCCGAGCGCTTCATGCACACCTGCTTCCATATCGTGATGTACGAGCCCTACGTGGAACTGGCCCGCAGGCTAAACGAACTGACACCGGGCGATTTTGACAAAAAGACCGTTCTGGTGAACAGCGGGGCCGAGGCCGTGGAAAACGCGGTAAAAGCGGCGCGCTACTACACCAAGCGCCCGGCGATCATCGTGGCCGAGGGGGCCTTCCACGGCCGCACCCTGTTGGCCATGAGCATGACCAGCAAGGTCAAGCCCTACAAGTTCGGCTACGGGCCCTACGCGCCCGAGATCTACCGCATGCCCTATGCCTATTGCTACCGCTGCGCCTACAACCTGAGCTACCCCAGTTGCGGCATGGCCTGCGCCCACGGGCTGGAGGATTTCTTCATAGAGCATGTGGCCGCCGAGCAGACCGCGGCGGTGGTTCTGGAGCCGGTGCTGGGAGAGGGCGGCTTCGTGGTGCCCCCGCCGGAGTATTTCAAGATCATTTCCGAGATATGCCATAAGCACGGCATACTGTTGGTGGCCGACGAAGTGCAGACCGGAGTGTGCCGCACCGGGCGGATGTTCGCCATGGAGCATTTCGGGGTGGCTGCCGACATCACTACCGTGGCCAAGTCCATCGCCGGGGGCCTGCCCCTGGCCGGGGTGGTGGGCCGGGCCGAGGTGATGGAGGCCTCGCACAGCGGAGGCCTGGGCGGCACATACGGGGGCAACCCCGTGGCCTGCGCCGCGGCTCTGGCCGTGTTGGAGTTCATCGACGAGGTGGGCCTGTCCGCCAGGTCAGAGGCCATCGGCCAACGGGTGCGCGAGCGCTTCGAGGAAATGGCCCAGCGCTACGAGCTGATTGGCGACGTGCGCGGCCTGGGGGCCATGATGGCCATGGAGCTGGTGACCGACCGCCAGACCAAGGCCCCGGCCGGAGACCAGGCCAAGAAGCTGGTGGAGTGGTGCCACCAGCACGGCCTGATGCTTTTGTCCTGCGGTAAATACGGCAACGTAATTAGAACCCTCATGCCTCTGGTCATCAGTGATGACCTGTTGGAGGAGGGTTTGGATATTCTGGAAAAAGGATTGGCCGTCGTCAGCGAAAGCTAAGATGGCCCAAGGCAACCCGAAAGGGGGCAAACATATGAGCCAAGGCAAATACGACGTAATTTTGGACACCATGCCGGCAACCGAGTCTCGCTTAGAGATTATGTTCCGCCAGGCAGGCGACGGCTTCATTCAGGTGGAGTACGGACGCGAGCAGCGGGCCATGTTGCAAGACTCTTTCCGCATGCTGGCGGTAAACGACATCATCATGGGCAAGGAGCTAAAGGGCCTCATCGAGACGGTGCCCGGCATTCGCACCAACCTGCTGCACTTCGACCCATCGGAGCTGTCGGTGGACAAGCTCATCGACGCCGTAAAGGAGTCCGAGGAGTCCATGCCTACGGTGGACGATGTGGTGCTTCCCTCCCGCTTGATCCACCTCCCCCTGGCCTTTGAAGACAGCGAGACCAAGAAGGCGGTGGCCAAATACCAGAAAGAGGTGCGCCCCGACGCGCCCAACATCATCAACGGCTACAACCTCGAATACATGGCCATGTGCAACGGCATCACCGTTGACGAGACTAAAAAGATGATTCTGGGGACCGACTGGTTCAACAGCGGCGGCGGCTTCTGGCCGGGTGGGGCCTTCCTGTGGCCCACCGATCCCCGTTGCGCCATCGTGGTGCCCAAGTACAACCCCCCGCGCACCTGGACCCCCGAGGGAGCCGCGGGCATCGGCGGGCCCTGCGTGTTCACCTACACCACTCCCACCGGCGGCGGCTATCAGCTCTTCGGCCGCACCATCCCGGTGTTCCAGTTCGCCTGCAAGCACCCCATGTTCAAGGACGGACCCTTCCTCTACCGCAACGCCGACCGGGTCCGCTTCCATGAGGTTAGCGAGAAGGAAGTGGTGGAGATATACGGCCACGTCCACGACAAGACCGACTACACCTACGAGATTGACCAGGGCGAGATCAAGGCCAAGGAATACATCGAGTGGTTCAATTCCGAAGAGGTGCAAAAAGGCGCGGCGGAGCTTAAGGCCAAGCAGGCCGAGGGCACCAAGAAGGCCCCCAGGCTGTAGGGAAAGGAAGCAAAGCTTATGCTGAAAATAATCAATGGCGGAATCGAAACTCTGGTGGAGGACTGGCCGGGACGGCTGGGCTACCTGGGCAAGGGCATGAGCGCCTCCGGGTCTTTTGACTGCGTGGGCCTGGGCCTGGCCAACGTGTTGGTGGGTAACCCCTCGGGCCAGGCGGGCATGGAGATCACCGGCGGCTTCTTCGAGGCCGAGTTCACCGACGACCACGTTATCGCCCTCACCGGCACGGACATGCAGCCCACCATCAACGGGGAACCGGTGGAGATGTGGACCTCGCTCAAAGTGAGCGCGGGCGACAAGATCAAGCTGCTGCACATCGCGCCCACCGGCTTCCGCTGCTACCTGGCCGTGGCCGGCGGCGTGGACGTGCCCGCCTACTTGGGCAGCAAGTCCACCTGCATCTTCGGGGCCTATGGCGGCTTTGACGGCCGCCCCCTGACCGCGGGCGACGAGGTGAAGTTCGGCGCGCCCAGCGCTGATCTTTCGGATCTGACCGGTCGCAAGCTGAAACCCGAGGCCATGCCCGAGTACACCAACCAATGGGTGCTCAGGGCCATTCCCGGACCCAACACCTGCCCGGACTACGCCACCCAGGAGGGCATGGACCTGCTGTTCAGCCGGGTTTCCAAGATACAGCACACCTCCAACCGTTCGGCCTACCGCCTGGAGGAGTTGCCGGACAGCTTCTTCGCCCGCACCGACGGCGGAGTGGGCGGCAGCCATCCCTCCAATATCATCGACCACGCCTACGCCATTCGCGGGGCACTGAACATCTGCGGCAACACCCCCATCCTGCTGGTGGCCGACGGCCCCACTCTGGGCGGCTACATGTGCGCCCTAAACGTGATCAACGCTGATCTGTGGAAGGTGGGCCAGGGCGCGCCGGGCCGGGACTTCATGCAGTTCCAACTGGCCACCCAGGAAGAGGCGATTCAAGCACGCAAAGAGCAAAAGCAATGGCTCAGCGAAGACTCGCTGGCCTAGTCAGAAAGGATAAAAACATGGAAAAGAGCGTAAACGCCATCATGCCCGGCCTGTGCGCCCGGGTGGTTGTCAACCAGGGCGACAAGGTGAGCGCGGGCCAGGAAGTGGCGGTCATTAACTGCATGAAAACCGAGATCTCGGTCAAGAGCGAGTTCGACGGCACGGTCAGCAAGGTGATCTCCAAGGAATGGGACGAGATGCAGGTGGGCGACCCCATGGTCATGCTGGAGGTCGAGGAGTAATCAGGCCCCATGATTAATAAACTGCTTATAGCCAACCGGGGCGAGATCGTCCCGCGCATAATCCGCACCTGCCGCGAAATGGGCATCGCCACGGTGGCGGTGCATTCGGAGGCCGACAAGGATGCGCCGTTTCTGAGCCAAGCCGACCAGACGGTGAACATCGGGCCGGCCAACCCGGCCCAGAGTTACCTCAGCATGGAGGCCATCATCGATGCGGCCCGCCAAACCGGCGCGGATGCGGTGCATCCGGGCTATGGCTTCTTGTCCGAGCGGGGGGCCTTTGCCCAGGCGGTGACCGACGCGGGTCTCACCTGGGTGGGGCCGCCGCCCTCGGTGCTCAAGGCCATCAGCTCCAAGGTGTACGCCCGCAAGCTGGCCGTGGAAGTGGGCGCCGAGGTCACCCCCGGCACTCTGGATCCGGTGAGCGGCCCTGAAGAAGTGGTGGCTTTCGGCTCCGAGCACGGCTACCCCCTGTTCCTCAAGTTGGACAAGGGCGGCGGCGGCAAGGGCATCGAAAGGGTGTCCGAGCCAGGCCAAGCGGCCGAGGTGTTCAAGCGGGCCTGCTCCATCGGCGAAATGGCCTTTGGTTCGCCCGCCTGCTACATCGAGACCGAGGTGGTGCGCCCCCGGCACATCGAGGTGCAGTTCATCGCCGACGCGGCGGGCCATGTGGTCTGCCTGGGCGAGCGCGAATGCTCCATTCAGCGGCGGCACCAGAAGATCATCGAGGAGGCCCTCTCCCCGGTGGTGGACGAGGCCACCCGGGCCAAGCTCTACGCCGACACCGCGGCCATCGTCAAGAAGATGGGCTACGTGGGCGCGGGCACCCTGGAGGGTTTGCGCACCAAAAACGGCGACCACTACTTCATGGAGGTCAACGCCCGTTTGCAGGTGGAGCACCCGGTCAGCGAGTTCCTTACCGGGGTGGACATAGTGCGCAGTCAGCTGGAAGTGGCCATGGGCGGGGAGCTGCCCTGGAGCCAGAGCGAAATCAAGACTCAGGGCCACGCCATCGAGGCCAGGGTCTACGCCGAGGACCCGGATACCTTCTACCCATCGCCGGGGGTGATAACCAAGGTGGTGTTTCCGGAGATCGGCGACAACCTGCGGGTGGACCACGCCCTGGCCGACGGCTGCACTGTGCCGCCTTATTACGACCCCATGCTGGCCAAGGTCATCGCCTATGACCAGACCAGGGCCAAGGCTATCGCACGGCTTGTGGAGGCGCTGAGGGCCTTCCAGGTGGTGGGGGTCAAGACCACCATTCCCGTAAATCTCAGAATACTGGAGCATCCCCAATTCCAGGCCGGGGACATGGACACCAGCTTCATCGCGAAGCAATTGGGCCTGGTGTAGGAGCAGACAGCATGGGTCAACTGAGCCGGCCCCTCGACGTGGGGGGCATGCAGATAAGCAACCGCTTCTTGCGCTCCGCCACCATGGAGAACATGGCCGGGGCTAATGGCCAGGTGCGCCGCGACCTGCTCAGGCTCTACCACGAGCTGGCCGTGGGCGGCTGCGGGCTCATCATCACCGGGGCCACGGCGATCACCGCCGACGGCCGGGCCTGGGCCCAGCAGCTGGGGGCCTGGGACGATGCCCAGGTGGAGGGCCTTTCCCGCCTGGCCCGGTTGATCCATCGCTCCAACCCCACGGCCCGCTGCGCGGTGCAGCTGCACCACGTGGGCTCGGCCGGGGGAGGCTATTCCTACGGCTCCTTGACTCAGGGATTCGACCTGAACCGGGCCGCCGATGCCGACATCACCGAACTGGCCCGCGCTTTCGGCCGGGCCGCCGAACGGGTGCAGCGGGCCGGTTTCGACGCAGTGGCGGTGCACGGGGCTCACGGCTATTTGGTGAGCCAGTTCTTTTCTCCGGTGTTCAACCAGCGCCAGGACGGCTGGGGCGGCTCCCGCGAAAACCGGGGCCGCTTCCCCCTGCTGGTGCAGGAGGTGATTCGCCGCGAAGTGGGGCCGGACTTCCCGGTGCTCTGGAAGATGAACACCGACGACTTCTTGCCCGAGGGAGCTGGCCGGGAGGATTACCTCTGGTTGGCCGGGCTACTGGCCCAGGCCGGAGCGGCGCTTATCGAGCTGAGCGGCGGGGTCAAGGAACAGGCCAAGCTGCGCAACCAGCTCCGCCGCGAAGCCGGGGAGCGAGAGGCCTATTTTTTGCCCGTCCTGGAGGCCTTCCGTTCGGCGGTGGGCGACACACCCCTGGCCCTCACCGGCGGGATGCGCTCACGAGAGGTGATGGAAGGGGTTCTGGCCGCCGGGGCGGACATGGTGGGCCTCAGCCGCCCCCTGATCTGCGAGCCGGATTTTCCCAACCGCCTGCTTAACGGGCCGGACCGGCGGCGCTCCCGCTGCACCTCTTGCAATCGGTGCCTGCTAAGCGTGGCCAGTGAGCCCTTGACCTGTATGGAGTTCGATCCCTTTGAAAAAGTGATCAGAGATATCTAGAAGACCCACCCCCAGCTGAGGCTTAGGGTGAAGTCCGGGCTGGTGTAATAAATCAAGTCCTCGGCAAAGGCCAGGCTGATGAGTTGGCCCTGGCTCGGCTTCCACTGCACTCCCAACAGAACCTGCAACATGGCGTTGTCCAGGCCCTCCACCCCTGTGTCGTTCACCAGGGCGGTGGCTCCGTTTAGCTGACCCCGGAGGGTAAGGGCATCGGACCAGGCCCAACCCAGGGATAGGCTACCAGCCCATACGTCGTCCGGCTCCAGGGGGTCCAGCAGGCTGGTGGAGCTTAGATGAAAATACATGGCATTGGCGTTGAGCGAGAATCGGCCCAGGGGCAGATCGCCGCTGAGGCCCAGGGCGGGGATGGCCCCGCCCGCGCCCAAGCCGTTGTCCGGGTCGCCGGTGGGCAGGCTCACCTGGCCCACCAGGCTCACCGCCGGGCCGTCATCTTCCCAGAGCAGGCAAGCGCCCTTGAGCCTCAGGTCGCCCACCGCCTGGGTGGAGCCGTCCTGGCTGACGATGCGCTTGCCCCGGCTGCTTACGTCGTAGCGCACTTGATCCTGGGGCGCGTTTTCCCGCCCACCATTGGGCAGCCCCAGGGCGCGGTGGTAGCTTTCTATGAAGCCGTCCATGAACCCGCCCCAATAAAAGGCGGCGGGCAGCTCCAGGCCCAAGCGCACGCGCGGGTGTAGGGTGTAGGAGTAGCCCAGGGACACGTAACCCAACTCCATGTCCAGGTCCAGATTGGCCGCCCGCGAGCTTTGTTGCACGAAGATGCTGGAGTAGGCTGCGGTTACATTGAGGCTGCTGCTGCCAGCCGGGCCCTGGGCCGCGCTGGTGGGGGTGAAGGGCACCAAAGACAGGGCCAGGGGGGATTGGTTGGGCACCGCGAAGGGTTGGTTGGCCGGTACGGGCGTCCGGCCCGCAGCCAACGCCGGGTAGGCAGTCATCAAAAGGCAAGCCAAGACGGTTACCCATGTCACGAATTGATAGTACTTGTTGCCGGCCATGGGCCCCCCTAGCTTGGTCAGGCATTATAGCCCAAAGCGCGACTATGGTACAGATTGCGTAAAGCGGTTGCGTTATGGGCTTTTCCTTGGCAATATTAGGCTGTCGCAAGCCAGGAGAAGGTAATGATCACGACAAGGTTGATAGCATTGGTTTTGTTGCTTGGCACCATCGGCTACATGGCCGCAGCATGCACCACAATAGCCCCTCCGGGCTACGATGCTATGTCTGAACAGAGAGCTGCGGACCAGATGGAGTGGCAAAACGACCCCTGGCGCTAGGGGCCGTTTCGTTTAGATAGCCTAAAAAGGCTGGCGGTGTCGGGCCGCCGGCCTTTTGCTTTGCCCTGAGCCTGACTCTAGAAGCGCCCCCGGTAAAAGGCCATCCGCTTGGCTTGGGGCCGGTAAAGCTCCTTGAGGCGTTCCTGCTCCTGCTGGGGCAGGGGGCCCAACTCCCCGGCGCGTGCCAGCTCCCGCACCTGAGCCGGGTCGGCGCAGCCTACGATCACCGTGGTTACCGGCTGAGCCAGGGCGAAACGGATCAGGCTCACCGCGTCCACGCCAGCCTGGGGGGCCAGGTAATGCCCCGCGCCTAAAACTTTCATGGCAATGACCGCCAGGCCCTTTTCCCGGGCGGCGGGCAGGGTTTCGCTCAAGAAGCCGTCCAGGCAGGCCTCCACCGGGTTCACCGGCAACAGCACCGCATCCACCGGCCAGGACAGCACCGCCCTGGTGAGCAACTGGGGGTCGTGGTGGCCGGTCACTCCGATGTGGCGCACCAGGCCCTGTTCCTTGGCCTGCACGAACGCCTCCAGGGCTCCGCCCGGCCTGGCGATTGCCTCGAACTCGCCGGGTTCGCGCAGGTCGTGAATCTGCCATAGGTCCAGGTAGTCAACTCCCAGGGTGCGCAGGGAATCTTGCAACTCGGACCAAGCCCCCTCTCGGGTGCGCTGGGCCGATTTGCTGGTCTGGAATATCTTGGCACGTTCCTGGGGCCGCTCTCGCCAAAATTGGCCGTAATAGCCCTGGCTGCCGGCATAGGCCACAGCCGAGTCGTAGTAGGCGATTCCCTGGGACAGCGCCTCGCTGATAACCTCCCGCCCCTCTGGCCAGCGGCCCGTGGTGCGCAATACCCCTTCGCCGCCCAGGCCCACCGTGGTTACCCGTGCCTCGCTTTGGCCGAAGCCGACTTGTGTCAAACCCATTAATCTTCCACTCCGCGCAAAGGCAGCCTTTTATTTGTCCCTTTATTTAAGCATAACCTGAAATACCATGGTTGTGGAGGGGCTTGCGCGCCAGGCGATTGGGGATTAACTTTACGGAGTTAAAGCCGCCACCAGCGGCATGGTTGTAACTCTTTGGCAGACAGGTGCCCTGTGAAATTCAGCGGATTGATTTGCGACCTTGACGGCACCCTTTTGGACAGCATCGCCGATCTGGGCGAGAGCATGAACACGGTGCTGGCCGCCGACGGCTTGCCCCGCCACCCCATTTCCGCCTACCGTCTTTTGGTGGGCGACGGCGTGGAGATGTTGGCCGAGCGCTCCCTGCCGCCCCGGCTGCGTTCGCCGGGAATGGTCACCGAGATGGCTCGGCGCATGCGCGAGGTCTACTCCGGCCGTTGGGGCGTGCACACCAGGCCTTATGAGGGCATAGAGGAAATGCTGGCCCAGGCCCACCAGGCCGGTGTGACCCTGGCGGTGCTTTCCAATAAAGTGGACGATTTCACACGGGACATGATCAGCCACTTCTTCCCCCAGGTGCCCTTTGCGCAGGTGGTGGGGGCCAAGAAGGGCGTGCCCAACAAGCCCAATCCCCAGTCGGCCCAAAAGCTGGCCCAGGACATCGGGCTGGAGCCGGAGAAATGCATATTCCTGGGCGACACCAAAGTGGACATGGAAACCGCCGTAGGGGCGGGCATGTTCCCAGTGGGAGTGCTCTGGGGATTCCGCGACGAGAAGGAACTGAATGGGGCCGGGGCCAAGCGCCTGCTGGCTCACCCCTCGGATCTGGCGGAGTTGCTGGCCTAACCCGGCCGAGCCTAATACAGTCTGTTGCGGAACAGCCACCCGGCGATGATCATGGTGACCACCCCGATCACCGCCATGGGCCAATACAGGGGTAACAGCAGGGACATCTCCGCCCCCTCCAAAAACACCGTGCGTACGATCACCAAAAAATAGCGCAAGGGGTTGAGCAGGGTCAACTTCTGCACCAGCGCGGGCATGTTGGCGATTGGGGTGGCGAAGCCCGAGAGGATCACCGCGGGCACCAGGAACAGGAAGGCACCTAGAAGGGCCTGTTGCTGGGTCACGGCGATGGAAGAGATCATCAGTCCCAGACCCACCGCCGATATGATGAACAGCGCCATGCCCAGATAGAGGGCTCCCAAGCCGCCCAACATGGGCACCCCAAACATGTTCACGGTCAAAAATACGATCAGGCTGCCCTCGGCCAGGCCGATGATGATGCCCGGCAGCGCCTTGCCGATCAATATTTCCGCCGGGTGCAGAGGGGTGACCAGCAGTTGGTCAAAGGTGCCCGCTTCCCGTTCCCTGGCCACGGACAAGGCGGTGACCACCAGAGCCACCACCAGGGTGAGAAGACCCACTATGCCCGGCACGATGAACCACCGGCTCTCCAGGTTGGGGTTGAACCAGGTGCGCACCTTGAGTTCGGCGGGCGGAGAGGCCCAGCCGTGGTCCTGTGACCATTGCGTGCTGAAGCTGGTGACAATGGTGTTCACATAGCCGAACAACACCATGGCGGTGTTGGAGTTGCGCCCGTCGATGATCACCTGCAACTGACCGGAGCGGCCCTCAAGCATGTTGCGGGTGAAGTCCTGGGGGATGTGCAGCACCATCAACACCTTTTGATCGTTGATGGCCGGGGCGATCTGCTCCTGATGCTCCATGGTATCTGCCAGCTTGAAGGCCGGCGATCCTTTGAAGTAACCCAGCAATTCGCGTGAGGCTATGCCAGGGTCTTGGTTAAAGACCGCGTAGTTCACCTGGTTGAGGTCAAAGGTGGCCGCATAGCTGAAGATGAGCAGCTGGAACAAGGGCGGGATGATCAAAGTCATCCGGCTGGTCTTGTCCTTTAACAAGGCCAGGAACTCCTTGACCACCAGTGCCCAAATACGCCTAAACACCGCGCCCCCTCACTCAAGCCGTTTGCGGCTGCGCAGCCGCACCAGCCCCATGAACAACATGGCCATGATGACCAACGCCACGGAGTTCATAAGGATCACCGGCCACACGTTTCCCGCCAGGAATACGCTTTGCAGCACCTGCACGAAATAGCGGGCCGCGATGACGTGGGTGATGGCCTGCACCCAGCCGGGCATACTGCCTATGTCGAAGATAAAACCAGAAAGAATGAATGCCGGCAAAAAGGTGGTGAAGATGGCCAACTGGCCCGCCACGAACTGGTTGTGGGCCACGGTGGAGATGAGCAGGCCCATGCCCAGGGCGGCCAGCAGGAACAGGGCCGAGACGCCCATGAGCACCCATAGGCTGCCCCTGAGCGGCACCTCGAACAGCCACACCGCCATGGCCACCGAGAGGATCTGGCCGCCCATGCCCAGCACGAAATAGGGGATGAGCTTGCCCAGCAATATTTCCCTCAGGCGCACCGGGGTGACCAAAAGGGCCTCCATGGTGCCGCGTTCCCATTCCCGGGCCACCACCATGGAGGTGAGCAAGGCGCCGATCAGGGTCATGATCACCGCGATAAGCCCAGGCACCAAAAAGTTGGTGCTGCGCACCTCGGGGTTGAACCAGATGCGCTGCTGCACATCCACCGGCAGGGTCACCTCCCGGCCTTGGCTCTGGGCGTAGCGCACCAGCCACTTTCCCCAGACCCCCTGCACGTACCCGGCCACGATGCGGGCGGTGTTGCCGTCCACCCCGTTGAGGAAAAGCCCGATGGGCGCGGGGCCACCGCTGAACAACTCCCTGGTGAAGTTGCTGCGTAGCCAGAGAATGCCCATCACTTCCCGGTGGCGCAGGGCTTCCTGGGCAGAGTGAATGTCGTTGAAGTGCTTGGGCTCGAACCATTTGGAGTCTTGGAAATCTCCGGTGAGGCTGGCCGTGGCCGGGCTGGGCTGCTCCACCACCAGGGCTATGGGCACGTTCTTGGCGTCCAAGGACACGCCGTAGCCGAAAAGAAACAGCAACAGGGCGGGCAGCACAAAGGCGATGGCAATGCTGGAGGGGTCGCGGATGATCTGGTAGGACTCCTTGCGGATCAGCCCCTTGAGCCGCCGCCAACCCGGCAATCCCCGGCTCATGCCGCCTGCTCCTTTTGGATGATTTCCTTGTTCTGTTCGATCAGGGCGATGAAGGCGTCCTCCAGGGTGGGCGTGGGGTCTTCCTCGGTCCTATGAGCCTTCTTGATTGCCTCGGGAGTGCCCTCGGCCAAGACCTTGCCCCGGTCCATGATCACCACCCGGTCGCAGTATTCCGCCTCTTCCATGAAGTGGGTGGTCACCAACACGGTGACCTTTTGTTCTGCCAGGGCGTTGATGCGCCGCCAAAACTCGCGGCGGGCCAGGGGGTCCACCCCGGAGGTGGGCTCGTCCAGGAAGAGGATCTCCGGTTCGTGCATCAGGGCCGCGGCCAGGGCCAGGCGCTGCTTATAGCCCAGGGGCAGCTCGCCGCTGGTGGCGTTGGCCAGCTCAGCCAACTCGAACTCCTCCAGGGCCCACTGCACCCGCTGCTTGCGCCGTTGGATGTTCAGGCCATAGACCCTGGCGAAAAAGCGCAGGTTCTCCTTTACCGAGAGGTTGGCGTAGAGGCTGAAGCGTTGGGCCATGTAGCCGATGCGCTGGCGAGCCTTGGCCGCGGCCTTGCGCAGGTTGTGCCCGGCCACCAACAGACGGCCTTCGCTGGGCGGCAACAGGCCGCAGAGCATGCGGAAAGTGGTGGACTTACCCGCGCCGTTGGCTCCCAGCAGGCCCAACACCTCGCCGTGCTCCACCACGAAGCTGATGCCGTCCACGGCCATGAAGCTGCCAAAGCGCCGTTTGAGGTTCTCCACCTCGATCACCGGGCCGTCGCAGGACTCGGCGCATTGTTGTTCGCTGGGCTGGGAAGGCGTGGCCACCTCCTGGCCCTGTTCCCGCAGCATGGCCACGAAGCTGTCTTCAAAGCGCGGCGGCACCGCCTCGATGCTCAAGTCATCATCCTGGCCGCCCAAGTCCGCCGGGGTGGGCTCTTGAGCCTCGTTGGTGACCACCCGCACCCCTTCTCCCAGGATCAGGGCGTCCAACACCGGCGGGGCCTCGCCCAGCTTGCGCTGAAGTTGGCGTTTGTTCATGCCCGGTGCGGTGACCATGAAGCTGCGCCCGGCCATGGTTTCGGTGAACTTGCCCGGTTTGCCCTGGTCCAACAGCTTGCCCAGGTGCATGAGGATCACCTCCTGGCAGCTCTCGGCCTCGTCCAAATAGGCGGTGGACAACAGCACCGTGACCCCGTGGTTCTCCACCAGGTTGTAGACGATGTCCCACAGTTCGCGCCGCGACAAGGGGTCCACCCCCACGGTGGGTTCGTCCAGCAGCAGCAGATCCTTGGGGCGCACCAGGGAGCAGGCCAGGCCCAGCTTTTGTTTCATGCCTCCGGACAATGCCCCGGCCAGGCGTCCGGTAAAGGGGGCCAGACCGGTGAGTTTCATGAGCTGTTCGTAGCGCTCGGCCCGGTCGCCTGGAGGCAGGTTCTGCAGGTCCGCGTAAAGGTCCAGGTTCTCCTGCACGGTGAGGTCTTCATAAAGTCCGAAGCGCTGAGGCATGTAGCCCAGGGAGGACTGCACCTCCAGGGGACTACGCCGCACGTCCAGGCCCAGGGCGGTTATTTGGCCTTCGTCGGGAAGCAGCAGCCCGGCGACCAAGCGCATTAGGGTGGTTTTGCCCGCGGCATCGGGGCCGATGAGCCCGGTGACCATGCCCCGCTTCACCGAGGCCGAAACCCCGTCCAGGGCGATCACGTCCCGGCCGCCTCCGCTGAATCTCTTGCGTACGCCCTCGAGCACCAGGGCGGGGTCTTGGCTGTTGGCCGTCTCCGCCATGATCGCTTAGGAGCCGGAGCAGGGGTTGTTTTGGCCGCGATGGGCCTCGGCTTTTTGCTTTAAGGGTATGGTCACGGTCACCGGCATGCCCAGGCGCAGCTGGCCCGCCGGGTTGCACACGTAGACCCTGACCCGGTAGACCAGCTTGGTTCTCAAGTCCGTGGTCTCCACCGTCTTGGGAGTGAACTCGGCGGTGGGGGAGATGTAGCCGAGCCACCCTTTATAGGACTTGCCGGGGAAACTGTCGGTGCTCACCGAGGCGCTCATGCCGGGCGCCACTTTGCCCAGCTCGGTCTCGGGCAAATAGGCCCGCACCCAAATGGGGTTGTTCAGGGCAACGGTGAAAGCGGGCACCGAGGGCGAGGCCATGTCGCCGGGCTGGAGGATGCGCTGCTGAATCACCCCGTTTTCCGGGGCGTAGAGCTTGGTGTCTATCAGCTCGCGCTGGGCCAGGGCCTGGGCCGCCTTGAGGGCCTCAAGTTGGGCCCGCGCCGCGGCTATATCTTCCTTGCGGGGGCCTTCCAGGGCCAGATCCAGACTTTGACGGGCTTGGTTTACCGCCTCACTGGCGTTTTCATACTGGGCCCGGATGGAGTCCATGGTCTGAGAGGAAATGGCCCGGCGCTGATAGAGGTCCTTGTTGCGCCGGTGCAGATTGGTCTGATCGCGCAGGGTGGCCTGAGCCGAGGCCAGGCGGGCCCGGGCTTCGGCGATCTCTTGGCGCCTGGTTCCGGCCAGCATACGGGCCAAGACCTGCTCCTGGGCGGCCACTTCGGCCTTGGTCCGGGCCAGGTTGGCCTCGTAGCGCACCGGGTCCAACTCGGCCACGAGCTGGTCCTTCTTGACGGTGTCGCCTTCTTCCACCAAGACGCGGGATATGCGCCCGTTGGCGTGAAAGGCCAGGTGGACTTGGCGGATATCCACGTTGCCGTAGAGGGTCAGCCGATCGCTGGGTTTGTGCTCCTGCTCGTAGTACAAGTAGTAGTAAGCGCCCGCCGCCGCGCCCGCCAACAACACCAGCACGATGAGAACCTTGATCAACTTGGGCATCTGACCTCCTAAAGAACCGCGGGGCAATTGTTTATCTTATACCCCATGTTTTGCCCAAGTAAAATCAGGACATTATTTTGGCGACACAAGGCCGCTTTTATTCGTCATGCATGGCCTTGTCCAAGCGGCTCAGGGTCGGCCGCAAATCACGGTGGGTCAGCCACAGGTCGAGGCGCTCGTGGAAGTCGCCCACCAAATAGCGGTCCACAACGTCGTCAGACCCCTTGTCTTCTTGGGACGCAACCGCACTGGGCCGCTGGGCTGGGGTCGGCTGCTCCGGGAAGCTCTCCTTGCTCTTTCTACATGCTGCCATTGACATAACGTGTATATGCACCTTTCTTCTGAAAAAAAATTATTTCAAACCGGCCACCAGGGACCGGAGTTCCTTGGCCAGATCGGCCCATTTTTCGTGACCGATACCGCCGACCACCTCTTCCTGGGCCTGCAGCCACAAGGGGGTGGCCTGTTCAAACACTTTCTTACCCTCCGGAGTGATGCGCACCTTGAGCTGCCTGCGGTCTTGTTGACCCTGTTCCAGCTCAACCAAGCCCCTTTTTTCCAACACGCGCAGGTTGCGGCTCAAGGTAGTGCGATCCATGCCCAGCCATTGGGCAAGTTGGGCCATTTTGCTGTCTGGAGCCAGTACAAAGGAAACCAGCAGGCTGAACTGGGTGACCTTGAGCCCGGTGGGCTTGAGGGCCTGGTCGTAAACCTGGGACACTAGGCGGGAGGCCCGGCGCAGGTTATAGGCCACGCAGGTGCGCCCCATGGCGAGGCAATGTTCCCGGTCCATGGGCGTGGGAAGGCCCGGAAGAGATTCCGGTGTGTTTGATTTAGGTGAATCAGCCATACTTGATGTATATACACGTAATGTAATATTTGGCAAGAAAAAAATTTTATAGGTGCGAGCAAAGCTGGATGTGCCCCGCGCTTTGTATTAAAATCTGCGGCCAACAGCAGCGTATTCAAGCGCCCCTGAAACCCTAAGAGATTTCCAAGAGGTGCGAGACATGTCCGGCAACGGCAAAATTTGTGACGAGCAAACCCTGGGCCAGTTGATCCCCGCCGGTAAGGCGGACGATTTTTTCGAGGCGCTCTATGGCGACGCGGGCGAGGGGGCCTACGATTTCGAGCTTGTGTGCCGCAGCGAAGAAGCGGGGCGAGTGGAACTGGAGCTGCTCTTGCACCAAAGGCCCGGCAAGTGCCTGGCCTGCAACCTCACCTATGGCCTGCCCCAGGTGCTGGGGCGTCATCCGGTGCTGAACCTCAAGGGTGTGGTGCAGCGGGTGTGCGAGTTGGCCGGCGCCGATCCGGCCCAGGCCACCTGGAGCCTGGGCCACACCAGGGTCATCAGCAGCGAAGTGCACGCCATCCCCATCACCATAGAGATGCAGGGCTGAACCGCCCAGCCTCGCCAGTTACCGCCAAATAAGAAGGGACGCCCGGTCGGGCGTCCCTTTCTTTTGCTTTCAGCGCGTTTAGATCGGTTCTATCTTCACCGCGCAGGCTTTGTATTCGGCGGTCTGGGACACGGGGTCGTAGACCGGGTTGGTGAGCCAGTTGGCGCAGCCCTCGCGGAAGTGGAAAGCCATCCACACCATACCCGGGGGCACCTCGGGGGTGACCTTGGCGGTCACTTCCACCCGGCCTCGCCGGGAGGACACCGCCACCTTCTGGCCCTGGCTGATGCCCAGGCGCGCCGCGTCTTCCTGGGAAATATCCGCCGTTTCCTGGCCCAGCAGGTCGTTGAGCCCGCCGGAGCGGCCGGTCTGGGTGCGGGTGTGGTAGTGGTACAAACGCCGCCCCGTGCTGAGCACCAAGGGGTATTCGTCGTCAGCCACCTCGGCGGGCGGGGTCCACTCCACGGCCTTGAAGTTGCCCAGGCCGCAGGTGAAGCAGCCTTCCTTGTGCAAAAACGGCGTGCCCAGGTGGTCCAGGTCCGGCACCGGCCACTGCAACCCGTCGTGCTCGATGCGCTCAAACTTGATGCCGGCCATCTGGGGGGCTAAGACCGAAATCTCGTTGTCCCATATCTCCTGGCCGGAATTGGACTCCCAGTCCTGGCCCATGCGCCCCGCGATTTCTTTGAACACCCACCAGTTGGGTTTGGCCTGGCCGGGCGGGTTCACCGCCTTGCGCACCCGGTTCACCCGGCGCTCGCTGTTGGTGAAGGTGCCGTCGTCCTCGCTCCAGGCGGTGGCCGGGAAGATCACGTCCGCGAAGC
>JAIPDO010000033.1 GCA_021737645.1 Desulfarculaceae bacterium
GGCCGAGCGGTCCACGGGTATGTTGCCCGCAGCGGTGAGGGCCGGGCCGAAAAGGGGAATGGAAAACAACTCCTTTTTGGCCACCCAGCGGAAATTCTTGGGCATCACCGCTTGCAGAGAGGGGATATCCAGGGCCGAGGCGTGATTGCCCGCGAACACGTAGGCTTCACTCGGTTCCAGCTTGTCCCCGCCCACCAGACGCACCCGGCAGGCGATGCCCCACATAAGCAGCCGTCCCCAGGCACGGGGGGCCCATTGCAGCTTGTGATGGCTTACGCCCAAAGCTCCTAAAACGAGCACCGCCAGGGATACGGGAATGGTCAACAGCACCATCCAGCTCATGCCCCAGCCGGACCAGAGATAGCGTATGGGCCGCCACCAGCGGCTCTTAACATCTTTAGCGGCCGCCACCTGTTGCGGCACCTTTTCACCTTGTGCTACAGTCAACGTCTAATTCCAAAGGAGTTGTCTAATGGCCCGCGGCGTCAATAAAGTCATTCTCATCGGCAACCTGGGTGCAGACCCGGAACTGAAGTATACCCCAAGCGGCACTGCGGTGTGCACCTTCCGCTTGGCCACCAGCGAGTCTTTCAAAGACCGCGACGGCAACATGCAGGAGCGCACCGAGTGGCACCGCATCGTGGCCTGGACCAAGTTGGGCGAGATAGCGGCCCAATATTTGTCCAAAGGCCGCCAAGTGTACATCGAGGGCTCCATCCGCACCCGTTCCTGGGAGGACCAGAGCGGTGAGCGCAAATACATGACCGAAATCGTGGCCCGGGACATCCAGTTCCTGGGCAGCGGCGGTCAAGGCGGCCAGGGCGGCGGTGGCGGCTACGGCGGCAACCAGGGTGGCGGCGGTGGCAACCAGGGCGGCGGCAACGACTTCGGCGGCCCGCCCTCCACGGACGACGACATACCCTTCTAGGCCCTTAAGTTACAATAGTCGTATCATGGCCCCGCCCCAGCGGCGGGGCCTTGCTTTGCCGGACCGGCTGGCCTAAGCTTGCCACAGAAGGAGAGGCCGATCGTGCTTGTGGAGATCAACCCCCAAAACCCCCAGCCGCGCCTGATCAAGCGGGTGGTGGAGGTCTTGGAAAACGGCGGGGTGGTGGCCTACCCCACCGACACCCTCTATGGCCTGGGGTGCGACATCCACAACAAAAAGGCGCTCAAGCGCCTTCACCAGATCAAGGGCCAGCCGGAATCCAAGCCCTTTTCCTTCATCTGCCCGGACCTGAGCGACATCAGCCGCTACGCCCTGGTGACCAATTACGCCTACAAGACCCTCAAACGCCTGCTGCCGGGTCCTTACACCTTTGTGCTCACCGGCAGCCGCGAGGTGCCCAACATGATGCTCACCCGGCGCAAAACCGCGGGTATCAGGGTGCCCAGCCACCCAATACCTCTGGCCATCGTGCAGGAGCTGGGCCGCCCCCTGGCCAGCGCCACGGCCACCGATCCCGAAGGCCGCGAGCTTTTGCACGCCTGGGAAATCGAAGAACTGCTGGGCAAGCAACTGGACATGGTGGTGGACGGCGGGCCGGTGCCCGGCCAGTCCTCCAGCGTTATCAGCCTGGTGGATGACCAGCCCGAGGTCATCCGCGAAGGTGCCGGTCCGGTGGACGAGTTCCGCACCTGAAGGCCCGGCGCGGCCAATGGGGGGAGCATGCTAAAAATAGGTTTGATCGGCGGGCTGGGGCCCGAATCCACCCTGGATTATTACAAAGGCATCATCAGCGCCTTCGCCGCGGCCGGGGCGGACTACAACTACCCTGAGATTTTCATCCACAGCCTGAGTCTGGCCCCGCTCATGCGCCGAGCCAACGCCGGCCAGTGGGATCGGGTGGCTGAGATGCTCCTGGCCAGCGCCCAGGCCCTGCACCGGGCCGGAGCCCAGTTCGCGGCCATCGCCTCCAACACCCCCCATCTGGCCTTTGAGCAGGTGCGCGCCCGCTCTCCCCTGCCCCTGATCAGCATCGTGGAGGCCACCCTGGAGCGGGCCATGGCCATGGGCCTGAAGCGGCCCGGCCTGTTGGGAACCCGCCTCACCATGGGCTCACAGCTCTATCAAAAGTGTTTCGCGCCAAAGGGTGTGCAGGTGGAGGTTCCGCCGCTCCAGGACCAGGAGCTTATCCAGAAGCGCCTGGACGCGGAGATCGAGTTGGGCGTGTTCAAGGACTCCACCCGTCAGGAGCTTTTAGAAATCGTCTCGCGCATGAAGCGCAAACAGGGCATCGACTCGGTGATCCTGGGCTGCACTGAACTGCCCCTGATCCTGGGGCGGGACGAGTTGGGCCTGCCCTTCCTCAACACCGCGGCCATCCATGTGGCGGCCATCGTGGACCACTGCCGCGGCTGATCGCGGCCACCCCAAAAGGCTGTGGCTATCAGCTGGCCTGGGAAGCCCTGAGCCTGTGATGCTTCAACCACCAAGAATATAGAGCCAGGGCCACCGCGCTGGTCCCCAGCCAAGCAGCCAGCCGGAAGGCCCCGGCCAACCCATCCACCATGGCCTGGGGCGGCGCGGCCGCCAGGTTGGCCTGGTCCGCCCCCGGAGCCGCCGCCAAAAAGTACAGGCTGAACACCGCGCCCATGAGCGGCACCCCGGAGGTGTTGCCCAGGGTGCGCGAGAGCGACACCAGGCCCGAGGACACTCCCAGCCGGTTGCGGGGAGCCCGCCCCATTATGGAGCTGGTGTTGGGCGCCTGGAAAAGCCCCAGGCCCAGGCCCAGGGGCAGCACCCGCATGACGTACTCAAAGACCGATATGTGCAGGGTGATTCCGCTGAGGGTCAGGCAGCCGCCCACCAGGAGTATAAGACCCACCAGGCTCACCACCCGGGCTCCGAAGCGGTCGGCGCACCAGCCCGCCAAGGGCGAGACCACACCCATGCTCAGCGGCACCACCAGCATAAGAAAGCCGGTCTGCTGGGGTGAGTAGCCTTCTGCCACCTGCAGGTAGATGGGCATGATGAACACTCCGCCCAGGATCAAAAAGGCGATCCAACCCATGAGCAGGCCCAGGCCGAACTGTGCATCTTTGAATAGGCTCAGAGGCATCATAGGCTGCGGTGAGCGGAACTCCACCCACAAAAAAAACGCCACGCCCAAAGTCGCGGCTCCAAACAGCAGGGGGGAAGCCCCGGAGCCGAAGCCGTAATGCTGGCCCATGGTCATGCCCAGGGCGTAGCAGACCAGGGCTATAAACAACAGCACCGCCCCCGGCACGTCGAAGCGTTCCCCGTTCTTGCCCATCAAATCCTTGGGCACATAGCGGGCCACCACGAACCAGGAAACCAGGCACACCGGCAGGTTGACAAAAAAGATGGCCCGCCAGCCCACGGTGCCGATGAGCATGCCCCCCAAGGGCGGGCCCACGGCCAGGCCCAGGGACACGGCGGTGCCGATGATGCCCATCACCCTTCCCCGCTGTTCGGCGGGAAATATCTCGGTGATTATTCCCATGCCGAGAGCCTGCATCATCACCGCGCCGATGGCCTGGATGCCTCGGAAAACAATGAGAGACCAGGCGCTGCCGGCCATGCCGCACAGGGCCGAGCCCAGGCCGAACACCGCGATGCCCAAAAGGTAGACACGCTTCTTGCCGAACATGTCGCCCAGGCGGCCGACCCCCAGCATAAGCGAGGTTATGACCAGGGCGTAACTAACCACCACCCACTCGATGGTGGCCAGAGAGGCATTCAGGTCGTGCATGAGGGTGGACAGGGCGATGTTGACGATGCTGATGTCCATGGTGCCCATGAACACACTGAGCCCGATGCCCAGCAGGGCCAGGTTGCGGCTGAACTCAGGCTCTGCCCGGGGCAGGTCTATGTCATGGGCTTGGGACATGCTTTGGCCGACACCTCTAAGCAATGGCGCATAAACAAAAAATTTTACCACCAACGTCAAGCCGGGTCAGCCGTGGGAAGACAAAATATGAAGGCAAGCTCAGGAAGACGCTAGAGGGCGCTCCAGGTACAGCAGGGTGCCGCCCATGGCCGCCAGGGGCAACAGGGCAAAGTTGACCACCGGCACCAGGCCCATTACCAGCACCGCGCTGCCGAAGCCCAGCCAGCCCAGGCCCATGCCCCGCACGTAGCGCGATTTTTCCTTGAGACTCAGGCCCCGGCGGTCCAGGGGGTAGTCCATGAATTCCAGGGCCAGAAAATAGGCTGTGAACAGCCAGGCCAGCACTGCGTAGACAGCGGCGCCCACCCCGGGGATAAAGTTGAGCAGCAGCAGGGGCAGCATCACCGCCAGGTAGATGAGCAGGCGCTTGAGGCTTTGCTTCAGCACCCTGATCACCTCGCTCAGCAGGCCGCTGTCGGTCCAAGGCGCGCCGGGAGGCATGCCCTGGGCCAGGGCCTCGGTGCGCCGGGTCAGAAGCTCCAAAAATGGCGCGGACACCACCCGGCCCACCACGGCGAACAGATATACCTGCACCACCAACAGGGCCAGCACCACCAGCACCAGCAGCACATATAGCAGCACCGCCCACCACCAGCCGTCGCCAATGGGCAGCAGGCCCCGCACCCAGTCTCCCAGGTAGGCGTAGCTCAGCCAAAAAGCCAGGCCGAACAGGACCAGGTTGAGGAAAAAAGGCGCGGCAGCCAAGGGCCACAGACGCCTGTGGTCCCACAAAAGCCGCAGCCCCCGCATGGGGGCCCAAAAGGAACGCACAAAAGCGAGGGGATTTACTTCGGCCCTCATGGGTTCAGAGGCGAGGCGGGCCAGCGGAAGGCCAGGCCGGGCACGGCTCCCAGGTCCGCGGCCAGCTCCCGGACAAACAGGCGGGCCTGTTCACGCAGCAGATCCGACCAGAAGCCGCCCTTTTTCTCGGGCCACACCAGGGTGGGTTCGCCCTTGATGTGCGCCAAGCGGGCGGCCAACTTTACCGCGTCCTGGAAGTTGCCCAACTCGTCCACCAGGCCCAACTGCTTTGCCTTGGCCCCGGTGAACACCCCGCCGTTGGCCAGGGCCTTGACCTGCCCGTACTGCATATGCCGTCCCTTGGCCACATCGGATACGAACTGTTGGTAGGTCTGGTCGATGAGTTCCTGCAGGTTGGCCCGCTCGGCGTCGCTGAGCGGCCGGGAGGGGATGCCCGCTCCCTTTAGGCTGCCCGAGCGCAGTATCTGCACCTTGACCCCCAGCTTTTCCAGAAGTTTGTGCAGGTCTGGGATGGTGGCGATGACTCCTATGGAGCCGGTGACCGTGGCCGGGGCGGCCATGATCTTGGTGCAGGCGGCCAACAGATAGTAGCCCCCGCTGGCGGCCACTCCACCCATGGAGCCCACAACCGGCTTTACCTTGGCGGTGCGGGCCACCTCCATGTACATCTCCTGGGACGCGGCCGCGCCGCCGCCCCCGGAGTCCACTCGGATGATGATGGCTTGGATGGAGTCGTCGCGCCTGAGGCGGATAAGGGTCTCGTTGAAAACCGCGGATGATTCGATGAGGCCGTTGACGGGAACCACGGCGATCTTGCCGCCGAAAAAGGCTTGCGGACGGAGCCCTGGCTTAATAAGCACCAGGGCTCCGCCGAACAAGGCCACGATCAGGGCACATACCCCAAAGGCCAGAGCCAGGGGATGTTTTTTCATAAAGGTCGTTTCGGGAACTTACTACTTGTCCTCTTCGGACTCGTCCCCGTTCTCCTCGTCTTCTTTCAGGGCCAGACCCTCTTTGAGCAGGGCCCCCAGGTTGCTGGTGGCGGCCTGGGTGGAGTTCACGTACTCGCTGTAGACCTGACGCTCGGCCTCTTCGTTCAGGCGGCGCATGGACAGGCCGATCTTGCGCTCGCGGCGGTTCACGCTGACCACCTTGGCCTCGATCACGTCGTCCACGTTGAACATGCCCACCGGAGTCTTGATCTTGTCCTCGGAGATTTCGCTGACATGGACCAGACCCTCGACGCCCTCTTCCAATTCCACGAACAGGCCGAAGTCGGTGACGTTGGTGATCACGCCCTTGACCAGGGTGTTCACCCGGTACTTGTTGGGAATCTCTTCCCAGGGATCGCCCTCGAGCTGCTTGATGCCCAAGGAGAAGCGCTCGTTCTCGCGGTCGATGTTGAGCACGATGGCCCGCACTTCATCACCCTTCTTGAACAACTCGCCGGGGTGCTTGATGCGCTTGGTCCAGGAGATATCGGAGATATGCACCAGACCGTCGATGCCCTCGTCGATGCCGATGAACAGACCGAAGTCGGTGATGTTCTTGATGCGGCCCTCGATGGTGGTGCCCACGGGGTACTTCTCGGCGATGACGTCCCAGGGGTTTGGCTCGACCTGCTTCATGCCCAGGCTGATGCGCTTCTGCTCGGGGCTGATGGAAAGCACCACCGCCTCGACCATGTCGTTCACGTTGACGATCTTGGAAGGATGACGCACCTTGCGGGTCCAGGACATTTCGCTGACGTGGATCAGGCCCTCGATGCCCTCTTCCACTTCCACGAATGCGCCGTAGTCGGCCAGGCTCACCACGCGGCCGTTGATGCGCGTACCCACGGGGTAGCGCTCGGCGGCGTTGAGCCAGGGATCTTCCTTGAGCTGCTTCAGGCCCAGGCTGACCCGCTCGCGCTCGCGGTCGAAGTTGAGCACCTTGACGGTGATCTCGTCGCTTATGTTGAACATCTCCGAGGGATGACCCACGCGGCCCCAGCTCATGTCGGTGATGTGCAGCAGGCCGTCGATGCCGCCCAGGTCCACGAAGACGCCGTAGTCGGTGATGTTCTTGACCACGCCTTCCATGACCTGGCCCTCTTCCAGCACCTTGAGGGTCTTTTCCTTCTTGTGCTCGCGCTCTTCCTCCAAAAGGACCCGGCGCGAAAGCACGATGTTGGCGCGCTTCTTGTTGAACTTGAGGATCTTGAAATCAAATTCCTGGCCGATAAGCGAGTCCAGGTTGCGCACGGGCCTGAGATCCACCTGGCTGCCGGGCAGGAAGGCGTTGACCCCGATGTCCACGCTCATGCCGCCCTTGACGCGGCCCACGATGGTGCCGTGAATCATGCCGTCGTCGTTGTAGACCCGGCTGATCTCGTCCCACACCTTGATCTTGGCGGCCTTTTCTTTGGACAGGATGATGGTCCCGTCCTCGTCCTCGGCCCGCTCCAGCAAGACGTCCACTTGCTGGCCGACCTCGGCCTTGATCACGCCGTCGACGTCGCGGAATTCGTTTATACCGATCTGACCTTCGGACTTGTATCCGATGTCCACCACCACGTAGTCGTTTTCAACCGCTACGATGGTGCCCCGAGCGACTTCGCCTTCCTGTATCTCGTTCATCGACTGTTCGTAAGCCAGTTCAAGCTCCTCAGGAGTCAGGTCTCCTTCCTGGGCAGCAGGGCTCTCGGCGGCGGGGCTTTCAGGGGCGGGGCTCTCGGGAGCGGAACTCTCGGGGGCGGGAGTTTCTTCGCCGGTCTCAGCGGTTTCTTCTACCACCAAGTCCTTGGTAAGATCGTTATCGGCCATGGTTAATTCGCTTTAGCTCCTAATAGTTTAGCCACGCGGCAGCAATCGGCCGAGAATCCGGCCGAAACTCCGCAACTTGTAAAATTAAGTCTTCCTACCAGAAAGTACTGTATTTTACAAGATTTCATTGACCTATCGCGGCGCGCCAGCGCGCCGTTCACGCACCTTTTGGGCCAGGGCGGCCACTACTTCCGAAAGGCTTAAAGGGGTGGTGTCCAGCACCACGGCGTCCTCGGCGGGGCGCAGGGGGCTGAGGCTGCGCTGGGAATCGCGCTGGTCCCGAAGCCGCAAATCAGCCAGGACATCCGCCATATCAACCTGTTGCCCGCTCTGGGTCAGCTCCAGCCAACGGCGGTGGGCCCGCTCGCTCTCCCCGGCGGTGAGAAAAAACTTGGCTTCGGCCCCGGGAAAAACCACGGTGCCCATGTCCCGGCCCTCGGCCACCAGGTCCCCGGCGCGGCCAGCGGCCCTTTGCAGACCCAACAGATGCTCGCGCACCGGGGCCAGGGCCGAAAGGCGGCTGGCCAACTGGCTTATTGCCTCGTTGCGGATGAACGGCTCCACGTCTTGGCCGTCCAAAAACACCACGAAACGGCCGCCCTGAGATTTGGCCTCCAGGGGAACCTGCTTCAGCCAGGCGGCCAACTCGGCCTCCCCCGCTTCCAGCATCCCGTCCCGCCGGGCGGCCAGGGCGATGGCCCGGTAAAGGGCACCGGTGTCCAAAAAGGCGAAACCAAGCTCTTGGGCCAAAAGGCGGCTGGCCGAAGACTTGCCAGAACCGGCCGGTCCGTCCACGGTGACCACCACCTGGCTAGCCCTCCTCCAGGATGGCTTTCAACTCATCCATGAAGCGCCGGTTCTCCTGGGGCAGGCCCACGCTGACGCGCAGGAACTCGGGCAGGCCATAGGAAGCCATCTTGCGCACGATGACCCCGCGCCTGAGCAAACCGTCGGCCACCTGGGAGGCTTTGGGGCCGATCTTGACCAGCACGAAGTTGGCCTGGCTGGGCACGTAGGTCAGGCCCAGGCTCTCAAAGCAGGCATAGAAGTCCTTGAGCCCCTGCCAAGTGAGCTCCATGGTCTTGTTGAAAAATTCCTCGTCGGCCAGGGCGGCGGTGCCCGCGGCCTGGGCCAGGATGGAGGTGTTGAAGGGCTGGCGCACCCGGTGCAGGATGTCCATGACTTCCACCGGCCCCAAGCCGAAGCCCACCCTTAGGCCGGCCAGGCCGTAGGCCTTGGAAAAGGTGCGCATCACCACCACCGGCACCTGGTGTTCCAAAAAGTCGGTGCCCTGGGCCACCTGGGGGTCGGAGGCGAACTCAATGTAGGCCTCGTCCAACACCACGATCACCCCGTCCGGCACCTGGTCGAGAAATGCCTTGAATTCCTCGGCGCTGAAGGCGGTGCCCGCCGGGTTGTCCGGGTTGTTCACGAACACCAAGCGGGTGCGCGGCTCGATGGCCTGGGCCAGGGCGTTGAGGTCCAGGCGGAAGTCGCTGAGAGGCACCTCCTTGAGTTGCCCCCCTGCCACCTGCACCAGCTTGGAGTACATGAGGAACGAGGGCGAGGCGGCCAGGGCCAGATCGCCGGGGCGCAAAAAGGCGCGGCACAACAACTCGATGATCTCGTTGGAGCCATTGCCCAACACGATCTGCTCCTGGGCCAGGCCGTAGCGCCCAGCCAGGGCCTGGCGCAGCTCAAATCCCGCCCCGTCGGGGTAGCGGTGCAGGCCTTCTAGGGCCTGGGCCATGGCCGCCACCGCCTTGGGCGAGGGACCCAGGGGGTTTTCGTTGCTGGCCAGTTTGATGGCCCCGCTTATGCCCAACTCCCGCTCCAACTCCTCGATGGGCTTGCCCGGCTTATAGGGCACCAGGGCCTGAATCTCCGGAGGGACGGGAGGCAAATTACGCTTGTTCACCAGATGTTTCCTTTTCTACGGCCTGTTCGCCAAGTCCCAAGCGCCTGGCGGCGGCGAGGCCTTCTAACTGCAAGGCCTAGCTTAAAAACGAGGCAAAACTTACCCTGGGCTCGTTAAGGCTGTCAAGGCTGGGCCGTGGCTTAGTCCAGTTCCACGAAGCTCGATTCCGTGGGCCCGGCCAAAAGTTGCAAGGAGCGCACCGCGACCACCAGCACCTTGGCCGCCGGGTCGGCGGTGATCCCGGCCAAATGGGGCATGCGCGCGGCAAAGCGGGCCTTGAGCGCCTCCTGCTTCGTTTCCGGCGCGGGGGCGCACACACCTACCACGGTCAGGGCCTTTACCGGCCGGCTCGGCTCACCAGCCAGGCGGTCGTCGATGAGCAGGCTCACCTGGGGGTTGGCCAGGATGTTGCGGTACTTCAAGGTCTCGGCCGAGGTGATCAAATAAATCATGCGCCCCTGCTCGCCGGGCAGATAGGCCATGAGCGAGGTATGGGGCTCCCGTCCCTTGGAAGTGGCCAACACGCAGGTGTCGTTTTCCCGGATAAACTCCAGCATGTTCTCCAGCATGGCTTACTCCTGGGCAAAGTCCACGGGCAGGTCGTCGTCGGCCTCATAGGGCCGGTCGCTAAGCTCCACAAAGGTGATGGTCTCTTGGGCGCAAAAGCGGTGGGCCACCCCGGCGGTTATGAACAGCCGGTCGCCCGCCTCCACTTGCATTTCCAGGCGCTCGCCGGTGGCCGGGCAAAACAACTCGGCGGTGCCCCTGCCGGCGGCGATATAGATGTATTCGTTCTTGCTCTGGTGCAGGTGCCCGCCCCGAAAGCCCGCGCCGGGCTCCAGGGTGAACATGCCCGCGCGGCGCACCTGGGGGCCGTTGAGGATCAGATGGCCCTCGCCTCGGGAGTCTTTAAAGCGCTTTTCCGTGGCGAACTCGCCGGTCAGGGGCAGCTTGACCACCTCCACCCGCTGGGCCAGGGCAGGCTCAGGCATCGGCCTTTTCCGCCGGGGCCGCCGCCTCGGGGGCGTCGTCGCCGGAGTCGTCGTCCTGGCCCTCGCTCTGGTTGGCCTCGTTAACCCCCGGCTGGAAGGCGTCGGGCGGCCCCAGGGAAGGGTCGGGCAGCATGGCCAGATCTTCCAGGGCCTGTTCCAAAAGATCCACCCGGTCGCCCACCGGCTTTAGCCGGTCCACGAACAGGTAGTAGCGGCCCTTGAACCAGCACAAACCGCTCTTGAGGTGCAGTCCGGCGAATTGCAGCTTTTCATAGGCCAGTTGCACCCCCTTGCCCCGCACCTCGCGCTCCAGCTGGGCCAGGCGCTCTTTGCCCCGTTTTGCCGCGCTCACTAGACCTTCACCTCAGTCATCCCATTCGTCTCCTCGGCCGCTGGGGCCGCCCAGATCGTCCAGAAAGCTACGCACCGCCGGCCGCAGGTAAACCCCGTCCAGGTTCAGGGCCAGCAGGCCCATACCCAGGCGGCGGCAGTGCTGGGCGGTGTCTTGCCGCCGCTCGATGAATATTACCGGTTTTCCCCGCAGGCGGCAGAGCCCGCTTCGGGCCGAGGGGTCCTCGCCCCCGTCCAGGCTCTCCAGGCGAACCTCCACCCCCAGCCCCTGGGCCACTTCATTGAGCAAAAACCACAGGCGCTTGTCATCCATGATCCGGCTCAGCGCAGAGGAAGCAGAAAGGCGTCGCTGATCAGGCCCCGCTTTTCCCAGACTTTGTACTGGCCCTTGGCCTCGGCCAGGGTGGCGAAGTTGCCCACGCAGACCCGGTGCCAAGTGCCCCGCTTGCCCAGGTCCACCTGGTTCACTCTGGCGGGCAGGCCCTGGCCGGCCAGGCGCTGGGCGTAGTTTTGGGCCACGGCCTCGCGCCGGAACGAGGCGGCGCACACCGTCCAGGCGTCCCGGCTGGTTGCGGTTGCCGCTGTTTTCACCGGCTTGGACGCCGGGGCGGTGCTGGTGGTCGCCGTGCTTTCGGTGGTGCTGGTCGTAGTGCTGCTGGTGGTCGTGGTGCTCGTACTAGTGGTGGTGGTGCTGCTGGTGGTTTCCATCGCATGGCTGAATGGCGGAACCGCGCCGCTGACTTTTGGCTGGGGCGGAGGCATGGTTTCGCCGTCGTCCATGGCCGCCGGGCCGCTGGATTGGGCCTGGCGGGCCATCATGAACTGAGGCAGCCAGCTAAACCCGTGGCCGGGTGCGGACCACCAGGCCACGGCGCAAAAACCGGCAATCAAGACCACTCCCACCACGGCCAGCCATAGGAAACGCCGCCGCTGGCCGCCCCACAGGCGGGGCGCCCCTGGGCGCACGCGCCGGGCCTGAAGGTAACGGTATAGGTAGAGCAGGCCACTCCCCAGGCACAGCACGCCGCCGACAAGCAAAACCAACAGGATCAGAGCAGACATAACCCCACCGTAAAAGCCAATAAAAGTGTATTTACGCTAGCACTACCACCCCGTGTTTACAAGGCCCGGCTGCGGCTTCTCACGCGGCCGTCCATCCTTGACAACCCCTGACGGCGGGGGCATCATTAAGGCCGTCTGTTCACTAAGGAGAACGCATGCCCACCCAGACCGGTTACCGCGCCCCATCGGTGGGCCGTGCCCTCAAGATATTGGAATTGGTGGCCCAGAGCCGCGATGGAATCGGTATCAGCGAACTTTCCCGCCACCTGGGGATAAGCAAGGGCACGGTGTTCGGCCTGTGCAAGCAGTTGGAGGCCGGTGGAGCCCTAAGCCGGGACCCGGCCAGCAAGCGCTACGGCCTGGGCCCCCTGGTGGCCACCCTGGCCCGGCGCGGCTTTGCCCAGGCCAGCCTGCGCGATGCTGCCGGTCCGGAGATGACCCGCCTTTGCAGCCGTTTGGATGAATCGGTGTTCCTTGGGGTCATGGGCCGGGGAGAGGTGATGGTGGTGGAAGCCCGCCAGCCGCCGGAGCAGATCCGCATCTCCGCCGGGCCGGGCACCCGCCTGCCTCTGCTGGCCGGAGCGGTTGGCAAGGTATTTTTGGCCGGACAGCCCCCGGCGGTGGTGGACAAAATCCTGGCCCAGGGCCTGCCCCGCCACACCCCCGATTCAGTGGTGGACCTTCAGGAGTACCGCAAGCAGCTAGAGCAGGTGCGCGAGCAGGGATACGCCGTGGAGCACGACGAATATCTCACCGGGATCTGGGGAGTTGCGGTTTTGGTGGGCAGCGCGGGGGGCCTGGCCTCGGCTCTTTACGTGGTGGGCTTCACCTCATCGCTGACCCCGGGCCACTTGGACGAGGTGGTTCGCGAAACCATGGAAAGCGCCCGAAGCATCCGGCAGAGCCTTCATTAGCCCCGCAAGGATTTCAAGGTTTTACTTCAAACCAAGGTCCGTCTATGCGTTGCCCCCGGCAGGCCGGGCAGCGCCCCGGTGCGTCCAGGCGGCTGCGCTTGGTAAAGACGTAGCCGCATCCCCGGCACTTGGCGGGGGCCACCACCAGGCCCTTGCCCAACGAGCGCTGCAAGTGGCTGAGATGCTCCTCAGCCTCCCGGCGGGTGATGAGCAACTCGCCGGCCAACTCCAGGGCGCTCCAGGGCCCCTGGGTCAAAATCTGGGCGATGGTCTGTCGGATGGTCAGAGGCAAAACGAAAGATGACCCCAGCCGTGCATCCTGCGTCGAATTTTCCGCCAAGGGGCATGCGAAACACAAGATCTGGATCCAGAGCGCTCCGCGACACGCACCGCATCGCTTATCGCTGCTTCCTTCCGGATCTGACGAGGTTCACGACCGCACGTCGCGCGGTGTCCGGACAAAACCTCGTGATCACAAAAACACCTTGGCGGCCAACCCTTGGCAAGCCTTCGACCCCGCAAAAGCGGATTTCGGGAAAAGGGCACCGCTAGCTCCCCGCCTAGCACGGCCGGGGTCAAAACGTATTTCTTGGTCAACCACAAAAAACAGCCCCGCCGCTCAATAGGACGGGGCGAAATTATCTAAATATCAGAGACACGGCAAGACCGGCCCAAGGACCGCAAGCGGGCTTAGTCCAACGAGTCCACGCGCTCTTTGAGCTCTTTGCCCACCTTGAAGAAGGGCAACTTCTTCTTGCCCACGTCGATTATCTCGCCCGTCTTGGGATTGCGCCCCTGGTAGCCGTCGTAGTCCTTGACCTTGAAGCTGCCAAACCCGCGAATCTCCACCCGATCACCGAGAATAAGGGCATCCTCGACAGATCCGAAAATGGTGTTGATCACCATCTCCGCTTTTTTGATGGTAAGGCCTTCGGCTTTAGCCAGCGCCTCTATTAGCTGAGACTTGTTCATGGACGGGCACTCCTTGCCGGTAATAAGACTGTAGGCTTTAGCTAACGATTGTATGCAGTTGGCTTGCTTCTGTCAAGCAGCTAAACTTAGACGCCAACCCGGCCCCCCTGGCTGCACGCCTTTTCATATCATGCCTAGTTGACAGACGCCCGGCCTGTCAAGCTATTTTTTATAAATTTATCTATATATTAGTCCAATTACTCTCGCCTGGGGCCCGCCCGGAGGGCCTGCGGTGCAGCCCAAACGCACCTGTAAAAAAGCAGCGCGCCATTTTGTCTCCTTTTGCCCAAGCCGTGGCTCATGCTATTAATTAAGCTGACTTTAAGGGATGGGAGTAAAAATCCGTGCGCTACCTGAGCAAGATATTGTCGACCGCCCTGATGCTCTGCTGCCTCTGCGCTGGCATGGCCTTGGCCCAGGAGCCCCAGGATTTTCTGGACCAAGCCCTGTACCGGCACGACTACCAAGACCAGCGCTGGGCTATCTCCGCCCAGGAGTTGGACTTGTTGGTGGACAACCTGGTGGGGGTGCTGGCCGTGATCAGCCAGCCGGAGTTCAAGCGACGCCACCCCCTCATGGGCAACTTGGTTTTGCAGCAGTTGGGCGGCACTGCCCATTCTTTCAGCCTGAGGACCTACAGCAACCAAGCCCAGGTGACCATGGAGCGCCCCGGCCCCAAGGTGATCGTGTACCGGGCTCAGATAACCATGCAAAAGCTGGGCTTGTCGGTGAGCGGGCAGATGCTCATCCGCGTGCGCCTGCAATATGCCTCACCCCAGGACCAGACGCTGCGGGCCGAGGTCACCGTGGCGTTCCGCCCGGCCTCGGATATGCTGGCCGCGGCCCTCAAGCCGGTCATGGCCTCTTTCCAGGAAGAGATGGACCGCCTGGGCGGCAAAGCCATGGTGCAGATTCAGGATTTTCTGCGTATTTATAAACAGGAGCGCCACGGGGCCTTCAGCCGGGCGGGCCTGCTCGGCCAGTTGGCTCTCATAAACCAGCGCCGCCTGGTGCAGGCCGCCGAACTGAAACAACGCACCGCTACGGCGGGAAGCGCCCTAGCTTCCGGTGGCCTGGGCCGCATCGCCCTGGCCCTGGCCACGGCCCTGGTGTTGCTGGTGGGCTTGGCCCTGGGCTGGGTGCTGGCCAATCGGCTGAGGGCCACTCGCGACCAAAAGCTCTTGCGCAAGAGCCTGCGAGCCCAGCGGGAGCAAGCGGCCTTGGACAAAAGGCTGGTAAAATTGTTAAAAAGCAGAGGGGGCTCCCCGCAGGCCACCACCGAGGCCAAACTGGAGCACCAGCGGCTCAGCCGAGAATTGCTCCAGCGCCTGGGGCATGACGGCAAACCATCCCGGCAAACGAAAAAATAGCGGCCTAACGGTCCCCGGCCCGGACACCGGGCCCCACGCGAAGGAACAAACATGGATCAGGCTCCCCCCAACTACACAGACGAGCACTACCGCCAGGCCTACAACCAAAAGCGCCGGAGCTTTTGGCAAAAAACAGCCGCCTCCAATCCCAAACAAGGCCGCGTGGGGCACCGTTTTTATTTGAGCCACATCAAACGCATCTACAGGCGCCTGATAAGCCCCGGCCAAAAGGTGCTGGAGGTTGGTTGTGGTCAGGGCGACCTGTTGGCCGCGCTGAAGCCCTCGGTGGGGCTGGGGGTGGATTTCTGCCCGGAGATGATCGCCCAGGCCCGGGAGCGCCACCCGGAACACAGCTTCCTGTGCGTGGACGCCCAGGAGTTGGACCTGGAGGGCATGACCTTCGACTACATCATCCTCTCGGACCTGGTCAACGACCTGTGGGACGTGCAGGAGGTGCTGAAAAAGCTGCGCCCGGCTTGCCATCCGCGCACCCGCATCATTCTGAATTTCCACTCCCGGCTGTGGGCCGCGCCTCTGGCCGTGGTGCGGGGCCTGGGCCTGGCCCAGCCCCTGCTTACCCAGAACTGGTTCACCGCCCCGGACGCGGCCAACCTTTTGGACCTGGCCGGTTACCAGAGTTTCCGCACCTGGATGGAGCTGCTCTGGCCCATGCCCGGCTCCGCGCCCAACTGGTTGTTCAACCGAGTGCTGGCCAAGATCTGGCCCATCAAGTACCTGGCCCTGTGCAACTTCGTGATGGCCCGCCCGGCCCCGGCCAAGCCCATGGAAAAAGAACCGCTGGTGTCGGTGATCATCGCCTCGCGCAACGAGGCGGGCAACATCGACGGCCTGATGCGCCGCACCCCGGAGATGGGCGCGGGCACCGAGCTTATTTTCGTGGAGGGCCACAGCACCGACGACACCTGGGGAGCCATACAACAGGCCCTCAAAGACCACCCGCAGCGCCGGGCCAAAGCCTATCAGCAGACCGGCGTGGGCAAGGGCGACGCGGTGCGCCTGGGTTTCGACAAGGCCGAGGGCGACCTTTACATGATCATGGACGCGGACCTCACCTTCCCGCCGGAAAATCTGACTCCCTTCTACGATGCCTGGTACAGCGGCAAGGGCGAATACATCAACGGCGTGCGCCTGGTCTACCCCATGGAAGACAAAGCCATGCGGCCCATCAACTTCCTGGGCAACAAGTTCTTCAGCCTGGCCTTCTCCTGGTGTTTGGAGCAGCCCATCAAGGACACCCTCTGCTGCACCAAGGTGCTCAGCCGCCGGGACTATGAAGCCATCGTGGCCGACCGGGCCTATTTCGGGGATTTCGACCCCTTCGGCGACTTTGACATCATCTTCGGCGCGGCCAAGCAGAACATGAAGATGGTGGACCTGCCCATCCGTTACCGGGAACGCCTCTACGGCAGCACCAACATTTCCCGCTGGAGCCACGGTTGGCTGCTCATCAAGATGCTGTGGATTGGCCTGAAGAAGCTTAAATTCGTATGAGCGAACCGGCCCATGACCGGGGCGGCGACCTAGAGCTCCTAGCCCCGCCCCCCAGGCAAGCCCCCCTGTTATGGGCCGTGCCGGCATTCGTGTTTTTGGCCCTGGCCTATTGGAGCCTGAACGCCTTTTTCCCCTATTACTTCATCTGGGATCTGGACCACATCGTGGCCCTGGACACCCTGATCATCAACAGCGGCCTGCTGCCGGACCACATCCACAGCCCAGGTTTCGGGACCTACCTGATCACGGTGTGGGTAAGCCGCTTGGCCTCGGGTCTGGATATGCTCTCGGCGCTGAACCTGGCCCAGCTTGACCACTCCCTGAACCCCCTGGCCTGTTTGGGCCAGGCGGTGGAGTTGCTGCGCCGCCTCAGCCCCCTGGCCGTGCTGGGAGCGGTGTTCCTGTTGTGGGGCGCCCTGCAAGCCGCCTTCCGGCCCCGCGCCCTGTGGGCCCTGGGCGCGGCCCTGGTCCTGGGCCTGGAGCAGGGGCTCTTCTACCAGGCCGCCCTGATCCGAACCGAGCAATACAGCCTCTTGTATTGGGCCGGGGCCGCCCTGTTGGCGGTGCTGGCCGGGCGTGGCCGGGGTTGGCCCCGTTTGCTGTGGCTGGGCCTGTGCGGTCTGCTGTTGGGCCTGGCCTTTGTCACCAAGGTGCAGCTGGGCACCTATTTGTTGGCCGCGCCCCTGCTGTTCCTGCTGCCCATCGCCTTAAGAAGCGAGCCCTGGAAACGGGCCCTACCCCAACTGGGGCGCACCCAGGCCCTGGCCGGGCTGGCCGCCGCCGTATTGGCTCTGGCCGTCACCGCCACCCTGGCGTGGCTGGCCTGGCGCGAGCCCATCCCCGAGGGCATGGGCACCTTCCTTTACCGCCTGAGCATCCACCTCACTCCGCCCCTGCTGGCCCTTCTGGCCTTTTTGGTGGTGCTGGTGCTGGTCAATCTGTGGGGTTTGTTCAGTTCCGAAAAGCGCTGGGGCCTGCTTTTTCCCCTGGCCGCCTACGCCTCGCTTTTGCTGCTGGGTTTTGGCCTCAGCTTTTTCTGCCACTTCCTGATAGGGCTGGAGCCCGCCCTGGCCTGGCAGTATCTGCTGCTGAATTTCAAGATGGCCTTCTTGCGCCAGGGCTTCATGCTGGTGCCCCTGGCCGAGCACCTCAAGCTGCTGGCCTATCTGTGGCCCTCGGTGCTGGCCAATCTGGTGTCCCTGGCCCTGTTGGCCTGGTGCGCCCGCCGCCGCCTGAACCCCACCCTGAGCCGCACCTTCTGGCTGGCCCTGGCCCTGGCCCTTTTGGCCTATGCCCACCCCCTGGTCCTGGATCGCTTCATCTTGCGCGACCTCATGTGGGCCGAGCCCCTCATGAACCTCACCACCCTGATCTGCCTGCTCACCCTGGCCCGCTGCGCCTGGCCCAGCCGGGTCTGGGGCGGGGCCCTGGGCCTGGTGGCCTTGCTGGTGCTGGTCAGCGGCGCGTTGGCTGCTTGGCAGATGCCCGCCCGCTTGAACGCCAACTACAATCTCTACGGCTGGAGCCCTGCACCCTTCATGAAAGGGGTCTACGGCCACAACCAGCCCCGCTGGGAAAAGATCGCCCGGTCCCACTACGGCCCCGCCCTGGAGCAGGCGGCCTGGGGACCAGCCGGGGCTCAGGCGGCCCAGGCCAACCAGGTGGCGGCCACGGTGGGCTACGTGCTGCCCACCCTGGGGCCAAACCTGCGCCGGGCCGGGGTGGTGGCCCAGGGAGCGCCGGTGAGCCTTGCGCGTCCGGGCGTTGTTTTGGGTGAGGCGCCCTGTTCCCTGGCCGGGGGCATTCTGGTGGACTTCGCCGGGGCCGGGCTGAACCCGGCCAGGCAACTAAAAGCCAAGGAAGTGCTCCGCGCTTCGGAGGAGTTGGACAAATTCGCCGCGCCGGGCAACCCCGCCCTGTTGGCGGTCTTGCCCCGGCCGGACCTCAGGGTGTTTTTGTTCGCTCCGGACAGCCGCCGCCAGGTGGCGCGAGCCCTTAGCCAGGCGGGTCTGGCCGACCGGCCCAGCCAAAGGCTCACTGTGTCCGGCCCCGGCGTACAGAGCCAACCTTATGACGGCTATGCCTTGGAAGAGTACTGCGAACTGCCCCTGGGATTGCTGGGCAAAGATTGCTTCCTGGTGATCACCTCGCGCCTGGGCCGGCAAGGCGACTGCCAAAGATAAGCCGCCAAACCGGCGGCCTGTAAACCTCGGACTACTTGGATTCAGGCTCCGGGGTGGCCACGTCCGGGCGGCGGCCCATGACCCTAAGCACCCTTTCGTGTATTTCCTTGTCCCGCCAATAGAGCAGGCCGAAATAGGCCACCGCGCCCGCCGCCACCAGGCCCAGGGAAGACCAACGCAGTTCGAAGTAATAGAAAGCCACCGTGGCCGGCAGCAGGGTAAGCAGGGAGAAAAAGATCTCCTTGAGCATCACATTGATGTTGGTCCACACCTTGGCCTTGCCCAGCCTGAGAATATGGATGAACATCACCAGGCTCACCAGACCCAGGCTCAGCGACATGATGGCCAGGGTCAGGCGCACGTTGCCGATCATGCCCCCCGCGAACAGCGAAAGCAGGGTGACCGCCAGTTGCAAGATGGAGAACACCAGGCGGGTGCCGGCCCGATTCACGATCAGGAATAGGCTGGAGATGGGCGCGGTAATGAAGTTCATCAGGGTCCAGAAGGCCAGGATTTGGCTCAACACCCCGGCCTCGGTCCAGCGGAAGCTGAACACCACTTCAAAAAAAAGCGGCCCCAGCAGGCCCAGGGCCACCATGGGGAATATGCCGATGGTGGCCTGAAACTTGACCGCGAAGTGCATGGCGCGTTCCACCGCGCCGCTTTCGTTCCATTCCCTGGCCGCCTCGGGATAGAACACGTCGGCCACCGAGTTGCCCAAAATCCTGAGCGGCAGGGAGATGATGTTGGTGGCAAAGGTGAAAAAGCCCACCACCGCCGGGTCGAAATAAGCGGCCAGGACAAACACCGGCATGCGCCCGGTGCTAACCTTGAGCAAGTTGTTCCACAGGTTGATTTTGGGGAATTGGATGTGGTTTTTTATGGCCTGGGCATAGCTGACCGGGGGAGCCCCCTCCTCGCCGGACTGGTCCCAAAGCACTCTGATGCCCACGAATAGGGCTATGACCAGGCTGAGCGACGAGGCGATGAGGTTGCCCACGATCAGGCCCATGAGCCCGGCTGTGAGCACCAGGGCCCACAGGATGGACACCAGGCGGGCCAGATTGAGGTCGATGAGGCTGACCGCCGAGACCACCCCGAAGCGCCCCTCACGGGCCAGAATGCTTTCGCTGGTGCCTTTGACGCTGTCGATCAAGAAAAGCAGGGGCACAAACCAGAGGTAAGGCGCTATCTGAGGCTCGCCCAGCAGATCGGCCAGCCAGGGCCCTCCCAGCCCGCAGATCATCGCTGTGATAAGGGTCAATATGGCCGAGAGCCACATGCACAGACGCACCAGGGTGCGCGCCTCCTGGCGGTTGGCCGCCAGAGGAATGGCCTGGTTGTAGCCCAGGCAGGCCAGGGCGGTAAACCAGGCGGCCACCGAAAACACCACCCCATAGGTGCCGAAGTCCTCGGGCCGGTAGAGGCGGGTGATTATGGGCGTGCTCGCCAAGCCCAGCCCGATGGACAAACCACGGCTGACGGTGAGCTTGCTGATGTTGCTGAAAAATGTTCCCATTTGATCCCGGATTATGACCTTTCGCGCAACTTATGCGAAGGTTAGATAATAAAACGACCGGGCTTGCATTACAATGAACATGTGCCCATCCTGGCCGTAGGCCTGGGACGGCCCGCGGGCAAAAGCCCTCGACTTGATTGCATCTCCGGGCTATATTCCCATTCAATCGCAACTGGGAGCGGACATGGAGCTTTGGCAAGCGGCGGTGCTGGGAGTGGTGCAGGGACTCACCGAGTTTCTGCCCATAAGTTCCTCGGGGCATCTGGTCCTGGGGCAGCGCCTGCTTGGCTTCACCGAACCGGCCCTGATGTTCGACATCGCGGTGCACGTGGGCAGCCTGGTGGCCGTGGTGGGCGTTTTCTGGCGGGACCTGTGGAGCATCATCAGGGGCCTGTTCGTCTGGGACGACGAGGAGAGCAACGAGGGACGCCGACTGTTGTGGCTGGTGGTGGTGGGCAGCATCCCCACCGCCATCATCGGCTTCGCCTTCAAGGATATGTTCGAGTCCATGTTCTCCTCTCTGCTCACCGTGGGAATCGCACTGTTGATAACCGGATGGCTGCTTATGGCCACCGCCCTGGTGCGCCGTCCGGGCCGTCCCCTGGAAAAGGTGGGCGCGGGCCGGGCGCTCATCATCGGCCTGGCCCAGGGCCTGGCCATCACTCCGGGTATCAGCCGCTCGGGCAGCACCATATCCATCGCCCTGCTCTTGGGGGTGGACCGCCGGGTGGCCGCCCACTACTCCTTTGTGATGTCCATACCGGCCATCCTGGGGGCCCTGGTGTTGCAGGTGCACGAGTTGGGCGCGCCCAGCGCGGCCCAGGTGGCGCCCATGATCATGGGCTTCATCACCGCCGCGGTGAGCGGCTACTGGGCTTTGCGGACCCTTCTTAAAATCGTGCAGGCCGGGGCCTTCCACTGGTTCGCGCCCTACTGTTTCGCGGTGGGCCTGTTCGCCTTGGCCTGGAACTTCTGGGGATAGATGAATGAATTTATACGCGGTGATAATGGCCGGAGGCTCCGGCACCCGTTTCTGGCCGGCCAGCCGCCGAAATCAGCCCAAGCAGCTGCTTAGCCTCACCGGTCAGCGCAGCCTGTTGCAGCAGACCGTGGACCGCCTGGGCCCACTGGCGCCGCCCGAGCGGGTGCTGGTGGTCACGGGCAGCATGCACGCGGAGCAGGTGCATGAGCAACTCCCGGAGCTGCCCCCTGACAATATCCTGGCCGAGCCCATGGGCCGCAACACCGCCGCCGCCTGCGGCTTGGCCGCCGCCTGGGTGGCCCGGCGCGATCCCGGCGCGGTGTGCCTGGTGCTGCCCGCCGATCACCTCATCACCGATGAGCGCTTGTTTATCAGCACCCTGGAGCGCGCCGCCCAGCTGGCCGCCGGTGGGGATGTGCTGGTCACCCTGGGACTCACCCCCCGCTTCCCGGCCACCGGCTTCGGCTACATCGAGACCGGCGAGGTGGTGGACCCGGACCCCCCGGCGGTGAGCCGGTTGGCCGCCTTCCACGAAAAGCCCGATTTGGCCACGGCCCAGGAATACCTGGACGGCGGCAGGCACCTGTGGAACTCAGGCATGTTCGCCTGGCGGGCCGAGGTGCTGTTGACCGAGTTGGAGCGCCATCTGCCGGAGTTGGCCTCGGGCCTGGCCGAGTTGGCCCCCGCCCTGGGCTCCCCGGAGCAGGGCGCGGCCCTGGGGCGCACCTACCCCGGCCTGCCCGCCATCAGCGTGGACCATGGGGTGCTGGAGAAAAGCTCCAGCCTCAGGGTGGTCAAGGCCGACTTCGGCTGGTCCGACGTGGGCTCCTGGGAGGCCATGGGCGATCTGTGGGAATTGGATCTTGACGGTAACGCCAGCCAGGAAGGGCCGGTGCTGGCCCTGGAGGCCAAGGGCAACCTTATTGCTTCCGGAGGGCGCCTCACCGCCCTGCTGGGGGTGGAAAATCTGGTGGCCGTGGTCACCGACGACGTGCTTCTTATCGCTCCGCGCAGCCGCTGCCAGGAAGTGGGCCGCCTGCTGGAAGAGCTAAAAGTGAAGGGCCGGGAGGAATATCTGTGAGCCGAAAGGGAAAGGGCTAGCCCATGGAATGGATCAAGGACATGGCCCAGTGGGTGGCGCACTTCGCCCAAACCCCTTACGGCGCCTGGGCCCTCTTCGGCTTGGCCTTTGCCGAAAGCTCCTTTTTTCCCATCCCCCCAGACGTGCTGCTCATGGCCCTGTGCGCGGTCAAGCCGGAGTACAGCCTTTGGTTTGCCACCATCTGCACCGTGGCCTCGGTGCTGGGTGGCATGTTCGGCTATTTCATCGGCATAAAGGGCGGACGCCCCCTTATGTACCGCTGGTTCTCCACCGAAAAGATCAAATTGGTGGAAGGCTACTACCAGCGATACGACGTGTGGGCGGTGGGCGCGGCCGGGCTCACTCCCCTGCCCTATAAAATTTTCACTATCACCGCCGGGGTCTTCGCCCTCAACTTCCCCCGTTTCGTGCTGGCCTCGGTGCTCAGCCGGGGGGCCCGTTTCTACGCCCTGGGCCTGATCTTTTGGTTCTTCGGCCCGGCCATCCAGACCTGGGTCAAACAATACTTCGGCTGGATCGCGCTGGCTTTCTTCGTGTGCCTGGTGGGCGGCTTCTGGGCGGTTAAGCACCTAAGCGGGAGGGCGGCAGGCAGCGGAGACAGCCAGTGAGCCTTCCCTTCGGACCGCTTAAACTGATCCCCATTTTTCTGCCCAAGGTCTGGGCCGAATCGCGCTTTCCCGAGCCCTGGGCCGCCAGCCTGGGGGCTCCTTTGGGCATTGGCGAGGTGTGGCTGGCCTCGGACCGTTTGCACATAACCCATGTGGCCGCCGGGCCTCTGGTGGGCATGGGCCTGGACCAGGTGGTCGCCAAGTGGCCCGAATACATCCTGGGCCCGGGCGCGGCCCCAGGCTTCCCTCTGTTGCTAAAGCTTCTTAATGTGGGCCAGTGGCTCTCGGTGCAGGTGCACCCGGACGACGCCACCGCCGCCCGCCTGGCCAACGAGCCCTGGGGCAAAGGCGAGGCCTGGCATATTCTGCACGCTGGGGCCGGGGCCCAGCTGGTGCACGGCCTGGCCCCGCGGACCGGAACCAAGCAGGTGGCCCAGGCGGCGGCCCAGGGCAGGCTGCCCGGCATCCTGGCCAAGGTTCCGGCCCAGACCGGCGACACCTTCGACGTGCCCGCCGGCACCCTGCACACCACCGGGCCGGGGCTACTCATCCTGGAGGTGCAGCAGGCCTCGGACCTTACCTACCGCCTTTACGACTGGGACCGCCCCGGCCCGGACGGCAAGCCGCGCCGCCTGCACCTGGAGCACGCCCTTGAGGCGCTGCGGCCCAGCGGACCGGGCAAGCCCCTGCCAGTCCGGCCTCTGTCGCCGCCCCCCTGGGAAGTGCAGTCCCTGGTGCAAACCCGGTCGTTCGGATTATTGAAATATGCCATCATGGGAAAAGGTGCCCTGGAGAGGCCGGGCAGTGGCCCGAGGCTGCTGTGGGTGGAGCAAGGCAAGGGCCGCCTGGAGTTCCCCGGCGGAGAGCATACGGCGGAAGAGCTAAGACCTGGCCAGTGCTGGCTATTGCCCGCCGGTTCGGCTCCGGCCCAGGTGGCCGCCAACGATTACATGGTTTTTTATCAAGCCTGGGCCCCCGGTCCCGGCGAATAGGGCCGAGCCCAAGCATTCGGAGGAAGACATAAGCATGAACCCCTCAATTTTCCGCGAATACGACATCCGGGGCGTGGTGGACAAGGACATCAACGACGCCGACGTGGTAACCCTGGGCAAAGCCATAGGCACCTATATGGCCGGCAAGGGGGTTGAAACCATCACCCTGGGCCGGGACTGCCGCCTAAGCGCCGACCGCTACCGCGACCTTCTAAGTGAGGGCCTGCTCTCCACCGGACGCAAGATAAAAGACATCGGGGTGGTGACCACTCCCATGCTCTACTTCTCGGTGTTCCACTTTCAGATGGACGGCGGGGTGATGATCACCGCCAGCCACAACCCCGGCGACTACAACGGCTTCAAGGTGATGATCGGCAAAAGCACCATATATGGAGCCGAGATCCAGAAGCTGTACCAGATCGCCGAGGCGGGTGAGTTCACCCAGGGCCAGGGTTCACGGGAAGAGGTGGACATCGTGATCCCCTACTCCGACTACCTGGTGGAGCACATTGACATCCCCAAGAAACTCAAGATCGCGGTGGACTCGGGCAACGGAACCGCCGGGCCGGTGGTCCTGCCCATCATGGAGCGCCTGGGCATAGAGGTGACCCCCCTGTACTGCGAGATGGACGGCACCTTCCCCAACCACGAGCCCGACCCCACCGTGCCGGCCAACCTGACCGACCTCATCGCCACGGTCAAGGAGAAGGGCCTCCAGGCCGGAGTGGCCTTTGACGGCGACTGCGACCGGGTGGGCGTGGTGGACGAAAAGGGCGGGATCATCTTCGGGGACATGCTGCTGGCCATCTTCGCCCGCAGCATTGCCAAGGAAAACCCCGGCGCCCTGTTCATCGGCGAGGTCAAATGTTCCAAGAACCTCTACGACGATATCGAAAAGCATGGGGGCAAGGCCCTGATGTGGCGCACCGGCCACAGCCTGATAAAGCAAAAGATGGCCGAAACCGGGGCCTTGTTGGCCGGCGAAATGAGCGGGCACATGTTCTTCAAGCACCGCTGGTTCGGCTTTGACGACGGCATTTACGCCGCCCTGCGTTTCTGCGAGCTGTTGGCCGCCACCGATGCGCCTCTGTCCACCTGGCTGTCGGACATGCCCCCGGTGATCTCCACCCCCGAGATCCGGGTGGATTGCGCGGACGACATCAAGTTCCAAGTGGTGGAAGAGGTCAAAAAGGCCATGTCCGGCGACTACGAGGTCATCGACGTGGACGGAGTGCGGGTGAACTTCCCGGACGGCTGGGGCCTGGTCCGGGCCAGCAACACCCAGCCCGCCCTGGTGCTGCGTTTCGAGGCCCAGAGCCAAGAGCGCCTGGAACAAATCCGGGCCCTGGTGGAGGGCGAGGTCAAAAAGGCCCGCGAGAGCCTCTAGACCCCCGGCAAAGCAACTGACGCCCTCCCTACGGGGAGGGCTTTTTATTTGTCATATTCCAGGTTTACCTGGTCGCCAAAGGCATCGGCGAGTTCACGCTCCAGATCCACCAGCTCGCTGGGCCCCTCGCACTCCACCACCAGCTCCCGCTCGTCCAAAAGCTTGAGGCGGCCGTGTTTGTCAAATATTTCTATAGCCTTGGCCACGTCCACCGTGACCCAGCCCTTCATGCGGGCCAGAAGCTCCGTCCCCTTGAGGGGGCGCTCGATCTCCAAATCCACTTGGCGTTTCTTGGCCTCCCAGCCGATGCGGCAGGGCTGGGTGAGCACCGGGCTAACCGGGTCCAGCATGGCCGCGCAGGTGAGCCAAACCCTGGCTCTGAGCATGGGGCGCCTCCTTGTTGCGTTTGATGGTTGCCTACGACTATACGAGGCCGCCGTCCGGCAGTCAAGCAAGAGGCTAACTGCATTTAAATCTTGAATTAAACGAACAAAACCGTGTATAAATTCTAAAGAGAAATACCCCTAGCCGGGGCCCATAGGGGCCTCAGGAGACCAGTGGCCATGAGCCGACATTTCTCCCGAAATTTTTATTGGACCGCCGCCGCTTTCCTGCTGGCGGGTCTAATTTCCATCACCGCCGCTGTCTACCCTGCCGCGGCGGAGCAGCCGGTGGTGCAAAAAAAGCCCTTGGTCCAACAGGAGCCCATCTACCGCATCGGCCCCAGCGACCTGTTGGAGATCGTCACTTGGCGTGAGGAACAACTCACCCGCAAGGACGTCTTGGTGCGCCCCGATGGACGCATCTCCCTGCCGTTGACCGACGATATCATGGCCGCGGGCCTCACCTTGATGCAGCTCAAGTACCGCATCACAAAGGCATTGAGCCATTACCTGGAGGCCCCTCAGGTCTATGTGGTGCTCACCAACCCGCGCCACTATGAGATCAGCGTTTTGGGCAACGTCAAAAAGGAAGGCAACTTCCAGATGTTAAAGCCCACCGACGTTATGCAGGCCCTGTCCATGGCCGGCGGTTTCAACGAATGGGCCGACAAGGACGAAGTGTTCATTCTGCGAGGCATCGGCCCGCGTCAGCAACGTTTTCTCTTTGAATATTCAGAGGTTATAACCGGAGAAAAAAGAGAGCAAAATATCATACTCAAGCCTGGGGACATAATCGTCGTCCCCTAAGGTGGGCGTCCTCCCACTTTCCACGGCAAGGCCAGGCTGAATGCGGAATCAAACAACGCCACCCCCCAAGCTACAACCTGGGGGAGCGGTATTGCTACACCTCACGCTTTGCCTGCTGGCATCCTTGGCTCTGGCCCTTTGCTTACCCGCTCCGGCGCGGGCGGCCATCATCACCCCCTATGTTACTCTAACCGGCGGCTGGAGCGACAACGTCCGACTTACCCGGGTGCCCCGCTCGGACTTCTTCCTGAAAGCAGGGCTCGGAATAAACGGCCAATGGAAATGGCCGGGCCATGAGCTCCTGGTGCGCGCCGGAGCCCAATACGCCAAATACCTGGACCTTACCGACTTGGACGGTTTTGACAGCGCCAACCTGGGATTCAATTACCAATACACCCCATCCCCCCGCTGGCAGTTCATGGTCAGCGACACCTACACCTCCACCTTTGACAAGCCCGAGCTCTCCGACACCGGCGAACTGGTGACGGTGCGCGACACCACCGGGCGGGTGGACCGCAACACTTTTTCCTTGAAGGCGAAGCATAAATATTCATCCACCGGCAGCGTGGAGGTGATGTACACCAACACCTTCACCCGGGGGGAAAACGAAGACCAGGAAGACACCGACTTCAACCAGGCGGCCATCAACTGGAATCATCACCTCACCTACCAGTGGGAGTTGGGGATGGGGGTCAGCGGCACGCGCACCAACTACCAGATATCCCCCGACGAGGAGCGGGGCCGGGCCTACGCCCGCCTCACCCGCCTGATGGGCCCCAGCATGCGTACCTACGGCCAGCTCTCCTACGCCATAAACCGGGCCACCGACGAAGACGACCAACTGACGGACGACAGCCGCAACTATGAAACCTTGTCCTTTGAAGCGGGCATCAGCCAGGACGTGAGCCGCAGGCTGTCCTGGTCGTTCGGGGCCGGCTGGTCAATGGTCAACGGCAACGACCAGTACAACAACGCGGCGGACAAGGGCTTCCCCCTGCTCAATGCCTCAGTGACCTACCGCGGCCCCAGGTGGAACCTCACCGGTTACGCCACCGCCGACCTGGGGCAATTCGACTACCTTGGAGACAACTCCGGCCTGGCGGTGAGCCACCGCGCCGGAGTCACCTACGGTTACCGCTTCACCAAGTTCCAGAATCTAAACCTGACCGCGGAATACGTTCGCAACGACTACCAGGAAAGCCCCATTGAAAATTTGAACAGCCAGCAAGGTATCGTTAACTCATACCGCTTTTTAGCCCGCTATACATGGCAAGTGCATAGACATTGGCGATTATCTCTGGAATATTCATATTTAAATCGTGATGCGGAAGTGGATGATGACGATAGGCAGCAGAATCAGGTATTGTTAATCTTGTACACAGATTATCCTTTTAGGTGGTGAGTAAGTGGAAGGCTCCGGCATAAACATAAAAAGCTACATCTTCCTGCTTAAGCGCCGGTGGATATTGGTAGTTCCCATATTCTTGCTGGTTCTGGCCGGCGGCGTGGCCTATTGCCTGTTTTGGCCGCCCATTTACGAGGCATCTTGCCTGGTGGTGGTGCAGCCCCAAAAGGTGCCCGGCGACATCATCCGCCCCACGGTGACCAGCAAGATCGAGGAGCGACTGCAAATAATCACCCAGCAGGTGCTCAGCCGCACCAGGCTCACCGAAATCATCGAGCGTTTCGATCTGTACCCCGATAAGCGCAACAAGGTGACTCCCGATGAATTGGCGGAGGTCATGCGCCGGGACATCACCATCAAGATCAGCCGCAAAAACTACTTCACCATCACTTTTCTCTACACCAGCCCCTCCACGGTGGCTGCGGTGACCAACGCCCTCGCCGCCTTTTATGTGGACAGCAACCTGCGCCTCAGGGAGCAGGACGCGGTGGGGACCGCCCGCTTCCTGGAGCGGGAGCTTTCGCGCATGCGGGGCCAACTCTCTGATTGGGAGAAGAGGGTCACCACTTACAAGCAGGAACATTTGCAAGAGCTTCCCGAGTCGCGCCAGTTCAACATGAAGCTCATGGACCAGATGCGCCAGGACGCCAACATCATGGACGGCAAGGTGCAGCAGCTCAGGGTCCGTATCCACGGCTACGAGCAGGACATCGCCGAGTGGCAGCGCTGGATCGAAGGCTTGGAGCAGCGCCGGGCCGAGGCCAAGTCCCGGGGCCTGCAGGGAGGCGGCTCCGCCCAAGGCGGCGGCCAGGGAGAGTCCTCCCCCGAAGGCATCAAAAAGCGCATCGAGGAGCTGAGGGTCTTCTACACCGACGACCATCCCGACATTCAACGGCTTCTGCGCCACCTCAAAAAGGCCGAGGCTCTCGAGGCATCCAAGGCGGCCAAGAAAAAAGCCGCGGCAGCGGCAGCAGCCGCGGCGGGCCTGAAGGGTGCGCAGGCCGATCGCAACGCAATCGACGAAGAGATGGCCAAGAGCAAGATGAGCATCCAGAAGCAGTTGCAACGCATTGAGCAGGTCAACAGCGAAATTCGTGAAACCGAGATGAGGAAGAACCAATACCTGGACCAGGCGGCCCTCATTCGCAAGCGGATAGACAACGCGCCCGCGGTTGCCGAGCAACTCAGTGAGCTCACCCGTGGCTACGAAGAGTTGAACACCGCCTACCAGAAGCTGCACGCCAAATGGCTGGAAGCTCGCATGTCCGCCAACATGGAGCGCACCCAGCGCGGCGAGCAGTTCGAGGTGGTGGACCCGGCCCAGGTGCCCGATGCCCCCTTCCGCCCCCAGGTGAAGCGGGCCATCCCGGTTACTTTGGGCCTGGCCCTGGCCCTGTCGGTGGGCCTGGCTTTCGGGCTGAGCTACATAGACGTTTCCTTTACCTCAACAATGCAGTTGGAGCGCCAGTCCGGCTTGCCGGTGCTCATGGTCCTGCCCCCCTTGGAAACCCATGAGGAGCAGGCGGCGGCGCTGCGGCACAGCATAATATTCGGAGCTGTTTTCGGCATCATTTTCTTATTACTGATGGGGTTGGTGGGAATCTTGGTAACCGGCCGAGGGCCCGCCCTAAAACGTTTGTTTACGGGAATGGTATCCTGAGGCCATGTACGAAGACTTTTTTCACTTTCGCGAGAAACCCTTCGCCCTGGAGCCCAGCGCGCGTTTCATCGTATTGAGCAGCGATCACCGCGAGGCCCTGGCCACCCTGGTCTACGCCATAGACGAACAGGAAGGCTGGGCCATGCTCTTGGGCCAACCGGGAGTGGGCAAAACCACCCTGGTCATCGCCCTGCTCAAAGATTTGGGTGAGCGGGTGATACCGGCGGTGATAACCAACCCCCGGGTCGAACCGCTGGATTTCATGAACATGATGGCCCTGGAACTGGGCCTGCCCGGCCCATTCCGCAGCAAGGGCCAGTTCCTGGTGGCCCTGAACGACCTTCTCAAACAGTGCCGCCGGGAAGGCAAGGTCATCCTGTTGGTGGTGGACGAAGCCCACAGCCTTTTGCCGGAGATGGTGGAAGAACTGCGCCTGTTGGGCAACCTGGACGATTCCTCGCCTCGGGTGCTGAACATCTTTCTGGTGGGCCAACCGGAGCTGCTCAAGCTGATAAAGCAAAGCGGCGGCACTTCCCTGTTGCAGCGTTTGCGACGCTATTATCTGTTGCGCCCCATGGGTGAACAAGAGACCACCCGCTACATAGAACACCGCCTCAAGATCGCCGGCGGTAACCCGGATCTTTTCACCGCCCAGGCCATGTCGGCTATCCACCGCCTCACAAGGGGAGTGCCCAGGCTGATCAACTCGTTGTGCGACGACGCCCTGCTGTTGGCCTACACCCAAGACATGGCCAAAGTGGACTTGGCCCAGGTAGTGGCCGCGGCCAAGGAAGACCCCAGCCTACGCTGGACCTTCGGGGCCCTGGATCTTCCCGAGGAAGCGCCGGCCGAGGAGCCGGCCGCCCCGGAGCCTGGCGCCGAGCCCGGCCAAGAGCAGGCCCCCTGGCAAGACACTCCCATACAAGCGCCGCCCGAGCCGGGGCAATATCAAGCGCCGGTCCAACAGCCCCAGCAGCCGGGCGCACCCGCGCAGGCGGCCCAGCCCCAGGCTTATCAGGCGCCGCAGCAACAGCCGGTGTATCAGACGCCGCCTCCGCAGCAGCCTCAGGCCCAACCGCAGGCTTATCAGGCCCCTCCTCAGCCCCAGGCCTACCAGGTGCCGCCCCAGCAGCAGCCCCAGGCCTACCAAGCCCCACCGGGGCCTGCGCCGGTTGACAAGGCCCGGCGCCAGGCTGAACTGAAAGCCCAACGCCAGGCCCTCAAGGCCCAAAAACAGGCTCAACGTGAGGCTGTGAAAGCCGAAAAGAAGGCCCAGGCAGCCGCCATGCGCGAGCTGAAAGGGCCAGGCTTTTTTTCGCGCATCATCGGCCGCCTGTCCAGGGAGGCTCCGCACAGTTTTTGGATGCGCCTGGCGGTGCTGGTGGGGATACTTTTGCTGGTTTTCCTGCTTTACCAAGGTTGGCAACACGGCGGCCGCAGCCTGGCGGTGCGCATGGGGCTTATCTCTCCGGCCATCATGATGCCCGGCGATATCAATTCTCCCCTGCCTAGGAACCCGGCCCGTCCGCGCCAGGAGGGTCCGCCGGACTGGGGCCCCCTTCTACGGCCCGGTCAGTCGACGGCTCCCCGCACGGGCTCCCTGGTCGGAGGCGGCGTCTAATGGTCAAGCTAAGCGACGTGCTGGACAAAAAGGGGCGCAGCCTAAAGGAACCCGACTTGGAGCCGGGCGCCGGTTCCCCGCCCATAGCTCGCCCCGGGCAAGCCCCGGCCCCGGCCCCGGCCCAAGCAGCTTCCACCACCAGCAATCGGCCAGAGCCTGCCGCCCCGGCTGCCGGCCCCGCGCCCCTGGAGGAAGCAAAACCCCTGAGCCAAGAGGAGGCCTCGCGCCTGATCAGCCGCTACCAGCCGAACAGCCCCGAAGCCAAGCGCATCGACATGCTGCGTTCGCAATTGCTCTATCCTTTTCACGGCGAGCCTCCGCACACCATTTTGATAACCAGCTCCGCCCCCCGGGAAGGGCGCAGCTTGCTCACCGCCAACCTGGCCATCTCCATTGCCCGAGGCTTGCAGCAGTACGTCATGGTGATGGACTGCCATCTCACCGAACCCAGCCAGCACCGGATGCTCCAAGTGGACCGCACCCCCGGGCTGACCGACTTCCTGCTCTGGGACGCCCCGGTGCCGGACATCATTCACTGGACCGATGTGGATAAACTTTCGGTGATCCCGGCGGGCAGCCCCTCCAACCGCTCCGCCGAAATTTTGGCCACCGATAAGATGGCCGGACTCATCAAGGAACTGCGCACCCGCTACGATGACCGCTACATCATCCTGGACAGCCCGCCGGTGCAGGCCTTTGACGACCCGGCGGTGCTGGCCCGCATGGTGGAGGCCATCGTGGTGGTGGTGTTGGGAGGGGTCACCGACCGCGAACTGGTGCTCAGAAGCATCCGCACTCTGCCCGAAGAAAAAATCCTGGGCCTGGTGCTAAACGACATGAAGGCCGCGGTCATGGACGCACCAGACCTGGGGTCCCTGCTCGAGAGCGATTAGCCATGTTGATTTCCTCCAGCCGGCCCTCCCCTTACATCATCGCATTCGTCCTGGGCGAATCTTTGCTGATGATCGTGGGCGCCGTGCTGGCAGTGTATTTTCGTCTGGGCACCAGCGCGGAGATATTCACCTTCCGCTATTCCTGGTATCGCCTGCTGTTGGTGCCGGTGGTCCTTCAGGTCACCTTTTACTATTCCGACCTGCACAACTTCCGCATAAGCCGCCCCTTCATCTGGACCGTGGCCCGTCTGACCCAGGCCATGGCCGTGGGCACCCTGGTGTTGGCGGTGGTCTACTACTTCCTACCCCGCTTGCTCCTGGGCCGCGGCATCCTTTTCCTGAGCTTTGTCATCACCACCATTTTGGTGCTTATCTGGCGGGGTCTATACCGCTGGGCCCTGCAACAGCGCTTCCTGGCGGCCCGCCTTTTGGTTCTGGGTTGCGGCTCCCTGGCCGATTCCATCATAGAGGAGCTCATCAGCCGCTCGGACAACGTCTACAACATTGTGGGGCTAATGGACCTGTCGGGCGATGGCTTCAGCCGCCGCGAGGGCGACGAACCCACCCGGGAGGTGAACCTGAGCGAGCAATGGGCATCCCTGCTGCGCGCCGAGTTGCGCCATGAGGCCAGCGAACTGGTGGGGCTGGTCCGCTATTTGGAAGTGGATATGGTGGTGGCGGCCATGGACGAAAAGCGCGGCCGCATGCCCATGAAAGAACTGCTGGAAATCCGCATGCTGGGGGTGCCCATCATCACCGGCGAGGATTTTTACGAGCAGATCGCCGGGCGCATCCTGGCCGACCGCATCCGACCCGGCTGGCTGATTTTTTCACCGGGCTTCACCACCAGCCGCCTGCGCAGCCTCACCAAGCGGGCCATGGACGTCATCATCAGCTTGCTTGGGTTGCTTTTGTCACTGCCGTTCACCGTGTTCATCGCTTTGGCCATCAAGCTCGATAGCCGGGGGCCGCTCATCTATCGACAGGAACGCACGGGTCAGTACGGCAAAGTATTCCAGGTGCTCAAGTTCCGCTCCATGGTTTCCGACGCGGAAAAGGTTTCCGGCCCGGTTTGGGCCGAGGAAGACGACCCGCGCATAACCAGGGTGGGGCGCGTAATGCGTAAAATGCGCCTGGACGAAATCCCCCAGATGTATAATGTGCTCAAGGGTGAAATGAGCTTCGTGGGCCCGCGCCCGGAGCGGCCTACCTTTGTCAAGCAGCTCTCCCAGGAGCTGCCCTACTACCGGGAGCGCCTCAAGGTTAAGCCGGGCATCACCGGCTGGGCCCAGATTTGCTATCCCTACGGCTCCACGGTCAACGCGGCCCTGGAAAAGCTCAACTACGACCTTTACTACATCAAGCATTCCAGCATCAGCATGGACATGACCATCCTGCTGCAGACCATAAAAATTATTATATTCGGCGGGGGCGGACGATGAGCCGGAAGCAAAAAGTAAGCGGCGCGTCTCCCTGGCTCACCTGGCTGGCCTGGGCGGTGGTGCTGGGCCTGCTGGCCTGGGTTTACACTCCCATCGTCACGGGCATGGTGGCCAATTGGTGGGTGGACCCCAACTATTCCCACGGTTTTCTGGTGCCTCTGATTTCCGCCTACCTGGTCTGGCGTCAGCGCGAGGAATTGGCCGCGGAGCCCAAGAAGTCCAATTACCTGGGTTTGGTGATTGTGGCCATCGGCTTGGCGGTGCTGGTGATGGGCCAGCTGGCCCATGAGTTTTACCTGCGCCGCGTCAGCCTGATCCCGGTGATGTGGGGCCTGGTGCTCTTGGCCTGGGGCTGGCATGTGGCCCGGCGGGTGCTTTTCGCCTTCGCCTACCTCATCCTCATGGTGCCCCTGCCTTATCTGCTCTACGACGCCGTAGCCTTCCCCTTGCGTCTGGTGGCCGCCAAATTCGCCGCCTGGGGCATTCGCCTGTTCGGCATACCGGTGTACCTGGAAGGCAACGTCATCCACCTGCCCAACATAGTGCTCAATATCGTGGACGCCTGCTCCGGCATCCGCAGCCTCATCTCACTGTTGGCGGTGGGGGTGATCCTGGCCTACCTCATCCTGCCAAATCGTTGGGTCAAGGTGATCGTGGTCCTCCTGGTGCCCCCGGTGGCGGTGCTCACCAACGCGCTTAGGGTCACCCTGGCCGGGGTGCTCAGTCAGTGGGTGGGCCCCGAAACCCTGGAAGGGGTGATGCATGACTTCGTGGGCTGGGCGGTGTTCATGGCCGGCTTCATCCTGCTGCTACTTATCACTTTGTTGCTCAAAAAACTGAGCCCGGCGGGAAAGGAGGCCTCATGAGTTCGCCACGCGCAACCAAAGGCTTGTTTATCGCCGCCGCGCTGATTATTTTCGCCGCGCTTCTCATGGGTGTGGGCCGGGAGGTAAAGCCGCAAAAGCTGGCCCAACCCCTGGACAAGCTTCCCTTGGCCCTGGGTTCTTGGCGGGCGTTGGGGCCGGACCAGCCCCTGGACCAAAGCACCATAGAGGTGCTGAGGCCCAGCGACTATTTGCTGCGCAACTACATCAATCCCCAGGGCCAGGTGTGCGCCGTATTCGTGGCCTTTTTCGCTTTGCAGCAAGAGGGGCAGATCATCCACTCCCCCCGCCATTGCCTGCCGGGCAACGGCTGGCAGATATCCCAACGCGATAAGGTGCGGGCCCAGGGGCCGGGCGGCTCCTGGCTGCTCAACCATCTCACCCTGGGACGCAATCTCGACAAGCTCAGCGTGCTCTACTGGTATCAGGGCCGGGGCCGCATCCAGGCCGATGAGTATCGCGACCGAGCTCACTTGGTGTTGGACGGCATCCTGCACAACCGCAACGACGGATCTTTGGTGCGCCTGACCATGGACACCCCTCGCGGTGTGGCGCAGGCCCTGGCCCAGCAGAAGCAGTTGGCCGCCCTCATCATCCCGGCCCTGGAAAAAATTCTACCGCCCTTTTAGCCCGGATATTTCATGACGGCTGGGCGGCAATGAACAACGAAATAGGATTCATGCGGTCCTTATGAAAATGCGTCCGCCCTATCAAAGCGCAGTCCACACCCGACTCCGGCAATGCCGACCGCCGGCGGACAGGGCGGGCAAACGAGGGCCGCGGGCGTAGCCATAGCTGCGTCGAGGCCGGAGGTCAGCCTGCCCCGTGCTATGCCGGTGGCTGGCGCAGCCGGATGCACGGCCTCCATGAAATATCCAGTCCGGGCCAAGCTCCGCTGAGCACCGGCAGAGAGTAGAATCTTGGGCTATTTTTTCACACTCGTATTTATTATCTTTCTCTACGTTCGACCCCAGGAATTCTGGGACGTACTGCTCAACTTCCCGGTTATGGACATTCTGGCCGGCGGGGGATTGATCTGTGTTTTCCTGGAAGGCTCCTTCGACAAGGCCAAGTTCAATAACTCTCCCATAGCCAAGGTCGTGGTGATCATGTGGCTATGGTTCGCCTTCACCGAGATTCCTACCGGCTGGCTGGGCGGGGTCACCTACGTCCTGAGAAAGTTCTCGCCAACCGCGATCCTGTTCTATCTTCTCGTGCTTACGGTGACCAACCTGAGCCGGTTGCGCATACTTCTGTGGACCCTCATCCTGGTCACCACTTTCTTGTCGATAGATGCCATCGTGCAGTTTTACACCGGGGTCAGCCTGGTGGGCACCGTGGCCCTGCAGCGCCATGTGGGAGAAGGCGAGTTCGTGACCCAAGCCAAGGGCATCGGCATCTTTGCCGACCCCAACGACCTTGCCCTGCACGTGGTGCCCATGCTGGCTTTTTTGCTGCCGCCTTTTTACAAGAAATCCATCGGCAACAACGTTGTGTTTGCGGTGCTTTTGCTCATCCCCCTGGTTACCGGCGTGGTCTACACGCGCTCCCGGGGCGGCATCATGGCCATGGCCTTCGTGGCCTGGATATACCTACGCCACCGGGTGGGCCTCACTTTTTCCGTAGTGGGCCTGGTGCTTCTGTTCGGGCTGCTGGCGGCCATACCTCGCTTCGGCGACACCAGCGCCAGCGCGGGTTCGGCCCAGTCGCGCCTGGACCACTGGGCTTACGGAATCCAACTGTTCAGATCCAGCCCCATCTGGGGAGTCGGCTGGGACATGTTCCGGGCCGATGGCTATCGCCATACCGCCCACAACTCCTTTGTCCTGGTAATGGCCGAAACCGGCCTGGTGGGATGCATGATGTGGGTGTCAATGTTCTACCTGGCGGGCAAGCACATCTTCCGCATGCAACGCATCACTCGCGGCCCCCCCTGGATTTCGCCGATGTCCAAGGCCCTGGAGGCCGCCATGGGGGGCTGGATGGTGGGAGGTTTCTTCCTCAGCCAGAGTTACAGCTTTTTGTTGTACATCCTCATGGCCATAGTGGTGGCCACGGTCAATATCCTGTCCAAGCTGGGCTTTGACATAAGCATAGCCTGGACCGGACGAGACACCCGCAACGTCTTTTTCATAACGATGGGCATGATCATTTTCATTCACCTTCTGGCCAAAACCTTGTTCGTGGTGGGGGGGTAGAGCGCCTTGGGCACCAAAGCCATGGAAGTTTGGCTGCCGGCCTACCTGCGCCAAACCCTACACCCCCGCCCCCAGGCGCCGGGCCCGGTGACCATCTGCCTGGCAGTGGCCGACCATTTCGAGCCCTATTGGGCCGGAGCCCAAGGCCAGGACGCCCTCAGCCGCGTGGCCACATGGGAACAGGGCCTGCCCGCCCTGGCCCAGGGACTCAGCGACTGCCGGGGCCGTCCGCCACAGCACGACTTCTTCTACCCTGTGGAGCAGTACCAGCCTGAAGTGCTGGAGCGCCTGGCCGCGCTTTGCCGCCAAGGCCTGGGCGCGGTGGAGGTGCATCTGCACCACCACGGCGAGAGCCCTCGGGAGCTGGAGGAGATGCTCACCGGCTTCGCCCAGACCCTGCACCAGGAGCACGGCCTGTTGGAGCGCGATCCCCTCACCGGGCAAATCACCTACGGCTTCATCCACGGCAACTGGTCCCTGGACAACTCCCGGCCCGACGGCCAGTGGTGCGGCTGCAACGAGGAAATATCGCTACTGGGGCGCACCGGCTGCTACGCCGACTTCACCCTGCCCTCGGCCCCCAGCCCCACCCAGACCCGCATAATCAACTCCATATATTACGCCACCGACGACCCGGCCCGGCCCAAAAGCCACGACCAGGGGGTGCCCGCCGCGGTGGGGCGCCCGCCATCGGGGGACCTGCTGCTTTTGCAGGGAGTGCTGGCCCTGGACTGGGGGCGGCGCAAATGGGGGTTGTTGCCCCGCCTGGAAGTGTCGGAGCTGGCCTGGCACAACCCGCCGGACATCCGCCGCATGCCCCGTTGGCTGCGCTATGCTCCGGTGGTGGCCGGGGCGGAGCAGGTGCGCTTTATCAAGCTCTGCTGCCACGGCGCGCCGGAAGAGCATCGCGACGCTCTTCTGGGTAAATCCATGCGCCTATTTTTAGAACAGCTTTGCAGGCGTTATAATGATGGCCAACGCTATCGCTTAATGTTCATGACTTGCCGCGAGATGATCCAAGCCGTGCATGCCTTGGAGCAGGGAAAGAGTCTGGAGTGCTGAAATCCATTGCCATATTAACCCTGAGCGCGCTGCTTGCGGCCGCTCCGGCCCTGGCCCAGCAAAAAGCCGCGCCGGCCACGCCGAACCCGGCAGCCGTCAAGGCCAAACCGAGCCTCCCCGCTCCACCTCCGGCTCCCGCCGGATTGCAGATTAGCGCCCAACACCCTCGTTTGTTGCTGACTCCCAACGACCTGCCCCGCTTGCGCGAGATGGCCGAGGGCCGCGCTTTTCGCTGGCGACGCCTGCTGGCCTGGGCCCTGGAGCCGTCCCGGCAAGGAGCCGTGGCCCACGACGGCCCCGGCCTAGCCCTGGCCTCGCTGGTGCTGGCCTCCAGCGATGCCCAGTTGAGCAAACGCCTGGGAAACCTGGCGGTGCGCTGCGCCCTGCACGGAGCCCGTTTCGGCACGGTGGATTCTTTCAGCGACAACACCCTGCGCAGCAAGGACGGCAACCGCGATCCTCTTACCCTTTTGCGCAAGGGCTACACCGTCCTGCGGCCCAACTTTTCCGCGCTATATTTTTTGCCCATATCCCGCTACACCGCCAGCGAGGTTGCGGTAAGCAGCGAAGGCTCCAAAAGCGTAGCCCAAGCCTCCCAAGGCGACACCTACTGCCTGCTGCAAGGGGAGCTGCTGTCCGCCGCCGACTTGACGCGGCAGGTGGCCCTCACCTTGGATTGGGCCTGGAACCATTTCAGCCCCCAACAAAGGCAAGGCGTGGCCCGCTGGCTGCTCTCACAGGCCCAGTACTTTGCCAAGGACGGCCTGGGCTGCTTTGACAGCGAATCCGCCGCCGCCCTTTCGCTCACCACCCTGGCCGCCCTGGCGGCCCACGGCCTGGAGCCCGTTGCCCAGGAAATGCTCACCCAAGCCTGGGAAGCGCGCTTCCAGGGCCACATGCAGCCCTGCCTGCAAAACCTGGGAGCGGGCGGGGGATGGTTCGAGGGCGACACTCCCGGAGCCAGGGCCGGCTTGCATCTGGCCGTTTTCGCCCTGGCCATGAAGACCGCGGCGGGCCAAGAAGACCCGGCCAAGCTGGCCTGGTTCACCGACCGCCTGGCGTACCTTATGTTCCATCTGCTGCCCGGCCTGGCCAAGGCCCCAGCCGGAGAATACCGTCAGGCGGCCCCGGGCGGCGATCAGCTCATGGGCCCGCTGCAAGCGGCCGAGTTCACCCGCATGCAGATGATGGCCCTGTTGGCGCTCAGGCCGGGCGACAAGGCCGCCTATGCGTCCCGCGCCATTTTGCTGGACACCCGCACTCCCACCCTGTTGGCGGGCTACCGCCAAGTGTACGATTTTTTGTGGCTGGACCCGGCCGCGCCCACCAGCGCCCTGGCCACGGCCTCCCTGAGCCACCTGGCCCCAGCCACCGGCCAAGCGGTGCTGCGTTCGGATTGGTCCTCCCGCTCCACTTGGCTGGGGTTCAACTGCGGACCCCACTTCGCCATGCGCCAGCACCTGGCCGCGGCCGGCTTCATGATTTTCCGCCAAGGCTTTTTGCTGCCCCAGGGAGGGGGCTACGACGGGCCAACCAGCTCCCACGCCTTGAACTACGGCATTCGCAGCGTGGCTCACAACACCCTGCGGGTTTTCGATCCCCAGGAATATTCCTGGTATGACATGCGCGCCGGCAAGCAGCCCAAAGGCACCTACAGCAACGACGGCGGCCAGCGCGCCTGGGCCCTGTTCAACGACAAGGGAAAGCCCACCAAGAGCGCCCCTTGGACCGCCAGCGGCTATGACCAGGGCAAGGCGCCCTGGAGCAAGCTGGGCGACATCTATCAGGTGGCTGCCATTGAAACCCTGGAGGACAAGCCCCGCTACGGCTACGTTCGCGGGCGCGCCACCCAGGCCTACGAAGGCAGCACCCACAAGATGGCCCGCTTCGTGCGCCACCTTTTTATGCTGCGGGCCAACGGCCCCGACGATGCGGAATCGGTGGAGGCGGTGGTGGTGGCCGATGATGTGCAACTGGCCCGTAAGGGTCTTAGCGTGCACTTCGTGATGCACTTCCCCGAACAGCCCACCCCCGCCGCCGAGCTCAAGAGCCTGGGGCCGGGGCGCTGGCGGGGCCCGGCCACCTCCCTGGTGACCAAAGCGGGCGACAGCCGCCTGGAGGTGGTGCCGGTATGGCCGCCGGACGCCCACATGGACCTTCTGGGCGGCACCGGCGAGGCGGCCAGTTGGGTGGGTTCGCGCAACTATCCGCCGCGCCCCCCGGTGGTGAACCCTTGGCCCTGGCGGGCCGAATATGTGAGGGCCGACGCCGCCCTGCTGGCCCAGCCCATGCTGCACGTTCTGCTGCCTGCCGACCAGAACAACGCCGCCAGACCGGCCATCAAGCCCCTGACCACCAAAGACAGCCGCACCATAGGGGTGATTTTGCACGACCCCACTTGGCCGAGGGTGTTGGCCCTGCGCCTGGGCGAGCCGGGAGCCGAGCCTCCCATATCCTATCGCTACCCCAGCGGCAACAGCCGCCACCTGGTGGCGGGCCTTGAGCCGGGAGCCGATTATACGGTCACGGTGAGCCCATTTCAGATAACCATAAAGCCAGGCCCGGGCCTCAAGGCCACCGACGCCGGATTGCTGGCCTTCAGGGTGGATACGACTACGAAGGTGGCCCCCGCCCCGGCCGCCCCCCAAGCTTTGGCCAAGCCCTGATGGTTGGGTTTCCCTTTTGCGCTTGGGGTATGCTAATAATTAATATGATGTGCTGATAAATTCAGCACATGCCCTCCCTGGGCGGTACTTGGGCCTTTAGCGGCGCCGAGGCTTGCTCAAGTAGGTGGTGCCGCCAATCAGGCGACGAAAAATCAACCGGAGTAACGATGATGGTATCCATGGCAAAGGCATTGGGAAAACTGGGACTGGCGCTGCTGTTGACCGCCGCTCTCAGCGTGGGGGGGGCCGTCGCCATGGCCCAAACCAAGGATGAGTTCCTTAAAAAGGGCCTGGAATACTACGATGCGGGCAAGTTCAGGGAGGCAGCCCTGGAATTCCGCAACGCGGTGCAAAAGGACCCCCAATTCGCCGAGGCTCATTACCGGCTGGCCCTCACCTACCTCAAACTGGGTGACCTGGGACAAGCCTACCGCCTGTTTTTCAACGTGGTGACTCTGGACCCCGACAACCTGGATGCCCAGGTGCGCCTGGGCCAGATCGCGCTGTTGGGCGGACGGGTCAACGAAGCCATGGAGCGGGCAGGCATCGTGCTCAAGCAAAAGCCGGACGATGTGGATGCCTTGGTGCTCAAGGGCCAGGCCTACAGCCAGCTTCAGGAGACCGCCAAGGCGGTGGTCACCCTGGAGAAAGCCCTGAAGATGTCCCCCAAGCGGGCCGACATCCACGTGCTCCTGGGCCAGCTCCACGTAGAGGAGGGACGACCCGACCTGGCGGAGAGCGAATTCCGTTCGGCCATCGAGATGTCCCCCAAGCTGCTGACCCCGCGTCTGCTTTTGGTCCGCCTGTTCTTGAACAACAAGCAGGATGAAAAAGCCCTGACCGCCCTGCGCCAAGCGGTGAAAAGCCATCCCAACGAAGCCCGCCTTCAGCTTATGCTGGTCGAGTTGCTCATGCGCATGCACCAGCCGGGCGAAGCCGAACAAGCCCTGCAAAAATTGGTGGCCGGCAACCCCAGCCAAGAACGCCCCCGCTTGGCCCTGGCCAGGCTCTACGCAGTCAACGGCCAGTTTGCCAAGGCCGAGCAGACCTATCTGGCCACGGTGCGCCAGTTTCCCAACTCCATGTGGCCTTCCCTCATGGCCGCCCGTTTCTTCGCCTCCCGCGGCCAGGTGCGCGAGGCTCTGGCCTATCTGAAACAAGCGTCCAAGGTGGCCCCCGAATCGCCGGTGCCCATGAACGCCCAGGCCGAACTGGACCTGGAGCGGGGCCTTTTGGATGAAGCGGAAAAACGCATCGACCTGGTTAAAAAGAAGTTCCCCGGCAACACCGCGGCCGATATTCTGCAAGGCCGCCTACTCATCGCCAGGGGCAACCTGGACAAGGCCATCGCGGTGTTGACCTCGGTTATTCGTCAGCGTCCCAACGATCCCGAAGCCCTGTTCCGCCGGGCCCAGGCATTTGCTTCCCAGGGTAAGTCCCAGCTGGCCCGCGCCGATCTGCTCAAGGCGGTGCAGGCCGACCCCACCGACACCCGGGCTCGCTTCCTGCTGGCCGCCCTGTTCGCCCGCACCGGCGAGCTGCTGCAGGCCATCGGCCAGATGAATCAGGTCCTGGCCCTGGAGCCCCGCAACCTGGCCGCCGTTGAGATGCGCGGACGTCTGTACCTGGCCCAGGGGACCTACAACAAGGCCCGCCAGGACTTCGCCACCTTGATTAAGCTGGCCCCCAAGGCTGCGGCCGGTTATTACCGCATGGGCATGCTGGCTCAGGCCCAAAAACAAAACGAGGAGGCCAAGCGCTACTATGAGGAAGCCCTCAAGCGCAACCCGGCCAACATAGACGCCTTGATGCGCATCGCTTTCTTGGAAATTGCCGATAAAAAGCCGGACATGGCCATCAAACGGGTGCAGGACCAGATGTCCAAAGTCGAGCGCAAGGACCTGCTCTACAACCTCATGGGCGACCTGTACATGATCCAGGGCCAGCCCAAGAACGCCTCGCCTGAGTTCAAGAAAGCCTTGGACTTGAACCCCCGCCTGGTCACCGCCCTCATGGGCATGGCCGCTTCGGCCCGCGCCCAGAACCAGCTTGCCGAGAGCGAGGGATACCTGACCCGTGCCTTGAAGATCGCCCCCAACAACCCCACCGCCCTGGTGGCCCGAGGCGATGTTTATGAGTTGATGGGCAAGCTTCCGGCGGCCATGGAGGACTACCGTCACTCCTTGTCCCTGAACCGGGACTTCGTGCCCGCCTTGAACAACCTGTCCTATCTGTTGTCTCAGGAGGGCGGCGACAAAAACCTCAACGAAGCGCTGCCCCTGGTCCAGCGGGCCAAGCGCTTGTCACCCAGCGATCCCCGGGTCCTGGACACCCTGGGATGGGTGCTGAGCCAGCGGGGAGCCCACTCCAGCGCCCTGGCCGAGTTTGACGACGCCAAGAAGCTGACCCCCAACAACCCCACCATCTACTACCACCTGGGGGCCACCTACGTAGCCATGAACAAGCTGGACGAGGCCGAGAAAAATCTCAAGAAGGCCCTGTCATTGGGAGGCGACTTCCGCGAAAAAGCCGCTACCGAGCGTCTGCTCAAGCGCATAGAGGGAAAGCGCTAAGCATCTTCCCCTCACCGAGGTAAAGCCAAGCGCCGCCCTTTGGGGCGGCGCTTTTTCATGGTCCGATCCCAAAGCCTGCCGTCTAGTTTTCCGGATGGTTTGTCTTCTCAAACACAGTGTGCAGCCAGATGGGCCTAGGCGAGGCCAGGCGAGTCTGTATCTGGCTTAGCAGCAAACCGGCCTTGGCCAGGGCCTTTTGCCAGGCGGCCACTTGGGGTGGCGTGGTAAGGGGAGTGCCGCAATAGCCACAGCGCTCCTCGGGTCCGTAAG
>JAIPDO010000096.1 GCA_021737645.1 Desulfarculaceae bacterium
GGCCGGGACTACCAGCGCTACGCTATCACCGACGACGGCATATCCCCCCGGCGCCTGCCGGGCATGGGCCCGGAGCTGGTGGTGGCCGACAGCGACGAGCACGACCAAGAGGGCCACATCACCGAGGACCTGGAGCTTAGGGTGCGCATGAACGACAAGCGCCTGGCCAAACAAAAGGGCCTGTGCGCCGAGGCGGAGCCGCCGGTGTTTACCGGCCCCGAGGACGCGGACACCCTTTTGGTGAGTTGGGGCTCCAGCCAGGGTCCGGTGGCCGAGGCGGCCCGGCGTCTGGGCGAGGACGGCCAGAGCGTGGCCACCTGCCATTTCAGCCAGGTGTGGCCTCTGGAGCCCGGCCAGTTCGCGGGGCGCTTGGCCAAAGCGGGCCAGGTGGTGGTCATCGAGGGCAACGCCACCGGCCAGTTCGCCGGTCTGCTCAAGAAAGAGGCGGGCATAGCGGCGCAGCGCTTTATCGGGCGCTACGACGGCCTGAACCTGACCCCGGAATATATCCTGCGCCAACTGGCCAGCTAGGAAGGCGATCATGGTCGATATAAAAGACTACGGCGACATCGAAACCGCCTGGTGCCCAGGCTGCGGCAACTTTTCCATCCGCAAGGCCCTGATCCAGGCCCTGGCGGACAGCGACCTGGCACCCCATCAGGTCCTGTTGGTCAGCGGCATAGGTCAGGCGGCCAAAACCCCCCACTATCTGCGCTGCAACTGCTTCAACGGCCTGCACGGGCGCTCCCTGCCCGCGGCCACCGGGGCCAAGCTGGCCAACCCGGAGCTGAAGGTAATCACCAACAGCGGCGACGGCTGCAACTACGGCGAGGGCGGCAACCACTTTTTGGCCGCGCTCCGGCGCAACGTGAACCTGACCATGCTGGCCCACGACAACCAAATCTACGGCCTGACCAAGGGCCAGGCCAGCCCCACCAGCATGGAGGGCATGCACACCAAGGCCCAGCCCACGGGGGTGCATTCCTATCCCTTCAACCCGGTGGCCGTGGCGGTGAGCATGCATGTGGGCTTTGTGGCCCGTGGCTTCGCCGGGGAGGTGGAGCACTTGGCCGGGCTCATAAAGCAGGCCCTGGCCCACCCCGGCCTGTCCCTGGTGGATATCTTGCAGCCATGCGTGTCCTTCAACAAACTCAACACCTTTCAGTGGTATAAGGAGAGGGTGTACAAGTTGGGGGAGGAAACGGGGCACGACCCCGCCGACTGGGACGCGGCCATAAAGCTCAGCTACGAGTTCGGGGACCGCATCCCCATAGGGGTGATCTACACCAACGACCGCCCGGCGTTTGACTCCTACTTTCCGGTGCTGGAAAAAGGCCCCTTGGCCGCCCAGGAGGTGGACTACGGGGTCATGGAAAAAGTTTTGGAAAGCTATTGCTGATGAAAAAGACCTTTTTGCCTCTCATGGCCGTTTTTTGCCTGGCGCTCTTGGCGGTTCTTGCCGCCGCCTGCGGCAGCCTGGACAAGCAAGACCCGCTCACCAGCAAGGAGCGGGCCTGGCTGAAAGAGCACGGCCCGGTCATGGTGGGGGCCGACCTCACCTACCACCCCTTTTCCTTTGTGGGGGCGGACGGCCAGGCCGAGGGCATCTGCGCGGGCCTGTGGCGGGCCATGGCCAAGAAGCTGGACTTTGAGGTGCGCTTCGAGGCCTTGAACGACGACGTGGAGCTGGAGCGCCTGAACTCCGGGGCCCTGGACTCCAGCACCGGCATGTTCCCCCTGGGCGCGCGCAAAAAGACCCTGGACTTCAGTGAGCCCTTTTACCCGGTGACCGCGGCCATTTTCGTGGCCAGCCGAGCCCATGGAGTGCGCGGCTTGGAGGACCTTTCTCATGTCAAGGTGGGGGCGGTCAAGGACGACTCCGGGGCGGCGATCCTTATCAAAAACAACATCACCCCGGTGCTTTTTGACAGCTACAAGGCCTGTGTCGAGGCCCTGGGGCAAAATAAAGTCCAGGCCGTGGTCATGGACGACCCGGTGATGCTTTACTGGCGCAATAGATTGAAAATGGGGGATAGGATTTCCTGGGTCCAAGGCAACGCGGTGGTGGAGCGCAACGACCTGGCCATGCCGGTTAAAAAAGGCAACCAGGTGCTGCTGGGCATCATCAACAAGGGCCTGGCCCTGATGGCTGGTTCGGAGATGCAGAGGTTAAGGGAGAGGTATTTGCCTTAATCTGGGCGGCTTCGCCAGGTGGCCGGGGGCTGCGTTGTCGGTTGCGCCAAGCGGCGGCATACGTCGTTGCCGGCATCGCTCCGACCTCGACGTAGCATTTAGCTACGCCTACGGTCGTCGCTTGCCGGACGCCTAGTCTGCCACCACCTGGCGCAGCCGGGCGCACGGCCTTCATGAATAATACGCGATCTAAACCAATCTCTGTTCCGGCCCAGGCGGCGCGGCCGGTTCGGCCTCCGGCTGGCTTACCGGCAGCATCACGCTGAACACCGAGCCCTCGCCCACCTCGCTGCTCACCATCACCCGGCCGCCGTGGCCCTTCACGATAGCCTCCACTCCGGCCAGGCCCAGGCCGTGCCCCGGCTGCTTGCCGTGGCTGGACGCCCGGTAGAACATGTCGAAGATAAACGGCAACTCTTCGGGGGTGATGCCCGCGCCCTGGTCGATAAAGCGCAGGATCACCGTCTCGCCCACGGCCTCGGCCTCGATGCGCACCTGGGTGCCGGATGGGGAGTACTTAAGGGCATTGTCAAGCAGGTTGGTGAAGGCCCGGCGCAGGTTGGCCGCGTCGCCCTGGATCACCGGCAGGTTCTCGGTGCCCACCATGCTCAACTTCACCGCCTGTTGATCGAAGCGGGGCTGGAAGGCCTCCCACAGCTCCAGGAACTCCTTGTCCAAATACACCGCGCTGAAGTTGAGCTTGAGGTTGCCGGTCTCCAGCCGGGTGAAATCCAAGAAATCGTTGATGATCTTTTCCAGCTGAGCCGCCTCGCGCCGGATTATCTCCAGGTATTTCGTTTGCTTTTGCGCGTCGGTCAAATCGCCCTTCTTGAGCAGGCGCAGGGCGAAGCCCTGGATGCCCACTAGGGGGCTCTTCATGTCGTGGGCGAACATGCTCACCAGGTTGGCCCTTTCGCGCTCCAGGGCCTTCAGCTCGGTGATGTCCTGGAATATCTCCACCCCGCCCACCAGGTTGCCTTCCAGGTCATAAAGCCCCGAGGCTCTTAAGCGAACCGCCTTGCGGGTGCCGTCCTTGCTGTGGAAGGTGGTGTCGATGGGCCCGGTGGGCTCCCCCCGGCTCAGGGCTCCCCGGATGGGGCATTGGCCTTCGCACACCTCGGCCTGAAGCACCTCGCCGCAGGGGCGGCCCAGCACTTCGTTCTGGCTATAGCCCAGGATTTTTTCGCCCTGGGAGTTGATCTCGGTGATGTGAAACTCCGGGTCCACCGAGATCATGCCCACCGGCAGGCTCTGCACCAGGGCCTGGTGCTTGGCCGCCGAGGCGCGCAGGGCCTCTTCCATGGCCTTGCGCTTGGTGATGTCGCGCACCGTTTCTATGGCGCCCACGATCTCGCCGTGGGAGTCGAAAAGGGCCGTGGCCTTGCCCCAGAGGTGGGCTCCCTCGGGCGGTATCTTGGGCGCGAAGGCTTCGGTGAGCAGGGTGTGGCCCTCCCGGCGTACATAGGGGTAGCGGTCCTCGTAGCTCTGGTCCCATTCCATGGCCAGGTCGGCCAGGATGGGCCGCCGCTCCCCCCAAAAGGGCAGGGCGTGCTCGTAATCGTCCCGGCCCAGGATGTCGATGGCCTTTATGCCGGTCAGCTCCTCGATGGCCCGGTTCCATACGATCACCTCGCCTTGGCGATTGATGGCAAAGGTGGGGTCGGGTAAAAAGTTGATGATGTCGGCCAGGCGCTTGCGCGAGTCCTTGATTTCCTCCTGGGCCAGCTTTTGCTCGGTTATGTCAAAGGCGGTGCCCAGGATGGCCGGCTTGCCCTGGTGCTGGATGACCCCGGCGGTGAAGTTGGCCCAGCTCTCCCGGCCGTCCTTGGTGAGAATCTTGAACTCGTAGTGGGTTGGGACCGCCTCGCCTTTTTGGCGGGCCAGGCCGCGCTCTTTCACCAGTTGGCGAAAATCCGGATGGATGATCTGCCAGAAAGGCAGGTCCTTGAGCTCCTCCTTGGCGTAGCCGCACAGGCGCTCGCCGGCCGGGTTCATGTAGAGGAACCGGTCGCCCTGGATGATGAAAATGGCCGCGGATACGGTCTGGGCCAGGGTATGGAAATCCGCCTCCTGAGGGTCGGTTGACGTCTCGGTCCCGCCGCCGGGCCGCTCCTGGGCTCGTCGCAGTCTCTCGCGCAGGTGGGCAATTTCCTCGCGCAACTGGTGCGGCGTCGCCTCGTCTACCGGCATTGGATGCCTCCTCCCGGGAAACCGGACAGGCATTTTTTTGTGCCCAGGCTTTAAAAGTCCACCTGAAAACTATACAATATAAAACAGAAGCACCTGCCTGCTTCACTCTCACTTTTTATTATAGGACACTGAGCCATGCCAGGTAAGCACCGGAGTAATCCGGGCGAAGGGCCGGGCGGACCGCAGGGACCATGCATGGTTGCTTTTATAAAAATCATGGTTATCCTATTGAATAGTCGTTCATAATGACCGCGGCACCCAACAAGGCATCGATGCGGCATCTTTTAAAAGGCATGAGTGATACGTCTGTTTGTTCGGGGGCCTTCAATTGAGCGCACAGAGCACACCCTTTGACGGCTTCGGAGATTTGGCCGTGTCAAAAGCCGAACACATCAAGCAAGACAGCCACCGCGAAGCCCTGGCCACCCTGCTCTACAGCATCGAGCAGAGCGAGGGCTGGGCCCTGGTGGTGGGCCGGGCCGGTTCGGGCAAGACCCAGCTGATGGCCGAGTTGCGCGGCGCCCTGGGAACCGATGTTACCTGCGTGCATTTGAGTGCGGAGGATTGCCCCACCCCCATGGATCTGTTCCGCCGCATTTCCGAGGCCCTGGCCCTGGGCGGGCCATGCCAATACAAGGCGCGCTTTCTGTTGGACTTGCGAGAGGCCATTCAAGAGTATCGCCGCAGGGGGCAAAAGATTCTCATCCTCATCGACAGCGCCCAGCATTGGGGGCCGGAGATGCTCCGGGAGATAGAACTGCTGGGCAACGAAGACCAGTTTTCGCCCCGGGTGCTCAACATCTTTCTTATGGCCAGGCCCGAGTTTTTAAATACCTTGGAAGCCATGGGGGCCACCAACCTGAAGCAAAATCTGCGCCGCTTCCGCCGCCTGGCCTCGCCTTGCGACATCAAGCCGCCCACGGGCGAACGCCGCTGTGGGCCGCGCCAGGACGAGGGCATAGACTATTTTGACAATCAGGCCGCCAAGGAGATGCGCCGCCTGGCCGGAGCCAAGATAAAGGCGCAGCGCATACATTCCCAGGCCCAGGCTGAGGAACCCCCCGCCGCCGTTGTTGCAAAAAGCGGCTTGGGCGGTATTGCGACGAGCTTTGCCCCGGAGCCGACGGTTGACTGGCCGGACTCCCAAGAGGAGATCAACGCCCTTTTGGACCTGGTGTTCGGCCCCACGCCGCCCAGGGCTTGATATCTACTGGCCGCCTACCCGGCGCTCCAACACATAGGTGCTGCCCGGCGCCAAGTCCAGTTCGATATAATCCACCAGGTCGGTAAGAACCTTGGGCCCGGAGTGCTCACCCCGCTGGCGGATGGCGTAGCCGTACACCTCCAAAAGATATTTCCGCTTGCCCGGCGGCGCCAGGAAGGTGGTGTCGCGCACCAAGGGATTGGTGTTGGGTATGGTGTAGAAATCCTGGGCCACGGTGGGTTTCAGCATGGGGTAGGCTCCCTTGGGCACCACCAGGCGCAGGCTCCAGTCCCAGTAGATCCACTCGCCGGGATGTTTTTTTAGCTTGTCGGGCACCTTGGCCCAGAGCTTCACCCGCACCTTGGCCGGATCGGGCCCCGGGTCCAGGTAGGCTTGGCCGCACCCGGCGGACGCCGCCAGCAGCAGGGCCAGGAGCAATAAAGCCAAGCCCCTCATGGGAATGATGGACACCGCGCGATACATAGGGTTCACTCTCGCTGAAAAGTTTGCTTGCCTGGTAATATCTCCATGATACAACCGGTGCGCGTGGGTGGAAAAGCCATTACGCGGGCACCACGCGGAATTGTCCGGGCGCCTGAGTGGGCGCTAAATTTTTAAATGCGGGTTGCTTCCAGGGCGCACCGCTGGGGAGATAACATGAAAAGCCACCGCCAGGAGCTGACCTTCCACGCGCCCACCCGTCGGGCCTTGATTAACATCACCCCCCAGGTGGAACAGGCCGTTACCGCCAGCGGCATCATGGAGGGCTTGGTGCTGGTCAACGCCATGCACATCACCGCCAGCGTTTTCATCAACGATGACGAGGGCGGCCTGCACCAGGACTACGAGGTGTGGCTGGAAAAACTGGCGCCCCACGCCCCGGTGGAGCAATATCGCCACAACCGGGGCGAAGACAACGCCGACGCCCACATGAAGCGCCAGATCATGGGCCGCGAGGTGGTGGTGGCCATCACGGGCGGCCGCCTGGACCTGGGCACCTGGGAGCAGATTTTCTACGGCGAGTTCGACGGCCGCCGCCCCAAACGGGTGCTGATCAAGATCATCGGCGAGTAAGGGCCACAGCGACGCATGGCTAGGAGCCATGGTTTTGTGGTACTTTTCAAACACGGGGCGAGGCCGTTGCAGGGCCCCATTCATCCGCCAGGAGGTAGGTTAATCCCAGCCATGTCGCATCGCTTCAACCATCACTTTTTCCTGGCCACCGTCCTGGCGGCCCTGCTGGCCCTTTCCCTAAGCGCCTGCGGCGGGAGCGACACCAGCGGCCTGGATAGCCCCGACCCCCGTAGTTATGAATATGTGAACGAGGGTTGGTGCTACCGCTGGGTGCCCCAGGGCCGGGTGGAGTTGGACCAGGCCATCAAGCAGTGCAAGCAAAAGGTCAAGCAGCGCCAGAAGTACCTCAAGGACGCCCTGGGCAAGTCCTTTGAAAAGGGGCCCACCGCCTGGACCATGGAGTCCTGCCTCCAGGTCATGGGCTGGGAGCGCTGCCCGCCCGAGGATTAGCCCCCGTCCCAGGCCCCCGGCACATTTTCCGCTTTAAAACCCATTGCATTTTTTGGCTGGGCCCCCCGGCCATGGTAAGCTGCCACCTGAGCTTTGAGCCCGGTTGCGGGCGTTTGATTTTTCCGGTGAAAGGCGGCGGATAGGGCCTTGCGCGAGATACTGCACTACCTGACCAGCGACCAAGTGCTGCATCAAATGGTGGCCGGCGTGCCGGTCTGGGGCCTGCTTTTGCTGCTGGTGGCCTGCATCGTGGTGCTGTCCAAGGGGGCGGACCTCATGGTGGACGGCGCGGTGGCCCTGGCCCGGCGCACCGGGCTGCCCCGCATCGTCATCGGGGCCACCATCATCAGCCTGGGCACCACCGCCCCGGAGATGTTCGTGAGCGTCATGGCCGCCTGGACCGGCAACC
>JAIPDO010000097.1 GCA_021737645.1 Desulfarculaceae bacterium
CTCCCGGCCCACGGGCCGGACGCCGCGGGCGCGGTGACGCGGAAAATCGGGGGTGGGTGATCAGGCGGGAGCCCGCTGCTCAGGATTCGGAGCTTTCCCCTTGGGTCAAGGTGGTCCAGGCTTCGGTGAGGATGGGCATATCCACCTTGCGCGAGGCGGCCATCTTGATGGCCAACTCAAGATCGTTCCAAGCGATCAGCGGGCGGCCTTCCTCGGCCCATTGCCGCGCCAGGCGGCGGGCCGCGGAGGGCAGCTCGCGCCCTTTCCGGGACTGTCCGCCCAAACGGCGGCCGAAGTCCCTGGCCTGGCCGCCAAGGCCGCCAGCCGCGAAGGCGGCGGACCAGGCCGTGCTGGCCGCGCTGAAGCTCTCTTCCGCCCCGCCCAGGGCCTTGGCCAGGGCGATGGCCTCGGCCGAGGCGTCGGCCAGGTAGCAGCCCGCCGTGGAGCCCCGGTTCATGCGGCCCACCTTGGACAGGTATCCCGCCCACATCCCGTAGATGCGCGAGAGCACCCCGGCCAGGTTCACCCCAACCGGGTCGTCGCTAACCGCCACCTCCACCGGGTCCAGGGTGAACAGCTTGGCCAACTCGCCGCGGTCGGCGGCGGGCCCGGCCAGCACCAAACGGCCGTGGCGCCCCTCCACCAGGTCCCCAGCCCCCACCGCGCCGCCCAGGGCGTAGACCGCCACATCGCCCCGTCCGGCCTTGGCGGCCATCTGGCGCACCATGGCCGCCGGCAGATAAGGCGGCTCGGCGGCCAGGCCCCGGCTGGCCACCACCAGCTTGAGCCCCTGCTGGGCGTGGGCCAGGATCACCTCCACCTGGGTGGCCAGGTACTGGGCCGGGCAGGCCAACAACACCTCGCTGGCCTTCTTGAAGGCGCTGGGGGGGTCGGCGGTGGCAAAGGAGTTCTTGGGCAAACGCAGCTCGGAGAAGCGGCCCTCGGGGCTGCGGTCGTAGGCCAGGTGTTCGATAAGCTCCCGCCGGGGGTCATAGAGGGTCAGGCTGGCGTGTAAATAGTGGCGGCCCTCCAGCATGCGGTTGCCCAGGTGATAGGTCAGGGCGAAACCCCAGTCGCCCGCCCCCACCACCACCAGGTTCTGCTTGGCGTTGGGGGAATACAGGCGGCGGTCGCCGTGGGTGGCGTAAAAGCCAAGGCCCCTGGCGTTGCGCACCTTGGGCAGCTTTTTTTCGTCGTGCATCAGGGGCCACACCACCCCCCGGCGGCGAAGGGTCTTCAGGCCGTCGGCCACCACCAGGGAGATGGGGTTGTCGCGGATGAAGTCCTCCAGGTCCGGCTCCACCCCAAAGGTCTCCAGGTGATACTCGGTCAGGGACTCCAGCTCGGCCTTGGTGGCCGCGTTAAGGTCGCGCATGCCCTGGCTGCGAGCCCTTTGCAGGCCCCTGGCGGTGAGCTGGCTGGCCATGACCTTTTTGCTGCGGGCGATGTCGCTGATGGCGGTAAGGGCCACAAACTCGTCCAGGTCCCGGCCCTGGCGGTCGGCGGAGTGGGACGCCTTTAGTTCGGAGAGCAGGCGCGGCTCGGGCAGGGTCAGATAGGCCCGGCCATACAGGCCCTGGACGCTGCGCCAGACCCAGGAGCGGGGATGGGCCACCATGCGCCCCATGGTCGAAAGCGCGCTCAAGCCCCGGAGCCAGGTGTAGGCCCCCTTGCGGGCGGCCAGGGAAAGGTCTTCCGGCACTATGGAGAAACTGATGGCCACCGGCTGGACCACCACCTCCTGGTCCCCGGCCAGGGAGCCCCTGAGGGTGACCAGGCGGCGGGGATAGCGCAGACTGCCGTCGCGGCTGCGGGCCCCTCCGGCCCAGGCCTCCAAAAAGATGCCATTTTGCCCGCCGCACTCGCCCATGGCCCGGCAGTAGTTGAAAAGGGCGGCCATGTAGGCGCGGTCGGCCCCCCGGCGGCGCACCACATAAGAGGAAGCCCAAAAAATGCGGGCGATGCTCTCAATGGCCATCATGTTGTCGCCGGCGGCAAAGGCAGGCAGGCACAGGTCGTGCTGGCTCAGCACCGCGCCCAGGAGGAATTCGTCCAAATGGGAGGAGTGGTTGATCAGGTACAACACCCCCACGCCCTGCTTGCGGTATTCCTGCAGCTTGGCGATGTGGGCCACCTCGCGCCGGTCAGGCGAAAGGAAGCTGGCCTCGGGGTCGTGCTGGCTGAAAAACCCGTTGACCAGGGTCACCGCCGCCGTGACCCCGTAGGTGTAAACCTCGCGGTCGTAGCGGATGGCGATGGACTCAAGGTTACGCTGCACGGCCTTGAGGTCCGAGGGCAGGCCTTCCGAGGCGAGCTGGTCCATGGTAAGCTCGGCGGCCCGTTCCCGGATGGCCCCGGCCTCCTGCCAATAGTCGGGAAGCTGCCGGAAGCGTTCCAGCCAGGGACGGCCCGACTCGCTGTGAGCCAGGTGCTGGAGCAAGCGATAAAAATCTATCCGGCCGGCGCGGCGCACCATTTGCTTTTTTAGGCTGCGCGAAAGATTCGCCGTGATCGATAGAGGAAAAGGCTTTTTCTTGGCAGGTGCCACGTAATCCTCGCCCGGCCACCGAGGGCCTATACCTGGAAAATAAGATGGCAGTAACTGTAGCTGCCCCGCCCGGCTTGTCAAGAATGAACCGGCCTCAGTTCTTGTCCACGCCGTTTGCGAGGTGTAAAGTCGAAATATGTCCAACTACCCAGAACCACCCCTGCTTAGCTCCGATGAGGCCCTGGCGCGCCTAAAGGCCCTGCCCCGGCCATGGGCCGGAGATTATCTGGCCATGTACTCCAACTGGCTGGGGGGCATCGTAACCGAGCCCTGGCTCATGAGCGTGCCTCTCGACGACCATTTGGTGCACCGGGGCGACGGAGTTTTCGAGGCCACCAAGTGCTTGAACGGGCGCATCTACCTGTTCGAGCGCCATTTGGAGCGCCTGAAGCGCTCGGCCACCTCCATCCACCTGGAGATGCCCCTGACCCGGCGGGAGCTTACCGCCCTGGCCACGGCGGTGATCCGGGCCGGAGGCCAACGGGAGTGCATGCTGCGCATCTTCCTGTCCCGGGGGCCCGGCGGCTTCAGCACCAACCCCTACGAGTGCCCCCAGGCCGGGGTTTACCTGGTGGCCAGCCGCATCCATCCGCCGTCCGAGGAAATCTATGAGCAAGGGGCCAACCTGGGCGTGAGCCAGGTTCCGGCCAAAAGCGGCTTTTTCGCGGGGGTAAAATCCTGCAACTACCTACCCAACGTGCTCTTAAAGCGCGAGGCCATCACCCACGGCTGGGACTTCGCCATTTGCCTGGACCCCACCGGCTACCTGGCCGAGGGTTCCACCGAAAACATGGGCCTGGTGGACCAACAGGGCGTCCTGCTGCTGCCCCCGCCGGAGCACATTTTGGAAGGCACCACGGCCAAACGCACCATGGAGTTGGCCCAGGAGCTGGTGGAGCGCGGTGAGCTGGCCGGGGTGGCCCGGCGTCACCTACAGGTGGATGAGCTCAAAACCGCCGCCGAGGTGATGCTCTTCGGCACTACCCTGGACGTATTGCCCGTGACCCGCATCGACGGCAAGGCGGTAGCTGACGGCAAGGTGGGACCGGTGGCCAAGAAGCTGCGGGCGCTGATCCTGGACGACATAGCCAGTAATCATGAGATGTCCACGGCGGTGTGGAGCTAAAGCGGCACTCCGCCGCGACGAAGCAATCTCTGCCCGCAGAAACACTCGCGCACTGATTTCAGCATTTGAACAAGGCCAAATTCCTCCCGTCACCCTCCTCCAACAGATAGTCGTCATTGCGAGGCCGGGCAGCGGCCGAGGTCTGTTGGAATCAGGCCGCCTGGTCTGCCCGGCCGTGGCAATCTTCCGCTTCCCTCGGCATGCCTGCGCAAAAGAGCCAAGACCAAACCTCCCTCCCACCCCACCCCCTCCCACCTGGGAGGAAAGCGAAGATCGCCACGTCGCATCTCTTCCGAGATGCTCCTCGCGATGACGGCTATGGCTGGGAAATTGGCTCGTAATGAAAAGCAGGCATAGTCGCCAACCTGCCTGACCGGCGCACGGCGTCCGACCCTTGTTTGTTGGGTTTCGGGGCCTACGACCCCTCTACCCAACCTACACTAAACTAGGTGGCGCTCCGCCCTACTTGTCGCAAACTTTGCGGTGCATATGCTGACAGTTGGGAATCTTGAAGCACTTGCAGACCATGTCGCGGCAGGCGCTGCCTTGTTGGCAAAAGGAATGCTTGACCAGGCAGTCCTCGCAGGGGTCCTTTTTGAACTCGATGCAGGGCTTGAAGCAGTAGCGGATCAGGTCCCAGGCCAGCTCGAAGCCGCAGGCCTTGGTCAGGTTCATGGAGCACTTGAAGGAGATGCCGTCTATACCGGCGTCCTTGAACTTGCCGCAAAGGTCCAGGCACTGCTGCATATCATCGGCGCTTGCCAGGGTGCCCTCAGCCTTCAACTGAGCGCAGGTGCTCCGGCAGTCGCTCAAAGGCTGGGCCCAGGCCCCGCCGGCCAGGGACAGGGCCAGCACCACGGCCAGGCCAGTTATAAAGATTCGTAACCAACGGAGCATATTTTCCCTCCCCAGGGCGCGTTCGTGCGCCAAGCCCCAGTGCCCGGCTCCGGCCCGCCCCGCCTTCAACCTACGCGACGGTTGACGCTGCCTTCAAGCGAAAACGTCTATAACCCTAAGTGTTTTGCGTAATTTGGCGCTGGCGAGAGGGGAAGGGAGTAGTTGGGTTTCGGGGCCGACGGCCCCTCTACCCAACCTACGCTGATCAAAATTGCGGGGTCAGTCCTGCGCCCCTGGCGGCGGGCCGTCTTTGTCCTCGTCCCGGCGCTTTTTGCGGGCCGCCTTGAGCTTGGCCGCCTTGCGACCGCGCACCGCGCCGGTGGAAACGTCTTCCACCGCGCTCCACCAACCCACCACCTGGCGGGCCAGGTTGCCGATCTGCTTTATCAGCTCGCCGGTGGTGTCGCGGTGCTTGAACACGAAGTGCTCGCCCTCCACGTCCACGCTGACCGTGCCGCCCAGCTTGAAGGGAGGCTCCATGCGCCCGTGGGCCAAGATCACCGAGTCGTCGGCCAACTGCACGTAGCCCAGGTCCAGAGGGACCTCGAAGCCCGGCGGCGGGCTGTAAAGCTGGGTCCAGGTGAGCAGGGTTCCCCGCCCCGGCTTGAGGCTTTGCACCTGGAGCAAGGGGCGGCTGGGCACCAGAGTGGGCTGGTACTCCAGATCCTCGGGCACCTGCCAGGCGCGCTTGCGGTCGGTGCGGGTGAGGATGGTCACCAGGTTGTTGTTGGCCAGGCCGCCGATGGACTGGGCCAGGCCCACGTCCACCTTGCCGAGCTGGCGCTCGGGCGTCACTTGATTGCTCATCTGCCAGGCCAGTTCCACCACCTGGGCCAGGCCCGAGGCCCCCACCGGGTGGCCCCTGGCCTTGAGCCCGCCCGAGGCGTTGATGGGCAAGCGCCCTTCCCGGCCGGTGTCGCCCTCCAGAGCCGCCTTCCAGCCCTGGCCCGCCGCGAAGAAGCCCAGGTCCTCGCTGCCGATGATCTCAAAAATGGTGAAGGCGTCGTGCACCTCGGCCAGGTCGATGTCCGCCGGACCCAGCCCGGCCATCTGATAGGCCTTCAATGCCGCCTGCTTGGTGGAGTTGAAGGAGGTGAAGGCCCCCCTCCGGCCCACGGCCAGGGTGTCGGTGGCATGTCCCACCCCCACCAAGTTTAGCAGGGCGGGGCGGCTCGAAAGCACCATGGCCGCCGCGCCGTCGCTGATGGGCGCGCAGTCGTAGATGCGCAGGGGGTCGGCCACCATGCGGCTGGCCAGGTACTTATCGATGTCGATTGCCTTCTGGAACTGGGCGTAGGGGTTCATGGCCCCTCCGGCGTGGTTCTTGATGGCCACCGCGCCCAGGGCCCGGCTCAGGGTGGCCTCGTCCAGCTCGCCCTCAAAGGCGTAGCGCCGGGCGATCATGGCCGCCAGGGCGGGCATGGTGGCCCCGTAGCTGCGCTCCACCCGGTCGATGACCCGGGCCAGGATGCGGGTGGTCTCGCCGGTGGGCAGGTGGGTCATCTTTTCGCCCGCCACCACCAGGGCGTTTTGCACGTACCCGCTGGCCACGGCGTAAAAGGCGCTTTCCAAGACCGCCGCCCCGGTGCTGCTGGCCGTCTCCACCCGCGAGGCCGGGGTGCCCGGCAGGCCCAGCTGGTCGGTGAGCACCGCGGCCAGGTTGGAGTCGCCGGTGAACTCGCCGGGGTCCATGACCCCCAGATACACCGCGTCCACCGACTCCAACTCGGCCTGGGTCAGGGCCGCCTGGGCGGCCTCGATCATCATCTGCTCCAGGCTGTCGGTGCGTTTTCCGAACCTGCCCAGCGCCGCGCCGGATATGAAAACCGGATTCGCCATCGTCCTCACCGTGAACCTTTTAATGCCCTGACAAGTTCCGCTCTTATTTTTATGTTAGCACCGCGGAGCCCAGAGCCAAGGGAAATCGGCCCCGCCACGGCGATCCGTCTCGGCCCCGGCCCGTGGGCCGAAAATGGCCCTTACCAGAACCGGTTGCCTGCGGTAAGCTAGGGCTAGTTGAGGCTAACCATAAATAGTCAGGATCGAAATGAAATCAGGCTTCGTAGCCATAATCGGGGCGCCCAACGTGGGCAAGTCCACCTTCTTGAACAAGGCACTGGGCTTTAAGCTGGCCATTACCAGCGACAAGCCCCAGACCACCCGGCATCGTTTGTTGGGGGTGCACAATATGCCCGAGGCCCAGATCATATTTTTGGACACCCCCGGCATTCACGCGGCCAAAAACGCCCTGAACCGGCGCATGGTGGCCACCGCCATGGATGCCTTGAGCGACGTGGACGCGGTGCTGTTCATGGCCGAGATCACCGCCAAGGGCATGGAGCGGGCCCAGGCCCTGGCCCCCCGTCTGAGCAACACCGACAGCCCGGTGATCCTGGCGCTGAACAAAATCGACCTGCTGCCCCGCAAAGAAGCCCTGCTGCCGCTGTTGTCCCGGGCCGCCCAGTGGGGCAACTGGAAGGCCCTGGTGCCCATCAGCGCCCAGAACGGCGACGGGGTGGACAATCTGTTGGCCGAGCTGACCCAGGCCCTGCCCGAGGGGCCGGCCCTGTTCCCCCCGGACGTCATCACCGATCTGCCCATGCGCTTTTTGGCCTCCGAGCTGATCCGCGAAAAGGTCTTCCGCCTCACCGGCCAGGAGGTTCCCTACTCCACCGCCGTGACCGTGGACCAATACCTGGAGCCCGAGGACCCCGAGCGGCCGGTGGCCATCACCGCCACCATCCACGTAGAACGCCAGGGGCACAAGGGCATCATCATCGGCAAGGGCGGGGCCATGGTGAAAAAGATCGGCACCCAGGCCCGCATGGACCTGGAAAAGCTCATCGGTCAGCAGGTGTTTTTGGACCTCATGGTCCGGGTGGAGCCCAAGTGGTCCCGCCAGGAGCAGGGCCTCAAGAAGATGGGTTATTAG
>JAIPDO010000004.1 GCA_021737645.1 Desulfarculaceae bacterium
TCTGGTTTTCCTTGATCAAGCCCACGATGCTGCGGCTCACGCAGCCCTGGGCCACGATGGCCACCTTGCCCTTTTCACCCGCCGGGCGGCGGATCAAAAAGTTGGCCAGGTTGTTGGTGCAAAACGGCGACCAGGTCAGATTCTCCGCCTCCTCGGGGGTGTAGGCGAAGTAGGGGTAATCGCGCATGGGCACCGTGCCCGCCGCATAGCCGATAACGCAATCAACCGTGCCATCGGCAAGCAGCTTCTTGGCCGCCTCGCGTATCTGTTGAGCCGTGCTCTCGAATATCGAACCCATCAGGCCACCTTCCCGATGTCTTTGACCATGCGGGTAGCGGGCCCCAGGGCGCGCACCGACTCGATCACCTCGATGGCGGTCTGCTGAAACTTGGTGGCCTCGGCCGATGATATCCAACTGAAGTGCAGGCGGTTCGGCTCGATGCCCACGTACTCCAGCAGGTTCTTGAGGATAGTGAAGCGGCGGCGGGCGTACATGTTGCCAGCGATGTAGTGACAGTCGCCGGGGTGACAGCCGCTCACCCACACGCCGTCGGCCCCCTGGCGGAAGGCCTGCAAGATGAACTTGGGGCTCATGCGGCCGGTGCAGGGAATGCGGATGGCCCGGAAGTTGGGCGGGTACTGCAAACGGCTCACCCCGGCCAGGTCCGCCCCCCCGTAGGTGCACCAGTTGCAGAAAAAGGCCGCGATACGCGGCTGGAACTGATTTTCTTCACTCATGGCGTACTCCATAATGACAAGGCCTTAATTTTCAGCCCTGCAACATCACCGAAATCTGGGCCAGCACGTCCTGGTTGCTGAAACCCCGCAAGTTTGGCGCGCCCGAGCGGCAGGAAGCCACGCAGGTGCCGCAGCCCTTGCACAGGGCCTCGTTGACCACGGCCAAGCCGTTCTCGTCCTGGTCGATGGCCTGGTAGGGGCACACCGTCCAGCAGACCCCGCAGCCCACGCACTTGCGCTGGTCGATGAAGGCCACGGTGCCCGGCAGCATCATCTCGGTGCGCGAAAGCACCGTTGCCGCCCGGCTCACCGCCGCCTGGGCCTGAGACACCGCCTCTTCCAGGGGCTTGGGGTAGTGGGCCAGACCGGCCATGAACACGCCGTCAGTGGCGAAATCCACCGGCCTGAGCTTCACGTGGGCCTCCAGGAACCAACCGTCCTGATCCAAAGGAATCTTGAACATCTGGGCCAGGTGCTCGTCCTGGTGGCTCACGATGGCCGTGGCCAGGCCCACCAAATCCGCCTCCAAAACTATGGTCCGCTGAAGGATGGGGTCCTGGGCCTTGACCAGCAGAGTGTCGCCCTCGGTGACCACTTCCGGCTTGGTGTCCGGGTCGTAGCGCACGAAGATCACGCCCTTGGAGCGGGCCTCTTGGTACAGGCGCTCGCGGTCGCCGTAGGTGCGCATGTCCCGGTAGATGATGGCCACTTGGGCCTCGGGGTTGGCCTCCTTGATGGCCAGGGCGCTTTCCACCGAGTGGGTGCAGCAGACCTTGGAGCAATAGGGGCGCTCCGGCTCGCGGGAACCCACGCACTGAATGAACACCGCCTTGTTGATTTTGCTCAGGTCCAGCTCGCCGCCCAGGATGGCCTGGTCGATCTCCAGGTGAGTCATCACCCGGGAATCCTGGCCATAGAGGTATTCGCTGGGCTTGTATTCACCGGCCCCGGTGCAGATCAGGGCCACGCCGTGCTCCAGAAGCTCCTCGCCGGAGTCCTTGGTCAGCGTAGTCTTGAAGTTGCCCACGAAGCCGTCCACGTTCTTGATCACCGTGCCCAGGTGGACGGTGATCAGCGGCTCGGCCTCCACCTTGGCGGTCAGCTCGCCCAGGTACTCCTGCACGTCCTCACCCAGGGCGGTGGTGCGCAGCATGCGGGCGTTGCCGCCCATGGCGTTGTCGCGCTCCACGATGTGGGTCTCATATCCCTGGGCCGCCAGGTTCAGCGCCGCGTTCATGCCCGACACCCCGCCGCCGATGACCATGGCCTTGGGCAGAATGGAGAGCTTGGCCTCGGTCAGCGGCTCCAACAGGGAAGCCTTGGCCACGGCCATGCGCACCTGGTCTTTGGCCTTTTCGGTGGCCGCGGCCGGGTCGTCGGCGTGCACCCAGGAGTCCTGGTTGCGAATGTTGGCCAGGTCAAAGAGGTACTTGTTGATGCCCGCCGCCTGCAAGGTCTCCTGGAACAGGGGCTCGTGGGTGCGGGGCGAACAGGCGGCCACCACCATGCGGTTGAGGCCCTGCTCCTTGATCACCTCGGTCATTTTGTCCTGGGTGTCCTGGGAGCAGGTGAACAGGTTGTTCTCCACGTAGACCACGTTGGGCAGGGTGGCCGCGTAGTCCATCACCGCCTTGACGTCCACCACCCCGGCGATGTTGATGCCGCAGGAGCAGACGAACACGCCCACCCGGGGAGCCTCGCCGCGCACGTCGCGCTGAGGCACCTCCACCGGCTCGGTGATCAGGGTGCCCCGCCCGGCGGCCAGGCCCGAGGAGGCGGCGCAGGCGGCGGCAGAGGCCTCCATCACCGACAGGGGGATGTCCTTGGGACCGGCCAAGGCGCCGCACACATAGACCCCCGGACGGCTGGTGGCTACCGGGGCAAAGGAATCGGTGGCCGCGAAGCGGCTCTCATTTTGCTCCACCCCCAGGCGGCGGCACAGGTCGGCCGCGTCGGGGCTCATCTCCAGGCCCTGGGAGAGCACCACCATGTCGAAGTCTTCGCTCTTGGACTGGCCTTTTTCGGTGACATACTCCAGGCGCAGGCTGCCGCCCGGCAACTCGCTGATGGAGTGGATGCGGCTGCGCACGAAGCGCACCCCATGCTCCTGGGCCCCCACGTAGGTGCGCTCAAAGTCCTTGCCGTAAGTGCGCATGTCCATGAAGAAGATGGCCGCGTCCAGCTCGGCGTGGGAGTGCTCCTTGGCGATCACCGCTTCCTTGATGGCGTACATGCAGCACACGCTGGAACAGTAGGGGTGATCGCAGTGGTTCAGGTCGCGGCTGCCCACACACTGCAACCAGGCGATCTTCTTGGGCTCGGCCTCGTCGCCGGGCCGCACCAGGTGGCCCATCCAGGGGCCCGAGGCGCTCAGAATGCGCTCGAACTCCAGGGCGGTGACCACGTTGGTAAAGTTGGCATAGGCGTATTGGGGGTAGGAGGTGGGGTCGTAGGGCTTGAACCCGGCGGCCAGGATCACCGCGCCCACGTTGATCTCCAGTTCCTGGTCCTGCTGCTCGTAGTCGATGGCCCCGGCGGGACAGAACTTCTCACAGGCCCTGCACTTGCCCTTTTGGAAGTAAATGCAGTTTTCCGCGTCGATAGCGTATTTGAGCGGCACCGCCTGGGGATACTTCACATGGGCGGCCTTGCGCTTGCCCAACCCCTGGTTGAACTCGTCGGGGATGCGCTTGGGGCACTTGGCCGCGCAGGCTCCGCAGGCGATGCATTTGCCCAGGTCCACGTAACGTGCCTTTTGCAGCACCTTGACCGTCAGGTCGCCCTCCATCCCCTGGACCTCCTGCACCTCGGCCAGGGTGATCAGCTCGATGTTGGGGTGACGGCCCGCCTCCACCAGCTTGGGGGAGAGGATGCACATGGAACAGTCGTTGGTGGGAAAGGTCTTGTCCAACTGGCTCATGACCCCGCCGATGGCCGAGCTCTTTTCCACCATGTAGACGTAGTAGCCCGAATCGGCCAGGTCCAGCGATGCCTGGATGGCGGCGATACCGCCACCCACCACCATCACCGCGCCCACGGGCCGGGAGGTAATTTTTTGCGTCATGCCCGAGTCTCCTTGCCGGGTGAAATACTCAAAAGGGCCGTAAACGGGCTATGGGCCATGGGCCCAAACGCGCCGTCTGCTTGGAGCGCCGGCCAGCCGTCTGGCGGCCCTGGCCCTCCGCTGCCCAGGGGATGCTTCGGCCCGGCCACCCCCGTGGCCGATCCGCCGCCGCTGCCCCCGCAGGTAAAGGTCTGCTGACCATAGGGGATTTTAGGCGGCGACTGGATATCCCCCCCGCCACCCCCGCCGCGCCGCCTTGCCCGGTGCGTCTCCAGGCTCCGGCCTGGATCAGGCCGAAATGGCGGCCCATTTAATCAGCCCTTAAAAACCTTTATAGAACTTAGGGCTATATCCTTGTCCGGCGGGCAAGTCAAACTGGTATTACCAATGATAACCGGGCCTTAATGTTGCCGTTTCCGATGAGGGGGTTTTTGCCGCTCCAAATGGGGCCCCACAATCCCAATGAAAGATGCGAGGTTTTTTTTGCCTTAGCGCCCCAGGCTTGCTAAGGTGCTATCGGCTCTGGGGTTACATTTGGGGAAATGTGATGGCCTGCCCATCAGGCGGGACCAACGTCAGAGTTCGGCATCGTAATAAGGTAGGGAGGATGTTTCATGGCCGAAAAATTGTGGGAGCCGTCCGCCCAGCGCGTGGCCCAGACCAATCTCAGCCGATTCATTGATTTCATTAATCAAAAGCACGGCACCGACTTTCAGGACTACCCGTCTTTGTACGACTGGTCGGTGGAAAACATTGCCGCTTTCCAAGAGGCGGTGTGGCACTTTTTCAATGTCATGCACACCCAGCCCTACACCGAAGTGGTCAAGGATCTGGACAAGATGCCCGGAGCCGAGTGGTTCCCCGGGGCGCGGCTAAACTTCGCCGAGAACCTTCTGCGCCACCGCGACGACCACCCGGCCATAGTCTTCCGATCCGAAAACGGCTCCCAACGCAGCATGACCTATGCCGAGCTTTACGGACAGGTGGCCCGTCTGGCCGCCGCCCTGGCTGAGTTCGGGGTGGTCCCCGGCGACCGGGTGGCCGGTTTCATGCCCAACATTCCCGAGACCATCGTGGCCATGTTGGCCTCCGCCAGCCTGGGGGCGGTGTGGTCCTCTTGCAGCCCGGACTTCGGCTTCCAAGGGGTCATGGACCGCTTCGGCCAGATTCAGCCCAAGGTGCTGTTCTGCGCGGACGGCTATTTCTACGGCGGCAAGACCTTCAGCTCCCTGGAGCGGGTGGCCAAGGTAAAGGCCGAGATACCCGGCATCGAGCAGGTGGTGGTGGTGCCTTTCACCAGTGAGCAGCCGGACATGGGCATGGTGCCTGGTTCCCACCGCTTCGACGACTTGGTCAGCGGCAGCGGCAATCCGGGCCTAAACTGCGCCCAGTTACCCTTTGACCACCCCCTGTACATCCTGTATTCCTCGGGCACCACCGGAGTGCCCAAGTGCATGGTGCACGGCGCGGGCAACGTGCTGTTGCAGCATCTCAAGGAGTTGGGCCTGCAGACCGATGTGAAGCGCAAAGACAAAATCTTCTACTTCACCACCTGCGGCTGGATGATGTGGAACTGGCTGGTCAGCGCCCTGTCCCTGGGGGCCACCCTGCTGCTCTTCGATGGATCGCCCTTCTATCCCGGCCCGGAGGTGCTTTGGAAATTCGCGGCCGACGAGGGCATGACCATCTTCGGCACCAGCGCCCGCTATCTGGCGGCCATTGAGAACGAGGGCCTCAAGCCGGGCAAGCAGTACGACCTGTCGGCCCTCAAGGCGGTGCTGAGCACCGGCTCGCCGCTGAGCATCGAAAGCTTCAAGTACGTGTACCGGGACATAAAAGACGACCTGTGCCTCAGCTCCATATCCGGGGGCAGCGACCTGGTGGGCTGCTTCGCCCTGGGCAACCCCATCGGCCCGGTGTACGCCGGGCAGTTGCAGGCGCGGGGCCTGGGCATGGCCATGGAGGCCTGGGACGAGACGGGCAAGCCGGTGGTGGGCCAAAAGGCCGAGTTGGTGTGCACCAAGCCCTGGCCCTCCATGCCCATAATGTTCTGGAACGACCCCGATGGGGTCAAATACCAGGCCGCTTATTTCAATATTTACCCCAACATCTGGTTCCACGGCGACTTCTGCGAGGTGACGCCCGAGGGCGGAGTGATCATGTACGGCCGCTCCGACGCCACCTTGAACCCCGGCGGGGTGCGCATCGGCACCGCCGAAATCTACCGCCAGGTGGAGAACATGCCCGAGATCGCCGACAGCCTGGTGGTAGGCCAGGATTGGAAGGGCGACGTGCGGGTGATCCTGTTCTTGCGCCTCAACCCGGGCTATGAGCTGGACGATGATTTGATAAAGAAGATCAAGACCTTGATCCGCACCGCCTGCACTCCGCGCCATGTGCCGGCCAAGATCATCGCCGTGCGCGACATCCCCTACACCAGAAGCGGCAAAAAAGTGGAGCTGGCGGTCAGAAACGCTGTCCACGGCCGGGAGATCAAGAACAAGGACGCCCTGGCCAATCCCGATGCCCTGGACATCTACGCCAATTTGGAAGAACTCAAGAGTTAGGCCCCCAAAGGCACAACCACCGGGGCGGCGTCCATGGGCGCCGCCCCTTTTATTGCCATCACTTCTCCTCGCGTTGTTCACAGGGCTGTAACTCAACTATGGGCTAACTAGGGTAAATAAAACGTCTAATAAGGCACAGGTCTGGCCGGACCCGGCGCAAGGGTGCACCGGGGGCCAAGACGAGCCTTAAGGAGACGAACCCTAGTGAATCCCATTCCCCTGCATGGCTGGCCCTATCCCGGCACCCATAGCCCTGCTGAATTGCTGCGCCGGGCCGGGGTGGATGTGTCCACTCCCTCATCCCTGGCCGCCAGCCTGCCCTTTTCCCTGGGCGATGCCACCTGTGGCTGCGAAAACGAACTGCAAGCGGTGGTGCAAGGCCCCGCCGAGGCGGTGGACCTGCCCCGCTCCATTGTAGAGTCCAACTATTACCGCAACATAGCCAAACGTGAGCGCTCCGGGGAGATGCCCCGGCGGGTGATCAACGACCTGGAGCAGTGGCTCCAGGGCAACTCCCGGGGCCTGTGGGAAAACTCCTGGGTGCGTCTGGACCCGGAGCTGCTCTCCCCCTTGGCCCGCCAGGCCTGGGAGCGGGACCTGTTGGCCGACAAGGACCAGCCCCAGGGCCCTCGCCGGGCCGACGCGGCGCGTTTCTCCTGCCCCGATGGCCGCTTGCGCCTGCCGATCAGCTACCTGCTAAAGCTGTCGTTGCTGGACGCCCTGGGCCGCCGGTCCGCCCTGCCCCCGGAGCTGCGGGCGCGGGGCCGGGCCATGGCCGAGCACTACCTCTCGGACAACACCTCGCCGGAGACCTACTCCTTCCACCTGAGCCGCCCCGACAGCCCCGGCGCCGGACGCCAGGCGGCGGAGGAGACCTGTCGGCGCTATCTGCTCACCCACCTGCTGGCCCGGCACGCCGAGACCAGCCTGGGCCTGGCCGAAAGCGGCCAAAAGGTGGATGTGTACTTTTCGCCCCATCCCCCGGTGCGCCAGAAGCAGCTCTCCGAGTGCATTTCCGACTCCTTTTACCGCGAGCTGTTCATGAATCCCTGCCTGTCGGGCTGGGCCAAGGGGGAAGAAAAACACCAGTACATGCACCTGTGCCACCAGGTGCTCTCCAGGGCCCAGTTCAACGGCTTGTCGCGCCTCAAGGAGGCGGGCATCGTCCTCAACAATCTGGTGACCCTGCCCAGCGCCTCCAACATCAGCCTGGCCAACAACGGCACCCACGTGAGCCTGGGCAGCCGCAAACTGAGCCGGGCCATGGCCGCGGGCGGCCTGGAACCGGCTCACGAAAAATACCTGGGCGATCTGGTCACCAAGTTCGTGGAGCACTTCCTGCCCATGTTCGTGGGCACCTACTCCGCCGCGCCCTATCGCCTGGCCTTTGGCGACTTCCACCCGGAAAAGGTGCTGAGCTTTTTGCCCTTTGAGCTGGACTACACCCACTTGCGCATGATCTGGCGGCGCTGGCGCAAAAAGGCCCACCTCAAGTTGCGGCCCCTGGGCCTCAGGCTCACCCCCTTCGGCCCACCCTGGCTTGACGAGCCCCTGGCCAAGATCTTCGGCCTCAGGGGCGACTGCCTGCCGGACTTCAGGCTAATGGACTACCTGGCGTGCCTGATGAGCACCGGCCAGAGCCCGGCCCTGGACGGCCGCCTGGGCAACCATGAGCGGCTCAAGCAGGACCTGGCCTCCCTGGGGGTGTTCGATCCCTCCATGCCCCTGTACCTGCTGCACCGCCAGCGGGAGATGGCCACCCACGGCTTCGCCGGTTTCGAAGGCCGCCACTACAGCCTGTTCTACAGCCTGCGCCGGGACCTGGCCGGGGCGGTGGACATGCAGCGCTTGCTCACGGTGCTGGCCTTTTCGCTCATCGCCAAGGGCCGCCTGAGCCACTCCCACATCCCGGATCATCCCGAGGTGGAGAGCGAGCGCCGCCAGATTTTCTTTGCCGCGGCCATCGGCTTGCCCACCTTTTTCGTGCGCCAGGACACCCCCAACCTGCTGCTGAAAAGCATTTTGGAGCGCACCGCCGAGACCAGGCCCAGCCGCCGCTATCCCGGCTACCAGCGGGTGAAGCTCAGCCAATACTTTCTGGCCTGCCTGAGCCTGTTGGAGCAGGAAGGGACCGATATCATCGATTGCCTGGGTATGGGGCCGGTGCTGGCCGAGTTGAAGGAACGCCTGGCCCAGCCGGGGCAGCGCTCGGCCCTGGGGCGGTTGACCCACGGCATCCTGAGCGAACTGGGGGCCAGCGACCCGCTAAGGGCCGACGCCCGCCAGTTCAACCAGGCGGCGGAAGACTATTACCGCACCGGCCTCAGGCGCCGCCATCTTGGCGAAGCCTGGCAGGTGCTCAGCGAAGACCTCACCGGCGCGGGGCTGAAAGCCCTGGAAAACCACCCCACGGCCCGCCGGGCCTTGGGGCGGGTCTTGGCCGGCCGCGAGCCCCAGGCTCTTTTGGCCGAGTTGAAGGAGCCGGTGCTGGGCGGGCGGGCCGGGGGCGAGGACGTGTCCCTGCTCATAAACCTGCTGTTAACGGTTATCGATTTTCAGGCGCGGCCGGACCAAGCACAATTGGCCGGCGGCCCGCCCATGGAGCAAAGCAATGAGTTTGACCACCCATCAATACATAGACAGGCGTAGCGGCCAGGTGTGCACCGAGCGCCTCTTCGCCGACCGCTTGGTGAACTTCCTCTATTCCGAGGTGCGCGAAAAAACGCCCACCGTGTTCAAGGCCATCACCAGCGCCCGTGGCTCCAGCTTGCTGGGGCTACTCAACTTCGAGGCCATGCTGGGGGTGCGCCTCAAGGCCAGCGCCGAGGCGGTGCGCTCCTGGGGGGTGGATCTGAGCGAGTGCCTGGATGACCCGGACACCCTGGACACCCCGGCCAAGCTGTTCACCCGCAAGATCCGCTATTGGCAGACTCGGCCCATGAACCCAGAGCCCGCCGCGGTGGTGGCCCCGGCCGACTCGCGGGTGCTGCTGGGCTCCTTCGGCCCCCACTCCCTGTTGTTCATCAAGGAAAAGTTCTTCGCCTTCCATGAACTTTTGGGCGACCTCAAAACCCGCTGGCTGGAGGCCTTCAAAGACGGCGACTACGCCCTGTGCCGCCTCACCCCGGACAAGTACCACTACGTGCACACCCCGGTGAGCGGCCGGGTGGTGGACTCCTACCCCATCGCCGGGCACTACCACTCCTGCAACCCCGGCGCGGTGGTGAGCCTGGTGGACCCCTACTCCAAAAACATGCGCATGGTCACCATCCTCGACACCGACGTGACCGGCGGCTCCCAGGTGGGTCTGGTGGCCGTGGTGGAGGTTGTGGCCCTGATGGTGGGGGAGATCAGCCAGCGCTACAGCCAAGAGTTTTACGACGACCCCCAGCCCATGACCCCCGGCCTGATGCTCAAAAAGGGCCGGCCCAAGAGCCTGTTCAAGCCCGGCTCATCCACCGTGGTGCTCTTGTTCCAGCCGGGGCGCTTGGACTTTGACCAGGACCTCATCGACAACCAAGCTTCGCCCAAAGCGGTCAGCCGTTTTTCCTGCGGTTTTGGCCAGCCTCTGGTGGAAACCGAGGTCAGGGTGCGCGAACAGATCGGCCGGGCCGCGGCCCGGGGCTAAACAGCCGGGAGATAGTAATGGACAAGCTGATATTCACCGCCGGGCTGGGAGTGCTTTTCGCGGTGCTTCTGTGGTGGAGCCGACGTCTGCCCGGCGAACGCTGGCAGATCGCGGCGGCCATCCCGGTGGGCCGCTCGGACAACGGCCGCTGGCGCGGCGTCAACATCACCTTTTACGGCATGTTCACCGCCAACGCGGTGCTCATGGCCTCGGCGCTCATGCTCATCATGCTGGGCTCGGTGGGGGTCAGCCCCTTTGAGGTGATGGTGGTGATGCTGCCGCTCATCTCCCTCAGCGCCCCGGCCGCCCGTTTGGTGGCCCGCTGGGTGGAGCACAAGCCGGCCACCCTCACCGTGGCCGGGGCGGGTTTCGCGGCCCTGTTCCTGGCCCCCTGGCTGACCCTGTTGGCACGGGCCTGCCTGGGCCAGGGCGCCGGGGAGCACCTCCAGGTGACCCCGGTGATGGCCGCCCTGGTGATCTGCTACACCCTGGGCGAGGGCCTGGGACGCCTGGCCTGCCTCAGCTTCGGCTGCTGCTATGGCCGGGCCCTGGTGGCCTGCCCCACCTGGGTGCAGACCGCCTTCAAGCACTGGCACCTGGTGTTCAGCGGCGACACCAAAAAAATATCCTATGAGAGCGGCCTGAACGGCTTGGCCGTGGTGCCGGTGCAGATGCTGACCCTCATCGTAAACGGCGCGTCCGGGCTGGCTTCCCTGTACCTGTTTTTAAACGGGGCCTTCACCCCGGCCCTGTGGCTGTGCCTGATAATAAGCGGCCTGTGGCGGGCGGTGTCCGAGATCCTCAGGGCCGACTACCGGGGCGGGGGCAGTCTGAGCGCCTACCAGATCATGGCCATGGTGGGTATCGTCTATGGCATGGTGATGAGCCTGGTCTTCCCGGTGGGCCCAGCCGTGGACTCGCCCTCCCTGGGCCTGGGCCTGGACACCCTGTGGAGCCCGGCGGTGGTGCTTTGCCTGCAAGGCCTATGGACCGCCACCCTGATCTACTCCGGGGCCAGCAAGGTGACCGCGGCGACCATAGAGTTTCACGTGGTGCGCGAAAGGATATAAAGCCAAGTCCATGGCCTTGGACAGAGGCTGGATATAAGGGCTTATTTTAGAGTTACATCAGGCCCCTTTTTTGGGCCATCTTCATCATTTGTTCCCCGGCGCTGGCCGGGGGCACCCGCAGCTGGTCCTCCGGCTTGGGCAAAAGCTCGATTGCTTCCGTGGGGCAGGCCACCACGCACAGGCCGCAGCCGATGCAGCGGTCCAATCTCACCTCGGCCAAGCCGTCGTCGTTCAAGACGATGGCATCCATCTGGCATCGTTCCAGGCAGGTTTCGCAACCGGTGCAATCATCCTGGGAAACTTGGGCGAACCAGTTACTGAACACCATCTGTGCCGGTTTGGGGTGCTTGCGTAGGGCCCCCAGCACACCGCAGCAATCGCCGCAGCAGTTGCACATTCCGCTTGGGTTGGTGGTGGTGGCCGGCTGGGTCACCAGGCCGGCTTCGCGGCACTGCTCCAAAATCTTTATGCCTTCGTCAAGGCTGATTACCCGGCCCATGCCCCGGTCCAGGTAGTATTGGCCCATGGAGCCAAACATAAAGCAGGCTTCCAAAGGCTTGCCGCAGTCTCCGTCGGTCACCTGCTCCTTTTTGCGGCAGATGCAGTCGGTGATTACGATCTGGTCCTTGGATTTAAGAATCTCCACCGCGTCGTCAAAAACGGCCACATTGCGGGTGGTGTCCACGCTTCTGCCCACCGGGATGGTGCGCAGGAAATAGTCCGCCCCTTGCTGCATGGCCTTGTCAAAGGCCTCGTCGCTATATTGCTTGACCATGGCCGCAAGCTCAGGGGAAAGATCCTTCACTTGAAACTCGAACAGGCCATGCACAAAGGGAATGGCTCCAAACTTGGCGGCGTCCCCTTTTTTCAGGCGGAACAAAAGGCCACGCCCGGCCATGTCCTCAAGCCGCTGGGTAAGTTCCGCCTCGTCCTGCCCCAGCCGTGCCGCAATTGCCGCAGCCGGCTCCAGTCTGTGGGAGAGGGACAGGAAAAGCTCCGCGTCGTCCGGTGAAAAAAGATGCTCTAGGATTTTTATCTCAGTACCGGATTCCGTGGCCGGAAACCCCATAGAGAATTTGTCCAGCCTTTTCTGCAAGGCGCGGTAGATGTCATCGGGCATAATCAACGGCCTTTCTAAATTTATAGATGTAGCTGTTCAAATTCCCTGACTCAAAGCACGATAATCCAATGCCCTATCTGTCGTCAAACCTTCGCGGCACATCCGGCATAACCCACCCACCCATCGCCCATTTCCCCGCTTGATCTTGCAGCGGCAAAGTGAAACCATGTGAGGGGTGACGCCGGAGGGCGCCGCCCCTCCTCCACGTTGGAGCATGGTCCATGTTCGCCTCGGGCGCAGCAAAACAGGCACCATCCGTGCCGGGCCGTTGGTGGCCCGGCGCTCTGCTGCGCCTGGTGCTGCCCTCAGTGCTCACCCTTCTGTTGTTCTCCGGCGCCCTGTTCGCGGTTATCCTGCCCTCGGTGGAAACCGCCTTCATGGACCGCAAGCGGGAGATGATCCGCGAGCTCACCCAGAGCGCCTGGGACGTCTTGGCCTATTACCACGCCCAGGAGAAAAAGGGCCTGCTCACCCCTGAACAGGCTCAACAAAAGGCCAAGCAGCAGCTAAGGGCCATGCGCTACGGCTCCGAAGGCAAGGACTACTTCTGGGTCAACGACCTGGAGCCCCGCATGGTCATGCACCCCTACCGGCCCGACCTGGAAGGAAAAAACGTGGCCGGGTTCAGCGACCCCCACGGCAAACGCCTGTTCAGCGAAGTGGTGCGGGTGGTCAAGGGCCAGGGGGGCCAGGGCTACGTGGACTACATGTGGCAGTGGAAGGACGACCCGGCCCACGTGGTGCCCAAGGTCAGCTTTGTAAAGGAGTTCGCCCCCTGGGGCTGGGTGGTGGGCACCGGCATCTACGTGGAGGACGTATCCCAGCAGATGGCGGTGATCACCGGGCGGCTCACCTGGGCCAGCCTGGGGATCGTGGGCATCGTGGCGGTCATCGAGTTCTACATCATCCTGCAAAGCCTGGCCGCCGAGCGCCGCCGCCGCCGAGCCGAGGTGGAGACCCAGCGCTCCCGGGGCATGTTGCGCCTGGTCATGGACAATATCCCTCAACTCATTTTCTGGAAGGACCGCCGGGGCGGCTACCTGGGCTGCAACCGGGCCTTCGCGGCCCATGTCAGCCTGTCCGACCCGGCCCAGATAAAGGGCCTGCACGACCACGAGTTGCCTCGCCCCCCGGCCGAGGCCCCCCTGCTCCAGCGGGCCGAGCAGGAGGTCATGGCCACCGGCAAGGTGCAGCACCACGTCATCGAGCCCCAACAGGGGCCGGGCGGCTCCACCCTGTGGATGGACGCCAACCGCATTCCCCTGCGCAGCCCCCATGGCCGGGTGGTGGGGGTGTTGTGCACCTACGAGGACATCACCCGCCGCCGGGAGATGGACCAGGCCCTGGCCGAAAGCGAGCGCCGCTTCCGCACCCTGGTGGAAAACGCCCAGGTGGGCATCGCCATCGTGCAGGACGGCCGGGCGGTGTACTGCAACCCCGAGGCCAGGCGCATCCTGGGACCGACGGAGATACCCTTTGCCCTGGAGTCGCTGGGACCCAGGGGCGACCCCCGCCTGGCCAAGCTAATGGAGCTGGCCGAAGAGCCCAAGGAGCAAGGCGGCTCCGAGGCGCAAGAGGGCCAGGACCTGGACCTGGGCTTCTTGGCCGGCGAGGGCCATCCCGGCGGCGCGTCCCGCTGGGTGCATTGCCGGGCCGGAGGCATCGTGTACCAGAGCCGGGCGGCGCGCCTGATCATCATGCTGGACATCACCAAGGCCAGAGAGCTGGAGCGCCTGGTGAGCATCCAGGACAAGATGGCCTCCCTGGGCCGGGTGGCCGCGGGCATCGCCCACGAGATACGAAACCCCCTGTCGGGCATCAACCTCTACCTCAGCGCCCTGGGCGGCAAGACCCAGGGCATGGCCGAGGTGGAAGATATCGTGGGCAAGATGCAGGCGGCCAGCGCGCGCATCGAGGGGGTCGTCAAGCGGGTGCTGGACTTCAGCCGGCCCACCGCACCCAAGGTGTCGCTGATAAACCTGAACCAGGTGGTGACCAACGTGATGGAGCTTTCGGCGGTGACTCTGCGCAAGGCGGGTATCAGCCTGGAGGCCTCCCTGGCCGAGTCGCTGCCCCTGGCCCACGCTGACGGCCAGCTTTTGGAGCAGGTGCTCATGAACCTGATCACCAACGCGGTGCAGGCCTTGAGCGAGGTGACCGGCGAAAAAAAGATAAGCCTGGACTCGTCACTGGCAATGGACCGCATCGTCATCCGGGTGTCCGACTCCGGCCCCGGCATCCCCACGGCCCTCAGGGAAAAGGTGTTCGACCCCTTCTTCACCGGACGCCGCGAGGGCTCGGGCATAGGCCTGAGCCTGTGCCACCGCATCGTCAGCGACCACGGCGGCAAGCTCAGCGTAAGCCAGAGCCGTTGGGGCGGCGCCATGTTCACCATGGAGCTGCCCGCCTCGGCCTACTGGGGCTACGACTCCCACGGATAGGAGACCATGCTCGACTACAGCATTTTCGTAGTGGACGACGAGGAATTCATCCGCGACGCGGTGGTCATGAACCTGCCCGGCTACCGGGTGCGGGCCTTGGCCAGTGCCGAGGAGGCCCTGGAGGCCCTCAAGAAGGAGACTCCGGACCTGATCCTGTTGGACATAGGCCTGCCGGGCATGGACGGGGTTCAGGCCCTGGGGCGCATCAAGGCCCTGCACCCCCAGATGCTGTTCATCATGATCACCGCCTTTGAAGACGTGAACACCGTGGTCTCGGCCATGAAGCAGGGCGTGTACGACTACGTGGTCAAGCCCCTGCACATGGATTCGCTCAAGGCCACCATCGACAACGCCCTGGAGAGCATCCGCCTGCGCAAGGAGGTCAAGGCTCTGCAGGAGCGCTGCCTCACTGAGAACCTGCCCTGCATGGTGGCCGAGAGCCACCAGATCCAGGGAGTCATGGATCTGGTCAAGCGGGTGGCCCAAAGCCCCGACGCCCCAGTGTTGATCCTGGGCGAGACCGGCACCGGCAAGGAGCTCATCGCCGCGGCGGTGCACTATCAGAGCCCCCTGTACCGCGGCCCTTTGGTGGCGCTCAACTGCGCTGCCCTGCCCAAGGACCTCATCGAAAGCGAGCTGTTCGGCTACGAGCCGGGGGCCTTTTCCGGGGCCAAGGCCGGGGGCAAGAAGGGCCTGGTGGAGCAGGCCGCTGGGGGCACCCTGTTTCTGGACGAGGTGGGCGACCTGCCCCCCGAGGCCCAGGCCAAGCTGCTGCGTTTCTTGGACAGCGGCCAATATTACAAGATCGGGGGCACCCGTCCCAGCCAGGCCCAGGTGCGGGTGGTGGCGGCCACCAACCAGGATTTGGAAAACCTGGTGGACGAGGGCCGCTTCCGCCGGGACCTGTACTTCCGCCTGGGGGTCATCAAGGTGGAGGTGCCGTCCCTGAACCGCCGCCCGGAGGACGTGCTGCCCATCGCCCGCCATTTCCTGGGGGAGATGGCCACCAAATACGGCAAGCAGTTCAGCGGCTTCACCCCCGAGGCCGAGAGCCTCTTGACCCGCCGCCATTACCAGGGCAACGTACGCGAGCTAAAGGGCCTAGTGGAGCGGGGAGTCCTGGTGGGCGCGGGCCCGCTGTTGGGGCCGGAGGAGATGGGCCTGGGCCAAGGCTCCCCGAACCAGCCCGGCGGGGCGGGGACGCCCCTACCGTCCCTGGGTCCGCAGGGCTTGGACCTGGGTCAAACCCTGGAGCAAGTGGAGCGGGACTACCTGGGACAGGCCCTGGCGCTGGCCGGGGGCAACGAGACCAAGGCGGCCCAGCTGGTGGGCATGAACTACCACACCTTCCGATACCGCAAAAAGAAGCTCCTGGACGGGGAGGAGGAATAGAAAAACTTCCACTAATCTATAATTTTTTCTACTTTTAGGCCGTATTTCGCCGCGCCCGGGGCTATATTCCCGAGGCGGCGTTTTCATTTAATTATTCGATATTAATTGTCTAACCTCCAAATGCAGCGTTTTGGCCCGGAACTTGTAACCAAATACAAGCGACACTTAGCCAAGGGCGCGGCCCAAAGGGAGGAAAGAGGCATGGAAAAGATCAAGAATCGCGGTTGGTCGGTGACCATGGCCGGAATCGGCATCAACCTGGCCTTGGGCATCCTCTATACCTGGAGCATGTTCAAGATGGCCATCAAGGACTCCATCGTGGCCGGGGACGGCCGCTTTGAATGGAGCCTTTCCTCCCTCAATGACCCCTACGCCGTCTGCTGCCTGGCCTTTGCCTTCAGCATGATCTTGGCGGGCCGTCTGCAAGACAAATTCTCGCCGCGAATCACCGCGCTGATCGGCGGGGTGCTCACCGGCCTGGGCCTCATGTGGATCAGCCAGTCCTACTCCCTGTGGGTGTGGATTCTGGGCTTCGGGGTGCTCACCGGCACCGGCCTGGGCTTCGGCTACGCCTCGGCCACCCCCCCGGCCATCAAGTGGTTCCCGGCGGCCAAAACCGGCCTCATCGCCGGGCTGGTGGTCTCGGGCTTCGGCCTAGCCTCGGTGTACATCGCCCCGCTGAGCAACTACCTGATCCACACGGTGGGGCTCAGCGCGGCCATGATGATCTTCGGAGGGGCCTTCATCGTGGTGGTCTGTGGGTTGTCCCAGTTTTTGGTCAACCCGCCCAAGAATTTCAGCCCCGAGGCCAAGACCGACGGCCAGGCGGCCCCCAAGCCCATGGGCCTGGACTTCTCCCCCTCGGCCATGCTGCGCACCAGGAGCTTCTACCTGTTGTGGTTCACCTACTTCGTGGGCGCCGGCGCCGGCCTGATGATCATCGGCAACGTGGCCGGCATGGCCAAGGCCAGCCTGGGCGACATGGCCTGGGTGGTGGTGGCCCTGATGGCCGTGGGCAACGCGGGAGGCCGCATCGTGGCCGGCATCCTCTCCGACAAAATCGGGCGCACTCAGACCCTGGCCATCATGCTCTGCTTCCAATCCTTGCTGCTGTTCTCCCTGATGATGGTGGGCAAGGAGCAGGCCATCGTGATGGTCATGGCCGCCGCCCTGGTGGGCTTCAACTACGGCACCAACCTGTCGCTGTTCCCTTCGGCCACCAAGGACTACTTCGGGCTGAAAAACTTCGGGGTCAACTATGGCCTGGTCTTCACCGCCTGGGGCGCGGGCGGCTTCGTGCTGCCTAGGGTCTCCCAGATGATCGTGGCCGCCACCGGCTCATATGAGTCGGCCTACCTCACGGCAGCGGTGCTGCTGATCATGGGCGCGGGCATGACCGTGGTCTTGGACAAGCCGGTCAGCGCCGAGGTTCCCGCTGCCCAGCACATCCCCGGCCTGCGTCCGGCGGGCGCCCTCACCTCCATGGTGCGGGCGGGCTCCCTGGCCACCGGCCGCCCCAACCTGGGCAGCAAGAACTCCTATCGCCAGATGCTCAAATAAACACATAAGGGCCGCTTCCCTGGCCTGCAAAGGCCCGGACGCTCTCCAGAAGCGTCCGGGCCTTTTTTTACGGTTGGTTTAAAGAGACAAGCCTGCGGAGAACCGCCCGCAAAAAAGGTATAAATTAATAGGGAATATGCTTGTATTTGGTCATCGTTCATAACGTATAATTATTACAGGTTATTTTACACAGCTTTAAGGCATTAAGAGCTGTCGGCTGTTGCCTGCCGTCCCGCATCGCCGACGAATATCGCCTCGCTTGGGGATCCTCCAGCAGCCGCGCCAAACCGGCAGACGCTCACGGGGGGTGCCGTCATGCAGCGATCCTTTACGATCAATCTAGGCAACATCATTCTTTCCCTATCCAACGCCATGGACCTGGCCAATCCGGAGCTTTCCCAGCATCAACTGAGAACCGCCTTCATCGTCTGGGAAATGGGTCGGGTGGCGAATCTCAATCAGCAGAGTCTGGAGAACCTTTTCTCCGCCGCCGTGTTACACGACATCGGGGCCACTTCGGTGGAGGAAATGGAGGCCTTGCACCGCTTCGAGGAAAATGACGCCGGCGAGCATTGCGCAAGGGGGTGGCTGTTGTTCAAAAGCGTCCCCTGGTTGGCCAAGGAGGCCGACACGGTGCTCCATCACCATCGCCCCTGGACCGCCTGGGACGAGTCCATCGAAAACCCCACCGCGTTCAACTCCCAGGTGATCCTGCTGGCCGATCACGTGGAACGCTGGGTGGATCGCGGACAATACATCCTGCACCAGCACCAGAAGGTGATCCAAAAGGCCCGCGAGATGACGGGCCACACCATCCACCCCCAAGTGATGGAGCTATTCCAGGAGGCATCCAACCGCGAGGAGTTTTGGCTGGACTTGGCCGCGCCGCGCATGTATTCCCTACTGCTCAACCGTGGCCCCTACAAGAAAGCGGACGTGGGGCTGGATGTGGTGGAGGACACGGCAAAGCTGTTTTGCAACGTCATCGACTTCCGCTCCCGCTTTACCGCTACCCATTCATCCGGCGTGGCCGCGGCGGCCAAGCTGATCGCCCAGTTGCACGGATTCACCCGCAACGAGGTCAGGCTCATGGAGATCGCGGGCAACCTACACGACATAGGAAAGATGGCCGTGCCCAACCGAATTTTGGAAAAACCCGGCAAGCTGGACGAGGCGGAAATGGCGGTAATGAAATCCCACACCTATCACTCCTATGAGGTGATCAACAGCATCAACGGCATGCAGCAGATCGCCGAATGGGCCGCCTTTCACCATGAAAAGCTCGACGGCACGGGCTATCCCTTTCATCACGACCGCGACAGCCTGAACCTGGGATCGCGCATCATGTCCGTGGCCGACGTGTTCACCGCGCTGGCCGAGGAGCGGCCCTACCGCGAATCCCTGGGCAAGGACAAGGTGATGTCCATTTTGGGTGGCATGGCCGAAAGGGATCACCTGGACCGGCAGTTCGTGGCCTTGGTGGGAGACAACTACAGCCAGATATCCCAGCAGGTGGTCACCCAACAGGCCAAGGCCGGCGAGTTCTACCAGGACGAATTCTCCTAAGGTTCCGCATGGGGGGAAAAGATGACTCCCGCCGGAAAATTCGGCGGGAGTTCGTTTATTCGCGCGGTGGTAGCCGGGCCTATCCCCGGGAGCCCAAACGCAGGCCGCCGTGGATGAAGTAAACCTCTCCGCTCAGCGCCTGGTTGCGGTACAGCTCACCCACCAGGGAGGCCACCTCCTCGGGCTCGATGAGCCGCCCGATGGGCACCTCATTCACGATCTTGTCCAGGGCCTTCTGGTTCATGCCCTTCACCATGGCCGTGCCCACGTAGCCCGGAGCCACGGCCACGCAGCGGATGCGCCCGGACAGGCCCCGGCGCATGAACTCGCCGGTGATCACCTTGGGCATCACCGACATGGCCGCCTTGGTGGAGGCGTAGTTTATTTGCCCGGCGGTGCCCAGGGAGCCGGTGGAGGAGATCAGGCAAATCAGGCCTTCGCAGCCATGATTGACCATCTGCTCGCCGCACTCGCGCACGGTGAGGAACACCCCGGTGAGGTTCACCTTCACCACGCTCTCGAACTGCTCCAGGGGCATTTTGCGCAGCACCTGATTGCCCTCGCGGTCCGGGGCCAGGAACAGGCCGTCCTTGATGATGCCCGCGAAGGGTGCCACCAGGTTGATGGCCCCAAAGGCCTCTATGGCTTCGGCGGCCAGGCGGGTGTTGTCCTCCTCTTTGGTCACATCGCAGGCCACGGTGCGCACCGGGCCCTCAAGCTGGGCCGCGGCCTGCTCCAAGGCTTCGGGGAACAGATCGGCCAGCACCACCTTGCCCCCCTGGGACGACCAATACTGGGCCAGGGCCAGGCCGATGCCGCTGGCCCCGCCGGTTATCACCGCCACCGCGTCTTTTATCTTCAACATGTTTGTCTCCTCATGATAGCTGTCGCCGCCCCCAATCCGGGGCGGTCCATACCTTATCAGACCAAGCAAGTCCCATGCCGCCCCCAGGGCTCAAATCAGACTAAAGGCACCTTTTTTGCAGTGTGAAATGCTCACGCCCCTTGGACGGCCTCCCCCACTCTCGCGAAGGAGACGAGCCCATGAGCCAGGACCAGAAGCCAACCCCGAGCAGCCACCCCATGCTTGGTGAACTTTCCCCTGTGGGCAGATCCAAGAACAAGGTGGTCACCCCCCAGGAGGCGGTGGCGCTGATCAAGGACGGTGACACCGTGGCCACCGGCGGCTTCGTGGGCATCGGCTTTGCCGAGGAGGTGGCCATAGCCCTGGAGGAGCGCTTTCTGGCCACCGGCACGCCCAGGAATCTGACCCTGCTCTACGCTGCGGGCCAGGGCGACGGCAAGGACAAAGGCATGAACCACCTGGGCCACGAGGGCTTGGTGGGGCGGGTGGTGGGCGGCCACTGGGGCTTGGCCCCCAAGCTGCAAGTGCTTGCTTTGCAAAACAAAATACAGGCCTACAACCTGCCGCAGGGGGTGATAACCCACATGTACCGGGACATCGCCGCCCACAAGCCGCGTACCATCACCACCGTGGGCCTGCACACCTTTGTGGACCCGCGCCTGGATGGCGGCAAGATAAATGCGGTCACCACCGAGGACTTGGTGGAGCTTATCGAGTTCGACGGGTGCGAGTATCTGGCTTACAAGACCCTGCCCATCGATGTGGCCATAATCCGGGGGACCACTGCGGACACCGACGGCAACCTGACCATGGAAAAGGAGGCTCTGACCCTGGAGAGCCTGGCCCTGGCCACGGCGGCCAAGAACTCCGGCGGCCTGGTCATCGCCCAGGTGGAACGCATCGCCGAAGGGGGCACCCTCAACGCCCGCCAGGTTAAGGTGCCGGGCATCCACGTGGACTGTGTGGTAAAGGCAAGGCCTGAAAATCACTGGCAAACCTTCATCGAAGTGTACGACCCCTCCTTTAGCGGCGAGATCAAGGTGCCAAGCTCCGCCATCGCCCCCATGCCCCTGGGGCCGCGCAAAGTGATCGCAAGGCGGGCGGCCCAGGAGCTTAGGCCCCACGACATCGTGAACCTGGGCATCGGCATGCCCGAAGGGGTGGCTAATGTGGCCAACGAAGAGAATATACTTGAAGCAATTACTCTAACTGCTGAGCCGGGGGTGGTGGGCGGGGTGCCCGCCGGAGGGCTGAACTTCGGGGCGGCCAGCAACACCGACGCGGTGGTGGACCAACCCTATCAGTTTGATTTTTATCACGGAGGCGGCCTGGACATAGCCTTCCTGGGGCTGGCCCAGGCCGACCGCAGGGGCAACCTCAACGTGAGCCGCTTCGGGCCCCGCCTGGCCGGGGCCGGCGGGTTCATAGATATCAGCCAAAATGCCAAAAGAGTGGTTTTCGTTGGCACCTTCACCGCCTGCGGCCTGCGGGTCAGGGTGCAAGATGGGGCCTTGGCCATCGAAAAGGAGGGCAGCGAGGTCAAGTTCGTGGAGCAGGTGGAGCACGTCACCTATTCCGGTGACTACGCCCAGCGCCTGGGCCAGACGGCCTTGTACGTGACCGAGCGCTGCGTGTTCACCCTGGGGCCAGCGGGCCTGGTGCTCAGCGAGATCGCCCCTGGGGTGGATCTGGAGCGCGACATCCTGGCCCACATGGGCTTCCGCCCGGCCATTTCCCCGGAGCTCAGGATCATGGACCACCGCCTGTTCCGTAACGAACCCATGGGTATGAAAGAGGATGTCACCTCCGGCCTTAGCATGGCCCAACGCCTGAGCCACGATAAAATACAGAACATTTTATTTATTGATTTCGATGGCTTGATCATAAAGAGCAAAGAGGATATCGCTCAAATCCAGCAGACGGTGGTGTCGGTGGTGGGCCACCTGGGGCGCAGGGTGGACGTCATCGTCAACTACGACAACTTCTCCATCGCCCCGGAGTTGGTGCCTCCCTACCTTGAAATGGTGAAGTATTTGGTTGAACGTTACTACGCCAAGGTGACCCGCTACTCGGCCAACGCCTTTTTGCGCATGCACCTAGGCGATGGTTTGCAAAAGCTCCGCCTGGAGCCGGGCATGCACCCCAGCGGGGAGCGGGCACGCCAGGCCTTGCGGGGCCACGACTAACCGAGAAGCAGGTGTATCAAATTTGATACGCTTGCGTGCTAGGGCCGCAGGGGCAGACCGTACTTTTTCATCTTTTTATAGAGCAAGGTGCGGTGGATGCCCAAACGCCTGGCGGCCAGGGCCTTGTTGTAGCCCGCCTCCTTCAGGGCGATGCGGATGGCGTCCTGTTCGGCCTGGGCCTGGATGCTCTTGATGGTGGATCCGCCCTGCTCCCGGCTTTGGCCACCCTCCCGGTTCAGGTACAGGGGCAAATGGGAGGCGCGGATGGTGTCGCCCTCCAGGTTGAACACGGCGCGCTCCAACACATTGCTGAGCTCGCGCACGTTGCCCGGCCAGGCGAAGGACCGCAGCACCCGCTGGGCCTCGGGGTCCAGGTTGAGGCCCGGCAGGGCCATCTCCCCGGCCATCTGCTCCAAAAGGTGCCGGGCTATCTCCAGGATGTCCCCCCGCCGCTCCCGCAGGGGCGGTATGCGCAAAGGGATGACGCCCAGCCGGTAGAAAAGGTCGCTGCGGAAGGCGCGCCGGGCGATCATGTCTTCCAGGTTTTGGTTGGTGGCCGCCACCACCCGGAAGTCCGAGCGCAGCGGCGTGGTGCCCCCCACCCGCTCAAACTCCTTTTCCTCCAGCACCCTGAGTAGCTTGGGCTGCATCTCCAAAGGCAAGTCGCCGATCTCGTCCAGAAACAGGGTGCCCCGGTGGGCCAGTTCCAACTTGCCCGGCTTGCCCCCGGCGCGGGCTCCGGTGAAGGCTCCCTTTTCATAGCCGAACAGCTCCGACTCCAGCAGGTCCCTGGGGATGGTGGCGCAGTTGATGCGCACGAAGGGGTGCATCTTGCGAGGGCCGCCCTGGTGGATCGCCTGGGCGAAAAGCTCCTTGCCGGTGCCGCTCTCGCCGGTAATCAAGACCGGCAGATCGTTGGCCGTGGCCTTTAGCGCCTCCTTCTTAAGGCCCCGGATGGCCGCGCCGTGCCCGATGATGCTCCGGAAGGTGTAGCGGGTGGAGCGCAGGTTGATCAGTTCCTGCTCATAGAGCTTTATCTTGGACTCCAGCAGGGAGAGCTTTTTGGCCAGCTTGCCCACGTCGCGCACGTCCTTGAACATCACCTGGCCGTACACCGCGATCAGCTTGCCGTCTTGGCGGATGGGTATGCGCTGCACCACCATGCTCTGGCCCTTTATCTTCTGGGGGAAGTTGATCTCCGCCTTGCCGGTCTGGGCCACGATGTGCATGCGGGTGTTTTCCACCGTGCCGGTGCAGTGCTTGCCGATGTACTCCCTGGTGTCCAGGCCCAGAAAATCACCGTAAGGCTGGTTGAAATGGGTGATGCGCCCCTGGGTGTCGGTGACCATGGCCCCGTGATGGATGCTGTTGAAGATCAGCTCGTACATGCGCACGGCATCGCGCAGCCGGGCCAGCTCCTGCTCCCTGCTCTCCTGTCCCATGGCCTCTCCTGTGTATCAAAGAGTATACATGTATACCCATTGATACACTTTTTCGAGCCGCCAAGTCCAGCTTTTTGGGCTAGTCGGATGGTTTTCAGGGCGCGGGAGCCACCTCCACCTGGTTGCAGTGGAAGGCGCTGGAGCCGCCCAGGTCGGCCAGGGCCTGGGAAGTGAGGTGGTTGGCACCCTTGCCGCCGGGGGTGTGGGCTCCCCAGTAGAGGCCCTCGGCCACGGTGACCCCAGGCAGCACCGCGTCGCTCACCTGGGCCTTGAGCAGGCACTCGCCCCGGCCGTTGAACACCCGCACCAGGCCGCCGTCCACGATGCCCCGAGCCGCCGCGTCCACCGGGTGCAAAATAAGGTTTGCCTCCCCGGCCCGCTCCCGCTGGGCCGCCACCTCGTTGAAGGTGGAGTTCAAAAACTGCTTGCACGGCGGGGTGATCAGTTGCAGGGGATAGGCCCCGCCATGATCGTCGTCCCGGCTGGGCTCGCCGTCCGGCAGGGGGTCCAGGCCCAGGGCGGCCATGGACTCGGAGTAGAACTCCACCTTTCCCGAAGGGGTGAGGAAGCCGCGAGAATAGGGATTGGCCGGGATGTTGGCTTTTAAGGGGCGGCAGGCGGACAGGCTCTGAAGGGTGATGCCCTCCAAACAGGGCGAGCCGCTGCCCAGCAGCCAGGAGATGTGCTGCTCCTCGTCAGCCGCGAACACCTCCTCGCTGAAACCCATGCGCCCGGCCATCTCCTGAAACACCGACAGCAACGAGCGGCACTGGCCCACCGGGTCGATCACCGGCCGGGCCATCTGCACATAGCGGTGGCCATAGGCGGTGTAGAGGTCGGTGATCTCCAGGGAGCTTGCCCCCGGCAACACCAGGTCGGCCCAGCGGGCGGTCTCGGTGATAAACATCTCCTGGCACACCAGGAACAGGTCCTCCCGGGCCAGGCCTCTGAGCACCGCCGAGGTGTCCGGGGCCACCACCGCCGGGTTGGACAGATACACCCACAGCAGGTTGATGGGCCGGGGGGCCTCCGGGGCCAGGGCCGCGCCCAGTTCCACCATGTTCACCGTGGGGGTGCCCTCCGGGCAAAGCTCCTCGGCGTTGAGGCGGGTGGGGTCCAGGCAGGAGCCCGCCCCGGTGGAGCGGATGATTCCCCCGCCGGGGCGCTCGAAGGCCCCCACCAGGGCGGGCAACAGGGCGATGGTACGCATGGCCATGCCGCCCCGGAGCTGGCGGGCCGGTCCCCAGCCGGTGCGGATAAAAGGGGCCTTGGCCTGGCCATAGGCCCGGCCCAGCTCCACGATCTCATCGGCGGGCACCCCGGTGATCTGGGACACCCGCTCCGGTGGGTACTGGGCGGCCCGCTGTTCCAACTCGGCGAAACCCAGGGTGAAAGCCCGGATGAATTCCCGGTCCAGCATGTCCTCGCTGATCAGCACCTGCATCAGGCCCAGGGCCAGGGCCGCATCGCTGCCAGGGCGCAGTTTGATATGCAGGTCGGCCTTGGCCGCGGTGGGGTTGGCATAGGGGTCGATGACCACCAGGCGAGCCCCCCGCTTTTGGGCCTCCTGAAAATAGGGCCAGGCGTGCAGGTTGGTGCTCAGGGTGTTGCTGCCCCAGATGATAATCAGGTCGGCGTGGCGGCTTTGGCCAAGGTCGGTGCTGGGGCCGGTGCCCAAGCTGTAGGCATAGCCCGCCGAAGCGGTGGCGCTGCATATGGTGCGCCCCAGCTTGCCGGCCCCCAGCTTGTGGAAAAAGGCGTTCCCCGCGCTACGGTGCACGTGGCCCATGTGCCCGGCATAGGAATAAGGAAGAATGGAGGATAGCCCGTTCGCTTGCGCTGTTTCGCCCAGCTTCCCGGCAGCCAGGCTCAGGGCCTGGTCCCAGGATATTTCCTTGAACTGCCCCGAGCCTTTGGGGCCGGTACGCACCAGCGGCGCGGTGAGCCGCTGGGGATGATGCACCCTGGCGGGGTATTGGGCCATCTTTTGGCAGATGAAGCCCTGGGTGAAGGGGTGATCCGGGTCGCCCTTCACCGCGGTGGCCCAGCCCCCCTCCACCCGCACCAAAAGGCCGCAGGTGTCGGGGCAATCAAAGGGGCATACGCTGGGTCGCCAAGTATCCATCCCTGAATCCTTTCGCCACCAAATTACCTTTAGGTTCAGCCTCTACGGCCCAGTCACCAATATAACCCACCGGGCTGGTCCGAAACAAAACCAACCCACGGCCCGCCTGGGTAAACGCCGCCGGTTTTGTCGGAAAAATGCAATCTGCCCTCCATCCAATCGTCATATCACCGGCCTAGAAATAACTAACCCATGGTGGGGTCCGCGAGGGCCCACCCTTGCGATGTAAACAACGCCCAGCCTGGAGGAAATCCCCATGTCACCAACCAGCGCGGAAGGTATTTTCCGGCCTGCCTTCAATTGGCCCCGGCCCGTGCCCGCACCCATGGCCGACAAGATGGGAGCGGCCATCAGCCGCCTGTTTTACCTGGCCCGCCTGGAATCCATTTATCGCCAAGTGGGCCACACCCAGGAGGGCCAGCTGGCCTTCATCGACGCGCTGTTGAAGCAAATGGGAGTGGGCTGGCGGATCTCTCCCCTGGATTTGGAGCGCGTGCCGTCCCAAGGCCCGCTGGTGGTGGTGGCCAACCATCCCTACGGCGCTTTGGAAGGCCTTATCCTGGCCCGCCTGCTCTTGGCGGTGCGCCCGGACGTAAAGGTGATGGCCAACTACATGCTCAGCCGGGTGCCCGAGCTGCGCGACCTCTTTTTGCTGGTGGACCCCTTCTCGTCCAACCGGGCGGTGGAGCAAAACTTCCGCCCCCTGCGCGACGCGGTGCGCTGGCTGGAGCAGGGCGGCGTGTTGGTGGTGTTCCCGGCCGGTGAGGTCTCCAGCTTAGCCTGGGGCCGCTGGCGGGTGGAAGACCCCTCCTGGAGCCCCATGGCCGCGGGCATGGCCCGCCGGGCCAAGGCCAAGGTCTTGCCGGTGTACTTCCCGGGGCGCAACAGCATGCTGTTCCAACTGGCCGGTCTGGCCCACCCCCGCCTGCGCACCGCCCTGTTGCCCCGGGAGCTGGTCAACAAGATCGGCAGCGAGATAACCCTGCGCATCGGCTCGCCCATCGCCTACAAGCGCCTGGCCGCCCGGGGCAGCGCCAGAGAGGCCACCGCTTATCTACGGCGGCGGGTCTATCTTTTGGGCGCGGTCAAAGGCCCCCGGCCCGACGACCCGCCCGAGCCTCCCGCCGGGCTCATGCCCCGCCCGGCCCTGGCCAAACGCTGGTCCGCCGCCGCCGAAGTGGAGCGCCTGCCCCAGCGGCAAAAGCTCATCACCAGCGGCGAGTTCACCGTGCTCTATGCCCGTGGCCGCCAAGCCCCCCACCTGCTGGACGAGGTGGGCCGGGTGCGCGAGCTCAGTTTCCGCCAAGTGGGCGAGGGAACCGGCCAGGAGCGGGATCTGGACCGCTACGACGACTACTATCTGCACCTTTGCCTGTGGAATCACCAGGAGCAGGAGCTGGCCGGAGGTTACCGCCTGGGGCTGGTGGACGAAATACTGGCCACCCAGGGTGTCAGAGGGCTCTACACCAGCACCCTGTTCGACTACGACTCCGAGTTCTTCGCCCGTTGCGACCCGGCCATGGAGTTGGGGCGTTCCTTCCTGGACCCCAAGTACCAGCGCTCCTATTCCGGGTTGCTGTTGCTGTGGAAAGGCATCGGCCGCCTCGTCGCCGCCATGCCCCGCTACCGCTACATTTTGGGGCCGGTGAGCGTGTCCAATCGCTACAGCCCCCTGTCCCGCCGCCTGATCCAGGAGTTCATGGACCACCGCTTCGCATCCCCCCTGGCCGGGCTGGCTACGCCCCGCCGCCCGCCTGAGTGGCCCCGCCCGGCCGCCAAACTCCCCCAGGAGGTGTTAACCGGAGTGCGGGAACTGGACGAGCTTTCGGAGATGATCAGCGACATCGAGCCCAGCGGTTGGGGCCTGCCCATCCTGCTCAAGCAATACACCAAGCTGGCGGCCAAGGCCGTGGCCTGGAACGTGGACCCTGGCTTTGGCGACGCCCTGGACTGCCTCATGGCCGCCGATCTGCTGGAGGCCGACCGCAAGTACCTGGCCCGCTACCTGGGAACCGAGGGCGAGGCGGCCTATCACCAGAGGCACCAAACTCAACAGTTCCAGGCCTTGTCCCGCTGCGCCTGAGAACCACCCCGCCCGGCCCCGGCAAGCCCCCTCATTGACGCCACCAAACCCATCTGGTGGCGGCGTAACTTTGGCCTTGACACAAATGGCGTCACTTTATTATCATAATTTAAGAAACGTTAGTTTCGCATAATGAACCTAAACAAGGGCAGTTAAACTACTACTTGCTTTCGCGTGCTCTGCTGGCGCCATTTAATTAACTCATCCAGACTTCGCCGGCTTTCTACCTCGCTCTACGCTGCTTTTCCTCATTGCCCTCGGGGTTCGCTGCCTGTGCGGCGCATCTCGGCGACTGTGCCTGCTCGATAAAAAGAACCGCGATATTCACAAGGTGAATGCGCGTTACGCACTTAGTTTTTTGGCGGCAAAACCGCCGGGACCGGCGGGCCTGCCCCTACTAGGTCACAAGCCGTATAGGGAGACACGCCACCCTGAGCGATGCTCCGTTCACTGCCTTGTGAGGCCTCCCGGCCCTTTGCGGGCACGGAGATGCGGCTGGGAATTTTAAGGAGGCGGCCGGCGGCAATTTCGGCGCCCGGCCCAAGCGACACCTTTAGACTGCGGCGGCATTGATGGATTTTTCAACTCTGATTACAACCATTTTGCACGGCCTGACCCTGGGCATGGTCCTCATGCTGGTGGCGGGCGGCCTGACCGTCATCTTCGGCATGCTGGAAGTTCTCAACTTCGCCCACGGCTCGCTGTACATGTTGGGCGCCTACTTCGGCTACTCGGTGGTGGCCTTTACCGGCAACTTCTGGCTGGGCCTTTTGGCCGCGCCCATCGCGGTGGGAGTGGTGGCCTTTGTCATCGAGTTTTTCTCCCTGCGGCCCCTTTATGGCAGGCCGCCCCTGCACCACCTTTTACTAACCTTCGGCATCAGCCTCATCGTGCAAAACGCCATCAAGTTCATCTGGGGCAACGACATCTATTCTATAGAGATGCCCGGCTTCCTGGCCGGAGCCACCAACCTTTTAGGCGTCTACTACCCCACCTACCGCCTGTTCGTGCTGGTTTTCAGCGTCATCCTGGCCATCGCCATCTGGCTGTTGATCTCTAAGACCCGCTGGGGCGTGGTGGTGCGGGCGGGCACCGAAGACATCGAGACCCTGGAGGCCCACGGCATAGACACCCGCAAGGTGTTCACCGTGGTGTTCGTGGTCTGCGCCGCCTTCGCCGCGGTGGGCGGGGCGGTGGTGGCCCCCATGCGCACCGTCTATCCCCAGATGGGGGTGGACATCATCATCGACGCCTTCATCGTGGTCATCGTGGGCGGCCTGGGCAGCATACGCGGGGCGGTGATCGGGGCCTTGATCATCGGCCAGGCGGTCCAGCTGGGAGCGGTGTTCCTCACCGGATTCGCCGACGCCGCCATCTACATAGTTATGGCCGCCATTCTTCTGTTCCGCCCCTCCGGCCTAGTGCCGGCGACGGAGTAGCGGTCATGGATATCACCGTGCGGGTTGCAATGAGGCTGAAGCAATGATGTTGGGCGCAAAACGAATCTACCTTTTGGCGGTGCTGCTGCTGTTGGTGCTGCTGCCCCTGGGCTCTCCGGCCCTTTTTTCCGACTACTACCTGGACCTGTTCACCAAGGTCCTCATCTTCGGAATCATGCTCCTGGGTTTCGACATCCTGGCCGGGTACACCGGCCTGGTCAGCCTGGGCCATGCCCTGTTTTTCGGCCTGGGTGGCTACGCCGCCGCCTTCACCATCAATAACCTGAGCACCAATCTGGCTCCGGTGCTGTTGGTGGCCCTGGCCGCCGCGCTCATCGTGGGCCTGTTCGTGGGCTTTTTCTCCACCCAGACCAAGGACATCTTCTTCGTCTTCCTCACCCTGGCCTTTGCCCAGTTCTTCTATCTGGCCGCCTTCAACATGACCACCATCACCGGCGGGGACAACGGCATCAGCATCGCCAAGGCCACCATCGGCATCCCCGGCCTGTGGATAGCCGAGGTGGCCCGGCCCTACGGATTCTACTACCTGGTGCTGGGCTTCTTCGTGGCCTCCTACTTCGTCTGTAGGCGGGTCATCGCCAGCCCCTTCGGCAAGGTGCTGGTGGCCATCCGCGAAAACGACGAGCGGGTGAGCTACCTGGGCTACAACATCCGCAAGATGAAGATCAAGAGCTACATGATCTCGGTGTGCCTGGCCACGGTGGCCGGGGTGCTCTTCGGCGCCTACCAGGACTTCGTGTCCCCGGGCATGCTGCACTGGAGCCTGTCCGGCGACCTCATCCTCATGTCCGTGCTGGGAGGCATGGGCACCCTGGTGGGGCCGGTGCTGGGCGGGGCCATCATCATTCTTCTGGGCGACGAACTCAGTTCGCTCACCGAAAACTGGATGATCTTCATCGGCTTCTTCTTCGTGCTCATGATCATCTTCGCGCCCAGCGGCGTCATGGGCATCGCCTCCAAAATCCGGTGGCGGAGGAAATAACCATGCTCAACGTGCAGGACCTCAGCAAAAGCTTCAGCCAGTTGCGCATCCTCAACAACCTCAACTTCCAGGTGCGGCGCGGCGAACTAAAGGCCATCATCGGCCCCAATGGGGCGGGCAAGACCACCCTGTTCAACGTCATCACCGGGCGCTTCCCTCCCGACGCGGGCAAGGTGACCTTCCAGGACAAAGACATTACCGGAGCCAAGCCCCACCAGCTCTCGCGCCTGGGGTTGGCCCGCTCCTTCCAGATCAACAACTTTTTCCTCAAGCTCAGCGTGCGCCAAAACCTGGAACTGGCCGTGCAGTCTCGCCTGGAGCGCGGCTCCAGCATCTGGCGGGGTTTCTCCCCGGCCGACCGACTGGTCGAAAAGACCGACGAGGTGCTGGAATGGACCGGCCTGGCCGAGCACCACGGGCGCCTGGCCCAGGAGCTTTCCTACGGCGACCAGCGCAAGCTGGAGATCGGGCTGGCCCTGGCCACCGATCCGGCATTGCTTATGCTGGACGAACCCACCTCGGGCATGAGCCGTTTTGAAAGCATGTCCATGATCGAGCTGATCCAAAAGCTAGCGGAGCGGGTGACCATAATCCTCATCGAGCACGACATCGAGTTCGTGATGAAGGTGTCCGACAGCATCCTGGTCATCCACTACGGAGAGAAGATCGCCGAGGGGCCGCCCAAGGAAATCGAAGCCAACCAAGAGGTCCAGCGCGTGTATCTGGGGGGTCTGTAAGCCATGCTGCAACTAAATGATGTGCACACCTACTACGGCCCCAGCCATGTACTGCACGGCGTGAACATGAGCCTGGCCAAAGGCGAGGCGGTTTCGCTCATCGGGCGCAACGGGGCGGGCAAGACCACCCTCATGCGCTCGGTCATGCAACTCACCCCGCCCCGCAGCGGCTCCATCCTGGTAAACGACGAGGTTGAGCTGACCAAGCTCAAACCCCACGGCGTGTTCCGTCACGGAGTGCGCCTGTGCCCCCAGGGGCGCGGGGTGTTCCCCAAGCTCACAGTGGAGGAAAATCTGCGCTTGGCCCTGGTGGCCCAGCGGGGCCAGGACGCCAATGTCCAGATACAAAAGGCCTATGACCGCTTCTCCATGCTGGGGGAAAAGCGCCATCAAAAGGTGCGGGGCCTCAGCGGCGGGCAACGGCAGCTATTGGCCATCGCCCGGGCCCTGTTGGGCGACACCTCCATATTGCTCATGGACGAGCCCAGCGAGGGCCTGGCCCCCTTGGTGGTGCAGGAGCTCAGAGACCTGATCCTGGACATCAAAACCACGGGCATCACCATCCTGTTGTCCGAGCAAAACGTGAAGATGGCCTTAAGCGCCTGCGACCGGCACTACATCCTGGAAAAGGGCGAGATCCGCTTCAGCGGCACCACCGAAGAGCTGGCCTGCAACGAAGACATTTTGATTCAAACCCTGGGCGTGTCCACCTCGGTGGCCGAGTGCGAGGCTCCCGCATAGGAGCGCATCAAAGTATGGCAAATTCCCCCGGAGCTTTTGCCCTGGCAGGAGGCATCCCCGGGGGCCGATTATTACGCAATTAAAAAGGAGGGTATCGTGGACGAAAAGAAAAAAGACGTCACCAGAAGAAGCTTTCTGAAAAAGTCGGCCACCGTGGCCGGGGCCGCGGCTATCAGCGGCATTGCCGGCAACCTCTTGAGCGGCGCCCCCGCCTATGCCGCCAAGGGCTCGGGCCCCATCAAAGTCGGGGTGATCCTGCCTTTCTCCAGGGCCTACAAGGTCATCGGGGACCGGGTTGTGGCCGGCCTGGAGCTGGCGCTAAACCAGGCGGGCGGGGCCTACAAGGGCCGCAAGTTCGAGGTCATCAAGGAAGACTCGGAAATGAAACCCAACGTGGGCCTGACCAAGACCCGCAAGTTGGTGGACAAGGACAAGGTGGACTTCCTGGTGGGGCCGGTGAGCAGCGCGGTGTGCGTGGCCATGCGCAACTACGCCAATGAGAAAAAGGTCCCCATGATCATCCCCACCGCGGGCAACGTGGAGCTGGCCGGCAACCTCTACAGCCCCTACGTGTTCCGTTCCTCCATCAGCCACTGGATCTTCGCCCACCCCACGGGCCTGTGGGTCAAGGACAACCTGGGCGAAGAGTGCTTTGTGGGCGGCGCCAACTATGCGGCCGGACACCACGAGGTGTGGGCCTTCACCATGGCCTTCCGGGGCAAGGGCGGCAAGATCGTGGGCTCGGCCTATCCGCCGCTCAACGAAAAAGACTACGCCCCCTACCTGACCAAGCTGTCCAAGTCCGGCGCACCCGTCTACTTCGGCTGGTTCGCGGGCAACGACGCGGTGAACTACTGCCGCCAGGCGGCCCAGTTCGGCCTGAACAAAAAGGTCAAGATGACCACCACCGGCTGGTTCTTTGAACGCAACCTGCTCATGGCCCAAAAGGACGCGGCCCTGGGCTGGCACTGCGGCTTCAACTGGGCCATCACCCTGGACAACCCGGTGAACAAGGAGTTCGTCAAGGCCTACGACAAGTTCACCAAAAACGACGCCAACGTGTCGGTGTCCATGAGCTCGGTGCATGGCTACGACGCCGGGCAGATGATCCTCAAGGCGGTGAAAACCACCGGCGGCGACACCGACTCGGCCAAGATCGTCAAGGCTCTGGAATACATGAAGCTCGACAGCCCGCGCGGTCCGGTGGAGCTGGACGTCAACCACGACTTGGTGCAGCCCATGTATATTGGCAAGATCGTCAAGAACGGCTCCAGTGTGGAGCCCGACATCATCGCCGACCTGGGCCGTTGGACCACCCCCTACCTGGGCGCCCGCGGCATCAACAGCGTGGGCCAACCCTTCCTGGTCAAGTAACCCCTCGCCGCCGCGGTGTCCCGGCCCTGGGCCGGGGCGCCGCGGCGACTTCGCGCTCCTGGACAAGGAACGGACCCGGTGGAGAAAAAATCGCCTGCCCTCCCGGATTTGAGGGTTTGGCGCGATCGGCTATTTGATAGTATAAAAATATCAATAGCGGACGCGCTACGCGGCGCCGGTCAAGAAGGCGGGCGCCCGTTGAACCTCAAGAACATGGAGCACAGCACATGGCCCTAATTAAAGTACCGTATGAAACGGCCGAGGAACTCGGAGTAGTTCTAGAGCTAGAAGTTCCAGACCAAAACCTGATCACATATGAGGCTCAGGAGCCCCCGGCTCTGGACGATCCCATCGCCACTCTGCGCCAGGCCCTGGAAAACCCGGTGGGAGGCAAGAAGCTCTCCCAGGTGCTGACCCAGGGCTGCAAGGTTTGCATCATCACCGAAAACCAGTTCCGCGCCGCCCAGGCCAAGCTTTTCCTGCCCGCCCTGTTGGAAATGGTGGAAGCGGTGGAAGGCAGCGCCAGCATCGCCATCGGCTGCGGCAAGGTGCCCCCCCTGTCGCCCGAGGAGATCGCCGACAAGCTGGGCCCGGAGATCATGTCCAAGGGCGTGCCGGTTCAGTGCAACGACGTAAGCAACCCCGACAACTACGTGTACATGGGCACCACCTCGGCGGGCACCCCCCTGTGGGTGCTCAAATCGGTGGCCGAGGCCGACGTGGTCATCACCATCAGCACCACCCAGGCCACCCTGTGGGGCTATGGCGGCTCGGGCATGATAATCCCGGCGGTGTCGGGCAACGACACCATCGAGATCAACCACGTGATGAGCATGGCCCCGGACTGCCTGCCCGGCAACAACTACTGCCGCATGCAGCAGGACAAGTACGAGGCCCTGGACATCGTGGGCGTGGATGTGGGCATCAACGTGGTGGTGGCCAACAACTGGGACATCATCTACGTAAACGCCGGAGACCCGGTGGAGTCGCACATGGCGGCGGTGTCCTTTTATGACGGCATCTATAAGTTCGAACCCGACGAGCAGCCGGACATCGTGATCGCCGGCTCCACCGCGCCCACCAACCACCTTTTCTTCCACACCAACTGGGCCATCGTCAACGTCCTGCCCCTGACCCATGACGACAGCAGCATCATTTTCTGCAGCCCCTGCCCCGGCTACGGCGACTGGCCCGGCTTCGCCCTCATGGACCTGATGCAGGAATACATGCCCGCCACCGAGGAAAACCACGTCAAGGCCCTTGAGGCCCTGGTCAAGGGCGAGCGGGAGCTGTGGGCCGGATGCATCTGGTATCCCCTGTACCGAGCCCTGATGCATCGCGACGTGCATGTGGTAACCATGGAAGAAAACCTGGAAATGGCCAAGGGCGTGGGCCTCAATGTCGGCGCCGATCTGCAGGAAGCCTTTGACAAGGCCATGAAAAAACACGGCCCCGACGCCAAGGTAGCTTTTGTGCCCTACGGCCGCTACACGGTGTTCCCCAGCTAGCCAGATCGCTTTTTTTCTAGATATTTCGGGCCGTCCCACCAGGGGCGGCCTTTTTTTATGCCTCGTCGAGGCATCAAATCGTTCCAAAAAACCTACCAAACTATTACAATATTGCTTATTGACCCAAAGGCCGACTCTAACCTAATCTATAAAAACCTAATATTAGGTTTATCCTCTAATCACTATATCCGGCGCTTGGTGTGCACCGCTTAAGAACAGGCGACGGCTATAAGGAACGGGATGAGACATTGACCGCCAATATATCTTTGGAAAGCGTCAAACAGGGCCGGGTTTCCGACGGCGTTCGGGAACAGATCACCAACCTGATCCTGGCCGGGGAACTGAAAGTGGGCGACCGTTTGCCCACGGAAAACGAACTGGCCCGGCAGTTGGGGGTTAGCAAGGTGCCGGTGCGCGAGGCCATGATCAGCTTGCAGCAGATGGGCCTCTTGACCAGCCGGCGGGGGGCCGGAGGTGGGGTGTTCGTCTGTGAGCCCAGCCCCAAGCCGGTGGGCGAGGCGCTCACCCTTATGCTGCGCCTGGGCCAGGCCAGCATCGCCGACCTGACCCAGGCCCGCCTGATCATAGAGCCCCACGTGGCCCGCCAGGCCGCCCAGTTGGCCACGGCCCAGGACGTGGCCCGCCTGGAAGAGACCATCATCAAATACCAGGAAGTGGTGGAGCAGGACCAGCCGCGCAGTATCCGCGACCTGGACTTCCACCTGGCCCTGGCCGATGCATGCGGCAACCCAGTGCTCAATTTGATATCGCGGGCCCTGGTCCCCCTGCTCTACACCAACGTGCGCGGGCGCCGCCTGCCCCCTGAACGCCGCAACCTGGGCATCGAAGGACACCGTGAAATATTCGAGGCGGTGCGCCGCAAGAACCCGGAGGCGGCCCAGGAGGCCATGGTCCGCCACGTAACCCAGATGGCCACCTTCTGGAAATAAGGAAAGCTTTAACCCAATGGCAATGAATCTTGCATCCTGGTTGGATCGGCTGGCCGCCGAAGCGCCTGAGGAATTGGTGACGGTGCGCCGCCCGGTGGAGCCCGCCGCCTTTGAAAGCGCCGCGGTGGTGGACGCCCTGGAGCACCAGAAGCGTTACCCGGCGGTGCTCTTCGAGCAGGTGCGCGACCTTGAGGGCCGCCCCACCGACTGCCGCATCCTCAACAACACCTTTGGCACCTTCAAAAAAATCGCCCTGGCCCTGGGAATGGACACCGACCAGCGCATGCCGATCATGGAGCGCATGCTGGAGCTTTCAGGCCGTAGCCTGGAGCCGGTGATCACAGACCCGGCCCAGGCCCCGGTGCGCCATTGGGCCCAGCAAGGCGACGACGTGGACCTCACCCGCCTGCCCCTGATCCGCCACACCGAGTTGGACGGCGGGCCCTACCTCACTCCCATCGTGGTGAGCCGCACCCCCCAGGGGCGCTACAACGTCTCCTGGAACCGCATGCAGTATTTGGACCCCACCCACCTGGCCATTTACATGTCCCCGCGCCACCTGTCGTCGTATTTCGCCGAGGCAGAGGCCGCCGGGCGCGACCTGCCCATCGCGGTGGTGCTGGGCCATCACCCGGCCTTCCACCTTACCGGAGCCCTACTCACCCCCCTGGACGCCGACGAATACGCCGTGGCCGGCGCGGTCATGGGCCAGCCTCTGGAGCTTATCCCTTCGCTGAGCTTCGGCCAGGAGCTTCTGATCCCCGCCCAGGCCGAGCTGGTGTTGGAGGGCCGCATCCTGGCGGGCAAACGCTGCGTGGAAGGCCCCTTCGGCGAGTTCACCGGCTACGCCGGGCCCCAGCGCCTGTCCTGGGTGGTGGAGATAAGCGCGGTGTACGGCAAAGCGTGCCCCACGATCATCGACATCTTCCCCTGCTACACCGAGCATATAAACGCCCACCTGCCCATCGAGGCCAGCATCTACCAGCGGGCCAAGCAGGCGGTGCCCGGCGTGGTCAAGACCTGCTGGGTGGGCTCGGGCGGGCCCTTCAACCTGATCATAAGCCTGACCAAAAAGACCGAGGGCGAGCCCATGCGCGCCGCCATGGCCGCCATAAGCGCCAGCAACTTCATCAAGCACGTGATCGTGGTGGACGACGACGTGGACCCCGAGGACCTCACCCAGGTGATGTGGGCCTTTTCCAGCCGGGTGCAGGCCGACCAGGACCTGAGCATCCTCAGAAACCTCCAGGGCCAGGTGTTGGACCCCAGCCTGCGCCACGAGATCAAGACCTCGGGCATGGTCATCGACGCCACCCGGCCCTTGGACCGCCCCTTCCCCCGCCGGGGAGAGGTGCCCGAACAGTTGCGCCAAAACCTGAACCTCGACGATTATTTGGAGGGTTGAGATGGACATCTTCAGCGTAACCTGTCCCTCCTGTGGCCGCGAGTATTACGCGGACATGCTGCTTTACTCCCTGCCCGTAGAGCTGCACTGCCCCTTTTGCGGTGTGTACTTCTATAAAGAGAACAGCCCCCTGGTGATAACCGGCAGCGCCGGCTCCGCGGCGGTGGCCAAGGTTCCCGGCGGCCTGAAAAAGGAAACCATCTATCGCCCAGGCGAGGAGAAAAACTGATGGCCGTGGACAGCATCGGCCGCTCAGTGCTCAAACCAGATGCCTGGGACAAGGTGACCGGCAAGGTCCGCTACGCTGGGGACCATCAGCCCGAGGGCGCCCTGCACTTGGCCGTGGCTCGCTCCCGCGAGCCCCACGCCGAGCTCAGGGGCATCGACACCACCCAAGCCAAGGCCGCGCCGGGGGTGGTGGGGGTGTGGACCGCCGCCGACATTCCCGGCGAGCTGCTGGTGGGCCCGCGCCTCAAGGATGAGCCGGTGATGTGCTTTGACAAGGTGCGCCGGGTGGGCGACCCCCTGGCCCTGGTGGCCGCCGAAACCCTGCACGAAGCCCAGGCCGCCGCCGAGCTGATCAAGCTGGACTTGGTGAGGCTGCCCGGCATCTTCGCCCCCGAAGACTCCCTGGAGCCGGACGCGCCGATTATCAACGGCGAGGGCAACTTGGTGTTCGAGCGCAGCCTGCTCAAGGGGGAAGGGGCCCTCGCCCTGGAGGGCTGCCCCATCGTCATCGAGCGCACCTACCGTACCCAGATGATGGAGCACGCCTACCTGGAGCCCGAGGCCGGGCTGTCCTGGTGGGAGGGCGAGGTGCTGGTGGTCAAGCTGCCCACCAAACACGCCCACTTCGAGCAGGGTGAGCTGGGCCGGGTGCTGGGCCTGCCCCCGGAGCGCCTGCGCATCATCTGCGCCACCATGGGCGGCTACTTCGGGGACAAGCAGTGCCTCTCGCCCGGCTACTACTGCGCCATGGCCACCTATCTCACCGGCCGCCCGGCGCGCATGACCTACAGCCGCGAGGAGTCCTTCCAGGTAAGCACCAAGCGCCACCCCATGGTGGTAACCATGACCACCGGGGCCACGGCCGATGGCCGCCTAGTGGCGGTCAAGACCGAGATATTGGCCGACACCGGCTGCTACGCCTCCTACGGCCCCTCCATCATCACCCGGGCGGTGGTGCACTGCGCCGGGCCCTACGACGTGCCCAACGTTGAGGTGCACGCCCGCCTGGCCTACACCAACAACCCGGTGTGCGGGGCCATGCGCGGCTTCGGGGTACCCCAGGTGGCCATCGCCCACGAATGCCAGATGGACTTGGTGGCCGCCGCCTGCGGCATCAGCCCGGCCGAGGTCCGGCGCATCAACTTCCTCACTCCCGGCGCGCACACCGCCGCCGGTCAAAAACTGGTCGCCTCCGTGGGGATGGGCAAATGCCTGGAACAAATCGTGGAAGCTCAACAAAGTCTGCCCCCCCATCCCCGCGAGAGCGACCCTGACTGGCTGGTGGCCTGGGGCATGGGAGCCACCCACTACGGCATAGGCCTCACCGGCCTGCCCAACCCCGGCGTGGCCCGCCTGCTCCTTGGCCCCGACGGCTCGGTGAGCCTCCGGGTGGGCACCGGCGACGGCGGCCAGGGGGCCTCCACCACCATGGCCATGATCGCGGCCCAGGAACTGGGCCTGGAGCCCACCCAGGTGGAGATATTGGCCGGGGACACGGCGGCCTGCCCCAACAGCGGCACCTCCACCGCCAGCCGCCTGACCTACGTGGTGGGTAGCGCGGTAAAGCTGGCCGGCGCCCAGATGCGCGAGCGCCTGATGCAACTGGCCAAAGAGGCCACGGGCTCCGAAGGCGTGAGTTGGCAAGACGGCTGCCTCAACGTGGACGGCGAGAGTCTGGATCTGGCCCAGGCGGCGGGGCGTTTTTTGTCCCAGCCCCTGGAGGTGGAGGGCGTGTTCGACCCGCCCACCCACAAGCTGGACCCGGTGACCGGCCAGGGCGCGCCCTATGCCACCTACGCCTTCGCGGTGCACGCGGCCCAAGTGGCGGTGGAAAAGCTCACCGGGCGGTTGGAGGTGTTGCGCCTGGTGGCCTCCCACGACGTGGGCAAGGTGATCCACCCGGTGAACCTGGCCGCCCAGATCCAGGGCGCGGCCATGATGGGCCTGGGCTACGCGCTCAGTGAAGAGGTGCTCCTGGACAAGGGGCGCATTACCAACCCCCACTTCCTGGACTACAAGCTTCCCCACGCCTGGCCCGCCCCCGAAGTGGTGGTGCGCCTGGTGGAGGAGCCCGAGCCCACCGGGCCCTACGGGGCCAAGGGGGTGGCCGAGCCCGCCCTGTTGCCCACCGCCCCTGCGGTGCACAACGCGGTGGCCGCCGCCCTGGGCGAGTACACCTATCACAACCCGGTTTCCACCGAAACGCTTTGGCAGATACTAAACCGCCGGCGGCGGCAGCAAAGGGATGGCAACGCGTGAGCGAGCAGCGCAAAAGCTGGCGGGAATATTGGGGTGCCAAAAGCTGGCAGGCCAAATGCGCCACCATGGTGGCCTTGGTGCTGGCGGTGTTTCAGATATACACCGCCCTGTTCGGCTCCTTTGACGCCATCATTCAGCGGGCGATTCACCTGGGCCTGGGCCTCATCCTGCTGTTCTTGGTGCGCCCCGGCCTGATCCTCAAAAAAGGCAAGACCGGCCCTTCCTGGCTGGACTGGGTGTTCCTGGCCTTTTCCGGAGCGGCCACGGCCTATCTGATTGTCAATTACGATTGGGTAACCGAGGAGCGCTTCCCGCTGATCACCAAACTCTCGGCCTGGGAGATGATCCTGGGCATCGGCATGGTGCTCATCGTGCTGGAAGCCACCCGGCGCATGTTCAACAAGGGGCTGTTCTTCGTGGTGCTGGCCTTTCTCATCTACCCCTTTGTGGGGCCCTATCTATGGGGAGCTTTTCACACCTCGCCGCTGACCTTCAGCGACATGGTGGACTTCAACTACCTCTCCCTGGGCGGCATCTTCGGCATTCCCCTGGGGGTGTCGGCCACGGAGATCGCCCTTTTCGTCATCTTCGGCGCGGTGCTTTTGCACAGCGGGGGGGCCAAGTTGTTCAGCAACCTGGCCACCACCCTCACCGGCAACATGGTGGGCGGCCCGGCCAAGGTGGCGGTGGTGGCCAGCTCGCTCATGGGCACCATCACCGGCAGCGGCGCGGCCAACGTGGCCACAACCGGGGTGGTGACCATACCCATGATGAAAAAGGCCGGTTACCGCCCCGAGTTCGCCGGGGCGGTGGAGGCGGTGGCTTCCTGCGGCGGGCAGCTCATGCCCCCGGTCATGGGCGCGGCAGCCTTTGTCATGAGCGCCTTTTCGGGCATCCCCTACTCCACCATCATCTACTACGCCCTGTTCCCGGCGGTGCTCTACTTCATCAGCGTGTTCATCACCGTGGACCTGGAGGCCCGCAAGCATCGCCTGCCCGGGCTCAAGGTGGACATCACCCCCGGCCAGACCATGCGCGACTACGGCCACATGCTCATACCCTTGGGGATGCTGGTCTACATGCTGGTGGGGGGCTACAGCCCCAGCCTGGCCGGTGGGGTGGGCGTGATCTCGGCCCTGGTGATCTGCCAGTTTCGCGAAACCACCCGCCTAAACCCGGCGGGAATCCTTAACGCCCTGGAGGCGGGTTGCAAGGGCATGCTCATCGTGACCATATCCACCGCCGCCGCGGGCATCATCGTGGGCAGCGTGGACCTCACCGGCCTGGGCAACCGCCTGGGCACCGTGTTCGTGGACCTGGCCGGAGGGCACTTGTTGCTGGGCCTGTTCATGGCCATGATCATCGCCTTGGTTCTGGGGGCGGGCATGCCCACCACCCCTGCCTATATCGTGCAGGTGGCCACGGTTATCCCCGCCCTGATGGCCCTGGGCCTGCCGGCTCATGTGGCCCATTTGTTCGCCTTCTACTTTTCCTGCCTGTCGCTGATATCCCCGCCGGTGGCCGCCGCCGCCTTCACCGCGGCGGCCATAGCCGATGCCGACGGGTGGAAAACAGGCTGGGCCGCCACCCGCATAGGCATCGTGGCTTTTGTGGTGCCCTTCATGTTCGCCTATGAGCAAAGCCTATTATTGGAAGGCCCCATCGGCAAAATGGTCCTGGACATGAGCACCGCCATCCTGGGCGCGGGCTGCTTCGCGGTGGCCGGGGTGGGCTATCTGCTGGGCAAGCTCAATACCCTTGAGCGCGGCCTGGCCTTTATCATCGGTATTTTATTGATCATGCCGGTAAAGGCCTACAGTTTGGCCGGGCTGGCCCTGTTGGTCCTGCTGGTTCTTTGGCAGCTTTACCGGAGAAAAAAATCCCCTTTAACCGTTATTCCTCAATAGTAAGGAGGCCCGTCATGGCAGCTAAAAAATGGTTGGCGACTTGCCTGGCTTTGAGCTTGCTCCTGGCCATGGGTATATTCAGCTTCGGAGCGCAGAGCGCAGAGGCCTATGACATCCGTTGGGGCACCGCCCCGGCCGGAGGCGTGTGGCAGGCTTTGGGCACGGCCATGGTGGAAGACACCATAAAGGCCAACCCCAAGCTCAAAGGCTCCACCATGCCCATCGGCGGGGCGGCCAACGTTATCGCCACCAACGCCGGCAAAATCAACGCCGCTTTCAGTTTTTCCACCACCGCCGCCGAAGCCTGGCAGGGCACCGAATACTTCAAGAAGCAAGGCAAGCTCACCAACATCCGTGAGCTGGCGGTCATCTTCCCCGAGCCCACTCAGATCGTGGTGCGGGCCGACTCAGGCATCGACACCATCGCCCAGCTCAAGGGCAAGAAAGTCACTCCCGGCCCCAAGGGCAGCGCCATCGCGGTGGTCTCGCGCTACGTACTGGAAGCTTACGGCCTGAGCTTCAAGGACATCGACACCCGCTTTTTGAGCTTCGCCGAGGCGGGCAAGCAGTTCATCGACGGCCACATCGACGCCATCTTCTACGGCGCCATGGCCTACCCCGCCCCGCCCATCGTCAATGCGGGCAGCCAACGTAAGATCAAGATGCTGCCTCTTTCCAAGGAAGTTATCGCCCAGCTGGTCAAGAAGCACAAGGGCCTGGAGCCCTACACCCTGCCCAAGGGATGCTACCCGGGCATCGATCAGGAAATGCCCGGCATCATCGCCAACGTGACGGTCATCGCCAGCAAGGACATGCCCGACGAGGTGGCCTACGCCATCGTCAAGAGCATCGACCAAAACTTCGACCGCTACGGCAAGATGATCAGGGCCATGCGTTTGGGCAAGCGCCAGGACATGGCCAAGGACGTGGGCATCCCCATGCATCCGGGCGCCATCAAGTACTACAAGGAAAAGGGCTGGATCAAGTAGCCCTGTATAAGCCGCACCAAACCGGGGCGGGCCTGGCCGGTCCAGGCCCGCCCCGATCCTTGCAGGGAGAAACACCATGCCAGCCGAGCAAGCGGTACGCCTGAGCTTCACCGTGGTGGTGGACAACAACGTGGACGTCTTTCTGCCCAGCCAAGGGCCCCTGCACTACCCCCAGCCCGGACCCAAGTCCATGCTGCTGGCCGCCCAGGGGTTTTCCTCCTGGCTGGAGGTGGAGGGCCCCGGCGGCGAAACCACCCGCATACTCTATGACTTCGGCCGGGGCGGCACCATCCTGCCCCACAACCTTGAGCTGCTGGGCATCGACCCCACCCAGGCCGACTACCTGGTGCTCAGCCACGGCCACATCGATCACTACGGCGGCCTGTCTTACCTGGCCGCCAAGTACGACCTGCGCTCTCCTCTGGTCACCCATCCCCGATCCTTTGGCGAACGGGGAGTGCGCCAGGCCGGTGGCGGGGTGGCCGGGCCCTGGCTCCTGGAACAGGAGGAAACCGCCACTTGGCTGGGCAATGCTCCTATCCTGGCCGACAAGCCCACACAGTTGGGGCCCGGCCTGTGGGTAAGCGGGGGCATACCCCACCAGAGCGAGCGCGACGTGCTGTGGCCCGGCGGCCTGCGCCGGGAAGACGGGCAATGGCAGCCCGATGCCCTGGAGGACGATCAGGCCCTGGTGATAAACCTGGCTGGTCGGGGCTTGGTGGTCATCACCGGCTGCTGCCATGCCGGGGTGTTCAATACCATCGACGCGGCCCGGGCCATCTGCCCCGGAGTGCCCCTGTACGCCCTGGCGGGCGGGTTGCATCTAAATTTCCTGGACACCGAGCAGCTTGAGGGCGTGGTGTCTGGCCTGGTGGACGAGAATCCGGGCCTGGTGCTGCCCATGCATTGCACCGGGGCCTTGGCCCAGCAGGTGCTGCGCAACCGCCTGGGCGCGCGTTGCCCTTTCACCACCGTGGGCCTCACCCTGGCCCTGGACTAAATGCGACAAAAACGCGCCCGCGGGAGGCACATGCTCCCCGCGGGCGCTCTTGTCCAAGGCTGATTTGGGCTCTCGCCCAGGCCGCTCAAATACCCCTATTCCGGCACCGGCGGCAACACCACGGCGGTTCCCACCGCCACTTTTTCACCCCTCTGATTGGCAACTTCCACAGACAATACCAGCCTATTCTTATCTTTAATAATCTCTTTTACTTCAAGTTTTATCGTTAACATATCGTCGATAAATACCGGGAGTATAAACTTTATTTCCTGAGAAAGATAAATCGTTCCAAAGCCTGGAAACTCCGTGCCCAATATGCCGCCGATAATGCCGCCGGTGAGCATACCGTGGGCCACTCTTTGGCCGAAACGGGTGCCCCGGGCGAACTCATCATCCAGGTGCAAAGGGTTGGTGTCCCCGCTGGCCCTGGCGAACAACTCCACCCTTTCCCCGGTAATCACCACATCCTTGCTATACGCTTGCCCTACCTTTAAGTGGTGGATGTCGGTTCCAGATTCCAATTCGATCCTCCTGGGGCCGCCGGGGCCGCCATTTGCCCGCATCTTGGGTGGGAGCTTGCTTATTATCGCGGATATCCGGCGCAAGCCCATTCCCGCAGCCGGTGTTTTGTTCCGTCATTTGAAAAGATACGACCTGGACGTTTTATGGAGCTATTTGGAACTAGCTGCTCGCCAATAAAGTAATCCAAACCATCTCGTAAAACCCTAAAAAAACGCTTCGCAAAAGTCAATTGATTGTTGTCCTTTCTTGGCCTCGGGGCTAAGATTGACTCACAAGCAATAAACCGACTAATCACCGGTTGGCCCAAGTAGCGGCATGGCGGACAAACCGTTGAAGCCGCTGTCGCGCCGCATAGAGCGCGAGCCGATGTGAATGCCCGGCAAACGCCGCGCATCATCTGGTACCCAGCCGGTGTGGACCCAGAAAACCAGGGGGGAACCGAGGAGTACTCATGGCTTTGAAGACAGGCGACGAATACCTGAAGTCCGTGGAGGATCTAAAGCTGGAGGCCCACATGATGGGCCGCAAATCCGGCGACTTGGGAGAGCACGGCCTGGTCAAGCCTTCTCAAAAGGCGGTGGCCTTCACCTATGACGCGGCCCACGACCCCGCCACCCGGGAGCTGTTTTGCGTGGAGTCCTCCTTGTGCAAGCAGGAGATCAACCGCTTCACTCACCTGCACCAGAGCACCGACGACCTGGTGAACAAGGTAAAGATGCAGCGCTACTGCGGCATCAGCACCGCCTGCTGCTTTCAGCGCTGCGTGGGCCTGGACGCGGCCAACGCCATATTCAGCACCACCTACGACTGCGACCAGGCCCACGGCACCGACTATCACCAACGCTTCAAGGACTACTGGGCCTGGGTGCAGACCAACGACCTGGTGGTGGACGGAGCCATGACCGACCCCAAGGGCGACCGGGGCAAGCGGCCCAAGGATCAGGTGGACCCGGACCTGTTCCTCAGGGTCAAGGAACGGCGCGAGGGCGGCATCGTCATCAGCGGGGCCAAACTGCACCAGACCGGCATGCTCAACTCCCACGAGATATTGGTGATGCCCACCCTGACCATGCGGCCGGGCGAAGAGGCCTGGGCGGTGTGCTGCGCGGTGCCCACCAATGAAAAGGGCGTGCGCTATATCTACGGCCGCCAGGCCAGCGACACCCGCAAGCTGGAAGCCGACCCCCTGGACGTGGGCAACAGCTTCGGCGGCCAGGAGGTGATGACCGTCTTCGAGGACGTGTTCGTGCCCAATGAGCGGGTGTTTTTGGACGGCGAGGTGGATTTCTCCGGCACCCTGGTGGAGCGCTTCGCCTCCTACCACCGCCAGAGCTACGGCGGCTGCAAGGTGGGGGTGGGCGACGCCCTCATCGGAGCCACCGCGCTGATCGCCCAGATGAACGGAGTGGCAAAGGCCAGCCACATCCGGGAAAAGATCGTGGACATGATCCACCTCAACGAGACCATCTTTTCCTGCGGCATCGCCTGCTCGGCCATGGGTGCGGCCACTGCCTCGGGCAACTACCTGGTCAACCTCTTGCTTGCCAACGTGTGCAAGCTCAACGTGACCCGCTTCCCCTACGAGCTGGCCCGTCTGGCCACCGACGTGGCGGGCGGCCTGTTGGGCACCATGCCCTCGGCGGCGGATCTAAACGACCCGGTGACCGGCCCCTATATAAAGAAGTACCTGGCCGCCAACCCCGACTATCCAGTGTTGGACCGCATGAAGGTGTTGCGCCTTATCGAAAACCTGGTAGTGGGAGCCGGCGCGGTGGGCTACCTGGTGGAGTCCATGCACGGAGCCGGGCCGCCCACCGCCCAGCGCATCATGATCGGCCGCCAGGCCAACCTGGAGCAAAAGGTGGACCGGGTCAAAAACATGCTGAACATCGCCTAGGGCCAGCGGGAGCGACACACTATGAAACGGCGTAGCCAAAAAATTCTGGAACGGCCCGAGTGGGCCATGAACCGTTCACTGTACAAATCCATGGGCTACAGCGACTACGACCTGGAGCGCCCCATGATCGGGGTGGCCAACTCCTGGAACCGGGTGGTGCCGGGCCACTACAACCTCAGGCAGGTGTCGGAGTACGTGCAGCAGGGCATCCGCCAGGCCGGGGGCACCCCGGTGGAGTTCGGAGTCATCGCCGCCTGCGACGGCATCGCCAACGGCAACCAGGGTATGCACTACATCCTGCCCAGCCGCGATCTGATCGCCAACGACGTGGAGGTGATGATCCAGGCCCACCGCCTGGACGCGGTGGTGCTGCTTTGCTCCTGCGACAAGATTGTGCCGGGCATGCTCATGGCCGCCGCCCGCCTGGACCTGCCGGCCATCATGGTGGTGGGGGGGCCCATGGCCGGAGGCTGTGAGTTCGACGGCCGCCCCAGCGACATCACCTCCCTCACCGAGGGCCTGGCCATGCTCAGCGACGGCAAGATCACCGAGGAGGATTACCGCCGCCTGGAAGATTGCGCCGGTCCCACCTGCGGGTCCTGCTCCTTCCTGGGCACGGCCAACACCATGTGCTGCCTGGCCGAGGCCTTGGGCATGTCTTTGCCGGGCACCGCCACCATACCGGCCTTTTTCGCCGATCGCCTGCGCGCGGCCCAGGATTCCGGACGGCGTATCGTGGAGATGGTGGAGGAGGAACTCACCGCCCGCAAGATCATCACCCCGGCCAGCCTGGCCAACGCGGTGCGGGTGAACAACGCCATCGGCGGCTCCACCAACGCGGTGCTGCACCTTCCGGCCGTGGCCTACGAGGCGGGCTACGAGCTGAGCATGGACCAGATCGAGCTGCTCTCCAAGGAAACCCCCCACGTGGCCAAAATGAACCCGGCCGCCCCGGACAACGTGCCCGACTTTCACCAAGCGGGCGGGGTGCCCGCAGTGATGAAACAGATACTACCCTTGCTGGACGGCGCGGCCCTTACGGTAAGCGGCAAGAGCGTGGCCGAAAACGTGGCCACCGCCCAGGTGAAAAACCCGGCCATGATCCGCACCATGGAAGACCCCTGGGGCGTGGGCGGCGGCCTGGCCGTATTGCGGGGCAACCTGGCCCCCAACACCGGCATCACCAAACCGGCGGCCATCAAGCCGGAGATGCGGGTGTTTACGGGTAAGGCCCACTGCTTTGATTCCGAGGAGGCGGCCAACCAGGCCATCCTGGATAACCAGGTGAAGCCCGGCGAGGTGGTGGTGATCCGCTACGAAGGGCCCAAGGGCGGGCCGGGCATGCGCGAGATGTACAAGGCCATGAAGCTCCTTTACGGCAAGGGCCTGGCCCTGAACACGGCGGTGGTCACCGACGGCCGTTTTTCGGGCACCAACAACGGCTGTTTCGTGGGCCACGTCTCTCCCGAGGCGGCCGAGGGCGGCCCCTTGGCCCTGGTGGCCGATGGCGACGAAATACTCATCGACATCCCGGCGGGCAAGCTGCAACTACAGGTGAGCGACGAGGAGTTGGCCAAACGCAAGGCCGTCTGGAAAGCCCCGGCCCCCAAGTTCACCAGCGGCTACCTGGCCCTTTACGCCCGCCTGGCCGAGTCGGCGGACAAGGGCGCCATCATCCGCCACCGCTCCCAATAGCGCACGATCTTTAAACACACGACGGCCCCTGCTTCGGCGGGGGCCGCTTATTTTTTTAGCGCAGGTTTTTCAGGGCGTATTGGCCGGGGATGAGCACCACCAGGCTGATGGCGGCCAAGGCCAAAAAGCCCCAGGAGAAATCACCGGCATAATCCTTGAGCATGCCGAAGAACAGGATCATCAGCCCGGCCCCCAGGTTGGCCAAAAAATTGATGGAGCCGATGAGCCCGCCCAGGCGCTCCGGCGGGGCGATCTTTCCGGCCAGTTGAAACAGCGAGCCGAAGTTCAAGGCCCCGCAGCCGGTGGCCGCCAAAGCCAGGCCCAGGGTGACTGCGGGCGGAAGGCCGCCCAGGCTCAGCCCCAAGAACAGCAGGCACAGCAGGCCGATGGTGCCTCCGGCCAGCCAATAGGCGGACAGGCGAAACAGCACCAGCCCGCCGGTCAAGCGCCCCGCGAAGCTCAGCCCCATGATCAGGGCTCCGCTCCAGGCCAGTTGAGCGGCGGTCTTGCCGGGTAAAACGTCGGCCAGCAGGGTGGGCACCCAGATGGCCATGGTGATGCCCGAACCGAAAGACAGGGCCAGGTAGATGCCCAGCACCCACACCCGGGCGTCCCGGGCTATGCCGCCCAACTCCAGGCGGCGCTGCGGGGCGGCCTCCCGGCGGGGCAGTTTCAGGACGGGCACCGCGGCCAGCAGTGGCAACCAACAAAGGGCCGCCACCACGAATGCCCACTGCCAGCCATACGGCATTAGGGCGGGGACGACCAAATAAGCCAGCACGCTGCCCACCGGCACCAGTGCGCCGTAAAAGGCCTGGAAGGTTCCGGCCCGTCCCGGCGGGGCGTAAAGGGCCATCATTTTCATGGGGGTTACGAACACCAAGCCCGCTCCCATGCCGGTGAGCAGGCGGCCCACCACGGCCAAGCCCCAACTGGGGTAGAGGGCGGGCAGCAGGTCGGCCACCACCAGGGTGCACAGGCAGATGAGTAGGGTGCGCTTCAGGCCCAGGCGGTCCAGGATCAGGCCGCCGGGCACCTGCATCAGGGTGTAGGCCCAAAACAGGGCGCTGACGATAACCGAGAACCCGGTGTAGGAGCAGCCATAAACCGCGATGAGCGGCTCCATGGCCGGAGGCAGGTTCATGAAGATTATGCCCAGGGTGGGGCCCATACCCAGGGCGAAGGCGACGTAGCGGTTCATGGGGCCACTCGCGCGGGCACTAGACTAAAAGCCATGGGCCGGGCACTAGATGCCCTTCTTCACGTTGTCGGCATATAGGAAATTGTGCAGGGCGCAGGGGGCCCACTTGTGCTCGGCGCAGACCGACGGCTCGGTGGTCAGCCCCTCGAAGCGGGTGTCCTGGCGCAGAGCCTTGTAAATTTCGATGGTGCGCTCCACCTGGTCGCGTTCGCCCTTGGCCAGAAGCACCACCGAGCCCTCGGCCCCGGCCGAGCCACCCGATGCGGCGTGAAACACCTGCACCCCGGTGAGTTGATGCAGAGCCTCGATCTCGCTGAAGCGCGCCCCGGCCACGGGCACCAGGCCCACGGGCATGCCGGTGGTGAAGTCCACCCGACGGGTGCCCATCTCCCTGGCAGTGTCCATGATGGAGCCCATGACCGTCTTCTCCAGGCCGCCGGGCAAAATGCAGTGGATGCCCCGGGCCATGACGTAGCCCAAGGCCTTGCCCATGAGCCCGCCGGTCTCCACGCCCAAGAGCACCCCCACGTTGCCGTGGTTATCCAGGGCGTTGGCCCCCTTGATGAGCACGTCCTCGGCGCCCATGGTTCCCAGCACCTCGTCCATGTCGTTCACCGGCTTGAGCTCACCCTTTTCGAAAAACCAAAAGGCGGCGTGCCCCTGCTTGGCCAGGATCTGGCTCATGGCCTTGCCCACGCAGGTGCCTTTGGGCGAGATCATGCCGCAGGCCAAGGCCCCGCCGGTCCAGGCGCCAGTAAGCTCCACAAAGATGTGGGCCCCGGTGGTGCCGCTGGAAAGCAGCACCCGGCCCTTTTCAAAGGCCCTTTGCACCTGGGGCAAGGCGGCCACGCCCTTGGCTATGAGCCGGCGGGAAAGGGAGGGGGTGAAGCAAAGCATGGCGCGGGTGGTGGACATGGGTTTTCTCCTGCCGGGGACGCCCGGCGCTACAGGGCTTGGGTCCAGGGCCGGGCCACGGGGTGCGGCTCCCGGCTGATCAGGGGCACCACTCGGCTGTAGTCCGGGCGGGCGCAAATTTCCAGGTCATTGGCCTGGCACATGGGGCGCAGTTTGTGTTGGGCGGCCAGTTCCAGAAGATGAGCCCCCAGGGCGGCGGCGTCGGGCCGCTCCCCGGCCAGCATGGCGGCCAGATGCTCGGCCACCAGCCAGTCCTCCGGCGCACCGTAGGGATGCTCGGTTCCCACGGCCAACAGGCTCACCTGTTCGAAGTCGCGGCGGAGGATGGCCTCCACCAGTGCGGCGGAGTTGCCCAGGGAACCCACCAGCACGGTGTCGGCCTTGGTCAGGCGCTTGGGCAGTTGGCTGCCGTTGCTGGTGGTGAGCACCACCGTCTTGCCGCTCAGGGGCTGGGCCATGGCCTGAGCCGGTGAATTGTCACCGTCAAACCCGGCCAGTTGCACCCCTTCCCGCTCGCCCCAGGCCAGCCAATCGGGGTGGCGGCGCTTGCGGGCCAGTGCCTCCTGGAGTTCGGCCACCAAGTGGACCTCCTCGGCCCCGGAGGTAAGAGCAGCGATCACCGTGTTGCTGGCCCGGATCACGTCCAGCACCACCACGCAGCCGGTGACCCGCTCCAAGTCGTCTTGGCGGGTGAGGATGTCTACGCGCACTAGGCTGCCCCCCGCTTGGCCACTATTTATGGCCGTCCAGGGGGATGGTGCGCAGCAGGCCGCTCAACAGGGCCACGCGGGCGCACTCCTCCACCAGCTCAGCCAGGTTCTGGGCCCGACGCAGGTCGTCGCCCACCGCTATGATGCCGTGCTCGGCCAACAAGGCGGCCTTGACCTCGGGCGCGGCGAAAGTCTGGCCCACCGCTTGGGCCAACTCTTCACTGCCCTCGCCCACCGCCTCCACCAGGGGCACCCGCCCCAGAATGCGCTTGGCGTGCACCGTCAGCAGGGGAATCTCCCGGCGGCTCACTGCATAGGCGGTGGCGTGGGGCGGATGGTAGTGCACCACCGCGCCCACCTCGGGCCTGGCCTGGTATATGGCCAGGTGGGAGAGCAGCTCCTTGGTGGGCTTGCCCTCGCCTTGCACAACTTTCCCCTGACCGTCGCACACCAGCAGATGGTCCGGCTCCAACTCGCACAGGGAAAGGCCGCTGGGCTTTACCAGCAGGTAACCGGTGTTCAGGCGCAGGCTGATGTTGCCGCCGGTGCTCATCTGCAGGCCCAGGTTGAAGGCCCGCCGGCAGGCGTCCACGAAATCCCGGCGCGGTTTCTCGGGCATGCTCATGGCCTAGGGCCACACCTTTTGGTCGTAGACCCCGGTGCCGTGGCTGGTGAGCACTATGTCGCCACGCGCCAGAATCTTTTCCATGCTGTCGTAGAGGTCGAAGATGTTCACGAAGCGGCCCATGGGGGTGAAGGCCAGGCCCCGCTTGGGGTCGGGCTCCATGTTCTCGTCGGCGAACACCGCGTCGCCGGCCACCACCACCGTGCCGCCGTCGGTCTCGATGGCCACCGACTGGTGACCGGGGCAGTGGCCCGGGGTGGGGAACATGGAGATGCTGGGGCTGAACTGGTACTCGCCGTCCACGGTGTGGAAATCCACGCCCTTGAAGGGAGCCTCCACGCCCAGCTTCTCGGAGTCGTAGGACTTGTAGTAGAGGATGTGGGGGTCCAGGGCAAAGGCCAGCTCGGTGGCGTGCACCCAGAACTCCGCGCTGGTGAACATCTTCATGTTGGCGCAGTGGTCCCAGTGCAGGTGGGTGAAGATCACCGCGTCGATCTCCTCCGGCTTCACCCCCAGCTCGGCCAGGCGCTGGTCGATGCGATAACCGTCGGGCTGGTAGGATCCGGGGTGGTGCCAATCGGCCTTTTTGGTCTCGGACATGCCGGTGTCCACCAGGACCTTCTTGCCGTCGGCCAGCACCAAAAAGGCGTTGGTGGGCACCTCCACCTCTTGGTCATAGCCGTGGCCGCCGGTGATGTAAACGCCCTTGTTCAGGCTGATCATGCCGGTGTTCATGGGATAGACTTTATTGCTCATCGGCGATGCGCCTCCCTTTCAGGCTGTGGCCTCCGCGGCCAGCATGGCCCGCATTTCCTTGGCGGCCTCGGCCACGAACTCGTCGCTGTTTATGTGAGAATTCAACTTAATGATAGCAATGTGCCCGGCCAACTGCCGCTCCAAAGCTTCCAGGAACTGCGCGTCCGCCTCGGGGTCGTAGAACTGCTTGCCCTTGGCGTTGGGCTCGGAGAAGCCCCGTAGCGGCACCATCACCTTGACCGGCCCCAGGGCCTGGTTGAGCTTGGCGGCCAGGAATCCGGCTGCGCCCACCATCTCCTCGGCATTGGCCCTGACCAGGGTGATGTTGCGGTTGTGCACGATGTAGTTGCGCCCCTTCTTCCATTCCTCGTCCAGCTCCAGGTGGGGCCCCATGCAGAAATAGTCCACCGCGCCCATGCTCACCAGGCAGGGAAGGCGCTTTTGGGCCAGCACGTCCAAATGCTCGGGCCGGGCCTGAAAGATGCCCCCGCCCATGATCTCGGTGATCTCATGGGTGGACCAATGCAGGATAGCGTCGAAGGCCCCCTGGGCGGTCAGTTCGTCCAGGGCCGCCCCGCCCATGCCGTTGGCGTGGAAAAAGGCCATCTCCAGCTCGGGCCCCACCAGCAACTTGCGCAGCTTGAGGAGCCCGGCGGTGACCACCCCGAAAGCAGTGGCCCCGATGACCACGCCGGGGGCGCGGTCGGTGGGGCCTGGTTGCAAAACCATGGCCGCCAGGGACAGAGCCGCGTTGTACAGGGTGCGGCGCAAGATGAAGTTCATGCCCAGGATGTCGGCCACCGAGGGGAACACCGCGATGTCCTTGGTGCCCAGGAAGGGGCGCATGTTGCCTGCGGCCAGGGTGGTGGCCATCACCTTGGGAAAGCCCAGGGGCAGCGACTGCATGGCGCCGGTTCCCATGGCCGTGCCCTGACCTCCGCCCAGGCCGATGACTCCTTGCAGCTCACCGACCTGGTGCATGTCCTCCACAATGAGCGACAAGCCCCGGCCCATGGTGCCGATGATATGGCCCTTGTCGCCGGTGGCCACTAGGTCCGCCAGTTCCACCCCGGCCCGGCGGGCCACCTCTTGACGGGTGATGTCCGCCACCGGGGGAGGCGTGCCCAGGCTGCCGCAATCGATGATCAGGGCCTTGAGTCCTTGCGCCTGAAGCACCTCGCGGACGTAGAGGGTTTCTTCGTCCTTGGTGTCCAGGGTGGCCATGATCAAAACTTGGGGCCTAGCCATGGGTCTACCTCGCCTTTAAGCCGCCGGGTTGTCGCCGCACTTTTCGCTCAGGCGCGCCCAGTCCTCGTCCACCCAGTTTTGGAACACCTCGCGCTGGGGCGCGGACATGGCCTTGAAGCGGCCCTGCATGTTCAGGTAGTCGGTCACCGGGGTCTTGGCGGCCATGGGAGTCAGGGACCAGCGCACCCCGTCCCACACCTCGTACAAGGGGAAGGCGCGGCACTCAACCGCCTTGCGGGCCACTTCCATGGTCAGCTCGGTGTCGTGGCGCCAACCGGTGGGGCAGGAGGCCAGGATGTGCAAAAAGCGGGTGCCCTTGAGTCCCTTGGCCTTTTCCACCTTGTCCATGAGGTCGCGGGGATAGCCCACCGAGGCCGTAGCCACATAGGGGATGCGGTGGGCGGCCATGATCTCCACGATGTTTTTCTTGGGCTCCAGCTTGGGGGCCGAGGCCGGGGTGGTGGTGGTCCAGCAGCCCGGCGGGGTGGCCGAGGAGCGCTGGATGCCGGTGTTCATGTAGGCCTCGTTGTCGTAGCACACATAGATGATATCGGTGTTTTTTTCCGCCGCGCCGCTAAGGGCCTGCAAGCCGATATCAAAGGTGCCGCCGTCCCCGGCCCAGGCCAGGACGTTGGTTTCGCCTTTGCCCTGGCGGTCCAGGGAAGCGCGCACTCCGGCGGCGGCCATGGCGGTAGTGGCAAAGGGCACCGACATCACCGGCACCCTGAGGCAAGTGCTGGGATAAAGGCCCACGAAGGTGGGCCAGCAACCGGCGGGCATCACCACCATGGTTTTGGGGCCCAGCACCTCCAGAACGTAACGCATCACCAGCGAGGCCCCGCAGCCGGGACAGCCCATGTGCCCTGGCGCCAGGAGTTCCTGCTTCAATATTTTATTGTTCATGGCAGCACCTTGATCCAGATAGAGTCGCCCAGTTCCAGGCCTTGCTTTTGGCCGCCCAAGGACTCGCGGGCCATGTCGGCCAGGATTTCCTCGGTGATGTCCATGCCGCCCACTCCGGCGATGTAGCAATGCACCTGGGCCGAGCTTTTGCCGTACAGGCAGGACTTTACTTCCTGGGCCACGATTCCCTCTGCCCCAAAGGACACGTCACGGTCCAGCACCACCAAGTGCTTGGCTCCGCTCACCGCCCGGCGGAAGGACTCATAGGGGAAGGGGCGCACCATGGCCAGGTTCAGGCTGCCCGCGGCCACGCCTTCTTCGCGCAGGGCGTCGGCGGCCAGCTGGGCCGCGCCGCCGGCGGTGCCGATGGTCACGATGACCACCTCGGCGTCGTCCAGGTTATGGCCCTGCACCGGGGCGTGGGAGCGGCCGAACTGGGCGGCGAACTCGTCGGAAGCCTCCTGCCAGGCCTGCTCCACGGCCAGGGTTTCCATCTGGCGGCGATACTTGAGCGAGGAGAACAGGTCGGCCCCGCACACGCAACCGTAGGTGGAGGGGTTGTCCACATCCACCTTGTCCGCCGGGTCGTAGGGCGGCAGGTAGCGGTCCACCTCCTCCTGGTCGGGAACGTCGATGACCTCGGAGGTGTGGGTGAGGTAGAAGCCGTCCAGGTTGATCATCACCGGCAGCATCACCTTCTCGGCCACGCGGTAGGCGATGAAGGTGCTGTCCATGACGTCCTGCACGTCGCAGCAATAGTACTGAATCCAACCGGTGTCCCGCTGAGACAGGGAATCGGTGTGGTCGCAGTACAGGTTCCAGGGCGGGCTCAGGGCCCGGTTGGCGTTGAGCATCACGATGGGCAGGCGTCCGCCTGCCGCGTGGTGCAGCATCTCGTGCATCAGGGCCAAGCCCTGGCTGGAGGTGGCGGTGAAGGTCCGCGAGCCGGTGGCCGAGGCCCCCACGCAGGCGGCCATGGCCGAGTGCTCCGACTCCACGGTTATATAGGCGGCATCCAACTCACCCTTGCCGATGTAGTCGGACAGTTCCTCCACGGTCACCGTCTGGGGGGTAATGGGATAGGCCGCCACCACCTGCACGCGGGCCAGGACCGCGGCCAGGGCCGCCGTCTCCGTGCCCATGATTACTCTTTTCATGGCATATTCTCCATGACCAAAGCTCCGCGCGGGCACTCATAGGAGCATATTCCGCAGCCCTTGCAATGGTACAGATCAATCTCGATGGTCCCGCCGGCTTCGTCAAGGTTGCAGCAGGCGTCGGGACAGGACAGGGCGCATTGTTGACACAAATTGCAGGTGCCGCAGGAGAGGCAACGGGCCGCCTCCTCCCGGGCCTGTTCCGAGGCCTCGGCCGGAGCGAAGAAGCCCAAGCTCAGGTCTTCTGCCGTGGCCACCGGGCCCAGTTCCGGCTGGGCGAAGATGGCCGTCAGCCCCAGGGCCGCCTGAGCCTGATTGGCCGTCTCACGGCCCAGGGCCAGGGCGTGGGCCACCTGGGATGCCTTAAAACCTCCCTCGGCGCTCAGCACCAGAGGCTCTGGGCCGCCCTTGACCAACGCCAGCACCGCCTTGGCCTCGGCGGAGTCAGGGGCATAGGCGCTCTCATCCACCAGCACCAGGTCCATTCCCGCCAGGAAGTTGGGCGCGGCCTGGGTCTTTATCTGAACCCCGGCCACCTGGGCCAGGCGCTCTACCTCCTTGGCAAGCACCTCGGGGGGCAGTTGCCCGGCCTTGGCCTGGGTGAGGAAGCCGCCGGCGGTTCGGCCCGGCTCCAGCACGGTCACGCTGTTGCCGGCCAGGCCCAGGAAATAGGCGGCGGCCAGCCCGGCCGGGCCGGAGCCGCACACCGCCACCAGCTTGCCCGTGTCTGCCTGGCGCTCCAATACGGGAGCGCCGTCGGCCTCGGAGGCGCTTTTCTCCAGGCTCTGGATGGCGATGCCCTGGTCCAACTCCTTGCGCAGGCACTTGGCCTGGCAGGGGTGGTAGCACAAACGGCCGGTCACGCCGGGCATGGGGTTATAGGCCATCAAGAGAGCCAACCCGGCGGCCGGGTCTCCCAGGGCCAGTTGGTGGATCATCTGGGGGTCCGGCTGCCCCAGGGGGCAGGCCGCGCGGCAGGGGGCCGTCTTGTCCTGCTGCACCGGGGTGAGCAGCCGCCAGGTCCCGGTCTTGTTCCAAGTCATGTCTTCGATGGTCAGGGGCATCACCGGCAGTTGCATGACCGAATCTATTTGCTTCTTGGCCATCAGCTTTTCTCCAAGACCCTGACCCGTTCGTAGGCCTCACGGGCGGCGGCGGCGTTCTCCTGCTTTTTGGCGGGCACGCCTTCTTCGATGGCCTGGAAAAGGGTCTCCGGCTTCAACGGCGGATCTTGAACCACCTTGAGGTAGGCTCCCAGCACCACGGTGTTGATAATCGGGGCCAGACGCGAGCCCAGCCGATGATTGATCGCTATCTGGTTGGCGTCAATAAGGGCCAAGGTGAAGCGGCCCGCCAAATCCTGGGGAACCTGGCCATCGGCGTAGTTGAGGACAATGGGGACTCCCGAAGCCAGGCCGGCGGTCACGTCCACCATCTCCAAGAGCTTGGGGTCCAAAACCACGCACACGTCAGGGTTGACTATCTCCCCTCGAGCCAGGGCCGGGGAAGAGTCCACCCGTACGTATGCCGCCACCGCCGCTCCGCGGCGCTCCATGCCGAAAGCCGGGAAGGCCTGAACGAACAGCCCTTCCTTGAAATAAGCCTTGGCCAATATTTTGGAGGCGACCACGGCTCCCTGTCCGCCTCTGCCGTGCATGCGAATGCCTAACACTGAAAATTCCTCCCCCGTTGCGGCCCGTGGCCGTGCAGGGATTTTGGAGCAACTCCGCTTGATCCGGAGATGCCGGACCCTGCTCCGGGTGCGCCGCGCGGCACACCCGGAGGGGTCTTTATTTTTTGAGGCGCCCGGCTCTAGTCCGCGTCCGGACCGTACTCCTTGCTCTTGCGCCAGTTCATCAATTCCCGGTTGTCCGGGTAGCAGTAAAGGCCCATGTCCTGGTCGTTTGGGTGCACGTAGCGGCCACCGGGCAGCATGGAAACCACCTTCATCTTGTGGTGGCGGGGCTCCTTGTTCTTGCGCTCCACGATGTCCACCAGATATCCGGGGTCCTCGTAGCAGTTGGCCCAGTTGTCATGGTGCATGGGCAGGATCACCTCGGCGTTGAGCGCCTCGGCCACCCGCCACAGATCCCAGGGAGACATCTTGTCGGTGTAGCCTGGAGCGTTGTTGCCCATGGCCATGGACACCACGTCCACCTTGTACTTCTCGCCCACCATGCGGTAGCCGTTGTGATACAGCGAGTCTCCCAGGAAGCCGATGTTGCCGCCCTCGGTGTTGAAGATGTAGGCCACGGCCACTTCCTCGTAGGGCACCGGGGTGTCGAAGCCGGTCTTGGTGGCGATGATGTCGTAGTTGGGCGCGAAGTCGATCTTCATGTCCTTGATCTGCACGCTCTTGCCCACCTCGGCCACGATGAGCCGATCATCAGGCACGCCCATATTGGCCTTCATGCGCCGGGCCGCCTCGGGCGGAGCGATGAACTTGCAGTCAGAGGTCTGCAAGGCGGCGCTGATGGTGTAGAAGTCCATGTGGTCTTGGTGATGGTGGGTAATGCACACCGCGTCGATGCGTTTGAACTTCCAGGGGTCGATCACCATGGGGTGGGTGCGCATCCACCACAGCTTTTCCGCGCCGCTGGTGCGGCACACGCCGCAATAGGAGTAGTCGGTGAACAGGCTGGGGCCTGCATAGTTGTCGATAAGGAACACCGCGCCTTCCTGGCTTTTGATGGCGCAGGACATGGCACCGAAGTACCACAGAGCGCCGGTGCCGGGCTTTACCTGGAACTTATCGATCTCGTAGTTGAGGTAGGAGCCCCACTCGGGGAAGACTTCCTTGAGCCAGATGTCGCGGCTCATCTCGCGGGGCAGACCAATGGTCCCGCCGTCCATGACTCCCTTTTCATCATACTTGACAACGCTGTCGCCCATATTTGGCCTCCTTTTGCAAAGCCTCAAGCCTTGCCGTTTTAACTGCTTCTCCGAGCCCGGTGGGCCCGGCCCGCCCCCCGGCGGTGTAATTCCTGTTTAGTCCGGGCCTACCAAAAGGTCAGGACGTCTCCGTCTTTCAACGCCACTTGGGGGTCCACGATGCTGAAGCTGGGCTGTCCCCCGCGCCGGCAAATAATGGCCGTGGTCAGATTGAACACTCCCCCCGGCGGGTCGAACACCGGCCGGAACCCCGGATAGCGCTCTTCCATAACATTCAACAAATGGTCCGCGTTGGCTGGCTCGCTCAGAGGTATGGACTCGCGCACCCGCCCGGTCATCACCGCGATGCGGCCCACGTATTTCACGAAAACGTGGATGGGCGCTGCTTCGAGGCTATTCATCGCCGCCCTCCCCCCTGGTTTCCCAGATGCCCCGGCGCTTGAAGTCCTCCACCACGTTGTCCAGGCCCAGGCCCCGCAAAGTCTCTTCGGTGGGTATGGCGGTCTGTTTGTCCCACCCACGCACCTGGTAGTAGTCGTCCTTCATGATCTCCAGGTTGTCACCGATGGGAGGGATGTTGTGCTCCTTCACCGGCTCTTCCAGCATGCGCCTGGGGATGGTGTCGTCGGCGCGCCTGAAGCCCTCGCGCACTATGTAGGAACGCTCCAGGTTGACGATGCGCGTACCCTTTTGGATGAAATCGTCCAGGTCGCCGTTTTCGCCGGTGCAGGAGTTGAACAACTCCAGCCAAGGGTGGAAGTCGATGCCCAACAGGGCCCGGATCATGTACACGCAGCTGGGCAGGCTCTCCACGATGGCCCGACTGTCGTAGAGCCAGCGAACCAGGCGGCCCTTGTCGTCGGGCGAGCGGGTCTGGAAGGCCTTGAAGGGATCGAAAGGCAAATCCATGCCCTCGGGTATGGTCTTGGGGTTGGGCGGATATGGAGGATACCAGCGGGTGTGGTCCGGCCCGCCTTCGCTCACCGCCAGGCCCAGGGCCATTTGGTAGCCGTTGCGCTGGGGCATGCGCTCCAGCTCCTTGCCCTTGATGCTCAGGGCGAAGCGCTCCGAGCCCTTGCCGATGCGCTTGGCCGCATCGGCCACGCCCAAGGCCAGGATGTCGCCGAAGCCCTCGCGGCGGATGATCTTGTCGGTCATGGTGAGGAAGGCGTCGGCGTCGCCGAAGCGTAGCTCCATGCCGTCGGTGTCGGTGCGGTTGATGATCCCGCGCTCGTAGCATTCCATGGCCCAGGCGATGGAGTACATGGCTTGGTCCTCGTCCAGCCCGGCCCGGTTGCACATGTCGCGGAACTTGATGACGTGGGGGTAGGAGTGGATGCCCACTATGGGCGCGGCCTGGGCAAAGCCCACCTCGCGCTCGTCCCCGGCGATTCCCGCGAACAGCCCCTCTTTTATCTCGTAGCGCCGGCCGCAGGCGGGCAGGGGGCAGCAGAAGCTGGATTCCGGGCGCACCACGTACTTGTCCATGTACTCGACGTCGTTGAGCATGGGCTCGAACAGGCCCATCTGGGCGTTGTGGGCGTGCACCCAGCCGTTTTCGTTGAACAGCTCCAGGAGCATGTTGGCGCTGTTGAAAGACCAGGAGGGCACGAAGGCGTCGCGGGTGGTGTTGAGGTCGAAAGTCTTGTGGAAGTTGCGGTAGGCCGCCAGGAACCGGTCGCCGTGGGCCACCGTGACCATGCCCGAGCCCTTCACCGCCACGGCGGCCAGCTTCTTGTCGCCCATGATGGTGCCGCAGCCCTTGCCCCCGGAGTGGTCCAGGGTGAACTGCACCTTGGCGTTGGCCACCAGGTTTTCCCCGGCCATGCCCACCGAGGCAACGTGGATGCCGGCGATGCCGGTTTCCTCGTGGATGATGGCGTGTTTTTCCTTGGTATCGTAGCCCCAGAGGTGGGAGGCGTCGCGCAGTTCCACCTTGTCGTCCACGATGAGCAGCCACACCGGGCGTTCGGCCTTGTTTTCCACGATGAGCAGGTCGTAGCCCGCGAACTTGAGCTCGGCGGACCAATGCCCGCCCGCCCCGCCCTCGCCCAGAAAACGGTTGGGGTGTTTGGTGAGGATGGACACCCGGCCCATGCCGATGGGGGTCCCCTCCAGGGGGCCCGCCCCGAAGATGAGCTTGTTGCCCTGGTCAAAGGGCCCCACCTCCGGACCCACCTCGTCGTAGAGGTAGGCCACGTTCAGCCCCCGGCAACCAATGAAGTCCCGCGCCTTTTGGTAGGACAGCTCTTCGGTGCTTATGCGCCCGGTGGCCAAGTCCACCCTGAGGACGCGTCCGGCCCAACCATGCCAGCTCATAGCTCGTCCCTCTTCAGCGGCCGCCAGGGATAGGGGTATTTCCAGGGCACGATGAGGCGGAACAGGGGCTGGTCCTGGCGGGCCTGCTCCCACAGGGCGCGCTTGCTCTCCAGGTCCTCGTCATCGGTATAGATCAGGCAGCCGGTGGGGCACATCTCCACACAGATAGGATCGCCCTCGTGCTTGAGCTGGCATTCCTCCAGGCAATTTATGTGGGGGATGTTGAGCACTCCCTGAGGGTCGGTTTCAATGTGAATGCGCGATTCCTCCGGGCGAAACCCATGCCCCTTTGCCAAGACAAAGGAACACCATGTCTCGCAGCTGCGGCAACCGCTGCACAGGTCGGCGGAAACAACCGCAATTTTGATGAGTGCGCTCAAGGGATTCCTCTTTCTCCCCCCCCTTAGGCTCCGGCCACGGCTTCCATGCCCCTACGGTACGCGGTCAGGTTCAGCTCTGCCAAGTGGGGCGGCACCGAAGCCTTGACCTCGTCGGCCACCTCGTCGGCATCCAGGGGCAGGGCGCCGGTGGCCACCAGGCCACCCAGCATGACGATGTTCACCGCTATGGGCGCGTCCAACTCCAGGGCGATTTTGGTGGCATTGAACAGCCAGGCCTGGTCGGTGGCCTTGTGGATTGCCGCGCTCATGGCCTCGTCATCGGGGTAGTCGGCCTTTTGGGATAGCACCGCCACCGGGTGGATGCCCTCGCTGTTTACCAAGGCCTTCACGCCGGGGTTGCCGTACCCGCTGATCATGCGCAGGGCCTCCAGGGGCTCCAAGCTGATGATCATGCTGCCCGCGCCCTGGGGCACGATGGGCCCGTAGAGGCGCTTGCTGGAGATGCGCACCCCGGAAAAGACCCCGCCGCCCCGCTGGGCCGCGCCAAAGGTCTCGCCGATGCTGACTTGATAGCCGGCCCGGAACATGAGGCGCCCCACCAGCCGGGAAAGCAGGATGTTTCCCTGGCCGCCGATGCCGGAGATGATCAGGTTGTAGGGATCAGGTGACAGCGGCATTAGTCGTTCTCCTGCTTGCTGATGGCCTTGAAGGGGCAGATGGCGACGCATACCCCGCAGCCCGAACAAATCTGCTCCTTGAAGGCGGTCTTGCCGGTGGCCGGGTCCAGATACAGGGCCGGGCAACGGAAGTCCCGGCTGCACACGGCGCACTCGGCGCCCTTGCATTTCTCCTGGTCGATTTCGATGCGGAAGGGGTGGGACTTGGCGGCCTTCATGCGCACCAGTTCACAGGGGCGCCGAAGGATGAGCACCTGCACCCCGGGCTTGCCCATGAGTTCACGCATCACCTTGGTGGTGGCGCGCACCTCAAAGGGATCGGCGATAGTGACCTCGCAACCGATGGACGCGCACACCTTGGCCACGTCCAGGCGCGGGGCCGGGGCGCTCTCGGCGGTCACCCCGGTGCCGGGGTGGGGCTGGAAACCGGTCATGGCCGTGGCCGAGTTGTCCAGGATGATCTGGAGCATGTCGGCCTGGTTGTACACCGCGTTTATCAGGCGCGGGACGCTGCTGTGGAAGAAGGAAGAGTCGCCGCACACCGCCACCACCGGCTGCGTATAGCCGAAGGGCCCCAGCTGCCCCAGGCCGGCGGCCGTGCCGGTGCCCGAGCCCATGGAGTGAAGCAGTTTGATCTGCGCCTTGCCCTCGGGGAACACGTCCAAGGTGGAACAGCCGATCTCGCCGGTCACATAGGCGTCGCGGCCGTCGGCCTTGATGGCCTTGTCCAGGGCCCAGAAGCTGGCCCGGTGGGGGCAACCGGCGCACCAGGAAAGCCCCCGGCTGATCACCAGCGGGGCCACTTCGTCCTGAATGATGCGCTCGTAGGCCTCGTCCCGGGCCGGGGCCTTCATATCAAAAATGCGGGCCAGGGCGGTGAGGGCGCGGTCCGGGGTCATCTCCCCGGTCATGGGGATGTGCCCGCTGCCCTTGCCGTACACGGCGACAGCGCCCAGGCCGTTGTCCACCAAGGCCTCCTTCACGGCGGTTTCCATGAAGGGATCCACCTCCTCCAGCACCAGCAGCTGGGAGGTGTTTTTGAGGTGCCCGCTCACCCAGGCGGTGGGCAGGGGCCAGATGGTGGCCAGGCTCAAAAGCCCCACCCGCTCCTCCAGGCCCAGGGTTTCCAGGGCTTCGGCCGCGGCCAAGTGGCCCGCGCCACTGGCCACCACCACCAGCTCGGGCTTTTTGGGCCCCTGGTAGGTGTTAAATGGGCAATCCTCGAACTCGGCCTGGATGGCCTCCATCTTGGCCAAGAGGTCCTGGTGCTTGTCGATGGACAGGTAGGGGTTCAGGCTCACCGAGTTGTCCGAGGACGCCTTGGGCGCGTCCTGGGGCAACGGCCCCATGGTGATGGGGTTGCTGGCGTGAGACAGCCGAGTGTAGCCCCGGTAGAACACAAAGGCACTGTGCTTTTGGGAGATGTCAAAGGCGTACTTGACCAGTTCCACCGCCTGCTGCCCGGTCATGGGCTCCACCATGGGCGCGGTGGCAAAACGGGCCAGCCAGCGCGAGTCGGTCTCGTCGCCGCTGGAGTGGCCGTGGGGGTCGTCGCACACCACCATCAGGCAGGCCCCGCCCTTGGGGCCCAGGCCGGTGTAGCTCAGGTGGGTTATGAAATCCAGCGCCAGGCTCAGGCCCGCGTTCTTCATGGCCGACAGGCTCAGCAACCCGGCTGTGGCCGCGGCTGCGGCACCCTCCACGGCGGCCAGTTCGTTGGTGGACCACTCCGCGTGCAACTTGCCCTTTTGGGTGCACTGGGCCAGGGCCGGCACGATCTCCGAGGAGGGGGTGCCGGGATAGCCGGTAACGAAGTTGACTCCCCGCTCCAGTGCGCCGCGAGCTATGGCCTCGTTGCCCAGCAGAAAGTGGGAGGTCCCTGGTTCATATTTATCGATGGCCGCCACGTTTACTCCTTATTGCTGATCCTGCTGGCCTAAAAAATCGCCTTCTCACCGTCCAGACCGCCGGGCGGCGAACCCGCGGCCTACTCCCAAATCAACTCCAGGCCCACTCCGGCCTCTTCCACGTTGGAAACAGTGGAAAGGGCGATGCGCGACTTGAAGTCGCAGCAATGGCAGGCGTAGAAGGTGTCGATTTGTTCATCCTGCACAAAGTCCATGGTGGCCTGCATCAGATCCTTGGGGGGAGCCTGCAAATGCAAACCGCCGATTGCCGTGTTTATCTTGTCCGCCTTGGTCACCTGCTTGGCATAGGCCATGATATTGCAAATGCCGTTGTGGGAGCATCCGGTGATGACACTTACCTGATTGTCGCCATGTAGAAAGGCCAGCTGGGTGTCCTCGTCCACCAGGTCTTCCACCCACTCTCCGCCCACCTTTTTCTTGGCCACCTGGGGCAAGCGACACTCAAAATCATTGTCGCGGGCCACCTTGCCCAGGTAATAGAGCCGAGAGGTGAGCTTTTCCACCTCCTCGCTCATCTGGATGTCGAAGTATTGCTCCAGGGTTTGAATGTCCACATCGGTGCCCTGGTCCTCATCGATCTCAAAGTTGTACTTGGGCAGCAGCAACACCTCGCTGGTGAACTTGAGCACCGGTTTGCGAGTTAGGTGCCGCGACTTGTAATAGTCGATCAGGTGCTTTAGCCCGCCGGTGTGGTCGTAGTGGCCGTGGGACAGGATCAGGTAGTCGATGGCGGTGAGGTCAAAGCCCATCTTCTCGGCGTTGAGGATGAAGGCATTGGAATAACCGGTGTCGTAGAGGATGGTCTTGCCCTCGTCCTCGATGAAAGCGCTGAAGCCGTGTTCCGCGAAGTAAAACTTGCAGAACAGGCTGTTGTTCTCGGTTAAAAGTGTAAGCTTCATCTGTTTATCCCCCCCTGATTCCCTTTAACTTGCAGGTGGTCCATGATGAGGGTTCCTTAAGTCTCCAATTGGCCGGCCGCCCTTTTAGGCAGACGAGGCCTTGGGGCAGGATTAAACAAAGTCTCTTGCGCAACGGCCTAGAGCTTCACGCCCAAGCAGGCCTCCACGTCTTCCTGGCATGCCCTGAGTTCCGCCGGGGTGCCGCTGAGCTTCACCTGGCCCTTTTCCAGAATGTAGGCCCGCAGGTTTTCACTCAGGGATATGGTCAGGTCGTAGTTCTGCTCCACCAACAGAATGGTGGCCCCGTGGCGTTGCAGGCGGCGCAGGATATCGGCGATCTCCTCCACGATCAGCGGAGCCAGGCCCTCGGTGGGCTCGTCGATCATCATCAGCTCGGGGTTGGATATGAGTCCCCGGGCGATGGTGAGCATCTGCTGCTCGCCGCCGGACAGGCTGCCCCCCAACTGCTTCACCCTTTGCTTTAGCTTGGGGAAGTAATCGAAGACCATGTCAAACTGCTCGGACACGTTGAGTTGCTTCTTTTTGTGCAATATGCCCAGTTGCAGATTCTCCTCCACCGTGAGGTTGGGGATGATCCGCCGGTCTTCGGGGATGAGGGCCAGGCCCTTGCGCACGTTGAGATAAGGCGCCTTGCCGGTGATGTCCTCGCCCTTGTAGATGATGCGGCCGTTTTTGGGCGGCTGAATACCCATGATGGACTTGAGGGTGGTGGTTTTACCCACCCCGTTGCGCCCAAAGAGCACCACCACCTCCCCCGGGTGAACCTCCAGGGAAACCCCGTGCAGAATGTGGCTGCTTCCATAGTAGGTATTGATATTTTCTACCTTGAGCACGGCTAGGCCTCTTTTCCCAGATAGACGTTTTGCACCGTCTCGTTGGCGCTGATTTTCGCCGGTGTGTCCTCAGCCAGCTTCTTGCCCTCGTGCAACACCATCACTTCGTCGGAGATACCCATTACCACGCTGATGTCGTGCTCGATGAGGATGATGGTCAGCTTCAGCTCGTTGGACAGCTTGCGGATCAGATGGGTAGCTTCCACGGTTTCCGCCGGACTCATGCCCGCAGTGGGCTCGTCCAACAGCAGGATGGTGGGCTCGGTGGCCAGGGCGATGCCTATCTCCAGGTAACGCTTTTCACCGTGGCTTAACTCCGAGGCGATGCGGCCCTGCTGATCGGCCAACCCCACGTGGTCCAGAATCTCCATGGTGCGATTGTTCATTGCCGAATAGCTGTAGGCCTTGCGCCAGGAGTTGAACATGCTCACCCGCGACTGGGCCGACAGGCGCACGTTTTCAAACACGCTGAGACGGGGGAAGATGCTGGTAATCTGATAGGTCTTGGTGATGCCCAGTTGCGAGCGCTCGTTCATGGAGGCGCGGGAAACGTCACGGCCCTGGAAGATCACCTGGCCGTGGGTGGGCTTGTAGAGCCCGGACACCAGATTGAAGAAGGTGGTCTTGCCCGCGCCGTTGGGCCCGATGATGGACTTGAGCTTCCCCTGTTCCATGGTGAAGTCAACCTGGTCCACCGCCTTGAGGCCGCCGAAGTATTTACATACGCCTTTGGTTTCTAAAAGCATGACAGGCCTCTATCTCAAGACGCCGAAGGACGGCGACGTTCGCCGATCTTCTGCATGACGGTTCCCCAGATGCCCTCGGGGAACAACAATATCAAGGCCATGAACATGGCCCCCACCCACATTTCCCAACGATCGGTGTAGTTGCTGATGGCGTTTCGCAGGTACAAGAACACTGCCGTGCCGATAAATGGGCCCATGAAAGTATGGGTTCCGCCCAAAACCGTCTGCATCACCACGATGCCCGAGGTCATCCAGAAAAGGATGGTGATGGATGCCGCGCCCAGATAGATGGCCAGCAGGCCGCCGGCCAAACCGGAGAACAGCCCCGAGTAAACTATCGACAGGAACTTAATGCGGGTGATGTTGAAGCCGCAGGCCCTGATACGGTCTTCGTTTTCCCTGATTCCCTTGAGGGCATGGCCAAAGGGAGAGCTGAGGATGCGCCATTGGACCAGCACCGCCAGGGCCACGATGACGAAAACGAAGTAGTAGAGGCTGAGCTGGTCCGAAAGATCGATATGGAAAGGGAAATCCACCGAAAGGGGCGGAAGCTTCAAGCTGTCCTCGCCGTCGGTCCACCGCTTAAACGGCGACAGGGCCAGAAAATATAGCATCTGGGCGATGGCCAGGGAGATCATGGCGAAGTAGGCCCCTTTGCGCTTGACCGCCAACAAACCGATCAACACCGCTATCACAGTGCCGCCGGCCATGGCCGCCAACAGGGACACCCAAACCCCCACGCCGCCGTAGTACACCACCATGGCCCCGGCATAGGCGCCCGCACCCAGGTACCCGGCGTGGCCAAAGGAGATTATGCCGGTGTGGCCCAGCATCAGGTTGAAGGCCAGGGCGAACAGGGCGTAAATCATTATCTCCGTGGCCAAGGGTTTGGAAATCACAAACGGCAGCACCAACCCCAGGGCCAACAATACCCACATGGCCCGGAATTCTAAAATGGCTTGCCAGCTGTACGGCTTGTAGGCCGTTACCTCTTGTGTATTTTGTTTTGCGCTCATTGGTCTAATCCCGGCCTTCTTCACCAAATAGCCCTCTGGGCCTGAGCACCAGAATCAAGGCCATGGTCAGAAAGATGGATACGTTGGACCAGTCGGGTGCCAGCAGGGAAACGAAACTCACCACCTGGCCCAGGATCAGGCCGCCCAAGGCGGCACCGCCCAGGCTGCCAAGCCCACCGATCACCACCACCACGAAGGCCTCCACGGTCATCTCGTCGCCCATGTTGGGGATGGTCTGCACCATGGGGGCGGCCACGGCCCCGGCCAGAGCGGCTAGGCCGATGCCCAGCATGAAGCCCACGGTCCATACACGGGACACGTTGATGCCCAGGCAGTTGACCATGAGCCGGTCGCGGGTGGCGGCCCGGATGATCATGCCGATGCTGGTCTTTTTCATAAACAGGTAAAGGGCCAACAGAACCAACGCCATCAGCACCACCAGAAAGATGCGGTACTTGGGCAGGATCAGGTTGCCCACGAAGCTGGCCCCTTGCAGCATGGAGGGATAATCCACCACTTTGCCGATCAGTCCAAAAATCATCTTGACGATGTCGGGGATGAAGATGCCCAGCCCGAAGCACAAGAGAAGGGGATAAATTTGATCGGTGCCGTAGAGCCTCTTGAGCAGGGTCATTTCAAACAGGGCACCAATCAGCGACACGATGACCACGGCTGCAACCAGACCGACCCAAAAATTTCCGCATAGGGAGATGGCCGTGAACATCGCGTAAGCGCCCAGCATGTAGAAGGTGCCATGGGCGAAGTTGAGAACGTCCAGTAGTCCGAAGATGATGGACAGCCCGCTGGCCAGCAGGACGTATATCGCCCCCAAGGCCAACCCCATGATCACTTGCATTAGGATGATTTCCCAACTTAGTTCCATCACGCCCTCTTTTTCGAAGTAGGACGGGGCGGGCACCAGGGGCCGCCCCCGCCGTCTGTTGGGTTTCTATTTGCCGGGCAAGTTGTCCCGGATGGGGCCGTATACGGTATCGGCGCGGTCCACGTCGCAAGGCAGCATGGTCTTGCTGGGCGGAACCTCGGCGATGACCTTGGCCAGGTCCCAGCCCTTGGCCTTGGTGCCCAGTCCCTGCAGGATAACCACGGTCTGGGTACGCACGTGGTCACACTTGCGGAAGTGCTCGGGGCCGTGGTTCAGGTTCCACTTCAGGCCCTCCAGGGCGGGGATGATCTTGTCGACGTCGGTGCGGGTGCCGGCCTTTTCCATGGCCATGAACAAGGTCTGGGCGCCCACGTAACCGCTGTCGGCGTCGGCGTCCGGGGGACGGCCGAACTTCTTGGTGTAGCTATCCACAAAAGGCTTGGCGTTGGGGTACTTCTTGTAAAGGGTCCAGTACCAGGTGGCCGCGCCGTAGACGTTCTCGTTGTAAGAGGAGCCGCACTCCTTCATGATGGGCATGGCGGTCTTGGGCAGGGCGATCTTGATACGCTGGCTCAGGCCCAACTCGCCGAACTGCTTGATGGCCGAAACCAGGTCCGAACCAAACACGGACAGCACCAGGAAGTCGGGTTTCTTGGCCAGGATCTGGGGAACGTAAGCCGAAAAGTCGCGGGTTCCGATGGGGGTGTAGATGGCGCCCAGGAACTTGCCGCCGGCTTTCTTGCTCTTGAGCAGGAAGGCCGCCACTTGGTCGTGGCCCCAGCGGTAGTCCGCCGCGATCACCATCCACTTTTTGCCGAGCTTGTCGAAGGCGAAGTCGGCCAGGGCCGCGCCGGTCATGTAGGACTTGATGCCGGTGGTGAAGCCGTAGTAGCCCCAGTCCTTGCCCTGCCCCAGGCTGTTGTGGCAGGTGGACATGTACAGGACCTTGTTCTTGTTGGCCCACTGGTTGATCACCATGGAGATGCCACCGGAGAGGTTTCCACCGATGATGTTGATGCCGCTATCCACGTATTCCTTCATGCGCCGTAGGGCCACGTCGGCCTTCAACTCGGAGTCGCGGACCAACACCTTGACCGGCTTGCCCAGCACGCCGCCCTTGGCGTTCCATTCCTCAACGGCCATATCCACGCCGCGTTTCATCTCCTCGGCATAGGCGCCGTAGGGACCGGAAAGGGGGAACTCCCAGCCCACATCGGCGGGCGGAGCCGCGGGAGCCGCGCTTGCAAAGGCCAAAGCGCACAGCCCGGCCAACATTGTCAGGACCAAAAACCGTTTCATTAAAACTCCTCCTCCTTAGTTCATCACAAAATGCGGCCTGGCTCTTGCGCTACACCCAAAGCTGATAAATACGAGCCCTCGGCCAAAGATTTACCCTACTTCCATGAATCGGCCCCTGACGGTTCCCCCCCCCCGTGGCGACGCCAGGCCCAGATCAATCCTCTAAAAATGCTCCGCGCATGGCCGAGGCCGCCCCTTGGGAGTAGCGGCGCAAAAGGCCTCTGGGATGTTGGCGCTGGGGCGCCTGCCAGGTTTTGCGCCGCTGAGCCAACGCGCTATCCGCCTGCTCCGGCGAGACCGGCTTTCCCTGGACTCCCACCAAGTCCACCCGGCGGCCTGGAATATCGATTCGCACCAAGTCGCCGTTTTCCACCAAGGCGATGGGGCCTCCCACTACCGCCTCGGGAGAGACGTGCCCCAGGCACGGCCCCCTGGTGGCGCCGCTGAAGCGGCCGTCGGTGACCAGGGCCACCTTGCTCAGTTCAGGAATGCTCACCAGGGCCTCGGTGGTGGCCAACATCTCGGGCATACCGCTACCGCGGGGCCCCTCGCAACGGATCACCACCACCGACTCGGGCTTGATGCGCCCTTCCAGGCACGCGGCCAGGGCCTCTTCTTCGCGATCGAAGACCTGGGCCGGGCCCTGGTGGACCAGCATGTCCTGGGGCATGGCCGCGAACTTGATCACCGAGCCCTCGGGAGCCAGGTTGCCCTTCAAGACCGCGATGGAGCCGGTGCCCTTGGCCTGCTCCAGGGGCTTGATCACTTCCTCGGGCCGCAGTTTGTAGTTGGCCAGATAGCCGGCCCCGCGCTCGAAGAAGCCCTCTTGCCAAAGCTGCTCCAGGTTTTCACCCAGGGTTTTGCCGGTGACGGTCATGACGTCCAGGTCCAGCATTTCCCTGAGGTTCCACTGCACCCGGGGGATGCCTCCGGCGTACCAGGCCAGCTCGCTCAAGTATTTGCCCGAGGGTTGGATGTCCATGAGCAGGGGCACGCTCTGACTGGCTTGGTCAAAAAGCTCCGGCTCCACCAAGCGGCCTCCCTCGTGCGCAATGGCCGGCAGATGAATCAGGGCATTGGTGGAGCCGGAAATGGCCGCGTGAACCTTGATGGCGTTGGCAAAGGCCGCCTCGGTCATGATGTCCGAGGGCTTGATGCCCTCTTGGGCCAGGCGCATGACCTGGTGACCGGCCTGGCGGGAAAGGCGGCGGATGTCCTGCAGGGAGGCCGGGCAAAGAGCGGCCCCGGGCAGGGTCATGCCCAGGGCCTCGGCCACGCATTGCATGGTGCTGGCGGTGCCCATGAACTGGCACGCGCCGCCCATGCCCGGACAGCCGCTGAGTTTGTAGTTGCGGATGCTTTTGGCCACGTTTTGGCCCTGGCGCATGCGGGTGGCGTCTTCGCCGGTGAACACGCTGTGGCTCATGGCCGGACCCATGCGGTTGCTGCCGCCGGGCATGTGCAGGCCGGGTATGTCCAGGCGCATTAGGGCCATGAGGTGGGCGGGGATCACCTTGTCGCAGCTGGATATGGCCAGCACCCCGTCCCAGGGGATCACCCGGCCGTGGGCCTCGAACAGATCGCAGTACACCTCGCGGGCGGGAAGGATGTAGTTCATGCCGTCGTGCAGCATGGCCCATCCGTCGCAGATGTCGGTGCCGTGGAAGTTGGCCGGCTTGCCCCCGCTCTGATACACCCCCAGCTTGGCCTCCTCGGCCAACTCGCGCAGATGCACGCTGCCGGGGTGGCTTTCGCCAAAGGCGTCCTCTATAAGGATGTGAGCAGCGGCCAGATCGTCTTCGTCCCACCCGGTGCCGCAGCACAGGGCGTCGATCTGGATCCAGTCCTCGCGGGCCTTGCGGCTCTTTTGTTTGCTACCTGCACCCATCAGCGGCTCTCACTTTTCACATCCCGGCGGCGCGGGGCCTAGCCGGGAGTCACCTCGGTGTTGGACAACTGCTCCAGGCACTTGACGATGGAGGAATGGTCCCACTCAGAGCCGCCCATGGCGGTAACCGAGTTCCAAAGCTGGGACAGCAAGGCGTTGCAGGGCAGGTAGATGCCCAGTTGCTTGGCCGCCTCCACCGCGATCTCGGTGTCTTTCTTGTGCAGGTGCACCTTGCCGCCGGGGGTGAAGTTGCGGTCCAGCATGCGCTGGCCATGCAGCTCCAGCACGCGGCTTTGGGCGAATCCGCCCAACAGGGCGTTGCGCACCTTGGCCGGGTCCACGCCGTTTTTCTTGGCGAAGACCAGGGCCTCGGCCACAGCGGCGATGGCCAGTCCCACCACGATCTGGTTGCAGGCCTTGGATACCTGGCCCGCGCCGCTGTCGCCCACCAGGTTCACGTTCTTTCCCATCTTCTCCAGCAGGGGAAGCACCTTTTGGAAGGTGGCCTCGTCGCCGCCGGCCATGATGGACAAGGAGGCTTCCTGGGCACCCACATCGCCACCACTGACCGGGGCGTCGATCATCTCCAGGCCCTTTTCCTTGAGGGCCGCGGCGATCTTCTTGGCGCCGGTGGGGCTAATGGTGCTCATGTCCACCACCGCCGACCCGGGGGCCATGCCCTCGATGAGGCCGTCGGAACCCAGGATCACTTGCTCGGCGATGGCCTCGCTGGGCAGCATGGTGATGATAACCTCGGAATTTTGGGCTACCTCTTTGGGGCTGGCACCGGCGGTCGCTCCCTGGGCCACGGCCTGCTCCACTGCCGTGGGCACTACGTCGTAGACGCAAAGTTCGTAACCGGCCTTGAGCAGGTTGCCCGCCATGGGCAATCCCATGATGCCCAAACCAACGAATCCGACTTTCTTGACCACGATTTCCTCCATGGATGGCTTTGCTCTACTCAACTCTTGGCCGAGTGGGCTAATTTTCCGGCGGGAGCCGCGTCGATATTGGGCGCTCCCAATTCCTGAGATATTTTTGCGGTTGTTTCCTGCAACAGCGGCATCAACTCAGCCACCTTTTCAGGCGTCATGCGCTCACGGGGACCGGAGATGCTTATGGCCGCCACCATCTCGCCCTTGAGGTTGTAGATGGGCGAGGCCATGCAGTTGACCCCGATGAGGGTTTCTTCTCTGTCGCGGGCATATCCTTGCTCACGCACCTTTTCCAGGGACTTCTTGAGCTCGCGCATGGAAGTGACGGAGGTTTCGGTGCACTTTTTCAGGCGGCCGCGGCTCTTGTAGAGCTGGGTCAACTCCGCGTCGGACAAGGCCGAGAGCAGCACCTTGCCGGTGGCGGTGCAGTGGGCCGGAAAACGGGTTCCCACCCGGATGGAGACCCGGAGCAGCATTTCCGACTCGAAGCGCTCGATGTACTCGATTTCGTCGTCCATCAGGGAAGCCGCGCTCACGGTTTCCTTGCACTTGAGGTACAGCTCGCGCATCAGTGGGTTCATCACCGCGCGCAAGGCCTTGAAGCGGTCCAGAGGCGACTGCATCATGTAAAAGCGAATTCCGAGGCCGTATTTTTTGGTCTCATGATCCTGACGGGCGTACTTGTACTTAACCAAAGAAGCGAGAATGCGGTGCACCGTGCCCTTGGGCATTTCCAAGGTATTGGATATCTCGGTGACGCTCATCTCCTCGTTTTTACTAACCAGCAAATCCATTACCAATAGAGCTTTGGCTAGGGATTTCATAGGCTGACCACCCCCCCGCGAAGTCGGGAAATCTTTCTTCGTGCTTCAAACATGGTTGTTCCAAATTGTGGAATAGCGTTTTAATTAAACTACTAAAAATGCTTTTTACATGTCAACACAAAACTTCACTTATTTTCTACATAGCGGAATTGGTTCCGCATTTTGAAACTATTACAGCGGAATCCAGGTCCTCCCTACAGCGAGGTAAAACATATTTTATTTAGTTTAATTATATATTTGCAGAAGAATACCCCAAAAAGTGATGGGGCCACACTGCAAAGGCTTAAAAAGTTTTAAAATGAATTAGGCTCACGGAACGCCGATGGCCTGCCACCGGCGTTCCGTGCGCTTAAGGCGAGTTTAATACATGCCCATGATGGCGTTCAAAGACTGTTTTATGTGGGCCACGCTCAGTTCACGAAGTTTGGCCTCGTCCTTGTCCTTGATGGCCTTGATAATCTCCTGGGCCTGATGGAAAAAGCTGCCGCTCATTATGTTTTGAGGGCGGGAACGCCAAAAACGCAGGTAACCGGAAAGCATGCGCTCCAGCAGGGCGGCCAGTTGCTTGTTACCCGTGGCCTGGTACAAGATGCGGTGAAACTCCGTGTCTAGGCGCGACAACTCCTCGTTGTCATCAACCTTGTCCAGGTTGGAGATCTTGTCCAGGATATCGTCCAGGGTGGCCAGGGTCTCGGGGGTCATGCGCCTCAGGGCCAGGACGTTGGCCTCCACCTCCAGGATCAGGCGTATCTCGGTGGTGTCGCGCATGCGGTCCAGGGTCAGGGGACTCACCGAAAAATGGTTCCCGTTGCGATAAACCCAGTCCTCGGCCTCCAGATAGATGATGGCCTCCTTCACCGGGGTGCGGCTGACCCCGTAGTAGGAGGCCAGGTCGCTCAGGTTCAGGCTGGCTTCCGGCTCTATGTCCAGGCTGATGACCCGCTGTTTGAGGTCTTCAAATATTTCTCTAGGGTCCACCTTGCCTCCCTTTCCGGGCAATGGCGATCACTGTTTTTTCCACGGTCCCCTTGGGGCGGCCCTGGCCTTTGGCCTAACCTGCGGCGTGGGCCACGCCCTCCACCTCCACCAAGCCGCCCAGGGGCAGCTTGGCCACCTGTACGCAGGCCCGGGCGGGGTAGCCTTCCTCGGCCGAGAAAAACTCCGCATATATCTGGTTCACCACCGGGAAATCGGCCATGTCCTGCAGGAAGATGGTGGTCTTGACCACCTGGCCCCACTCCAGGCCGGCGGCTTTCAGCACCGCCGCGAAATTGGCCATGGCCTGCTTGGCCTGGGCCTGAACCCCGCCCTCGGCCATGGCCCCGGTGGCCGGGTCCAGGCCCAGCTGGCCCGATACGAACAACAGATCGCCCGCCCAGCAGGCGTGGCTGTAGGGGCCCACCGCGGCGGGGGCGTTTTCAGCGGTCACGGCTTTTGCTTTGCTCATCGTGCTCTTCCTCGAAAGGCGCGGTCCTAGGACCAGCGCCGAAAAAGTTGATGTTCGATGCCGAAACAGTCCAGAGCCTTGCCCACGCTTTGGTCGATGAGGTCGGCTATGCTCTGGGGCCCGTGATAATAGGCCGGAATGGGCGGCAAGATGGTGGCCCCGATCTCCACCGCCTGGGACATAAGCTTCAGGTGCCCGGCGTGCAGCGGGGTTTCACGCACCATGAGCACCACCCGGCGGCGCTCCTTGAGGCACACGTCGGCGGCGCGCACGATGAGGTTGTAGTTGAAGGAATTGGCCACCGCCGAAAGCGTCTTGATGGTGCAGGGCGCGATGACCATGCCCTCGGTGATGAACGATCCGCTGGACACCGCTGCGGCCATGTCCCCCACCGGGTAAACCTTGGTGGCCAGGGCCTCCACCTGATTGGGGTGATACTTGGTCTCGATGGTCAAATTGAGCCGGGCGGCGTCGCTAATTATGAGATGGGTCTCCCGGCCCAGTTCCTTGAGCACCTCCAGCAAACGCACTCCATAGACGACTCCACTGGCTCCGGTGATGCCCACGATGATTGGTTTGGCTTGGTCTGCCATGATTGTCCTCCTAGCCAAGAGTCGCTAAAAATATTTCGGCTTCAGGGTCCTGCCGGAGCCGGGGCAGCGGGCCGCTCCGGCTGAGCGGGGGTCTTGAGCAGCCGGGGGCTGGAAAGCGCCGCCGCCACGAAGCAGCAGGCCGCCAGCACCAAAAGGGGCGTCCGGTAGGTGCCCGACAGGGACACCAGATAGCCGCTGAACCACCCGGCGATGAGCCCGGCCCAGGCCTTGCCGGTTATGGTCAGGCCCCAGTTGGCCGTGGCGTTGCTTGCTCCAAAGTAATCCCCCACCATGGCCGCGTAAAGCACGAAGGGCGCGCCCCCCAACAGCCCGGCCAAGAACACCACCCCCACGAAAACCCACGGTTGGCTGCCGAACAGGCCCAAGGACAGCATGCACAGCCCCAAGAGGCTGAAGAACAGCAGCATGGTCCTTTCCCTGCCCAGGTAGTCCGAAACCACCCCGCCCACGATGCGGCTGAAGCCGTTGCCCAGGGGGAAGGCCACCATCACGAAGGCGAACAAGGTGCTGCTTATGCCGAATTCCTGGGCGATCATCTTCAGGTGCGAGGCGAACATGAGCACCGTGGCAATAATAAGAGTAAAGCCCAGGTAGATAAACTGCCACTGGTGGGTGACCACCATCTGCACCGGCCGAAACTGCGCCGTGGCGGGCTGATGTGGCCGCCGGGGGCTCAGGCGCTGCTCCCAATCCCCGGGGGGATAGGTGTAGAGCAGGGCCAGGGGAATGAGCACCGCAGCCATGGCCAGGGACAGCCACCAAAAAGTCTCCCGCCAGCCGAAAAGCTCCAGGCTGTCCTGGAGAAAAAAGTTGAAAAACAAAGTGCCGGCCCCGAAGCCGAACTCCACCACTCCGGTGGCCAGGCCCCGCTTACGGGGAAACCATTTCAGGGCGGTGGCGGTGGAGATGCCGTTTAGGGCCCCCACTCCCAGGCCGCCCAGGCCGTAGTACAGGCACAGTTCCAGGGGGCTGGCGGCGTAGGAGGCCGCCAGCATGCCCACCCCCACCAGACAGGCCGCCAAAAGGCAGGGCCTGCGGGGGCCGGAAGCGTCGGCGTACATTCCGGAGAATGGCTGCACCAAGGTGGCGGCCAAAATGAGCACCGTGAAGGTGAGGCCCACCTGCTCCAGGGACCATCCCTCTTGCCGGGCGATGGTGAAGGCGAACAGGAACCAGGAGTACTGGTAGATGCTGATGATCATCTTGACGCACACCGCCGCGCCCATCAGCACCCAGCGATAATAACCGCTGTTTTGCATCCGCCTCCCCGTTGGCCCCAGGCATCATATCTCCCGGCCCGGCATTGCCATGCGCTCCGGACGGGGCGGGCCGCCGTGGCCCGCCCCGTCCGCTTGTTTCGTTTCCGCTATATCCGCCGCCTATTCGCCCCAGGTCATGGGGGAGTCCTCCTTGGCGAACTCCAAGTGGCAGAAAGGGCAGTGCAAGGGGATCTTGTCGTACTGCGGCTCGTAAAAAAGCCGGTCAATGTAGTAAAGCTCTTTGCAGCCCGGGCAGGTAACCCAGACGTCCTTGGGGTTTCCAACCTTCTCTATATTGATCATGACGCCTATCCTTTTCAGCCCCGCCTAGGAAGAGGTGGGGTAATTGCCCAACAGGCTGGGATCCACAAAGTCCTCGAGTTGGATGGCCTCGGCCACATCCTCGGGGGTTTTGTTGACCATTTGGTAGAAGCGGGGCAACCCGTTGCCGATGGGCGGCGGCATGGTGGCGTCGATGCCGCCACGGGTGCCGATGTTGCCCGGCGAGGGGACGCTGGGGTCCAAGGGGAACACCGCCGCGCCTTCCACCACCACCAGGTCCCTGTCCCACTGGCTGCGGTAGGCGATGGACCACATGATGTCGCTCTCGTTGAACAGGTCCATATCCTCGTCGATGACGAACACGTGCTTCAGGCGGCTGTCACAAGGCAGGGTGGCCATGATGGCTTCCTTGCCGATGCCCGGCCGGGTCTTCTTTACCTGCACGTAGACATGGTTGCGCCTACCGGAGATGGGCACGAACACGTTCATCAGCTCGGGGATCACGCTTTTCACCACGTTGTAGATGCGCGCCTCCAGGGGGAAGTTGCCAAGCAGCACCAGGTGGTCGGCCAGGCCCACGCCCAGGCCGTGGTAGATGGCGTCCTTGCGGTAGGTCACGCACTTCACGTCGATGACCGGGCTGGGCCGCTGGGGTCCGATGTAGCCGGGGTATTCACCGAAGGGGCCCTCGGCCGCGAACACCTCGCGGGGCACGTAGCCCTCAATGACCATCTCAGCGTCGGCCGGGACCATGATGTCCTCGCCGAACAGCTCGCTGGGCACCAGCTTTACCGCCTCGCCCATTACCCCGCCCATGGCCGGGTAGTGGCTCTCGGGGTAGGCCAGGCGCGACTGGGCCCCGGAGATGCCGGCCGGGTGATGGCCTATCCAGATGGCCACGGGCATGTCCTTGCCCTGTTCCCACCACTTCCAGATGTTCTGCATGCTGTGGCTGGTCACCGCGGGCCAGTAGCCGGTGCGGCGGGGGCTCTTGACCCAGATGCGCTGCAGGCTGCAGTTGTCGATGCCCGTGTCGGGGTCGTAGTTGCACACGAAGCCGGTGCCGATGTAGGGCCCGGGGTCCATGTAGTTGTGGGTGAGGATGGGAAACTTGAGCAAGTTGATCTGATCGCCGGTCTCGATCACTTCCTTTACCGGGGCCTCTTCCTTGGACACCTTCACCGGATCGATGCGGTTGGACACCTTCTGGGCGTAGTCCATGGCGATGCGGCGGTGGTCCAGGCCCAGGGCGTCGGCGCAGAGCTCGCGGCTGGCGGTGAGGTTGGTCACCACCGGGAAGGCGCTCTCGGTGCCATCGTCCAGGATGGGATGCTCAACGATGATAACCGGATATTTGCGCAAGGCGTCCAGCTTGCGCTGCAAGGCCGATATTTCGTAGGCGACCTTCATGGGCTTTTTAACCCTCAGGATCACCTCCGGCCTTTCCTTCTCCAGTTGTTCCAGGTAGGTCCTCAAATTTTTAGCCATGATTTTTTACCTCTCTTCTGGGTAAGCAGGGTGCCCTGCCCAGTTCCGCCGAGCCCCGGCCAGGGGGGATCAAAGGCCAAGGCTGCGGCACGGCGTAACTTCCTCAGGCCCGGCCAAGGGTGGCTGGTTTAACCGGGCGAAACTTGTAGGCGCAGAACAGGGCTGCCGCCAACACTGCGAAACCGGCCAGGTTCAGGGCCAGCGAAGACAGGCTGGCCCACAATACAACTCCCGCCGCGAAGAAAAGCCCGCGCTGGTATCCCTTGAGGCGCGAGCTGAAAACTCCCATGATGGCGGCGGAGAAACTCACAACGATAAGCCCCACCTTCAACACGTCGAAGGTTATCTCGGTCCAACTGCCCATGAGCATCAACGCGGGGTAGCTGGCCAAGAGGAAGGGGATGGCGTAAATGGTCAGGCCCATCCAACAGGCCCTCAGGCCCACCTCGGAGCTGTTGGCCCCGGCGATGCCCGCCCCGGCATAGGCGGCCAAAGCCACCGGTGGAGTGATCATGGACAGGTTGGCGAAAAAGAAGCCGAAGAAGTGGGCGGTGATCACCGGCACCCCGCCCTTGATCAAAGCGGGTATGGCCAGGATGGCCACGGTGATGTATGCCGCGCTGGTGGGCATGCCCATGCCCAGCACCATGCAGATCAGCGAGGTGATGATCAAAAGCCACACCACGCTGTCGCCCGCGAAGGCCAGAATCAGGTCGCCGAACTTTAGCCCCAGGGAGGTGAGAGTGAGCACTCCCACTATGATACCCGCGATGGCGCAGGGTATGGCCACGGCCACGCAGGCCTTGGCCCCATCCTCCAGGGCCTTTACGAACAGCCCGAAGTCCTTCCACTGGCGGGTGATGACAATGGGTATGGCCGAAACCACCACCGCGCTCACGATGGCCATGGTGGCGGCCAGGGTGATGGAGTAGCCGGCGGACAGGTAATAGATGATCACCACCACCGGGATGAACATGTAGCTCTTGGCCAGGGCCATCTTCCAGAAGGCCTTGCGGTCCTCGGCCAGGGTCTCCAAGTTGTGTTTGACCGCCTCGAAGTGCACCACCGAGTACACCACGATGTAGTACAGGATGGAGGGAATGATGGCGGCCAGGGCTATGGACCAATAGGGGATCTGGGTCAGCTCGGCCATGATGAACGCCGCCGCGCCCATGATGGGCGGCACGATCTGGCTGCCCGTGGAGGCCAGGGCCTCGATGGCCGCGGCCGAGGCCGGTTGATAGCCGGCCCGCTTCATCATGGGGATGGTGAAGGAGCCGGAGGTGGAGACGTTGGCCACCGCGCTGCCGCTGATGGTGCCCAGCAGGCTGCTGCTGATCACCGCCACCTTGCCCGGGCCGCCCTTGAGCCCACCGGCCACGGAAACCGCCAGGTCGTTGTAGAACTCGCCCAAGCGGCCGTATTTCAGGAATGCCCCGAAGAGTACGAACAGGAAGACGTAGATGGTCGATACTCTTAACGGTATGCCGAAAATGCCCTCCTGGGTGAGCACCATGAACTCGGTGAAGCTGTCGCCGGTCACCGAGCTGTGCCCGAAGTTGCCCGGCAGCAGATAGCCGAAAAAGGCGTAGCCGATGGCCACCAGCCCCAGGATGGAAAGGCCCCAGCCCATCACCCGGCGTCCCGCCTCCAGCACCAGGAAGATCAGCACCACGCAGACCACCACGTCGCTGAACTCCACGTCGGCGACGAAACGGATTCGCTCCGAGATCCTGGTGTAGCTGACCAGCAAGTAAACACCGATCGCGCCGGACATGAGGGCCAAGAGGTAGTCGGACCAATTGCCCTGATTGAGCCGGGCCGGCCCCGGTTTCAGCAGAAACGCCAGAATCAGGGCAAAGGACAGGTGCATGAACTCCAACTGGAGGATATCCAGGTCGAAAGTAATGGAGTTGTAGAGCTGGGCTACAGACCAGGCGATAGCCACCGTGGATATAACGTAACTCTTGGCCGTAAGTTGCATACCGCGCGATCCTTGGTGGGGCACGGCCCCCGGCCCATGGGGCCGGGAGCCTTTGCCCATTCGAGGTCAACCTCTATTTGATGTAGCCCGCTTCCATGTAGTACTTCTTGGCCCCGGGATGCAGGGGAAGAGGCACGTTGGGAGCATTCTGGGGCCGGAAAGCCGCCGCGCCCTTGTAAGTGGCCACCAGTTGGTCGCGATTTTCGCAGACGGCCTTGGTGATCTTGTAGGCGACGTCATTAGGCATCTTGTCGGTGGCCATGAGCAGGGTGGCGAAGCCCAGCACCTGCACCGGCTTTTCCACGCCCCGGAAGGCGCCCTTGGGCAGGGTGCTCATGCGATACCCGTACTTGCCCACCAACTTGGCGCCCACTTTGGCGTCCATGGGCAAAAAGTGAATCTTGGTCAGGGTGGAAAGCTGGGTCCAGGAGGGATGGCCCGGGGTGCTCACGTGAGCAAAGGCGTCGGCCTGGCCGTCCTTCATCATCTCCACGGCGGTGGGGAAAGAAACGTTGGTAACCTTGCCGCCCCAAGACTCGATGTCCTTATAGGTGATGCCGTAGGCGGCCAGCACCGTCTTGGTGGCCCACTCGCCACTGCTGCCCTTGGGCAAGAGCACCAAACGCAGGGGGTACTTTTTGGCCTTGAGCTCCTCGAAGCTGTTTACCGGCACGTTGCCCCGCACGGAGAACAGGTACCAATAGGTGTCCAGGTTGCCCACCAGCATCTTGATCTCGGGCATCTTCACCTTGTAGGGAGACTCGCCTCTGATGGCCAGGCCGGTTTCCACCGGGAAGCCCAAAGCGATGTTGGCCTTGTTCTTGTGCAGCAACATGGGGTTGCCCACACCGCCGCTGTAGGGCAGCACGTCGGTGGTGGTGCCCTTGGGCAGGGCGGCCTGCATGATCTTGGCCATGGTCTGGGCCATGATGTACCAGCCGCTGCCGCTCTTGAAGGTGGCCATGGACAGCTTCTGGGGGCCGGAGTCGCCGGCCATTGCCTGGCCGCTCAGGGCCAGACAAAGTACCGCGATCGCGAGGACCCCAACGAGTTTCAACTTAGGTTTACGCATGCTTCCTACCTTTCCGCTTATTAGGTACAAACGATGATGACTCTCCTGATGCTTACCGTTCCTAACTCCCCAACTCAAATTTAAAATCGCAATAGGGCCCACCGGATAGGATCGTTTTGGTGCGGGTCATGCGGATGCCGGGGTTGAAACCCCGGGCAAAGGCCGCATCCCGGCCGCAGGAAAGAACCTGTCCTAGCTCCTCATAGCCCAATTCGCGATACATCTCCGCATAACAGCAGCGGGTGACCTTGAAGACCAGCTTGTCTTGGTCCTTATCCTCAAGCTCAATCTCCAGGGCTCCGCCCTGTTTCCACATGTCCGGAGCCTTGTGAAAGTGCTCCATGGTGTTGCCGCCCAGGGCCTGGGCCATCTGGGCTCCGGCCTCTTCGGCCAGACGCTGCACCACCTTGTCCACCTCGGCCAAGGCCTTGTCCTTGCCCATGGCCTCACAAAACTGCTCGATCAGGGGCCCGGCGGTGCGGGCCTCGATCTCCCGGCGCGCCAACAGTTTTATCTGGGTTAGATCCTCAGCCATTTGTCGCCTCTCCGCCTATTTGCCCCTGGTGAGCATCATGTCCTTGAGCGGCATGCGCAACGACTTGATGGAGGCCACCGAGGGCCAGCCGACGGCCAGATGCAGGGCCTGCTCGATATTGTCGGGCAGGCCGTACTTCTTCTTGAAGCGGGCGGCGGTCTTGTCGGTGCAGGTAAGCCACACCGCGCCCAGGCCCAGGGCATGGGCCATCAGGCACATGTGGTCGCCGGCCGCCGCGCAGTCGAGCATCATGTTGTGGGGCACCAGGCGGTCGTGGCCCACGGTCTCGTAGATGGCTTTGTCGTAGCAGATAACGATGATGGTGCAGCGGTTGGCCGGGGTGGGGATGTCGCTCCAGACCATCTTCATTTCATCGGGGTCGTTGATCACCGCGAAGCGCACCACGTTGAGGTTGCAGCCGTTGGGGGCGGCCCGGCCAGCCTCCATGATCTGCTCCAGCATATCCTGGGGCACCGGTTTGTCCTGCGCCCAGTCGCGGATGGAGCGGCGGTCCCAGATGAGCTTTTTCACCACCGCCATCTCGTCGGCGTTGAACTTTTCGGGCAGGGGCTCGTCGATCGCCACCTTTTCCCCGGCGCGAATCTTGGCGGCCAGATCCAGATATTTCTTGCCCCATTGCAGGTCCGGGTCGTCCAGGGGGAAGCCCCGCTCGCTCAGCACCTCCCAGCAGATCTGGGCCTGGGTGCCGAAGATAGGGGTGGCCTCTTTGTCGCCCACCAGGATGGGGTAGATCTCCACCTCTATGGTGTGGTGCACCCGCTCACGGAACAGGGCCCTGAGGCAGGTGGGGTCCATGGCCATGAGGTCCTGCCTGGTGTATTCGCCATAAAGCCAGCGGACGGTGTCCGCATTGGTAGAGGAATGAAGCTCGTCAAATTTTTCGGTCATTTCAGCCTCCAAGAAACGGTTGCCATATCCTTGGCCCCAGGGCCCAGCACGCGGCGGCTCTATGGTCGGGGCTTCACGGGCCCCGGCCCAGGCGCCGCTTTTTATCCTTTATCAGTATTCGGCAAAATGCTTTTCCAGCATGATCTTCAAAATGGTGCGGTCGGTTTCCACCATGCCCTCGGTGCTCAGGATGCCCACGTTCTTGGTGGTCTGCTCCAAGGTGCCGCCCACGATGCCGTCGGTGGGCTGCACGCTCACCCCTTGCAGGGCGAACAGGGCCGCCTGCACGGCGGTGCCCGCGGCGGTGGAGAGCTTTAGGGCGCAGCTGGCCTTGGCCCCGTCGCAAATGACCCCGGCCAGGTCCGAGGTGAGATTGATGATCGCTGCGGCGATGTAGTGCAGGTTGCCGCCCAAAAGGTAGGTAACCCCGGCGGCGGCTCCGGCCCCGGCGGCGATGGAACAGCCGCACACCGCCGAGAGCCGTCCGGTGTGGGCTTTTACGTAACCCGTGACCAGGTGGCTGAGCCCCACCGCCTTGAGCACCTCGGTGTCGTCCACCTCCAGGTAGTCGCGTAGAGCCCAGATGGGCAGCACGGCGGTAAGCCCGTGATTGCCGCTGCCCGCCGAGGCCATGGCCGGCAGCTTGACCCCGGCCATGCGGGCATCCGCCGCCGCCGAGGCCAGTATCTTGGCCGCCACGATCATGTCCTTCTTGATGAGCCCCTGGCGCACCAGCCGCTCCAGGGCCTGACCGGTGCCCAGCCCAGAGCCGTGCTTCATGCCGTACTCGGCCAGGCGCAGGTTCACCTTTACGCTCTGCTCAAGGAAGTCCATGTCCTCCTGGTCGAAGTCGTCGATCATCTCCAACAGTTTGGACAAGGGCAGGTCCTTGAACCAATGCTCCATCTCGGCAAGCTGGTTGGCGGAACCGCCTCCCTTGCCCGCGAGCAGGGGGTGATCCTTGATCTCCTTGCCGTTGAGGCCCAGGTAGGTCAGGTTATCGTGCAACTCGCAGACTATGGCTTCGGCCTGGTTCTCCCCGGCAGTCAAGACCACCTTGATGTACAGGCCGATTTCCGCGCGCAGGTTGACCTTTATCTTGCCTTCGGCCAAGGCCTTTTTGGCCAGTTCGACCACATGGTCGTCGATGGGCTCCAGCACCTCCATGGACAGGGCGGGGTCGCCGCCCAAGGCGCCCAGGGCGGCGGCCATGTCCAGCCCGGAAAGGCCGCCGGTGCCGGGGATGGAAACGGCAATGCCGTTCTTATAGATGTTGGGGTCCACCCAAAGCTCCAGGCGGTCGAACCCACGCTGGGGCAGCAGAGATGAAGCCGCCGCCGCCGCCAGGGCGATGGCCACCGGCTCGGTGCAGCCCAAGGCCGGCGCGACCTCCATTTTCAATATTTCTTTTACCGTAAACGGCACCTTGGCAACTCCTCGCCCAGGGAGAAAATACCGGGCGTTCAGCAATTAACAGCGTTGTCTCAACACGGAAGCTGGGTCGGTGCCATAAGCTCCGACCCTGTTCCTGCATTCCCCCCGATTCGCGAAAAATCCTCAAGGCGCCCAAGGAAACGTCCTGTGGGGCGGCTTATATATTTATTGTGTATGCACAGCGTATGTACGTCAAGAGACATTTTTGTATATCGCCATGTCCGTGCCAAGTCGAGTCCGGACAAACTAGTTCTATAAATTAAGTATGAATTGCTGGAGGGCTAAACCGCCAGGCAAAGAAAAAATAAATCCAGCCGCTAAATCGGAGTGTTTACCTTGGTGCGCACCATGCGGCGCACCTTGCCAGGCCCTGATTTCCACAGGAGCAGGCAGGAGGCCCACAATGCGGCGATACAAAGACAGAAGCTGAGCAGGTAGTCGCCGGTGGCATCGCGCAGCAGGCCGGTCACATAGGTCCCCACGGAGCCGCCCACCCCGGTGCCCAAAAAGATCACCGCGAAGATGAGCCCAAAGGAGCCGCCCATGAACAAGTCGGCCGAGGCCGCCGGATATATGGGGGTGGACCCGCCGTAGCCGACGCCGAACAGCAGCATGAAACCGAGGGCCAAAATGGTGTACTGGGGTGTAATGAACATTAGGGCCAACAACCCCAGGGTGCATATGCACACTGTCAAAAAAGTGGCAAGCTCCCGCCCCAGGCGGTCGGAAAGAAAACCGAAAAGCACCTTACCCCCCGAGCTTAGGATGCCCACCATGCCCAGGTACACCGCCGCCAAGTGGAGGCTGTACCCGGCATCCACCATGGCCGAAGCCGCATGCATCAGGGCGGATTGGTAACACATGGAACTGAAGCAGTAAGCCCCCATGAGCATCCAAAAAGGCCGGGTCTTCACCGCGTGGGCCAGGGTCCACGGCCGGCCGGCCCATTCGTGGTCCAGGACCTTCATTTCCCACTGCGGGCGCTTTCGCTTTTTGCCGCCGTTTTGCGTCCCGCCTTCCATTTCCAGGCCCATGGACTCGGGGTTGGGCCGGGCCAAAAAGAGGTTCAAGGGGATGATCAGCCCGGCCACCAAGCCGGCCAGGCAAAGATATGCCCCGCGCCAACCAAAGGCAGCGATCCAACGCTCGGCCATGGGAGTGAAAATGGTCATGCCCATGCCAACGCCCGCGATGGCGATACCCACCGCCGTTCCCCGCCGGCGTTCAAACCAGCGCGAGAGCAGGGCCGAGTTGGTGGTGAAGCCCATCAGGCTCACCCCCACTCCGGCTAGGACTCCGTAACTGAGGCGGAAAAACCACAGACTTTGGGTAAAGCTGACCAGCACCAGGGACGAAGACAATAGCGCCGCGCCCAGAGGGATGACCAGACGAGGTCCGAAGCGATCCAGCAAACGCCCGGCCACCGGCCCGGTGAGGGCGCTGCAAATTATGAAAATCGAAAAGATGGAGGCGGCCGATCCCCGGCTCCAGCCGAAGTCCTTCATCAAAGCCAGAAAAAATACCGAAAAGGAATACCAAAGCCCGAAGGCCACGGCCAGGTTGCAGAAGCACACCCCTACGATGACCCATCCATAATAAAACCTGGGTTGGGTGCCGCTGAATAGGCCGCTTACCATGTGGTTTGCCTCCTGATGATATTTGAGAGCCCCGGACGGGCCCGGCGCGTAGCCGTGGGCAGAGCTTAGATTATATACACCCCTTTTTAGTCATATATTTAATTATCTTTTTCACAGCTCGACCCAAGCCAAAAAAAACGGGGCTCCCGCGTCTACGCGGAAGCCCCGTTGTAATGGGTTATATCTTAGGGCCTATCTACTTGCACTCCCGGTCGATGGTGCTGGCCAGGGGCAGTTTCTTCAAACGGCCGCCGTAAACGATGGGGTCGCCCTTGTAGCCCAATGCCTTGAAGTTCAAATAGTCGGTCTTGCCGATCAGCTCATGCACGTCGCGGCCCTGCTTTTTCATCCACTCGAAATCCGTGCCCCGGTGGGCCAGCTTCTTGAAGTCCACATGACGCTCGTCCTTGTGGCAGCGGCAGCAGGTCTTGTCCTTGGCCAGGGACTCGTGGCACTGGGCGCAACCCAGGGCCGCCTTGGCGGGCATGGTTTCGTGGGTCAGGCCCCAATACATGCTGGTCTTGACCCACTGGTACTGGCCGCTGTAGGGCTTCAGACCCTTGTTGTGGGGGTTCACCTTGATGGCCTCGGCCATGCCCTTGGCAAAGGCCTTGTTCCAGGCCTGATCGATCACCTTGTCCGGCACCGGAGCCTTGGTCTTGCCTATGGTGGCCCAGAAGCCGCCGGGGCCGTAGAGGTGGGGCACCAACAGGAGCTTGTTCACCGCGTCGGCGGCCTGGATGCCCTCCATGAGCTTGAAGGGGTAGATGCGGCTGGCCGGATCGCGGAAGCCGCCCACCGGCTTGGTGATGTTCACCACCTTGGTGGGATCAATCTTGTCGCCCAAGAGCACCCGTTCCACCTTGCCGTTGTACCAGGCATAGGCGGGCTTCATGCTCTCCTTCCATACGAACTCGCCCTTTTTCCAGGCGTAGTCGGGCATGCCGTAGCGGTCCTTTTTGGGCTTGCGCTCCTTGTGGCCCGCCTTGGACCAATCCCACCAGGTCTTGGTGGCCCGGCACTTGGCGTACACCGGGCTGTGGCAGGTAACGCAGAACAAATGCTCCACGTGGCGGTTCAGGTGGTGGTCCAGCAGGGAGTTGCCGTTGTGGGGCTTGTCGGTGTGGCAGTCCTGGCAGGTGCGCGAGCCCTCGGCCACGGGCAGAGACAGGGAGCGCCCGCTGATCTTGTGGTTGCGGGTCTTGTGGCACTCCTGGCAGGCGAAGTCCATGCCCCCCATGTGCACGTCGCAGTTCTTGGAGGGGTAGTAGAGGATGCCGTTCATGTCGCCGTGCTTGACCGCGTCGCCGCCACCGCCCTGGAAGTGGCAGTCGCCGCAGTTCTTGCGGCTGGGGTGGCCCACGCTCTGGGCGATCTTCTTGAGGTCCAGTTGCAGGAAGGGCCAACCGGCGGCGGTGGGCACCTTGCGGTAGGTGCCGGTGGTGTCGTGGCAAACCAGGCAGTCCATGCGGGCCTGGTCGTTGAAGTCGAACTCCGCGTTGCTCCAGCCGTAGCCCGCGTGGCAGGAAGTGCAACGGGGCCAGTTGGAAGGCAGGGCCACGCAGAAGTTGTTGATGGTGTTGTTGGCCTTGCCCATGTCGATGCGTTTTTCAGCGTCCACCGTAAAGGGCGAAGGCCCCTTCCACTGCCAGTGGGCTGCGCTTTGCAAATGGTTGGCTGCGTCCTGGTGGCAGCGCAGGCACTCCTTGGTCACGGTGAGGGGGCCCGGCTTGTCGGGCAGCTTGACCAGCTTGCGGTGGTCGGGCACCTTCTTGGCGTGACAGTCGGTGCAGCCCACCGGCCCTTGCTTGCGCTTTTCATGGCAACCCATGCACTGGCGGTGCAGGGCGGCCTTTAGTCCCAGGCGGCCGGGCAGCTCGGGGTTGAAGGAGCTTTGGTGGCAGGCCACGCAGCGGGTGGTCTCCGAGGCGTCCTTGGCTGCGGGCTTGGCGTGGTGGCAGGTGAAGCACTGACCCTCAAGAACCGCGGCGTGCTTTTTGTGCATGAAGCGCACCGCCTCGAACAGGTCGCCCTCCTTGTTGACCAGGGGATTATCCAGCACCAGGTAGGGATACTTCATGTCCGCCAGCTTGGGCATCTTGTCGCCCAGGCGCAAACGGCGCTCACGCTGAGACTCCTCCAAGGTCTTGACCACCAGGGGTGGCACCTCGTGGGCCCTGTTGAGGGCGGCCACCTGATCCACGGGCACCCATGGCGTGCCGTCGGTATTGACTTTGGGCGGCGGGGGCGGTGGGGGCTTTTTCCACTTCTTGGCCGCGGCCACCGGGTCAAAGGCCTTGGGCGCGGCGGGCGCGGCCGGGGTGGCGGCCACGGGGCCTTGGTAAGCGTAGAGCACCAGGCCCAGGCCCACCAGAACCCCCACCAGCCAGACGGTCAGAAACTTTTTACGGCGGGGGCTCATGAGTTGGCCTCCTTTCCTGCGGGGGAAAGCACCGGGAGGTAGTAGACAGTGAAGCGATAGGCCAGCATGAGAACGGCTATGAATCCGGCGGTAATGGCCAACTCACCCACCGAGGGGAAGTAGGACTGCACCGGGTAAGGCGGCTGAAAGGCCACCAGGAACACGTTCATGCGGTTGACGATAACCCCGCCCACGATCATGCAAGAGGCGATGAACAGGGGCGTGCGGTGGTTGCGCACTTTGGGGAAAAGCAGCATTACCCAGGGGATGATCACCCCGAAGAGCATCTCCACCGCAAAGGAGCGGCCCTGTACCGAGCCGTCGAAGATAAGAGGCCACACCCCGCGAGCCACTACGTCGCCGATCTTGAGCGCGCCGTAGATGCCCAGCAGCACGATGGTGATGCGCACCATGCGCGAGAGGATATCCATCTCGTCTTCCAGGTCGAAGGAAGCGCTGACCAGGGTGTTCTCGAACACCACCATGGGAAAGCCCACCGCGATGGCCGAGGTGAGAAACAGCAGCGGCAGGATGGGGGTGTACCAAAGGGCGTGCATCTTGGTGGGGGCGATGAGCAACAGGGAGCCCAGGCCGGACTGGTGCATGCACGAAAGCACCACCCCGGCGATGATGAACACCCACATCACCTTGCCAAGATTGCGGTTCAAAAAGGCCAGCAGACCCTCCGCCGCCTCGGCGATGGCCACCACCGGCCAGGAGCGGTTGGCCAGGGAGGCCTTGAAGCCGTTGGCAAAGCGCTCGGCCACCACGGGCAAAAACTCCGCGTGCAGCACCGCAGTGTAGATCATCACGCACATGGCCACTTCGAACAGCACCGAGTTGGGATTCCAGAAGATCATGGGCTTCCAGATGGCCCAGGAGCGGCCGATGTCCACCACCAGGGCCAGGGACACGAAGACGTAGCCCAGCAGGGCGGTGAGCAGGGCCGGGCGAACCACCGGCTCGTAGGCGTGGCGCCCGAAGATGTGGGCCAGGGCGGCGGTGGTAAAGCCTCCGGCGGCCAGGGCCACGCCCGAAGCCACGTCCACCCCGATCCACAGGCCCCAGGGATGGGACTGGCTCAGGTGGCTCACCGCGCCCAGGCCGCCGATGTAGCGGGCCACCACGAACATGAAGCCGGTGATGGCCAGGGCGGCCATTACCAGAGCGCCGGGGCTCCAAAAGCGGGCCTTGCCTTGCAGGGGCGCGGCATGACTATGCGCACTCATGACTTGTCCTCCCCCTGATCCCGCTTGCGGTTGAACACGGCCATGGCCCCGCCCAACAGGGCGAACAGCGAAAGCGGCGCCCACATATAGGAGAAGATGCCGTGCTGAATGGTCTCGGTGAGGTGAGGCATGGGCTGGTGGGGCAGTTTCAAAAAGCCCACCTTGGCAAAGGGCTCGCGGGAGATGTAGAGCCAGCTGGTGCCGCCCACTTCCTTTTCGCCGTAGACCTGGGGCTGGTAGCGGCCCGGGTCGTCGGCCATCTTTCGCTTAGCCAGCTTAATCAGCTCCGAGCGCTTGCCAAAGGTGATGGCCTCCACCGGGCAGACCTGGGCGCAGCCGGGCTTGCCCCCCTGTTTGGAGATGCGCTCAAAGCAAAAGGTGCACTTGCGCACCCTGGGAGTCAGGGGATCGTGGTATTCGTAGGCCGGAATCTGGAAGGGGCAGGCCACCATGCAGTAGCGGCAACCGATGCACTTGGTCACGTCGTAGTGCACCGCGCCGTTGGGCTTTTTGGTCAGGGCTCCCACGATGCAGGCGCTGGCGCAAGCCGGGTCCTGGCAGTGCATGCACTGCACCTTCACAAAGGTGGGCGCCATCTGGTTGCGCTCGTCGCGCCGCCCGGTGTAGTAGCGGTTGATCACGGTGAAGGCCTCGGCGTCGGGACGGCGCTTGTCGTCCAGCACGGTGAGGTCATCAAAGGGCCGCTGGGGCTCGGGCAAGTGGTTCACCTGGTTGCAGGCCTGCTCGCATTTGCGGCAACCCACGCACACGCTCAGGTCCACCAGACAGCCAAAGGCGTCCGGCGGCGGCTGATAGTTGCGGGCCGCCGAGGCCCGGTTGGGCTTGCCCAGGGCTCCGGCCCCCAGGGCCGCTCCGGTGAGCCCCAGAAATCTCCTCCTGTTTAACTCCACTTGCCAATCCTTTCCAGTGCGGCGAACAACAAGCTATCCAATAGGATAAAAACTACTGTTTTCGTATGCTTAAACGATTCGCTCACTCTATTGCAATTGACGGGCCATGAAGTGGTGGAACTTAATTCCCTATACATTATGCTACATTAAAACGCCCACAAACCTCCGGAAAATACTTATAGCCCCATACCTTTTTTACGTTTATATTTACATGTGTCTAGACACATGTCAGGAGGTCCCATGCCCCCCGAAGAAATCGGCCGCCACTGGCGCAGCATCTTGGACACCCTCAGCGACGGGGTTGCCATCGTAGAACCCGATGGCCGGGTGCTAATGGTAAACCAGGCCATGTGCCGCCTTACCGGCTACGAGGCATGGGAGTTGGTGGGCCAGCCCTGCACCGTGTTCAACTGCGACGCCTGCGCCCGCACCCGCCAACCCCAAGGCGGCGGATGGTGCGAGTTGTTTTCCGGGGACCAGCCGGAAAATAGGGAGATATCCTGCCGCCTTATACGCAAGGACGGCACCTACATGCCCGCCCTTAAGGTGGCCGCCCTGTTGCGCGACGGTAATGGCCGCCTGCTGGGCGCGGTGGAAACGGTCACCGACCTATCGGCCATCAGCCGCCGGGACCAGAAGATCAACGAGCTGTCCCACCAGTTGGCCGGCGAGGAAGACTTCAGGGGCATGGTGGGCCAGAGCCGGGCCATGCGCCGGGTCTATCACTTGGTGGAAAAGGCGGCCCAGGGCCAGGCCCCGGTGCTCATCCACGGGGAGAGCGGCACGGGCAAGGAGTTGGTGGCCCGGGCCATACACGATCTGGGCGAACGCCGCGAAGGACCTTACGTGGTGTTCAACTGCGCGGCGCTCAGCGAGTCGCTATTTGAAAGCGAGCTGTTCGGTCATGTGAAAGGGGCCTTCACCGGGGCCCACCGCCACCGGGCGGGGCGCTTGGAGTCGGCCCACGGAGGCGACTTTTTCATGGACGAGATCGGCGAGCTGCCGGTTTCCTCCCAGGTGAAGCTGCTCAGGGTGTTGGAGGAAAAGCACTTCGAGCGGGTGGGCGACCAGCGCACCCTGTTCGTGGACGTGCGATTCATCGCCGCCACCAACCGGGACCTGGGGGCCATGCTCCAGGCGGGCCAGTTCCGCGAGGACCTCTACTTCCGCCTAAACGTGATCCCCATCCACCTGCCGCCCCTCAGGGAGCGCAAGGAGGACATCCCCGCCCTGGTGGAGCACTTCCTGGCCCGCCTTAGGCGGCGCACCGCCAAGGAGATATCCGGGGTGTCGCGCCAAGTCATGGAGCGCTTCACCGCCTACCACTGGCCGGGAAACGTGCGCGAGCTGCGCACCTGTCTGGAATATGCCTTTGTCTTGGCCGACCACGGCCTGATCGATCTCGAGCAGCTTCCGCCCCAGCTGGATGGCCAGGCCCCAGCCCCGCCGATACCCGGCACCACCCCAGCCTGGCGCGGACGCCAGGGCACCCCGGAAGACGACAACCAGCGCCAGGAACTGATAGAGGCCTTAAGGGCCGCCAGGGGCAACCAGACCGAAGCTGCCAAGCTCTTGGGAATAAGCCGGGCCACGGTGTACAACCGCATGAACCGCCTGGGTATCGAGCTGAAAAAACTGGTACGCGACTAAACCCTCGGCCCTTACATATCGCGAGTAAGCTTGATGATCTCCAGCAGGGCCCGGTCCCTCTGGGTCTGACGCTTGGCCGCCTTTTCCGGGGGCCAGTCGTAGAAGCCGCCACCGGACTTCACCCCATGCCTGCCTTGCTCCACCTGGGCCACCAGCGAGGGCGAGCCTTCGATGCGCTTTTCCAAAAGCGGCAGCAGATAGCGTTGCACCGCCAGGGTGGTCTCCAGCCCGGCGAAGTCGGCCCGCTCCAAGGGGCCCATCAAGGCCATGCGCAGGCCGAAGCCGTAGCGAACCACCCGGTCCACGTCCTCGGGCTCGGCCACGCCCTCTTCCACCAGGGCCAGGGCCTCGCGCTGCAGGGCGTGCTGCAGGCGGTTGCCCAAAAAGCCGGGGATGTCGTGCTTAAGGCGCACCGGAACCTTGCCGGCGCCTTCGAGCAAGCCTACTATGCGGTCGCAGACCTCGGGGTCGGTGCGTTCCCCGGGTATCACCTCCACGCAGGGGATGACCTGGGGCGGATTCCAGAAGTGGGTACCCACGAATCGCCCAGGCTCGGCCAAGTCCCGGGCCACCTCGCTGATGGCCAGGGCCGAGGTGTTGCTGGCCAATATGGCGTCGCGCGCCACCAGGGGCTCTATCTTGGCGAACAACTCCCGCTTGAGGTCCATCTTCTCTGGCGCGGCCTCCACCACCAGACCGGCCCCTTGGCAGGCCGAAGCCAACTCGGCGTGGGTGGCGATGTTGTTCAGGCAGTTGACAGCGTCGTCCTCGCTCACCATCTCCGCCAGAACAAAACTGTCCAGGCTTTCGCGCACCCGGTCCTTGGCCTTGGCCAAAACCTCGGGGTTGGGATCGTAGAGCCTGACCGGGTGCCCGGCCAAACCGAAGATTTGGGCTATGCCGTGCCCCATGATGCCCGCCCCGATCACCGCTACGGGGATCGCGTCCCCTGCAACGCCCTGCAACCCAGCTTCTTTGTTCATCAAAACACCCCATGGTTATGCTTAATATTGCCCGGAGCCGACTCTTGCGCCGACGAGGCCTCAAAAAATTGAACCCGATTGTAATACATCCGCACCCCCTAGTCGATGAGAGAGCGCGGACAAGGGTATTTCCATTTCATTGACTAAAAAAGTCCAGTATTGATCGGCGCGGCCAAAAATGGCCTACTGTATGCGTGACTAGGGGCAACGGTTTGACCGTTTAGGCAAGGGCATCCATTCTTAGGATTTGGCAGGGGCCTTTAAAAACCGGGCACAGGCACGCTACCATTCGGCGTGGGTTGGGGGAAACCAATGACAGCTGAAGTTGAAAGAGGTTGGGTGTGATGCACAAAAAAACGCCTTTTACCGCCATGCTGAAGCCTTTTCCCCAGATGCTGTTGTTCTTGGCGTTCATCGCCGCCGGGTGGCTGTTGTGGGGGGCGACGCCCAACGCCCTGGCCCAGCAGAACGGCAAGGCCTCCGCACCGGATTATGCCGACAAGGTGCACCAGCTACAAAAGGTCATCGAGATGCAGCAGCGCCAACTCCAGGCGCAGCAAAAGCAATTGGAGCAGCAGCGCCGGATGCTCCAGTCGCTGCAAGAGCAGGTGGGCGGCCTGATGAAGGCCGGGGCCAAACCAGCCGCCGTCCCCGTCCCGATAACCACCGCCGCCGCCAAACCCTCGACCAAGGAGGCCCCCAGCGACTGGGAGGGTTCTTTGGCGGTACCGGGCACCAAGACCCGCTTCGCCATTGGCGGCTTTGCCCAACTGGACGTTATCCACGACTCCGGAGCCATCACCACTCCGGCCGATTTCGTCACCGCCAACATCGTCACCCGGGGCGCCACCAAGGCCCAGGGCTCCGACGGCCAGACCAACTTCAGCGTCAAGGCCACCCAACTTTGGTTTGAGACCAGGACGCCGGTGGAAGATGGGCGCCTGCGGACCTACGTGTCCATGGACTTTTTCGGCAACGCCCAAAGCGCCTCGCCCGACTTCAGGCTGCGCGAGGCCTACGGCGAACTTACTAAATTTGTATTGGGCGGTGATCTGCTGGCCGGTCAGGCATGGTCCACGATCTGGTACACCAACGCCTGGCCAAATATCCTGGATTACGAGGGGCCCAGCGCCGAGGTGGGACAGCGGTTGCCTCAGATACGCTGGAGCCGGGCGCTGGACCAAAGTCTTACCTTGAAACTGGGCGTGGAGTCCCCCGGCGATCATGCCATCCAGGGGGCGGACGTGCTAAGCGCTTGGCCCGACGGGGTGGTTTCCCTGGAGTGGCTGGCCGGAACGCTGAAATTCCAGGGGTCGGCCATAGTGCGAGATTTGCGCGCCAGTCAGAACAACGGCCCCACCGAGAACGCGGTGGGCTGGGGCCTTTTGGCCAACGGCAACCTGGGGCTTCCCTTCCTGCACCAGGGGGACAACCTGACCTTTTCCATCAACTACGGCCAGGGTATGGGCTCCACCATCAACGACTCGCCGCCCGACGCCTTCTACGACCCCACCAGCAACAGCCTGGAGGTCCTGCCGGTATGGGGTTATTACCTTGGCTACGAGCACAAGTGGACCAAGGCCCTCAGCTCGGTCATTCTCTACGGGGCGCTGCGGGTGGACAACGCCGACAATCAGCCGGTCGACTCCTTGCACTCCACCCAATATTCCTGCGTCAACCTGATCTGGCAGCCTACCAGCTGGTGGCTGCTGGGAGGTGAGCTGCTTTGGGGCGAGCGCGAAGACAAGGACGGGGCCTCCGGCGACGACACCCGCTTGCAGTTCACCACCAAGTTCACCTTCTAGGCCCGACTGCGCCCCAACGCCATGGGGACTTGCGCAGGGCCAACCAAACGTAGCGCACCCCCGGCGACCCTTTCGCCGGGGGTGCGTTTTTATCCCCCACCCCTATCTCACAAGCTGCTGTTGAGGGCTTGGGCTCCGTTATGACCAGACTTGCCCACCGCCTCCCGGCTGGCCACGCTCAGGGGGCCGTCGCCGGCGTGGGCCATCCTCTCCAGGGCCGCGCAGGCCTGCGGGTCGCCCATATGGCCCAGGGCCCAGGCGGCGGTGCAGCGCACGGTGACGTTCTCGCCCTGCTGGTTGAGCACCGCGACCAGGGGCTCCACCGCCCGCTTGTCGCCGATCTTGCCCAGAGCGCGCACGGCGATGCGCCGGATGTGACGATCCGGGTCTTGCAGCATGCCGATCAAAAGGTCCACCGCCCGGGCCTCGCCGATCTCGCCCAGGGTGTAGATGGCCACGCTACGCACCTGGCAGCACTGGGAGCCAGCCAGCTGCATGATGTTTTTGGGAGTCAGCTCCACCACCTTCACCTGGCATCCGCTCTGGGCCGCCTCCTGGCAGGTCCGTTGCAGCTTGGCCAGCACGAACTCCGGCGCCTGGCGCTGGGCCAAGGCGACCGGGGCAAAGCTCCAAGAAATAAGGGCGGCGGTCAAAACGGCCATCAGGCTGAAAACTATCTTTCTCATTTTTTCTCTCCTCGGTTTGGGTTTGCCGAGGATGCCGTGTCCTGCTGCATCCTCGTTAAGTCCAGGCTAGGCCCAAGCTGAAAAGAGACGTTAGGAGGTTTGGTGGAAAGGGGGTAAGGAAAAGGATGAAAGCGCCTGCTGTTCCGGCGCAAAGCAATGAGGAAAGCTTTTTAGCCCGGAATTTCAGGAAAACGGGGCGGCAATGACAACGCCACCCAGCGCCGCCTGGCGAAACCTAACCGGCACAGCCAGACACCGCAGGGCAAGGCGGCAGGCGAACGAGGGACGTAGGCGTAGTCTGCCTACGCCGAGGACCGAGTGATGCCGACAACGCCGCCATGCGGCGTTTGGCGAAGCCGGACCCGGCACAGCCAGGTGGCACTGGGCAAGGCGTCGGGCAAGCGAGACCCGCAGGCGTATTCTTACATACGCCGAGGAGACGAGCGAAGCCCGCAACGCAGCATAGCGCCGCCTGGTGAAGCCGGGGGCTAGTAGGCCAGCCAATCGTCTAATGAGGTAACCCCCTCGCGCAGGGCGTAGCGTATCAAGTCTACTAGGTTGTCGATGTCCAGTTTTTCCATCAGGTTGCGCCGATGGGTCTCCACGGTTTTCACGCCCAGGTGCAGCCTTTCGGCCACTTCCTTGGCCTTGTGGCCCTCGGCCAGCAGTTGCAACACCTCCCGCTCCCTGGGGCTTAGCACCGAGGCGGGGGGATGGGACACGTCCTCGTTCAGGCGGCCCACGAAGCCCTTGACCACCAGATCGGTGACCTCGGGGCTGAGATAGGTCTTGCCCTGGGCCACCAGCCGGATCACCGAGGTCAATTCGCCGGCGGTGCAGTCCTTGACCATGTAGCCCTTGGCCCCGGCCTCCAGCACCCCGGCCACAAAACGCGGGTCGCGGTGCATGGAAAGGGCCAGCACCTTGACCCCCTCCATCTCGGCCAGGATCTGCCGGGTGGCCTCGATGCCGTTCAACTCGGGCATGGATACATCCATCACCACCAGGTCCGGTCGCAGGCGCTTGGCCAGGGTCACCGCCTCCCGCCCGTTGTCGGCCTCGCCCACCACCTCCATGTCGGGCTCCTCGGACAGCAGGCTCTTGATGCCCTCGCGCATGATTTTGTGGTCGTCAACCAGAAGGATGCGGTTGCTCATCGCTTTGCTCCCCAGCCTCGGCCACTGTGGCCAAGGGCACGGTTATACGGGCCAGGCTTCCTCCCCGGCTGGGAGAGGATATATCCAGCCTGCCCCCCAGGAGGTCCAGACGCTCCCGCAGGCTGAACAGGCCCAGCCCCGTCCCGGCGTCCTGGTGTTGGGCCGGGTCGAAGCCAACTCCGTCGTCGCCCACGGTTATGGTCAGCTCCCGTCCGTCGGCCTTGATGCCTATCTCCACCTTTTGGGCCCGGGCATGCTTGGCGGCGTTGAGCAGCAACTCGGAGACCGCCCGGAACAAAAAGCTGCGCATCTGGGCGTCGCCCACCGCCACCTCCCCGGCGCAACTAAACTCCACCTGCATCCCGTAGCGCCCTCTGCCCTGCTCGGCCAGCCACTCCAGGGCCGGGGCCAGACCGATCTCGTCCAACACCCGGGGGCTCAACCTGGCGGTCAGCGACCTGGTGTCGGATATGGCCTGGCCCAGCAGCTCCAGCACCTCCTCGATGCGCTCCAGGCTCCGGCCCTGGGCGCTCTCGGCGGCCTTGGAGAGCTTGAGCTTGCTCACCGCCAGGTACTGGCCAACCCCGTCGTGCAGGTCCCGAGCGATGCGCCGCCGCTCCCGGTCCTCGGCCTTTACCAACTCGGCGGTGAGCCGCCTCTGGCGGGTCACGTCCACCGCCGTGCCGATCATGCCGTTGACCGCGCCGTTGTCGTCCACCAGGGGCGCGGTGTAGGAGAGGAACACCCTCTCGGCCCCGTCCGCCCTGATCACCCGGTACTCCACCCCTTCCAGCACTATCCCCTCGTCGCGCACCTTCTTGAAGGCGCTCACGCAATGGCCGCGGTCGTCCGGGTGCACGTAATCGATGAAATGCCCGCCCTGTATTTCATGGGGCTCGTAGCCCATCAGGCGGGCGGCCTTGGGGCCCACAAAGGAGTAGGTCCCCTCGTTGTCCAGGGTGTAGACCAACTGGGGGTTGGAGTTGACCAGGGAACGGTAGCGGGACTCGGAGCGCCCCAGCTCGGCGGTGCGCGAGGCCACCTTCTCCTCCAGGGAGGCGTTCAGGAGGTCCAACTGGCGCTCGCGCTCCTGAACCTGGGAGCGCAGCTTGAACTGCCTGAGCAGGGCCAAGCGGTGCAGCCAGTTGGCCCCCAACAGCAGCAGGCTGGCCGAAGCCAGGGTGCCGGTGTTGTGCAGCAGGTCTCCCCCGCCCAGCAGGGGGGTGTCGGCGATGGCCAGGGGCACCAGATACACCAAGAGCAACGAGGCCACCAGGGACGCCGCCACTCCCAGGCGGATGGGGATCAGCACGATGGCCGCGATCAACACCAAGCTGAAACCGGCGTAATAGTTGCCCCCGGTGCCGCCCATGGCCACCAGCATGATCTCCAGCATGGCCGCCACGGTGAGGGCTCCGGCGATGGTGAGCCCCTCCTGCCAGGCCTGTCCGCTCCAGCGCCGGTTGAGCAACCACAGCACCCCCATGACGCCGGCCGTCGCCAGGCGCAACCCCAGGAACAGACTGAAATAGGCGGGAGCCATGCGCCAGTCCACCACCGCGAAAAGCGGCACCAGGACCATGCCCACCGCGAAGCCCACCGACAGGCGGCTTTGCAGCAGATCCACGTAATGGGCCTTGAACTGGTCTTCGGTCTGCTCAGGATTCTCAAGGGTCCCGGATCGGCGGTTGGGGGCAACGGCGACCGGCGGGGCAAGCAAAACCATAGCGTGCGCCAACTCACTTTCATAGCTGGACAGGCGGCCTCCCAACATACGGCATCACGAGGCGTTGGGGGCATCCTCCCCGGTGACAAGCAAGACCATGGCGGACCGCATGGGACATTTAAAAACATATTATAAATCACCGACGAATTGTGTAGTTTTTTGAGTGCCCGCGAGAAGGCGGCGGCCCCCGCCACAAAAAACAGGGGGACGGGATTGCTCCCGTCCCCCCGTGGGTTGCCCGCGCGGTTGTTCGATCAAGCCGGATTACTGGCGGGCGAGCTTGCCTGACGCTTGGGCCGTCTTGGGCGCGGCCGGAGTGGGTTGTTGGGAAGTTTTGGTGCGCATGTGCTGCCAGCCGCCGCCCAGGGCCTTGTACAGGCTGATGATGTCTCCGGTGATGGCCTCCTGGCTGGTGATGCGCTGATCGTCGTAAGTGAACAGGGAGCGTTGGGCGTCCAGCACGTCGTTGAAGGTCACCAGCCCTTGACGGTACTTATCCTGGGCAATGTCGGCCGCCTTCTGGGCCGCGTCCACCGCCGCGGTAAGGGCTGCCAAGCGGTGCTGCTCCTGGTTGAAGGCGGTGAGCGAGTTGCGAATTTCCTTGACCGCCACCAGCACCGCTTTGTCATATTGCGCGGCCAGCTGCTCCTGCCTGGCGTTTTGCACCTCGATGTTGGCCCGGATGGATCCTGCGCGGAAAATGGGCCAAGTCACGCTGGGCAGGATGCTCCAAACGTTGCTGTCGGCGTTGAACAGCTTGGAGCTCTTCATGGACTCCAGCCCGATGGAGCCGATCAGGTAGAATTTGGGGTACAGATCGGCGGTGGCCACGCCGATGCGGGCGGTCTGGGCGGCCAGGGCGCGCTCGGCCATGCGGATGTCCGGACGCTGGCGCAGGGTGTCAGCCGGAATTTTCAGCACCACGTTGAAGGGCGCTCTTGGTATGGCCTGGGACTTTTCCAAACGCTTTTGCAGCTTGCCGGGCATCTTGCCCACCAGCACCGCCAGGGCGTTGTAGGAGCGCTCCAGGCCGCTCTTGAGGGTGGGAATGGTGGAGCGGCTTTTTTCCAGGTTGTAGCGCGCCTGCTGCACGTCCAACTCGTCGCTGAGCCCGGCCTGGTAGCGGGCCTGGAGAATGTCCAGAGTGTCGGCCTGGGCCTTGAGGTTGTTCTCGGCCACCGCCAGCCGCTGTTGGTAGGAGCGGATGGCCACATAGGTCTGGGCCACCTCGCCGGCCATGGAAACCCACACCGACTCCAGGGAGGCCTGCTCGGATTGGATGTCGGCCTGGGCCGCCTCCACCCCGCGCCGGGTGCCGCCGAAGATATCGACTTCCCAAGTGGCATCGAAGCCCGCGCTGTAATAAGTGTTCTCTGCGCGGATGGCCTCGCCGTCGGCATCGGCGGTGGTGATGGCCCTGCCCTGCTTGTAGGAGCCGGCGACATCCACCGAGGGGAACAGGCCCGCCCGGCTGATGACCAGCTGAGCCCTGGCCTCGCGCACCTTGGCCCGGGCCTGGCGCACGTCCAGGTTGCCCCCCAGGGCCTCTTGGATCAGCTCGCTGAGCATGGGATCGTTGAAGACCTTCCACCAGGAGACCAGGCTTTCCTTGGTAATGGACGCCCGCCGCACTTGACCGGCCGGGGTGTCGGATATGTCCGAAACATCGGCCTTGGGCGCTGGCTGCTGCTGATAGTCAGGGCCCACCGTGACGCACCCGGCGAGGGTAAGGCACAACATGGGTATGAGTAACAGTTTCAGTTTCATGAGAGGTCCCCCTTGGCGGCCTCTGGTTTGGTTGGCTGCGCCTGCTCGCTGGAGAGTTTGGCCTTCAGGTATTCCCGCAGCCTTTGGAACAAGACGTACAGGGCCGGCACGATGAGTATGCCCATCACCGTGGCCGCCACCATGCCCGCGCACACGGTCAGACCGATGGCCTGACGGCTGTTGGCTCCCGCGCCGGTGGCGAAGATCATGGGCAGGGTGCCCAGGATGAAGGTGAAGGCGGTCATGAGCACCGCCCGGAACCGTTCGTGGATGCCGATGCGGGCCGCTTCCAGGATGGTGTGGCCCTTCTCGCGCTGGGTCTTGCAGAACTCCACGATTAGGATGGCGTTCTTGCTGGCCAGGCCCACCAACAGGATCAAACCCAACTGAGCGTAGATGCTCAGTGAGAGGCCCATGAGCCTGATGCCCGCCAGCGCCCCGGCCACGGCCACGGTGATGGAGAGCATAACCGGCACGGGGATGGTCCAGCTTTCATACTGGGCCACCAAGAGCAGATAGCCAAATAGCAGGGACAGGCCCATGAGCATGATGCCTTGGGTCTGCACCTTGCGCTCCTGGTAGCTCATGCCCGACCAGTCCAGGGTGTAGCCCTTGGGCAGACTCTCTTTGGCGATGCGCTCCACCGCCGCGATGGCCGCGCCGGTGCTGACGCCACCCGCGGTCAGGGCGGTGATGGCGGCGCTGGGGTACTGGTTGAAGCGCAGCAGCATGCGCGGCGCGGCAGTGGGCCTGATCTTTACCAGGCTGGATACGGGCACCATCTCCCCGGAGGCGTTTTTGACGTTTAGCTCGCCGATGTCCTCCAGGCTTTTGCGGTATGGCCAATCGGCCTGAACCATGACCTTGTTCACCTGGTTGCCGATATTTATGTCGTTGACGTAGCGCGAACCCAGGTAGTTTTGCAGGGTGGTGAATAGGTTTTTAACCGACACACCTAGGGATTGGGTCTTGGCGCGGTCCACCTCTAGGTACAGGTGCGGGGTGTTGGCCGCATAGGAGGAAAAGGCCACCATGATCTCCGGCGAGGCGTTCAGGCGCATGAGGAAGTTGCCCAGCACCTGAGCCATCCGTTGGGGATCGTTTTCGGTGATGCTCTGCAAGCGGATATCCAGCCCGTTGCTCAGCCCCAGCCCCATTATGGGCGGCGGGGTGAAGATGCTGATCCTGGCCCCGGGTATCTGGGCGGCGGACATCTGCAATTTCCTGACAAAGGCGTCTATTTGCATCTCAGCCGACTTGCGCTCGCCCCAGTCCACCAGGTGGGTGACCATGAACCCCATGTTCTCGCCGCTGCCGCCGATGATGCTGTAGCCCGAGACATTCATCACCGATTCCACCCCCTTGAGCTTACGCGTGGCCTCGGAAATGCGTTTCATGATCTGCTCGGTTCGCGCCAAGGCGGCCCCCTCGGGCAGTTGCACATCGGTGAATATGGCCCCCTGGTCTTCGGGGGGGATTAGCGAGGTCTGGGTGGTGTAGAAGAACAGGCCGCTAATGGCCGCCAGGGCCAAAAGGATCACCACCGGGAAGGCCAGGCGCTTGGCCAGCCAAATGGACCACACCACGTAGCCGTCGCGCCCCTTGTCCAGAGCCCGGTTGAACCAAGCCAAGGGCCCGCGGGTGATGCCGTGCTGCTTGCGTAGCAGGGTGGCGCACAGGGCCGGGCTAAGGCTCAGGGCCACGATGGTGGAGAATAGCACCGCGGTGCTGATGGTCACCGCGAACTGGCGGTAGATCTGGCCGGTGAGACCGGCCACGAAACCCACCGGCACGAAGATAGCCAAAAGCACCAGCGAGATGGCCACGATGGCCACGCTGACCTCGCGCATGGCTTTGATTGCCGCGTCCTTAGGCCCCAGGCCCTCGTTTTCCATGAGGTGATAGACGCGCTCCACCACCACGATAGCATCGTCCACCACCAGGCCAATGGCCAACACCAGGGCGAACAGGGTCAACAGGTTGATGGTGTAGCCCAGGGCCATGAGAACCGCGAAAGTCGATAACAGCGAGACCGGGATGGCCACCACCGGGATCAGGGTGGCCCGCCAGTCCTGCAGGAAGACGTAGCAGACCAGCACCACCAAACCAAAGGTTAAGAGCAGGGTAAATAGGATCTCCTGCACTGATGCGGTGATGGTCAGGGTGGCGTCATAGGCCATGGAATAGTCCACCCCGGAAGGCCAGGTGGTCTTGAGCCTTTTCATCTCGGCCTGCACCGCCTCCATGGTGGCCAGGGAGTTGGAGCCCGGCGTTTGGGCCAGCATCAAGGCCACTGAAGGCATGCCGTCGTAGCTGGTGCTGTAAGCGTAGGTGTCGCGGCCCAGCACCACCCTGGCCACGTCCTTTAGGCGCACCTGGCCGCCCTGGGCGTCTGAGCGGACGACAATGTCCCCAAAGTCTTTGGGGTCGTTTAGGCGGCCCTGGGTTTGCAAGGTGTAGACCAGCTTGATGTCCTTGACGCCGGGAGCCGCACCCACCGAGCCGATGGAGGCCTGGAGGTTCTGGGTGGAGATGGCGCTCACCACGTCCTGGCTGCTGAGGCCCAAGGCCTGGAGCCGGTCAGAGTTGAGCCAGACGCGCATGCTGTACTGGCCGCCCAGGATGGTGACGCCACCCACGCCGGGCACCCTTTTGAGGGCGTCCTTGAGCCGCTCATGCACGAAGTTGCCCAAATACAACTCGTCGCGGGAGTTGTCCGGAGAGTAGATGGCCATAAAGCCCAGGACGCTGGAGGAACGCGTCTCCACGGTCAGACCGATTTGGGTCACCTCGGTGGGCAGCTTAGACATGGCCTGTTGCAGACGGTTCTGCACCTTGACCAAGGCGATGTCCAGGTTGGTGCCCACCTCGAAGCTGACCGTGAGCTGGTAATAGCCCTGGTTGTCGCTCTTGGACTCCATGTAGATCATGTTGTCCACACCGTTGATCTCTTGCTCGAGGGGCGTGGCCACGGTCTTGGCCAGCACCTCGGCGCTGGCGCCGGGATAGCTGGCCTCCACCACCACCGTGGGCGGGGTGACCTGGGGGTACTGCTCTATGGGCAGCGAGGACAGGGCCAGGGCTCCGGCCAGGGTCAGCACGATGGCGATGACCATGGCGAAGCGGGGCCGCTCTATGAAAAGGCGCGAGATCATGACTGGCGGCCCTCTCTGCCCGAAGTGGCCGCGGTCTTGGCCGCCTTGACCGGCTGGCCGGGCCGCACCCTTTGCAGGCCCTGGACCACCACGGTTTCACCCGCCTTCAGACCAGAGTTGACGATGCGCTTGCCCTCCACGCTGTCGCCCAGCTTTACGTAACGCTGCTGGGCCACGCCCTTGGCCGACACCACATAGACGTACTCGCCTTTCTGGTCGGTCATGATCGCTTCCTGGGGCAACACCACGCTGCGCGCGGTGTTCGGGGTCTCCATGAACACCCTGACGTAGCTGTTGGGCACCAGCTCCCCGCCGGCGTTGTCGTAGCGCAGACGCAGCACGATGGTGCCGGTGTTGAGGTTCATGCGGTTGCCCACGAAGTCCAAGGCGCCGTCACCTTGAAAGAAGTCGCCGTTGGGCAGTTGCAGGCGGGCCTTGATGGCCTCGATGCCCTCGCGCTTGCTTATCTTGAGCAGGTCCAGGTAGTCGCGGTCGCTGATGGCGAAACGCACCCTGACCGGGTCCACCTGCACCACCCGAGCCATCATCACCGCGCCGGGGCTAACGTAGTCGCCCGCAGTCACCTCGGCCTTGCCGATGCGCCCGCTGATGGGCGAGCGGACCTGGGTGTAGTCCAAATCGATGCGGGCCACCGTGAGGTTGGCCTCGGACGACTTGACCTGAGCCTTCAGCTGCTCGATCTTGGCCTTGGACTCCTGCTGGGCCGCCTTGAATTGGCGCACCGCGCTCTTGGCCTTGTCCACGTCGGCCTGCACCACGCTGCGCTTGCCGGCGTTGCTCAGGCGCTTAAAATACTGCTCAGCGTAGGTGAGTTGGGCCTCCACCGATTCCAGGTTGGCCTTGGCCGCGGCCAGGCTGGCCTTGGCCTGGGCCAGGGTGGCCTCGTTAAGCTCCACCTTGGCCCTGTAGCGGTCGGGATCGATGGTGTACAAGAGGTCGCCCTGATTGACCATGGCGCCTTCCTTGAAGTGCACCTTCTTGATGGTGCCCGACACCTGGGCGTACAGTTCGGCGTCCTGAATGGCCTCCACATGGCCCACGTACTTGCTGGGCGGCTTGAGGGAGGCCTCCTGAACCTTGGCGACCACCACCTGCGGGGCCGCCCCCCGCCCGGCCATGGCGGCCATGCCCTTGCTTCCGCCAGGCTGCCCGCCCGGCATCAAGCCGCGCACAATCCAACCAACGGCTACCAGGGCCAGCAGCAAAACACCGATGACGATGGGTTTCAAAACACGCATCGTAAAAGTCTCCTTGATTCTTCCGGGGGGATACACACCGCCCCTTCACAAAATTAGTTCAGGCGCGGATGCTGTCGAAAATCGCCTGCACGGCTGGTTTCATAGTTGCGCGCAAAGGCTTCATTGCCAGTCCAGCCAGGTAATTACGCATCATGCCTATAAAAAGGCCCACCAGGATGTCATTCACCTGATCCAGGTCCACCTCCGGGCGAATTTCGCCTCGCTGCTGGGCCGATTCCAGGAGGCGCCCGATCCCTCGCAGCGGGGCGTTGCGCGCGTGAACATCCCGAAAACGCTCGAATATTTGTTTCTCAGTGGCCCATTCAACCTGCATGGACATGAAGTACACATACTTACGAAATTCTTCGTTGCTTTCCAAAAGCTCAACCCGGACCACGAGCTGGTCCAACAAGTCACCAAGTGAATCAACCACGGGCACCTTTTCGGCCACCAGCTCCGCTTCCTTTTCGTGCATGGCCTCAATCAACTCCACTAAAAGCTCCCGCTTGTCCTTGAAATGCCAGTAGACCGCGCCCCGGGTCATCCCGATGCGCTTGGCGATATCACTCAGGGTGGAGCGGGAAAAGCCCTTTTCACTGAAGACGTTTAGGGCGCCCTCCAAGATTTTCTCCCGGGTCTCCTGAGCTTGTTCGTTGGTCCTACGGGCCACGGCGGCTCCTTTCGCGCTGGTGTCCACTCCGTGCAGCAAGGATATACATACATGAATGTATGTCAAGTGACAAACTATAACCCCGCCGGCACAAAAGGCATAAAACATTAATTTTACTAATATAAAAATGTGCACTTCCCCGGAGGCCCGCAAGCCAAAATAATATCCGACAGGTTTCCCCTCAGTGATTTGTATGGGCGGCAATCGCCGGGAGCCGTCAACTGACGGGACCGGTTCCTCTTTTGGCCGACAAGTCGGGTTGCCTGATAAGTGGCCGCAATTACTTCCCATATCCTTGTCAGCCGCCATGAGATCTTCCATGGTGCGCAAGCCCTGCTTGGCGGCCACAAGACAAATCAGTCCTCCAGGCGCCACCGCGCAATAATGCTATCCACCAATTCCCGGCCGGGCTCATCGCTTTGCCATCCCGAGGAGACCAGCTTAGTGTCACTGCGTGGGCGATTTTCAGGCTCGATGTCCTCGAAATAGATCATCACCGGGAGGCTAACGCCCTCCCCCACTGCTATAGCCTCCTGGGTCCGCAGTGCCGGGAGAGCACGAAGCAGACCGGCGGCGTTCTCGGGCAATACGTGGGTTACGAACTTCTGATCCCGTTCATTGCTCAGGCGCATGATGAACAGCGTGTTGCACTGGGAAAGAATGACCTCGGATATCTCCGAGGGGCGTTGAGTGACCAAACCCAGGGACACCCCGTACTTGCGGCCCTCTTTGGCAATGCGTGCGATGGAGCGCCTGGTTGGGGCAAATCCCAAATCCTTGTCGCTGGGCGCGTAACGGTGAGCTTCCTCACAGATCAGCAAAATGGGCACCGAGCGATCTTTGCCTCCCCACAGGGCAAAGTCGAAAATCAGTCTGCAGAGCAGGGAAACCACCACGTCCACAATTTCCGAAGGCACCCCCGCCAAACGGAATATGCTGATCGGCTTGCCCTCCACCGGCATACGCAAAATTTGAGAAAGTACATCGCTCATGCAGTCGTGAACCTGGAGGCCGGAGAACATGAAGCCAAAGCGGCTGTCCCTGTCCAGGCTCTCTATTCTCGCAATGATCCTCAGATAAGGCTGCACTTTTTCGGGCTTGTTAAGCCGCCCCATCTCGGTCTTGATGTGCTCGATCACCTTGAACAGACGATAGGGAACAGGAGTGTCCACCGTGATGGGCGTACGGGCGCCGGTTCCATCCATGTACGCCTGCTTGGCCGCCAAGATCGCCGCCTTGAGGATGGGCGCTTCCACTTCCCGGTCGGCGGGCTCTTTGCTGCACAAGGCCTCGACGGATTCCTCGAAGTTGAGCAACCAGTAAGGCAGGTGAAGGCTCTCCGGCGAAATAACCTCCGCCTGAGCGCCAAAGGCCTGGGTGTATTCATCGTGAGGGTCCAAAAGGACCACGTGACCGTTGCTGTAATCCTTGAAGATGGCCCGTAAGAGCACGGCTATGGCGCAGGACTTGCCGGTGCCGCTGTTGCCCAGAATGGCAAAGTGCTGCCCGATCAGCTCGTCCACCTTCAGATAAGCCGGCTGCTCACGGTCTTGGCGTAGCGCACCCACTTTTATGCAGGGCGTGGACGGTTGTGCGTATATCTGGGCCAGAGCCTTTGAGGTGATCGACAGAATCGAGGCGCCCAGGCCCGGATAGACCGACACGCCCCGCTGAAAAATCATCTGCCCTTCATCATCCTTTTCCAAGGCCTCCCCAATCAGGTCAATTTCGATTATTCGGTTTTTATCCCCTGTTAACGGGTAGGAAGGATCCTGCGTGGTAAGGCTGGCTATGATGCCGAACGTCAGTGAGCAAGGCGTAGCGATGGTGACGATGGCTCCCACCTGAGTGGCTTTTGAAACATATTCCGCTTGTTGGGCATCGCTGAGGTTGGCTAATATCCCAGCCACCTTGGAACCGGCAACTGAGATGACCTGCCCGATCTCCAAAGACTTTTGTTGTTCCATAATGTTTTGCCCTTTCAGGTAACCGAAATGGTGTTGTGCATCATCTACCACTTTAACCCACTTTAGGGGGCCGTTGTCAGTCGCCACTGCTATTCGCAAGCGGCCATTCCGGCCCTTGCCCTGTCTTTATTTGCTCAATGTCTTCCGTGGCCAACTGTCTGTTGGACAAGCAAAAATACACAAATAAGCTTGGACTTGAAGGAGGCCGGCGATCCCATGGGCGCAGGCCTGTCCGCTAAAAATAGAATTGCAGGCGGGTTTGCAGGTGCTGAAACACCCCGGAGTCGCCCTCCAGGTTGGGTTGGTCCGTGACCGAAGCGTAGACGTAGAGTAAATAGCTTCCCTGCAAATAGAAACCGCTGAAAGTCTTGCCGCCGTCACAGGTTGTGGACCTGGCTGGCCTGGAACTCGACGGCGAAAATGAATAACAAAACATCACGGGAATATTAGCCCACATTCGTCCCCTTGTTCAATCGTAGCGTCACCTTCAGCCGGTATCTTTGGGACCACCTGGCAGGGCCGGCATCGCCAGCGCAACTTAGCATTCACCCCCGAATCACCTCTTGACTTGTAGCGTATCCACCAAGGATGATATTTATAATAAGAATTGTTCTAAAAAGTGGGAGGCCATCACATGGCCAAGGTACTCAAAAGCATCGGCCTGGCGGCCTTGAGCTTGGTGCTGTTGGCGGGCTTTGCCTCAACCTGTGCCTGGGCGGCCCAATCCGGTAAGCCTCATATCGTCATAATCTGGGGTGACGACATAGGCCAGACCAACATCAGCGCCTATTCCATGGGCCTCATGGGCTACCGCACGCCCAACATCGACCGGGTGGCCCGCGAGGGCATGATCTTCACCGATTATTATGCCGAGCAGAGTTGCACCGCCGGACGTTCGGCCTTCATTACCGGCCAGAGCGTTTACCGCACCGGCCTGAGCAAGGTGGGCCTGCCTGGGGCGGACCTGGGCCTCAGGGCCGAAGACCCCACCATCGCCACCCTGCTTAAAGCGCAGGGCTACGCCACCGGCCAATTCGGCAAGAACCACTTGGGCGACAAAGACGAGTTTTTGCCCACGGCCCACGGTTTTGACGAGTTCTACGGCAACCTCTACCACCTCAACGCCGAGGAGGAGCCGGAGCTGCCCGACTACCCCAAGGACCCGGCCTTCCGCAAAAAGTTCGGGCCGCGCGGGGTGATCCACAGCTACGCCAATCCAGACGGCACCCAGAAGATAGAGGACACCGGCCCCCTGACCAAGAAGCGCATGGAGACCATCGACGACGACGTCGCCGACCGTGCCTGCAAGTTCCTGGAGGAAAAGGTCAAGGCGGGCAAGCCGGTGTTCCTGTGGGTCAACTTCACTCACATGCACTTCCGCACCCACCCCAAGCCCGGCAGCGTGGGCCAGGCCGGGCGCTGGCAGGGCATCTACCACGACGTGATGGTGGACCACGACAAAAACGTGGGAACGGTGCTGGACAAGATCGACAAGCTGGGCATCACCGGCAACACCATAGTCATGTACGGCACCGACAACGGCCCCCACATGAACACCTGGCCCGACGCGGCTATGACCCCCTTCCGCAACGAAAAAAACTCCAACTGGGAAGGCGCCTACCGGGTTCCGGCCATGGTGCGCTGGCCGGGAAAGATAAAGCCGGGCTCCGTCTCCAACCAGATCATGTCCCATATGGACTGGCTGCCCACTCTGCTGGCCGCGGCCGGGGTGCCCGACATCAAAGAAAAGCTGAAGAAAGGGTACAAGGCCGGCAAGCGTACCTACAAGGTCCATCTGGACGGCTACAATTTCGTGCCCTACTTCACCGGCAAGGCCAAGACGAGCCCCCGCCAGGAGTTTTTCTACTTTTCCGACGACGGCGACCTCACCGGCCTGCGCTTCGACAACTGGAAGTTCGTCTTCGCCGAGCAGCGCACCAGGGGCACCCTGCAAATCTGGGCCGAACCATACGTGCACCTACGTATCCCCAGGCTGTTCAACCTGCGGGCAGACCCCTACGAAAAGGCCGACGTGACCTCCAACACCTACTGGGACTGGTACATGGACCACGTTTTCCTGATCATCCCGGCTCAGCAGTACGTGGGCAAGTTCCTGGCCACCTTCAAGGAGTTCCCGCCGCGCCAGAAGGCGGCCAGCTTCACCATCGATCAGGTGATGGAGACCTTGAAGACTCCGGTGGGCGGCAACTAAACGCGGCCTTATCCTGTGAACACTTCCACCGCACCCGGTGTCGCGCCGGGCGCGGTTTTTAATTGGGCCGTGCGGGCCACTGGCCAATTAGCCCGGAGATGCCCCCAGCCCAACGGAGACGTGTTATGAAAAACATAAGGCCCACTGCTTTGATGGTGGCGCTGGTCGCAGCCCTGGCCTGCTTTTCCGCTCCCTGCCTGGCCGCAGGCGATACTCTGCCCAGCTGGCGTGACGGCGCGGCCAGACAGGCAATCGTCGGCTTCGTGGACAAGGTGACCAACCAGGGCGGGCCCGGCTACGTGCCCCAGGCCGAACGCATTGCGGTGTTCGACAACGACGGCACCCTATGGGCCGAGCAGCCCATGTACTTCCAGTTTTTCTTTTCCCTGGGCCGGCTCAAGGAAATGGCCCCTCGCCACCCGGAATGGAAAAACGACCCTGCGGTGCAGGCGGCACTCTCCGGCGACCTAGCCAAGCTGGCCAAGATGGGGGAAAAAGGAATCCTTGGGCTGGTGGGCTTGACCCACGCCGGCCTGACCGGCGAGGACATGCAGGCCATGGCCGCAGCCTGGCTCAAGACGGCGCGCCACCCCCAGAAAAAGCTGCTGTTCATTCAGATGGTCTACCAGCCCATGCTGGAGCTCTTGGCCTATCTGCGGGAGCACGGCTTCAAGACCTTCATCGTCTCCGGCGGGGGGGTGGATTTTATCCGGGCCTTTTCCCCGGGGACCTACGGCATCCCGACTGACCAGGTGATCGGCTCCAGCCTCAAGGCTAAGTTCACCAACAAGGACGGCAAGCCCGCAGTGGTCAAGCTGCCCAAGATAAACAGCATCGACGACAAGGATGGCAAGCCGCTGAACATCGACCTGCACATCGGGCGACGGCCCATAATGGCGGTGGGCAACTCCGACGGCGACCTGGCCATGCTGCAGTGGACCGCAGCCGGGGCGGGGCCGCGCATGATGATGCTGGTGCACCACGACGACGCCGCGCGGGAGTTCGCCTACGACCGCAAGTCCCACGTGGGGCGCCTGGACCAGGCCCTGGATCAGGCCCGCCGGGATGGCTGGACCGTGGTGAGCATGAAAAACGACTTCGCCCGGGTGTTCCCCTCCGATCAAAAATGATCGCGGGGTGGAGTCCGAAAATTCGAGATGACCGCAAGGGGAGGCCCACTTTGAACCGGCGTATTATCAGGATAGTCGGGCTGGGAGCGTTTCTACTTTGCTTGGTGGCGCTGGGTTGGGGCTCCGCCCCGGCCAAGCAGGCCGCCATTGGCGCCCAGGGCGCCTACACCGGGAGCCAGAGCTGCCGGGAGTGCCACGAAAGGTTCTACCGCCTCTGGGCCCCCTCCCACCACGGCACGGCCATGCAGGCCTACAGCGACGCCTTCGCCGCCGCCAACCTGACCCTCCAGGCCGCACCCCTGACCATCAAGGACGTGATCTACCAGGCCCAAACCGGCCCAGGCCAGGGCTGGGTGCTGGCCAAGAACGCCAAGGGCGAAACGCGCTATCCCATCAAGCACGCCCTGGGCGGCAAGAACATCTATTACTTCCTGACCCCCATGGATAAGGGCCGCTTGCAGACCCTGCCCCTGGCCTATGACATCAAAAAGAAGCGTTGGTTCGATACGGCCAAAAGCGGCATCCGCCACGCGGGTGACCAGCCGGTGGACTGGCGCGACGCCACCTACACCTTCAACACCTCCTGCCACGGCTGCCACGTGAGCCAGTATTCCCTGAACTACGATCTGAAGACCGGCGCCTACCGCACCACCTGGAAGGAGCCGGGCATCAACTGCGAGACCTGCCACGGCCCGGGCGAGGCCCACGTCAAGGTGTGCCAAGCCGCCCCCAAGGGGACGGTGCCCGGGGACCTAAAGATCACCCGGGGCGGGCGCGACTTCACGCCCAAGCAGAACAACGCCACCTGCTCCACCTGCCACGCCAAGGCCATTCCGCTCACCCAGAGCTTCATGCCCGGCGACGAATTCTGGGACCACTATGACCTGGCCCTCTTGGAACACCGCGACTACTACCCCGACGGCCGGGACCTGGGCGAAAACTACACCCTCACCTCCGCCCTGATGAGCCCCTGTGTAAAGGCGGGCAAGCTGGATTGCACCCACTGCCACACCTCCAGCGGCCGCTTCCGCCAGAAGAAGGACCCCAACACCGCCTGCCTGCCCTGCCATGCCGAGAGGGTCAAGAATACCCCGGCCCACACCCGGCACAAGGCGGGCACCCAGGGCAACCAGTGCATCTCCTGCCACATGCCCATGACCAGCTTCGCGGGCATGCACCGCAGCGATCACTCCATGCTGCCGCCCACTCCGGCGGCCGCCATCAAGTTCAAATCGCCCAACGCCTGCAACCAGTGCCACCAGGACAAGGACGCGGCCTGGGCCGACAAGCAGGTGCGCGCGTGGCACCAGCGCGACTATCAAGCCCCGGTGCTGCACCGGGCCGGGCTTATCCAGGCGGCCCGGGATCGGGACTGGTCCCGCCTGCCGGACATGCTCGAATATCTGGCCGACCAAAAGCACGACGAGGTTTTCGCCGCCTCCCTGATCCGCCTGCTCAGGGCTTGCCCCCACGAGGTCAAGTGGGCGGCCATGCTCAAGGCGGCCAAGGACCCCTCGCCCCTGGTGCGAGCCGCGGCCCTGGCCTCATTGCTTGACAATCCCTCGCCCCAATCGGCCAGGGTGCTGTTTGCCGCCCTCAAGGACCCCAGCCGCCTGGTGCGCATCCGTGCCGCCCAGAGCCTGGCCGGTTATCCCCGGCGGGGCCTGGCCCCAGAGCAAGCAGGCGCCTTGCGGGCCGCCACCCAGGAGATGCTGCTCTCTCTGCTGGCCCGGCCCGACACTTGGCACGCCCATTACAACGTGGGCAACTATTACCTGGAGCGGGGCATGCCCAGGGAGGCCATCCATTCTTACAAGGTGGCTCTTAAACTGGAGCCCCGCGCGGTGATGCCGCAGGTAAACCTGGCCATGGCCTACGCCCGGTCAGGCGGCCGGGAGCAGGCCCTGCGGCACTTGCAGGGGGCCTTGCGGCTTGAGCCCGGCAACCCGGCGGTCAACTTCAACCTGGGGCTGCTGCTGGCCGAGCAAGGAAAGCCTCAGGAGGCAGAGCAACACTTGCGGGCCGCCCTCAAGGCCGACCCCCGGATGGCTCGGGCCGCCTACAATCTGGGATTGCTACTGCAACGCGAGCGTCCCAAGGAGGCCATCAAGCTCTGCCTAAAGGCCTACGAGCTGCAACCCAACCCGCGCTACGGCTACACCCTGGCCTACATGATGGAGCAAGGCGGCGATGCCCAAGGCGCGGCCGGGCTGCTGAGGTCGACAACCCAGCGCTGGCCGTACTACGCCGACGCCTACCTGCTCTGGGCTGACATACTGGCCAGGGCCGGCGAGACACCGGACGCCTTAAAGGTGCTACGGCAGGCTTCAGCCCAAAGGGGGCTTTCGCCAAGAGACCGGAGACGGGTAAGCGAGATGGCCCGCAAGCTCCAACAACAGGCCAACTAATGTAACCTCCGGCAGAAACCGCCCAGAGACACGGTGAGCGAGCTCTGCTCACTCTCTCTCGACCAGGGTTTCCTGGGCGCGTCGCGGGTTGGTGATATCCAGCAGGGCGTTGAGCATCACCCGCCTGTTTCCCAGCGACACCAACTCGGCCCACCACAGAAATGGTACATTATTTAAGGTCTGGTCCCCTACTGGTTGAGGGCAAAAGGTAATCAACGCGAATGCGCCATGAAGCAAGCGTTCGGGAGCATCATGGGGCGTGTTGTCCGGAACGGATTAAACAGGAGAGTTCATCGTGAGTTTAGTGGCCTTGTGCAAAAGCGAGGACAGGCAATACGGCGTTAAGGCCGTGGTGGCAGCCATGGGTTGGGATGAATCCAGCAATCCTATTCAGGGCAAGCGGGTTCTTCTGAAGCCGAATTTAAACACTGCGGATCCCATGCCCGGGTCCACGGACAATGCCACTTTGGAAGCGCTCATCGACGAACTTTGGCGTATGGGGGCCAAATCCATAACTCTGGGCGAGCGCAGCTGGAAGGTGACCAGGGAGGTCATCGAACAAAAAGGCCTGATTCCGCTGCTGCAAGCCAAACAGGTCGAGTTGATGGTTTTTGATGAGCTGCCGGAAAGCGACTGGGTGCAGATCAAGACCCCTGGTCATCATTGGCCCGACGGATTCCTGGTGCCGCGGCCGCTCATGGAAACCGAATGCCTGGTGGAGACCTGTTGCCTGAAAACCCATGCCTTTGGCGGGGTTTTCACCATGTCTTTGAAACTTGCGGTTGGTTTTGTACCGGGAAGGGAGCAGGAACCGATTTATATGAATGCCCTGCACAGCTCTCCCCATCAAAGAGAGATGATCGCGGAGATCAATACGGTATTTTCGCCCGCCCTGGTAGTTTTGGACGGCGTAGATGCCTTTGTTGACGGAGGCCCCATGACCGGAACCAGAGCCTCGGGCAATGTTATGTTGGCCTCCAGCGACCGCATCGCCATCGATGCGACAGGTTTGGCCTGCCTCAAGCATCTGGGTGCCAACAACGACATAAGCAAACCGGCGATTTTCAGCCAGGAGCAGATTAAGCGCGCGGTGGAACTCGGGTTGGGGGTGTCCAGCGCCAAAGAGATTCAACTTGTCGGCGCCGACGAGGGCAGCCGGGACTACGCCAAGGCCATAGGGGATATTTTGCTGGAAAATTAAGCGGGCGACCTCGACAACCAGAAACCTTATATGGACAGCAGGGGCCAGATCGTGCAGCCCGATCCCGTGGGCCACGTAGTGGATAGGTGTGCCGGTTAGGTGAGATTGACTGCTAATAAATTATTGAGTTGCTATGCCCGAAATTATACGGTTCCGGCCTATGCCCAAAGAGAGAATCATATGGCGCGTGCGCTTTCCATCACCCTGAGCCTGCTCATCGGGCTTGCCCTGCTCATGCCGCTTTCCGCCCGAGCCGGCCGGATCGGCTTTAAAAACAACCACCCCCTTAAATGCTATGCTTTCATGTTTCAAACCATGAAATGGAACAGTGACCAGCACAAGTGGGAGCCGCTCAGCGACCGTAAGTTTCAGTTTGTGAAGCCAGGCGAGACCCACATCTATGATGGTATTACCGACGCAATCCAATGGATCAGCGCAGCGCAAGCGGGGGACGCAAGGTGCTACGACCCTTCCACTACTGGTTACGTTCGGATTTGGTGGACAGCCACTCCCACCGAATGGGGCACTCTGAATGCGATTGTCGATGAGCGGGGAAACGTGGATGTGAAACAG
>JAIPDO010000034.1 GCA_021737645.1 Desulfarculaceae bacterium
TGGTGCTGCGGGCGCAGCTAACGCCCGCAATGGCATCCGGGCCGTGCTTCTGTTTGATCTCCATGAACCGGTTGGCCACCAGGTCCAGGGCTTCGTCCCAGGAAGCCTCCTTGAAAGAGCCGTCGGCCTGCTTGATCAGCGGGGAGGTGAGGCGCTCGGGGCTGTGGATGAAGTCGTAGCCGAAGCGGCCCTTGACGCACAGGCGGCCCCGGTTGGGCTGGGCCTCCTCCACGGCGGTGGCCTTGATGACGCGGTTGCCCTTTACGTGCAGCCAGAGCTGACAGCCCACCCCGCAGTAGGGGCAGGTGGTGCGGATTTTTTTGGTTTCCCAGGGGCGGCCCAGTCCCTTGGCCTTTTTCTCGGTCAGGGCCCCGGTGGGGCACACCTCAACGCACTGGCCACAGAACACGCAGTCGCTCTGGTCGTAGGGCCGGTCGCCGGTGGTGATGATCTTGGCCTCGGCCCCCCGGTAGCCGAACCCGATGGCCCGGTTCACCTGCACCTCGTTGCAGGCCTGCACGCAGCGGCCGCACAGGATGCACTTGCTGAAGTCGCGGATGATCAGGGGGTTGCTGTCCTCGATGGGATATTGCCGGGCGGCGCCCTCGAAACGCCCTGCCGAAACCCCGTACTCGTAAGCGTACTCTTGCAGCTTACATTCGCCGTTGGCCTCGCACAGCAAACAGTTGTGATCGCCGCTGCTGAGTAAAAGCTCGATGGCCAGCCTCCTGGCCCGGTGCACCTTTTCAGTGTCGGTGAACACCTCCATTCCCTCGGCGGCGGGCATTGCGCAGGAGGCCACCAGGGTGCGTGCCCCGGTTACCTCCACCAAACACATGCGGCAAGCGCCGGTGGGGGTGCAGTCCTTGAGATAGCATAAGGTGGGAACCTTCACTCCGTTGCGCCAGGCGACTTGTAAAATGGTGTCGCCTGGGGTGAATTCCACCTCATTGCCATTGAGCCTCAGCGTGGCGGTGGCCATAGCGTACTCCTGAAGCAGGAAAAAACGGCAGGGTCATGGGAAGTCCTAGTTATTTTGTGTATTTCATTTTTATAATAAAGTCAATGCCCATAACCAGCCGCGAGGGGGCGGGCATAGTCGTATTGTCTTTAATCGTCGCATAGTTCGCTTATACACCTACTTGGAGATGGTTTATGGATATTGGCAATCAACAATGGTATGTGGCCCTGGGCGGGCAGCCCGCCGGCCCCTATGGAACAGACAAATTGCGTTCTCTGGCCGCCGATGGCCGCATAGGCCCGGACACCCTGGTCTATGGCCAGGGCTTCAATGAATGGACGCCTCTAAAGGCGGTGGGCGAGTTGGCCGGGGTGTTCAGCCCCCAGGCCGCGCCGCCGCCCCCTCCCCCGTCCCGCGCCCTGGCCGACGAGATCGACTACGTGATCGAAGGCACGGAGATGCAGTACGTGGAGATCGAGCTGGACCCCGGCGAGAGCGCGGTGGCCGAGGCCGGGGCCATGCTCTACATGAACCAGGACATCACCATGGAGACGATCTTCGGCGATGGCCGCCGGAGCCAGGGTGAGCAAAGCGGGGGCCTGCTGGGCTCGCTGATGGGGGCGGGCAAGCGCCTGTTGACCGGCGAAAGCCTGTTCATGACCGTGTTCACCCATAGCGGCCCCACGGGCAAGGCCCGGGTCGCCTTTGCCGCCCCCTACCCCGGCAAGATTCTGCCCATGCACCTGGGCGAGTTGGGCGGCGAGCTGATCTGCCAAAAGGACGCCTTCCTGTGCGCCGCCCGGGGTGTGGCCCTGGAGATAGCCTTCCAGAAAAAGATCGGGGTGGGGCTGTTCGGCGGCGAGGGCTTCATTATGCAGCGCCTGGTGGGCGACGGCCTGGCCTTTGTGCATGCCGGAGGAACCGTGGTGGAGATGCAACTGGAGGCCGGGCAAAGCCTTCGGGTGGACACCGGCTGCCTGGTGGCCCTGAGCCCCTCGGTGAAATACGACGTGCAACTGGCCGGAGGCATCAAGACCGCCTTTTTCGGCGGCGAGGGCTTGTTCCTGGCCAACCTCACCGGGCCGGGGCACGTGTGGTTGCAGAGCCTGCCCTTCAGCCGCCTGGCCGGGCGCATCTGGGCCGCCGCGCCCCAGGGCGGTGGCAAGCAAAAGGGCGAGGGCAGCATATTGGGGGGGTTTTTACGGGACGACTAGACGTCCGGTTTCGCCAGTCAGGTTTGTACGTTTGTCGGGTAAATGAAGACTTGGCGGCAAAGTAAGCGTGTTTGGCCCCTGCGGCACAGCCACGTGGTGCTAGGCAAGGCGGCGGTGAGCGCGGGTTAATACGCCGAGGTCCAAGCGATGCCGCCAACGCCGCATAGCGCCGCGTGGCGAAGCCGCCCGCTAGCTAAGCCATGCTCCAATGAGCAGCCCCAAAGTCATGAGTAAACCCGTGCTCAAGTGCGTGACGATGGTCAGGGCCTGGGCGGGCACCAGGGCGGCGGGGTCGTCGTAGCTCTTCCAGGCGATGGCCACCGCCCGCACGGTGGGGATGGCCGCGCCCAGGGCCAAATAGAGCCAGGGGGTTAGGCCCCAGCCGTGCACCAGCCAGGCCAGTGATGGGAACGGGGCCAGCATCATTGCAGCGTAGAGCACCCGCGAGGGGGCCAGGCCCAGGCGCACCACCAGGTTGTTTTTGGAGGCGGCCGCGTCGGCGGCCATGTCCGGGAACTGGTTTATCCACAGCACCGCGGTAATCTGCCAGGCCTGGGGCAGGCCCAGCCACCAGGCCACGGCCCAGAACTCCCCGCCCAGGACGTAACCCACCCCCCAGGTGAGCAGGGGGCCGAAGAGGATGAAGATGCACAGCTCACCCAGGCCCAGGGACATCAGGGCCAAGGGACCGGCGGAGTAGAGCCAGCCCCCGGCCAAGCCCGCCGCGCCCACGGCCAGGGCCCAGGGCCGGTCCATGGCCGCCACCATGCCTCCGCAGGCTCCCGCGGCCACGAAAAACCCCACCGCCAAAACGCCCACCCCCCGGCGGCTCATGCGGCCGTCCTGGATCACCCGGCTGCCGCCGGAAAAAATGGTGGCGTGGCGGTTGAGGGGGTCGCTGCCCACCGCATCGTAAAAATCATTGATCAGGTTGGCCCCGCTTTGCAGGCACCCCACCCCGGCCAGGGTGAGCAAAAACAGCTCCCAGGGTATGAGGCCCCGGCCCCACCACCAGGCGGCGACCACCAAAACCGGCACCAGGGAGCCGGTGAGAAAAGGCAGGCGCATGGCTTGGGCTAAAAGCGGCATTGGCATGGGTGCTCTCCAGGGTTACAAAGGCGGCCACACTTTAGCACGAAGCCGGACAAGGGGGCAAAGCGCCGTGACACGGCGATATTGCCGCCGCCCTAAAGGCAAAAGCCTTATAATTGGTTCGTAACCTTCGCACTCCAAGGAGATGACGATGAGTGAAGGGGCCCAACAAGTCGGGCTGGACACCCAGGGTCCTTGGCTGTCCCCCAACCGCATTCCTCTGTCGCGACGATTGTCGCTGTACTTCCTGTACGCCGCCTTGGCCCTGTCCTTGTTCGGAGGCCACGTTCATCCCAGCGGGCTTTTGATCATCGCGGGCTTCGTGGTGGTGTTCCATGTGGCCACCCGCCCCCTCACCTCGGATTTTTTGGTGCGCTACCCATTCTATCTGGTGGCGCTCAGGGTCCTGCTGGTGGTCATGTGCGCGGGGCTGGTGGTGGCCTTTTTGCCCGCGCCTGATTCCTGGCGGCCCATGGAGCAGCTCATAACCACCCTGGCGGCCCTGGTGGTAACCGCCGGGTGGACGGTGATGGTGATGATCTACCTGTTCCAGGCCCGACAGGTTCGTCTGGACACCATCTTCTCGGGAGTGGCCGCCTTTTTCCTGTTGGCCATTACCTGGACCGAAGCCTACAAAGTGCTCAGCTATTTCAACCCCAACAGCTTCCACCCCTCGTTTGGGGAATTGTCCGCCTCCTCGGAAGTGGTTCACCTGCGGGCCCTGTACTACAGCCTGTCCACCATCACCACCGTGGGCTTCGGCGACATCCTGCCTCTGGGCACCACCGCCCAGATCCTCTCGGGCCTGGAGGCCTCGGCGGGCCAACTGTTTTTGGCGGTTCTTATCGCCCGCCTGGTTTCCCGCCACCTGAGCGCCAGCATAACCCCCCTGGCTCCACCGGCCGCCGCCATCCCCCACAAGAGGCCCAACGCGGCCCGGCTGTCGCGCCGCCTGCGCCGCCGCAGACGCGCATTGCGCTAGGCTTGATCGGGACGGGGCATTTTTTCCCTATAATGCTTGGTCCTTTGCCTACCTTGTACTAAAATGCAAAAAATCGTCCGGTGCGCCGTGAGATTTTCATGGCGCGCACCCCGTGAATTAAATTTTTGGAGAGTTCCGTGGAGTCAATTCTGGAGCAAGCGCAGCTATGGCTGGCCCATTATGGGATGCAAGTCATCGGCGCCATAGCCATTTTGGTCTTGGGCATTTTGGCGGCCAAGACCGTCACCAAAATTTTCCGCAAAGTGCTGCGGCGCGCCAAGGTGGACGAGACCCTGGTGAGCTTCGGCGGCAACATGCTTCAGTTCGTGATGATAATGCTGGTCATCATCGCCGCCTTGGCCCGCCTGGGCTTCCAAACCAACTCGCTCATCGCCATGATGGGCGCCGCCGCCCTGGCCGTGGGCCTGTCGCTGCAATCCAACCTGTCCAACCTGGCCGCCGGGGTGCTGATCCTCATCTTCCGGCCTTTCCGCCTGGGCGAAATGGTGGAGTTGGGGGGAGTTTTCGGCAAGGTGGAAGAGATCACCATCATGGTGACCAAGCTCAGGATGGTCGACGGCAAGCTGGCCGTCATGCCCAACACCAAGGCCTTCAACGACAAGCTCATCAACTTCACTGCCGCCAAGACACGGCGAGTGGATCTGGTGATCGGCATCGGCTACGACGACGACATCAAAAAGGCCAAGGACATCTTGCAACGCTTGCTGGAGGAAGACCCCCGCGTTCTCAAGGAGCCGGCACCTTCCATCATCGTTCTAAACCTGGGAGACTCCAGCGTGGATATCGGGGTGCGCCCCTGGACTAAAAACACCGATTGGTGGTCGGTCAAATGTGACCTCACCGAAAAAATCAAACTCACCTTTGACGCCGAAGGCATCAACATCCCCTACCCCCAACGCGACGTGCATGTGTATCCCACCGGCAATACGAGCGATTCCTCCCAAGAGGTGCCCCAATGAGTTTCACGGCCAGGACCGGAGCCCTGGTCCTGGCTTTTCTCACCCTGACCGCGACGATGTTCCTGCCCACCCCCGCCTCGGCGGATGTGCTCTACTTGAAGGGCGGCGACCGCCTCACCGGCAAAGTGGTGGACATGGATTCGGGCAAGCTCACCTTCACCACCAGCTATGCCGGCAAGCTGAAAATCAAGTGGGCCGAGGTGGTGCGGCTGATCACCGACGAGCCAATGACCGTGGAGACCACCGAGGGCCAGACGTTGACCGGCAAAGCCCAGGAGGCCGGGCCGGGCCGGATAAAGCTGGGCGGCGGCCAGGCCCTGCCCTTGTCCCAAGTGGCGTCCATCAACCCCGAAGACCTGGAGCCTTTCAAGCTGGACGGCCAGATCAACCTGGGAGTGGACATCAGCCGAGGCAATACCAACAAGATGGCCGTGGATACCACGGGCCGGGTGGTGACCACCTGGAAGACCATCAACCGGGCCATCGGCGGTTTTGAGATTCACCGCGCCGAAAGCAAGGGCAAGGACACCACCGACAACACCCTGGGCTATGTGGAATACAACCGCTTTGTCAGCGACAAGTGGTACTGGCTGGCCAACCTGCGCGGCTCCCAGGACACCTTCAAGAACATCGAGTACCAGAGCATGGCCGGTGTGGGCATGGGTTATCAGCTCTGGCAGAGCAAGCTGACCAACCTGAGCTTTGAGCTGGGCCCCAACTACGTGTACCAGGAGGACACCGCCGGCGTCTCGGAGGACTGGTACGCCATACGTTGGAAGATCAGTTACGACCGCTGGTTCTTATCCCGCTCGGTGCAGTTCTATCACCGCCAGGAAGGCTTCATAGCCGTGGACAATGCGGACAACTGGATATGGACCACGCGCCAGGGGCTGAACTTCCCCACGGTCCTGGGCTTCGTGCTCACCGCCGCCTATAACCTGGACTATGACAATGAGCCGGAGCCGGGCAAGAGCAAGACCGACACCCGTTTCATCATAAGCCTGGGCTACCAGTTTTAGGCGGTGCCGGGCAGCCTAATGGTTTTTCAGCATGTCCCTGGTCTGCCTGCGCGACTCCTGCTGCAAGCGCAGGGACAGGCGGTATGACACGTAGTATTTGAGGATGTTGCGCACGTAGCTGACCGGCTCGCTGCCCACCAGGTGCAGGGCCCCGTACTCGCAGTTGAAAAACCACCGGTCGGGGTTGTAGCCCATCTTTTTGCTCACCCGGCGCACCCGGCTCAGGGCGGTGGGCCCGGCGTTGTAGGCGGCCAGGGAAAAACGGGCCCGCACCGGCAGGCTCAGGCCGGGGTCGTCGAAGTAATGGTCGCGGATGTGGGCCAAATATTTTACCGCCACGCTCACGTTGTATTCCGGCTCCAGCAGGCGCTTTATCTCCGCTTGGCGGTCGCCGCTGGTGGGCGGCATCACCTGCATCAGGCCCACCGCCCCGGCCGAGGACCGGCACTTGGGGTCCAGGCGGGACTCCTGAAAGGCCTGGGCCGCCAACAGCAGCCAGTCAAAGTCGTACTTCTCACCATATTTCTTGAACAACGGGGCGAAGCGCGAAAAGCGGGAGCGCTCCTCCAGGTCGTTGGGGTTCTTGAGCCACTGATTGTTGGTGAAGTAGCGCTTGATGAGCACGTTGCCCACCAGGGTCCCCTGGTGGCGTGTTTTTAGAAAACGGTTGAGGCCGGCCAAGAGCTTTGGCGTGTCCCGGCGCACCAGCCAGGCGATTTGCCCTCCCTTGCGCAGGGCCAGCTTGGAATGCACCTTGATATTTGGCATCACCTCGGCCCACATATGGGCCGCCGGGCTGTCGATCACCGTAAGCGGCGCCCCCCCCGAGTTGACCAGGTCCAGGATGTCCTCGTCGGTGAGCACATCGGGGGCTCCCAATATCTCCACCGGCTTCAGGCCCCGGGAAGCCAGGCCACGGTTGAACTTTTTCAGGCTGGCCATGTAACTGCTGCCCTTGGCCGCCAGCACCGGCCGCCCGGACAGGGAATCCAGCGAGGTGAGCCCGGTCACCGATTTGTGGGACACCACCACCTCGTCCACTCCGGTGATATAGGGCCGGGTGAAGGTGAGCTGGCGGCTGCGCTCCGGGGTTATGGTGAGTCCGGCCGCGGCCATGTCGCCGTAACCGGCCTCCAGCAGAGGCACCAGGCGCTCCAGGGGCACGGGTATGAACACCACCTCCATGGGCGGCTGGCCCTTGACATGGTGACGCCTCAGTATGCGCTGGTACTCCTCCAGCAGGGCGTAGTCCAGGCCGTAGGGTTGGCCCTGGTGGATAAAAAAATAGCTCTGGGAGTATACGGTGAGCACCCGGATAACGCCCAGCTTGCGCAGCTCGGGCAAATCGGCCTTGAAGGGGTGGCTCAACTCCTGGAGGTTCGGGGGCAAAGGAGGCGGGTCCGGCATGGCCCCGGCCGGCCCTGCCCACAATAGAACCGCCAGCAGCGGCAAGATGAAAAGTGCTTTATTCATGGCCAGCATATTAGGGGGCAAAGCCGGGTTGGTCAACGTAAGACGGCGGCGGGCGGGATATTGCCCCGCCCCCCCCGTCAGGGATGTGGTCGTTCGCTAGTAGCCTTCTTCGTAGGCCAGGTCCTCGGGGCTCACTTCGTGACGGAAGATGTAATAGACCCACACCTGATAGGCGATAACCACCGGCACCATGATCAGGGCCACCACCAGCATGATCTTCAGGGTCAGGGGGCTGGAGGATGCGTTGGTCACGGTGAGGCTGGCCGCCGGGTCGATGGAGCTGGGCAGCAGGTTGGGATATAGCCCGGCCACTCCGAACAGGGTGGCTCCCACCACCACCGCCGAGGAGGCGAACCAGCTTTTCCAGGCCGCTCCCTGTTGCAGGAACAGGCGGGTGGCCAAGAGTCCGGCCACGGCCAGCGCCGGGAGTATCCACAGCACCGGATAGGTCAGGTAGTTCTGGTACAGGTTGGTGGCGAACCAGGTGGCCGCCAAAAACGCCACCGCCAGGATGAGCAGCGGCACCCACAGGATCTTGGCGAAGCGCCGGGCCCTTTGCTCCAGCTCGCCGCCGGTCTTGATGCCCAGCCACAAGGCGCCGTGGTACAAAAACAGGCACAGGAACAACAGCCCGCCCAAAAGCCCATAGGGGTTGAGCAGGGTGAACAGGGTGCCCCGGTAGATGCCCTCGGCGTCTATGGGGATGCCCTGGAAGATGTTGGCGAAGGCCACCCCGAACAGCAGGGCGGGCAGAGCGCTGGAGATGAACAGGAGCATGTCCCAGCCCTCGCGCCAGCCGTGGCCCTCCACCTTGCTGCGATATTCCAGGGCCACGCCCCGGATGATCAGGCAGAACAAAATGAGCATGAGCGCGGAATACAACGAGCTGAACATCACCGCGTAGGCGGTGGGGAAGGCGGCGAAGGTCACGCCGCCGGCGGTGATCAGCCACACCTCGTTGCCGTCCCAAAAGGGGCCCATGGAGTGATAGACGTATCTTTTCTCGTCTTCGTTTTTGGCCAAAAAGGGCAGCAAGGCCCCGGCTCCCAGGTCAAAGCCGTCCAGCATGAAATAGACGGCCCACAACACTCCCCAGAGGGCGAACCAAATAGTTTCCAACATGGCTAACTCCTCCCCCTAGCCTTGCGCCGGTAGGGGCGCGGGGCCCTTTTTGGCGAAACGGGCCATGAGCCAGAAGGCGACGACTCCCAGCAGGCTGTAGAACAAAACAAACGCGATCAAGCTCACCGCCACCTGGGTGGGGTCCACCGGGCTGACCCCGGCGGAGGTGCGCATGAGCCCCCAAACCAGCCAGGGTTGTCGTCCCACCTCGGCCACCATCCACCCCGCCTCGTTGGCTATGTAGGGCAGAGGTATGGCCAGCAGCATAATGCGAAGATACTTGGGATTGTCCACCAGCTTCTTGCGTATCAAAAAGCCCCAGATGGTCAGCAGCACGAACAGCATGCCCAGGCCCACCATGACCCTGAAGGCCACGAAGGTGAGGAACACCGGAGGCCGGTCCTCGGGCTTGAAGTCGCTCAGGCCCTTGACCACGGCATTGGGGTCGCCGTAGGCCAGGATGCTAAGCGCCCCGGGTATGGGAATCCACTGGATAAGGTTGCCCTCGCCCGAGAGCCTGGGAATTTGCAGAAGATACATGGGGGCCATCTTCTCGGTCTTCCAGTGGGACTCCATGGCCGCCAGCTTGCTGGGCTGGGCCGTGGCCACCTCGCCGCCGTTGAAGTGGCCTTGCACCACCTCGAACAGGGAGAAAACCAGGGCGAAGACCAGGGCTATGCGGAAACTTTTGGTGAAAAAGGAGACGTTGCGCTTTTTGAGCAGGTGATAGGCGCTGATGCCCATGACGAAGAAGCCGGCCAGGATGTAGGCCCCGGAAACGGTGTGCACGAACTCGATCACCGCGAAACGCTGGGTGATGACCTCAAAGAAGTCGGCCAACTCGGCCCGCCCGTTGCGCATCACATAACCCACCGGGTGCTGCATCCAGGCGTTGGCCGCGATGATCCAGTAGGCGCTCATGGTGCCGGCTCCGGCCACCAGCCAGATGGCCACACAGTGCAGTTTGGGGGAGATGCGATCCCATCCAAATATCCACACTGCGATGAAGGTGCTCTCCAGGAAGAAGGCAAGCGTGGCCTCGATAGCCAGCAGTGAACCGAAGATGTCACCCACGTAGGCCGAATAGCGGGCCCAGTTGGTGCCGAACTGGAACTCCAGAGTTATGCCGGTGACTACGCCCAGGGCGAAGTTGATGATGAACAACTTGCCCCAGAACTTGGCCATGCGTTTGTATTCCTCGTCGCCGCTCCTGACCCATTTGGTTTCCATGATGGCAACCAGGATGGAAAGCCCCAGGGTCAGGGGAACGAAAAGGAAATGGAAGAATGTGGCTGCGGCGAACTGCAGCCGTGACAGGATCAATACCTCCATCACCTACCCCCTTCGTATAATAATAGTTACCATTACTGTTTAATAACAACCAAGAAGCCTTCATGTCAAGGCTTTAGGGGACCACTATTTATTGTAAGGGAAAACCCTCCCGCAAAATGGGAATTTTCCCTTGGCAAAAAGGGGGCATTATTATGGGGCCATGTTTTATAATTCTAAATATGGCGACGTTGGAGCGCCGTGAGTTCCATTTTGCAATGCTGGGAGAAAATTCATGAGAATTAGAAATTGGATGACCCCCAATCCCCTGACGGTCACTTCCGACACCCTTTTGATGGACGCCAAGAAGCTTATGGCCACCAACAACATCCGCCGCCTGCCGGTGGTGGACAAGAAGGGGCGCCTTAAGGGGTTGTTGACTCGTCACCTGATTATCGAGGCCATGCCCAGCGGAGCCACCACCTTGAGCGTGCACGAGCTGCACTATTTGCTGGAAAAGCTCACCGTGGGCGAGGTGATGCAAAAGGACCCGCTGACCGTGGGCCCCAACGACCTGGTGCAAAACGTAATCCTCCTGGGCCACCAGAAGGGCATCGGCGCCTTCCCGGTGGTGGAAGATGACAAGCTGGTGGGCATCGTCACCGAGAGCGAGATATTCAACGCGGTGATGAGCCTGATCGCCCCCCGGGAGGGCACCAGCCTCATCGTCTTGGAAAACGTGGAGTTGAGCAAGGAGGTGGGGGCCACCAGCCGCATCGCCTCGATCATCGAAAAGCGCGGGGTGCCCGTAGAGGCCATTTTCACCATGCCCCACCGCACCAGAGTAGGCAACAACGTCTACATAAGGGCCCGCACCACCCATGCGGCCAATTTGCAGTCCGACCTGGACGCGGCGGGTTTCAGGGTGGTGCCTATCCCCGACTAGCCCGGGTATTGCACAAGGTTGAGCGGCAATGAGCCGTTAACTGATATTTATGCGGCTTTTATAGGATTAAGCGTTGGTCTTGCCCGGGCTCTAGATAAATTCGCGCACCGTGAGTTCCAATAGCCACTGGTGCAGGGGCAGCATGGCCCGGAAGTGGGGCAGGCACCAGGCGGGCAGATCGGCGGTGTAGAACTCCGGCGGGATATCCGCTTCGTAAGAGGCCCATAGGCCGTCGTGTCTTAATAGTTCCCCACGGGGGTGCTCCGGGTCAAAACCCCGGGGCACCCTCTTGTATTTCAGCCCGCCCACGCTGTAGCCCGCCTTGCTCACCTTTTTGACCGCCCGCTCCAGGGCCTTGCCCAGCTTGTCGTCGGCCACCGCCTGGCGATAGGGGGCCAGGAGAAACTTGGGGAAGCAGTACATGCCCACCCCCAGCATCACCTTGGGCGGGTCCAACTGGAAATAAAAGCCCGAGCACTCCATGCGCGGGCCCGGGCCTTCCCACCACCACAGGCCCATGTGGGTCTTGTAGGGACTTTTGTCCTTACTGAAGCGCACGTCGCGGTAGATGCGAAACAGGCTCTTGTTCACTTTGGGGTCGGCATTTACCAACGGGGCGATCTTGGCCAGGCGCTGGCCCATGGCGGTCACCAGGGCGCGGCTGGGGGCCAGCACCTCGCTGTCGTACAGAGGCTTGCGCTCCTGGAACCAGGCCTTGCTGTTGTGCTTTTTCAGGTCATTGAAAAACTTGACCGTCTGGGGGGTGAACCCCTGAAATTTTTCAGCCTCTGCCACGCCGCCCTCCCGGATGAAGTAAATACTGCTTCCTAAAATTATAGCCGCCCCCACCCGGCGGCTGTCCAGCCGGGCCGCACAAAAAACAGGCCCTTGGCGCGAGGGAGGCGGGAGATACTATTGACGGCCTCGGCGCGCGGGGCGGTGTCTTGCCCAAGCCGGTGTAGCCAGTGATTGTCCAGCCCGGCTGATTTAGAATTTATCCATTGGCCCGTGTTTGCGCAAAAGGCCCCGGAGTTGGTGGTAGGTGAGGCCCAAGAGGTCCGCCGCCTGGCGCTGGTTGAAGCGCGCGGCATCCAGGGCCTGCTTTACGAGACGGCGTTCATAATCGGCCACCGCCTGCTTGAAGGGCAGCGGCGAGGCCGAAGGCGGGGCATCGGGCGGGGCCTTTTGACGAGAGGCCTTTTCAGGGGGCAACGGCGCGAAAGGCGAGGCGAACGGGTCGAAATCAAACGAGGTTATCTCCCGCCCCCCAGAGCGGTACACCGCCCGCTCCACCACGTTCTTGAGCTGGCGCACGTTGCCCGGCCAGGCGTGGGCGGCCAACTGCTCCCGAACGGCCGGGGAAAAACCCGGTGGGCCGCCCCAGCCCATCTCCCCTGCCATGCGCTGGGCAAAGTGCTCGGCCAAAAGCAAGGCGTCGCCCTGGCGCGTCCGGAGCGGCGGCAGGGTGAGCACCTCAAAGGACAGGCGGTCCAGCAGATCCTGCTTGAAGCGCCCGGCCCGGGCCATGGCCGGAAGGTCGGCGTTGGTGGCCCCCACGATGCGCACGTCCACCTCCACCGGGCGGCTGCCCCCCACCCGCTCGAAACTGCCGTACTCCACCGTGCGCAGTATCTTCTCCTGCACGGTCAGGGGGATGTTGCCGATCTCATCCAAGAACAGGGTGCCTTGGTGGGCGGTCTCAAAACGGCCCAGGCGGCGTTGCCCCGCCCCGGTGAAGGCCCCGGCCTCGTGGCCGAACAACTCGGACTCGATGAGCGAGGGGGCCAGCGCCGCGCAGTTCAGGGCCACCAGGGGCTCGCCCCAACGAGGGGAGAGGTAGTGCAAACGGGCGGCGGCCAGTTCCTTGCCCGTGCCCCGCTCGCCCACCAAGAGCACCGGGCGATCCACCTTTGCCGCTCGCGAAAGAGCCTCCTGAAAGGCCAAAAAGCTTTCGCTCTGGCCCAGGGCCTCTCCGGGCGGCGCGCTGTGGGATGAGGCTTCCATAGGTATTTATTACTACTATTTAGCTTTTTTTACCATTTTTTATTATTTATAGCCAAACAGGCAACGTCCTTCATCTTTCGGCGATACCAATTAACTATCGGTTTTAATTGCTTATTTATTCAAGAAGCCCTTTTGGCCCGGCCCTTGCTATATGGCAAAGGCAAATACTGACCAATCAGACAGCCCTTGACGGAGGTGGACCATGGGCGTTTTCAACCGGATGCGTGATATCATAAGTTCAAACATCAACGCCATGCTGGACCGAGCCGAAGACCCTCAGAAGCTCATCCGGCTGATGATCGTTGAGATGGAAGACACCGTGGCCGAGGTAAAGGCGGCCTGCGCCGGGGCCATGGCCCAGCGGGCCAAGATGCAGCGGGAGGTTGAGGCGCTGGCCCACCGGACCGCCGCCTGGAGCCAGAAAGCCCAATTGGCCGTGGACAAGGGCCGCGAAGACCTGGCCCGCGAGGCGCTCAGGGCCCGGCGGGAGTTCCGTGCCAGGGAGACCGAGCTTGACCAGGAGCTGGCCGCCCAGCAGGCCCTGGTGGAGCAGTACCACGCGGACATCGCCCAGCTGGAACAAAAGCTGGCCACGGTGCGCGAGAAGCAACGCATCCTGGTGGAGCGCCACAAGCTGGCCCGGCACAGCAAGAAGGCCCGGGGTGATGTGGCCCGAGCCGAGTCCACCGAGGTTATAATGCGTTTCGAGCAGTTCGAAAACCGGGTGGAGCGCCTGGAGGCCGAGGCCGAGCTGGCCGGCATGAGCCGCCGTCCCGATTTGGAGCAGGAGTTCGACCGCCTGGCCGGCGACGACGAAATCGAAGCCGAGTTGGCCGCTCTCAAGGGGGCCAAGCAGGCGACCACCCCCACCCCGGAGCAGGGCTAGTCCCCGCCCTTAAGGAGCAACCGTGCCCGGCGTTATCGGTGCCATCTTCGCTTTCATTCTTTTGGCCCTGGCCCTGTTGGGCGGGTTGGTGGTGACTATCGTGCGCATAATCAAGGGACCCGGTGGGCGAAAGGCCGCCCAGGCCGACGAGGAAGAGGCTCGCCTGATCCAGGACCTGCACAAAAGCCTTCAGCGCATGGACCAGCGCATAGACGCCTTGGAGACCATACTCTTGGAAAAAGAAATGAAGGAGCCCCGACATGAAGATCTTTAGCAAATTCGGTCGACGCGGCCTTTACCGCTCACGGCGGGGCGTCCTGTTGGGGGTCTGCCGCGGAATGGCGGAATACTTTGATTTTTCGGTGACCTGGGTGCGCGTCCTCACCGTGGTCGCCTTTATCTTCACCGGCTTCTGGCCGGTGGGCGTGCTCTACATCGTCATGGCCCTGGTCATGAAACCGGCCCCGGCGGTTGCTCCCCAGACCGAGGACGAAGAGGAGTTCTACCACTCCTACGCCGACAGCCGCAAAATGGCTCTGGGCCGCCTGAAGCGCACCTACGACACCTTGGAGCGGCGCTTGCGCCGTCTGGAAGACGTGGTCACCTCGCGGGATTTCGACTGGGACCAGAGGGCCCAAGGCCGCTCCTGATCCCCGCCGCCCTCATTCGCCTTCCTCGCCGACCGGCTCCCCCTGGGGCCGGTCCAATATTTGGCGCACCGTGCGCAGCAGCGAATCCAGCCGGTAGGGCTTGCTTATAAAGCCGCGCGCTCCGGCCGCGAGGATTGCGCTTCGCTTGTCGCTGCCCGCGTAGCCGGTGGCCACCACCACATTGACCTCCGGGGCTTGTTCCAACAGCAACTCCAGGCAGCGGTCGCCGCCCATGCCCGGCATGCCCAAATCAAGGACGACCAGGTCCACCTTGCCCGCCTCCCGACCGAAAAGCTCCAGGGCCCCTTCCCCGCTGTCGGCGGTGAACACACTGTAGCCGTGCTGCTCCAAAACGTCGCGCACCACCTCCAGGATGGCCTCCTCGTCGTCCACCAGCAGAATGGTCTCCCGGCCGCCCTTCACCGGCTCGGCATCCGGGGCCCGGGGCACCATAACTGCGGCTTTTTCTTCCCGCGCGGGCAGGTAGATGGTGAAAGCGGTGCCTTCGCCGGGCGCGCTGTCGCAGGAAATGTAGCCGCCGTGGCTCTCCACGATGCCATAGACCGTGAACAGGCCCAGGCCGGTGCCCGCCCCCACCTCCTTTGTGGTGTAGAAGGGCTCGAACACGTGGCTCACCGTCTCCTTGTCCATGCCCTGGCCTTGGTCCCTCACCTCCAGGCACACATAGGCGCCGGGCTCCAATCCGGGGCGGGTGCGGCAAAACTCGTCGTCCAAGTCCACGTCGCTGGTGGCGATGGTGAGCACCCCGCCCTGGGGCATGGCGTCGCGGGCGTTGGTGGCCAGGTTCATCAAGACCTGTTCCAACTGGTTGGGGTCGCCGCTGATGGCCATAAGCTCCGGGGCCAACTCCAACTCGATCATGATCATCTTGGGGATGGTGCGCTCCAGGATTCGAATGGCCTGGGCCACCTCCCGGTTCAGGTCCACCGGCCTCAGCTCGGCCTCGGCCTTGCGCCCGAAGGTGAGCAAACGGCGCACCAACTCCGCCGCCCGGCCCACCGCCGAGTCCACCTCGTTCAAGTACTTGCGGCTGACGGGATCGGCCTGGGGCTTTTGGGAAAGCAGCTGCACGTAGCCGCTGACCCCTTGCAGGATATTGTTGAAGTCGTGGGCGATGCCGCTGGCCAGGTTGCCCACCGCCTCCATCTTCTGGGCCTGAATCAGGCGTTCCTGCAGCTGTTTTAGCTCGCGCTCGGCCGCCAGGCGCTGAGTGATCTCCCGGCCCGAACCGCTGACATAGGGCACGCCGTCCTTGGCCACCAGCAGGTTGCGGTATTCCACCGAATGCAGCGACTGGTCCTTGGCCACCAGCACGGCCACCCCCTCGGACTGCCCATGTTGGCGCAACTGGTGCAGATATTCGCTCCCAAAGGCCTGCCGGGCCCTGGTGCTCATAAAGTCGCTCATGGGGCGGCCCAGGAGTTCTTCACGGCTGTAGCCCAACAGGCGCACCACCGCCTGGTTCACCGAAAGCAGGCGGCCCTTTTCATCGTGGGTGTAGATGAGGTCGCTGATGCTGTCGAACAAATGGCGGAAGCGCTCCTCGGACTCCTGCAAGGCGGCCTGGGCCCTTTTGCGCTCCGCGTTGGTGAGCGCCTGGGCCACCTGATCGGCCACGCCTCCCACAAAGGCCAGCTCGTCCTCGCTCCAGGAGTGGGCCCCGCTGGTGTGCTCCAGGCAGACCATGCCCACCATGCGTCCCCTGAGGCGCACCGCCGAACCCAGCAGGGCGCCCACGTTGTTGGGCTCCATATAGAAAAAACGCAGCTCCGCGACGCGGGCGTCCAGGTACACGTCTCCCGCGTCCACCGCCCGCTCGGCCTCCAGGGCGGTGATGAATCCCGGGCAATCAGCCACCAAGAAGTCCTCGCCGCTTTGGTGCTGGGCCGACTCGGCGTCATACAGGTCGCTGGTCACCAGGCTGGTGCTGTTCGGGTTGAACAGCCAGATGGCCGCGCGGTCCACCTCCAGGGCCTGAGCGCACAATTCGGTGATGCGCCGGGCCGCTCCTTGGAAATCCCCCTCCACCAGGGGCGCCGTGCCTGCCACCTCCAGGATGGCTTCCTGCTGGCGCTCCACCCGGTTCAGGCGCTCGCTGCGTTCCTCTTCGGCCTTCTTGCGCTCGGTGATGTCGCGGAAAAACACCTGCAGAGCGGGCCGCCCCTCCCAGTCCACCACCCGGGTGGCCAGCTCCATCCACTTCAGGCGGCCGTCCTTGGTGAAGATGCGATACGGCAACATTTCTGCTTGGCTCTGCCCGGATATGCGCCGTTCGTAGGCCTCCATCAGCAGGCTGATGTCCTCGGGGTGGACGAACATCTCCGGCTCCCGGCCCACCACCTCCTCGGGCTCCCAACCCAGCACGTCGCGCACTGCCGAGTTGGCGAACACGCACACCCGGTCCTGTAGCACCGCGATCAGCTCGGTGGCCTGCTCCACCAGGTTGCGGTAGCGGGCTTCGGAGTGCTGCAAACGGCTCTGCACGGACTTGAGGTGAGTGAGGTCGCTGGCCACCAACAGCACCCCCCGGGAGGGGTCGCCCCGCTCCACCGGCGAGCTGCTGATGAGCACCGGCACCTGCTTTTGCTGGCTGTCGGTGATGACCACCTCCTCGCCTTGCACCCGCCCGGAGTTAAGCTCGTCCAAGAAGCGGCGCGCAGCGCGAGGCCCCACCAGGAAGGGGCGAAACAGCTCCTTCACCTTAAGGCCGTACAGGGCCACGGGATGGTTGTAGCCCAACAACACGGCCAGGGTCTGGTTGGCCCAGGCGATGCGCTGGGCCTGCAAATGGGCCAAACCCACCGGCACCGCCTGCACCGTGGCCTGGTACAGGGTGCGCGGGCTCACCACCTTGCCGTAGCGGCTGGCTCCCCAGTAGATAGCCACGGCAAAAGGCGTGACCGCCAGGTTGGCAAAGGCGGGGATGCGTGATCCCTCCAAGGCCATGAGCCCCTGGGCCAAGGCCTGAAAGAGCATGGTGACCACCCCCGCCACCACCAAAAGCTTTTTCTCCGCCTTGGCGTCGGGATCGCTCTCGTCGATGGTGTCACGGATCAGACGGGCCAGCAGGACTATGGTTACGACCAGGCTGTAGGCCAAAAAGGACTGGAACCAGAGGTTGAAATGGCTGGCCCCGTAGGGCACGCCGTACAGGCGCACTCCTATCCACTGGGGTTCCAGCAGCGCGGCCAGATAAAAGCACATGGGCAGGCCGTAGAGCCACGCCCGGTCGCGCCAGCTCACCGGCCGGATTAGCACCAGGATCACCTCGCCGATGAAGCCGATGGGCAACAGGAAAAGAAAGCTCAGCCAGCGGTAGAGCTGAAACACCGTGGCCGGGGCGAAGGTGATGGCTGAAAAGCTGATGAATACGTCGAAAAAGGCCCAGACCACCGACCAGATCAGCCAGCGCTGGATAGTGCCGGTGCGGGGATTTTCCGGGGCGTGGCGGCCCAGATAGATAATCAGGGCAAGGCCGTAGCCCATGGTGAAGGCAAGGTTGCCCAGATAGTAAGTTTCGAACATCGGCTATCCCGTGCAGGCGGGTGGTACCGGATACCCGGGCGAGGCTGGCTCCCTGGAGGGGAACGGACCGTTTCTTACCAAATCTTCACCACAGGGCAGGCTAAAATTTCGCCAAAAGATATTAGCAGGAACCAACCTGGGGGTAAAGCCGCATGGTTGGTCAAAGCAATCTCCATGGAAAAATCCGTCAATTCTTGGCCTGGAGCGGCAAAACGAGGAGAGCCGGGGCCTTGCCCGGCCCATGGCATCCCCCCACTACCGCGGTCCCGGCCACGCTCAAACCTGGGCGGCGGCCTCGGCCCCCAGTCCCAGCAGCTTTTGGTTGGCCTGGGCCCTGGTTGCAGGCTGCCCCAGGCATATGGCCCGCTCCAGCTCCGCCAGCCCCACCGGCAGGGCTCCCACGGCCGCCGCCGCTCCCAAGAGCACCACGTTGGCCCCCTTGGCCGTGCCCGCCTGACCGGCCAACTCCGTGGCCGGCACGGTGAGCACCTGGGCCCCGAAGGAGGCCAGGGCCTTCTTGGCCTTGGGCGAAAGGAAATCCAGGTCCGGGGCGTTGACCACCAGATGCCCCTTGGGGGCCAGGTAGTTCAGGTTGCGCACCGCCTCGCCGGGGTCCAGGGCCAACAGCAGATCGGCCTGGCCGGGGCTGACCAGCGGGCCGCTGAAGGGCCCGGCCTTCAGGTGGCTGACCACCGCGCCACCCCGCTGGGCCATTCCGTGCACCTCGCTTATGAGAATGGCACCCGCTATGGGCTCCACCGCCGAAGCCAGGGCCCGGCTGACGAACAGCACTCCCTGGCCGCCCACTCCGGCCACCACCGCCTGCCACTTGAGCCGGCTCATTTTTGCTCCTCCAACGGGGCGATGGCTCCGTGGGCGCAGACCTCGGCGCACAGGCCGCAGTCCACGCACCAGCCCCGGTCGATGCTGATATATCCCTCGGCGTCCTTGGCCAGGGCGGGACAGGCGAACCAGGTGCTGCACAACCCGCAGGCCACGCAGGCCCCGGCGGGTTCCAGCACCATGGTGCCGGTGGGGCATACCTGGGCGCACAGGCGGCAGCCGGTGCACTTGGCCTTGTCCACCTTGATCCGCCCCTTGCCGGTGCGGCTCAGAGCTCCCACCGGGCAAACGGCCACGCAGCGGCCGCAATCGGCGCAGGGGTTGTCCTTGGGCCGGAAGCTGGTGGTCACCGGCGCGGCCTGGCCCATCACCTCCACCTTGCAGGGGTTGGCCACCGCGTCCTTGGGGCGCTGGGCGGCGCAGGCATGGCGGGCGATAATCACCGCCACCGAACCCTCGGGACTCTTGCACCAGCGCCAGGCCTTTTTCAGGGTCTTTTGCAGGTCGCCCATGTGGTAGGGGTCCAGCTCGGTGAGCCAGCGCACCCCGCAGCCCTCCACCAGCTTGGTTATGTCCACCGCCTGTCCGGGGTGGCCGTCGGCGGTTAGCCCGCTCTCGGGGGTGGGCTGCATGCCGGTCATGGAGGTGGTCTCGTTGTCCAGGATCACCAGGACGAAGCGCGAGCCGTTGTACACCGCGTTGACCAGGCCGGTGATGCCCGAGTGAAAGAAGGTGCTGTCACCGATGGTGGCCACCACCGGGGTTTCGTCCTTTTTCTGGTTCAGGCTGCGGCTGAGGGCCGAGGCGAAGGTCACCGCCGCGCCCATGTCGTGGCAGGTGTCCACCGCGCCCTGGTTCATGCCCAGGGTGTAGCAGCCGATGTCGCTGGGGTACACCCCGGTGGGGAGCGCCCGGCGCAGGCTGTAGAACACCGCGCGGTGGGAGCAGCCGGGGCACAGGTTGGGGCGGCGCATGGGCGGCTGGTCGGGCACGGTCAAGACCTTGCCCCGTGGCCGGGGCGCCTTGAGCTTGGCCTCGCCCAGGGCCCGCTCCAAAACCTCGCCCAGCACCTCGGGGGTAAGCTCCCCAGCGCTGGGCACGTGGCCCGAGCCCCGGCCCCAGAGCTGGTCCCGCTGGGGGGCCAGAAGCTCCAACACCGGCTCGGTCTCTTCCAAGACCAGCACCTTGCGGCAGCCCGCGATCAGCTCGCTCACCGGCTGGGTGGGCAGGGGATAGGGCGCGGCGGTTTGCAGGAAGGGAATTTTGCCCTCCTCCACCGGCAGGCCCATCTCGGCCAATACGTCACGGGCCAGGGCGGCGGAAACGCCAGACGCCAGGATGCCCAGGGGAGCCCGGGGCCGAACAGGAGCGTGCCACTTGTTCAGGCTCTTGCTCTTGCTCAGGTAATCCTGAATCTTGGCCAGTTTGGCGTTCAGGGCGTGGTGCAGGGCCAGGCGCATCTTGGGGATGGCCGCCCAGCGGAAGGGGTCGCGCTGGAAAACCGGGGCGCGCTCCAGCTCCTTGGGCTCGCGCAGGTTCAGGTTTTGCCGGCCGTGGCACACCCGGAGGGTGGGCCGGATCATCACCGGAATCTGGAAGCGCTCGCTGAGCGCAAAGGCCGGGCCCACCAGATCCCTGGCCATGGCCGGGCTGTCGGGGTCAAAGACCGGCAGCTTGGCGAAGTGGGCCAGCAGGCGGCTGTCCTGCTCGGTCTGGGATGAGTGGGGGCCGGGGTCGTCGGCGCTGATCAGTATCATGCCCCCGATCACCCCGATGTAGGCCGCGCTCATCACCGGGTCCAGGGCCACGTTTAGCCCCACCATCTTCATGGCCACGGCCGAACGCTGGCCGGTGTAGGCGGAAGACAGGGCCACCTCCACCGCCACCTTCTCGTTCACCGACCACTCGCAGTAGGGCGGGTGCTTCATTTCGGCCCCATAGTGGACCACCGAGGGCAATATCTCGCTGCTGGGGGTGCCGGGATAGGCGGTCATCACCGCCACCCCGTTCTCCACCAAACCCCGACCCAGGGCCTGGTTGCCCATTAATATCTCTTTGCGAATCTTGGCTTTGGGACTCACGCGTATCCTCGCTGAGTGGTTTTGTATGCAAGGCCCATAAAATAACCCGGCGCGGGGCCGGGCGCAAGGGAACTGGTTCCGGGCTATTTACTGGTATACACCGCCGAGCCGTCCCAGTCCGGGGGCGGCGGGTCGGCGGCAAAGGCGGCGCTGCGCTGGGCCAGGACCTGGGCCGCTTGGTCCTGGGGCCACTCTGCGGCCAGGGCCGCGAAGGCTTCCACCGCCCCGGCCCAATCCCGGCTTTGATACAGGGCGAAGGCCGCCTCCCAGCGGCCACAGTAGCCCAGGGTCGCCGGGTCCGGGGCCAGCTCCGGGGCTTCGCCCAACAGGCCCACCAGCTCGTAAATCAGGGTGGGCTCGCTGGTGCCCTTGGGCTCCACCTGGTCCAGGGTGCGCCACACGAAGCCCTCCCCGGCAGCGGCCCGGGTGGCCCCGCTGGCCAAAATCTGGGTGCCATAGACCTTGTTTAGCCCTTCCAGGCGCGAGGCCAGGTTCACCGCCGCACCCAGGGCGGTGTAGTCCATGCGCTGGGCCGCGCCCACGTTGCCCACGATAACCTCGCCGGTGTGCAGGCCCAGGCGGGTGTGCATGATGGGCTGGCCCGCCTGTTGCCAGGCCAGGTCCATGCTCTGGCTGCGCGCCCGGCACATCAGGGCTGCCCGGCAGGCGCGGGCCGCGTGCTCCGGGTCTTCCAGGGGCGCGTTCCAAAAGGCCATGATGGCGTCGCCGATGAACTTGTCTATGGTGCCCTGGTTGGCCTGGATTTCGTCGCACAGGCCGGAGAAGTACTCCGAGGCCTTGAGCATAAGCGCCTCAGGGTCCATGTGCTCGGCCATGTCGGTGAAACCCTGCACGTCGGTGAACATCAGGGTGAGCACCCGCTTCTCGCCGCCCAGGCCCTGCTCCTTGCCCGAGGCCACCAATTGGCGCACCAGGTCCACCGGCACGTAGCGGGAAAAGGTGCGCAAGGTGGTCTTCATGGTGGCCACGCTCTGGGTGAGGCGATGTATCTCGTTGATGTGGGAGTCTATAAGCGGCGTGGGCTCCAGTTGCAGGTTGCGCACCGCCTTGGTTTCGTCCACCACCTGGCCCAGGGGCCGGGAGATGCGCCGGGCCACGATCACCACCAAGGGGACGGCGGCCAGCATGATGAGCAGGGAGATGAGCAGGGAGCGCAGGTTGCTCTGGATGATAGGGCCGATCAACTCATCCAGGGGGGTGAGCACGGCCACGTAGGCGAAGCGATTCTGGAAATCCCGGATGCGCTCCACCCCGGCGGCGTACTCGCGGCCCTTTACCGCGAAGTTGACGAGCTGCTCCTTGGCCTGGGGCTCGAAAAGGCGGCTCAGCTCGGCCAGCAGGGGATCGCCCAGGTTGTCCAGGGTGGCCAGGGCCAGCACCTGTTTGCCGTCCTTTAGCGAAACCTTGGCAATCGCCTTGGCCTGGGGATAGGCCACCAGGCGCTTTTGGCTGTCGAACACCACTGTAAGGCCCGAGGGGCAGGCCTTGTGCGAGGCCGCGAAGCTGCACAGGGTGCCGGCGGAAACATCCAGGCCCAGCACCCCGCCGCCTGGGGCCGGGGCGAAGCGGTAGGCCAGGGTCATGCCCGGCTCGCGCAGGGTGTTGAAAATATAATAATCGCTGCCGTACACCCGGCCCACCTCCTGGGCCAGCTTGTACCAGGGCCGCTTACGGGGGTCGTAGGCCGGTGCGCTCAGGCTCCAGGTGGAAAGCTCCTTCTGTTGCCCATCCAAAAATCTCCAGGTCATCAGCTTGGGGCCGCCCGGCCTCTGGACTATGCCGCGCACCCCGTAAAGGGCCTTCGGCGGGGCCTGGATCTCCTCCAGGGACTGGGGCGGCATGTTATCCAAGCGCACCACCTGAAAAAAGCGGCCGTCGTCATAGCCCAAATATATGCCGGAAAACTGGGGGTGAGTTACCAGGGCCTTGACGAACAGGCCTTGCAGGGCGTGGCCCTCTCCGGCGGGGGGCTGGTTGATGCCAGGATGCTCGGAGGTGAGCACCAAAAAGGAGCGGGCCTTGCCGAAGAACTGGGTCAGCTGGCCGGTGAACTGGCCCACGATGTCGTGCATCAGCCTGCGGGAGGACATCATGGCCCGTTCGCTGCTGGTGGCGTAGTTGTACCAGGTGATGCCCCCGGCCACGGCGATCATGAGCAGCAGGAATATGGTGAGGATGTTCAGGTACAGGGGGTAGCGGCGACGGCGCTTGGGGGGAGCAACGTTGGGAGCCATGGACACCTCTCAGTAACGGCCATGGCCCAAGAGTACCCCGGCACGGGAGCAGCGGGCAAGCGCCCCAATGATGCGCGGCGCGGGGAGGCTCCCCGCGCCGCGCTGGCGTCACTTACTTGGCCGGGACGTACTTGCCGTCCTTTACCTGAATCATGACCATGGAGTCCTCGCCCAGGCCGTTGTGGTCCTTGGGGCTCAGGTTGTACACCCCGCTGACCCCCACGTAATTTTTGGTGCTCTCCAGGGCGTCGCGCACCTTGGCCGGGTCGGTGCCCGCCTTTTGCATGGCGCCCGCCAGCAGATACACCGCGTCCCAGGCATAGCCGGAGTGGGTGTTGATGGGATAGAGCTTGTTGTACTTGTAAACGTCGTTGTACAGATGCACGAACTCGGCGATCACCTTCTTCTGGGGGTCGCTGTCCGGCAGGCTCTCCCAAACCATGAGCTTGGTGGCGGGCATCAGGTCGCCCTCGGCCGCCGCTCCGGCCAGCTGCACGTACTTGGGGCCGGGCACGCCGTGGCACTGCACCAGGGGGGCCTTCATGCCCAGAGCGTGGTGGTTCTTGGACACGATGGCCGCGGCCGGGCCGATAGTCCAGCAGACCACGGCCTGGGGCTTGGCGGCGGCCAGCTTGGTGAGCTGGCTCTTCATGTCCACGTCCTTGGGGTTGAACTGCTCGGCGCCCACCACGGTGATGCCGTATTTGGGGGCCAGCTTGCCGATCCAGCGGGACCCGTCCCGGCCAAAGCCGTCGCTGGCGCTCAACAGGGCGATCTTGGTGAGGTTATGGGCCTTGAGGTATCCCAGCACCTTCTTGACCGCGATGGAGGAACGCTGCGGGGCCTTGAACACCCAGTAAGCGGTGCCGAAGTTCATTTTGCCGATCTTGCCTTCCATGATCACCGGGTCGCCGCCCACGGTCATCACGGTGGGCATCTTGGCCGCCTCCACCTGCTTTTTGACGGCCATGCCGGTGCCGGTGCGGGTGGGGCCGACCACGGCGACCACCTTGTCCACGTTCACGAACTTCTTGAAAGCCATCACCGCCTTGGTGGGCGCGCCCTCGGTGTTGGCCAGGATCAGCTCGATGGGGCGCCCCTGGATACCGCCCTCCTTGTTGATCTTGTCCACCACCATCAGGGCCACCAGCTTGGTGGGCGCGCCGATGGAGGCCGCCGGGCCGCTCAGGGCGAAAAAGGCCCCGATCTTCACCGGCTCTTTTTTGTCGGCCGCAACCGCCGGGGCGGCCAGGGCCAGGGCCAAAAGCAGGCACAGGGCCGCCACGGCCAAAACCTTAAACCTTTTCATCGATCATCCTCCCTTTCGCGGCCGTCCCCCCTCCCCGGAGGCCCGGCCCCTGATTTATACCTCTTCGCGGCGGTCAAAGATCCGCTGCGACTTACGTTCGCTGCGCGGCAGGCTGCCGTAGTCCACCACCTGGATCTTGGCGCTCACCAGGATGTGGGCCTTTACCCCCTTGGAGATGCCCGCGGCCACCGCCTCGTCGTCGGCCGCGCCGCCCTCGGGGGCCCGCTCCACCTTGATGGTCATGTAGTCGCGGCCGTCGGCGCCCCGGCTCAGATGCACCTGATACTCCGAGCCCACCCCGCTGCTGTGGCTGAGCACGTGGTCGATCTGGCCGGGGTAGATGTTCACCGCCCGGAACTTGATCATGTCATCGCTGCGCCCCAGGATGCGGTCGTGGCGGGGCAAGGGGTTGCCGCAGGCGCAGGGCTCGGGCAGCAGGCGGCACAGATCCCTGGTGCGGTAGCGGATCAGCGGGGCGGCCTGTTTGCTCAGGGTGGTCACCACCATCTCGCCGATTTCGCCCGGAGCCACCGGCTCTAAACTCACCGGCTCCAGAATTTCTAATATGTAGTAGTCGGCCCAGTAGTGGATGCCCTCATGCGCCCGGCACTCGATGCCGGTGCCCGGCCCGTACAGCTCGGTGAGGCCCGGAATGTCATAGAGCTCCGCCCCCAAAGCCTGGCTGATGCGCTGGCGCATGCCCTCGCTGGTGCGCTCGCTGCCGTAGATGAGCTTGTTTATCTTCACCTGCTCGGTTAGCCCGCGCCGTCTGATCTCCTCGGCCATCAACAGGGCCATGGAGGAGGTGGAGCACATCACCGTGGTGCCGAAGTCCACCAGGAACTGGCACTGCATCTCCAGGTTGCCCGGCCCCACCGGCAGGGCCATGGCCCCGAAGCGCTCGCAGCCCGCCTGGAAGCCCACCCCGGCGGTCCACACCCCGTAGCCCACCATGATCTGCACCCGGTCCTGGCGGGTGAGCCCGGCCATCTCGTAGCAGCGGGCGAACATCACCGCCCAGTCGTCCAGGTCTTTCTGGGTGTAGGCTAGCACCTTGCGCTTGCCGGTGGTGCCGCTGGAGGCGTGCACCCTGACCACCTGCTCCAAAGGCACCGAAAGCAGAGGGAAGGGATAGCCCGCCCGCAGGTCGTCGGCGGTGGTGAAGGGCAGACCCTTCAGGTCGTCCAGGCTGGCGATGTCGCCGGGGGCCACGCCCGCGTCCTTCAGGCGCTGAGCGTAAAAGGGGCTGCCCTGGTGGGCATGGGCCACGGTCCATTGCAGGCCCTTGAGCTGATGCGCGGCCAACTCCTCGGGGCCGTTGAAATTGGGCATGAAGGTCATGAAATTCCCTCGGGTTTTTTATCCTGGGGGCCGCCGAAGGCCCGGCGGGGGCCCAAAAAGGCCTCCCGCAGCAGTTCGTCGGCCAGAATTTCCTGGGGCGAGCCGCTCTGGCGAATCCGCCCGCCGGTGATGATATAGCCCCGTTGACTCACGCTCAGCGCGCCCAGGGCGTTCTGCTCCACCAGAAGCACCGAGCATCCCTGGGCGGGCAGGTCGCGCACCACCCCCAAAATCTCGGCGGCCACCTGGGGGGCCAGGCCCAGGCTGGGCTCATCCAAAAGCAATAAGCGGGGCCGGGCCATGAGCCCCCGGGCCATGGCCAGCATCTGCTGCTCGCCGCCGCTCAGGGTGCCGGCCGGTTGCTCCAGGCGCTGGGCCAGCACCGGGAACAGAACCAGGGCCCGCTCCATGTCCTGGGCCACTTCCTTGGCCTGATGTTTGCGCAGGCGCACGTAGGAACCCAGCTCCAGGTTCTCGCGCACGCTCAGGGGACCGAAGAGCTGGCGGCCCTCGGGCACCTGGACCACCCCGGTCTCCACGATGGCCGAGGGAGGCAGGCCGCTGATCTGGCGGTTCTCAAAGGTCACCCGCCCGCCCTTGGGCTTCATAAGGCCGGAGATCACCCCCAACAGGGTGGTCTTGCCCGCCCCGTTCATGCCCAACAGGCTCACCACCTCGCCGGGGTTCACCTTTAGGCTCACCTCGCGCAGGGCCGGTTGGCGGCCATAGGCAAAGGATATGGACTCCACCCTAAGCAAGCAGCCCGAACTCCTCTCCCCCGCCAAGATAGGTGCGCAGCACCTCGGGGTCTTGCTGAATCTCCTCCGGGGTGCCCTGAGCGATGAGCACCCCCCCGCTGAGCACCGCCACCTGGTCGCTTACGTGCATCACCAGGCCCATGTCGTGCTCCACCAATACCACACCTATGCCCTGCTCTTTTATTTTGACGATCAACCCGCCGATCTCGTGGGTCTCGGCCGCGTTGAGCCCGGCCACCGGCTCGTCCAAAAGCATCAGCCGGGGCCGCCCGGCCAGGGCACGGGCCAATTCCAGGCGCTTCTGGTCGCCGTAGGCCAGTTCCTCGGCGGGCTGGTTAGCCACCTTTTCCAGGCCGAAGAAGGCCAGCATCTCCTCGGCCCGCTCCCGGATGGCCGCCTCCTGACGGCGCAGCACGGGCAGGCGCAGCATGGCCGCGGCGAAGCTGCCATGGCTGGCCGCGTGCATGCCCACCATGACGTTTTCCAGGGCGTTCATCAGGCCGAAGACCTGCAAATTCTGAAAGGTGCGGGTCAGGCCCAAGCGAGCCAGGTTGTGCCCGGCCATGCCCAGCACCTCCCGGCCGTCGAAGCTCACTTGGCCCGAGTCCGGGGCCACCACCCCGGAGACGCAGTTGATGGCCGTGGTCTTGCCCGCCCCGTTGGGGCCGATGAGGGCGGTGATGGCACCCGCCGGGGCCTCCAGGTCCACCGAGTCCAAGGCCTGCAAGCCCCCGAAACGCACCGAAAGGCCCTTTATGGATAGCAGAGCGCCCACGGCTAGAAGGCCCTCCCACCTGGGCGCACCCGCTTGCCCTCCAGCCAGCCAACCAGGCCCTGGGGCAGGAAGATCAACAGCACCAAGAGGATGCCGCCGAAGAAGATGTCCTTGTATTCCTCCACCACGGCCAAGAGCTGGGGCATGGGGGTGAGCAGGGCCGCGCCGAACAGGCCGCCCCACAAGGAGCCCATGCCGCCCACGATGCACATGGTCACCAACTCCACCGACTTGAAGATGTCAAAAGTGCCGGGGGTGACGATGCCGTAGTAGTGGGCGTAGAGGCTGCCCGCCACCGAGGCGTACACCGCGCTGACCACGAAAACCTTGACCTTGTAGGCCTCGATGGGCACCCCCGAGGCGGCGGCGGCCAGGGGGGCCTCGTGCAGGGCCTTGAGCCCCCGGCCCACCCGCGAGTGCACCAGGTTGCGGGCCAGGATCAGGCCCACGAGCACCGCGCCCCAGGCCAGCCAATAAAATGATATGTCCGTGGCGATGGGCGCGCCGAAAAAGCTCAGCGAGGGAATGCCGGTGTAGCCCGAGGGGCCGCCGGTGATGTCGTCCAGTTGGAGCATCAACACGGTGACGATGAGGTTGAAGCCCAGGGTGGCCATGACCAGGTAGTTGCCTTCCAGGCGCAGGGTGGGGATGCCGATGATCATGGCCACCACCGCCACCACCAGCGCGGCCACCACCAGGGCGGTCCAGGGCTCCCAGCCGTAGGAGCCCGACAGGATGCCCGAGATGTAGGCCCCCAGGCCGAAGAAGGCGGCGTGGCCCAGGCTTATCTGTCCGGCAAAGCCGATGAGCAGGTTTAGCCCGGTGACCACCAGCACATTGAGCGCCACCACGTTGAGCACGTTCAAATAATAAGGGTTGGTCACCACAAGGGGCAGCAGGGCCAACACGGCGGCCAGGGCGGCCAGGGTCAGGAAAAATTTCTTGCCCTGGGCGCTCATACCCGGTTCCCGCCCTTCACGCCCAACAGGCCTCCGGGGCGCAAAAACAGCACCAGCAGCAGCACCACGAAGGCCACCGCGTCCTTATATACGCTGGAGATCAACCCGGCGGTGAGGCTTTCGATGAGCCCCAAGACCAGGCCGCCCACCACCGCGCCGGGAAAGCTGCCGTAGCCTCCCAAAACCGCGGCGGCGAATCCCTTGAGCCCTATGATCACCCCCACGTTGTAGGACAGGCTGGTGATGGGGGTGATGAGCACCCCGGCCAAGGCCCCCAAGGCCCCGGCCAGGGCAAAGGAGTACATGGTCATGCGGTGGGCGTCGATGCCCATCAGCGCGGCGGCGGAAGAGTTTATGGCCGTGGCCCGCATGGCCTTGCCGGTGAGGGTGCGGTTGAAAAACCACACCAGGGCCACGATGGCCACCAGGGTGATGGCCAGCACCCACAGGTTTTGCGGGGTGAAAGTGGCCCCCATCAGATGCAGTGGGGTCTCCGGGCTGAGGGGGGGCAGGGCCAGGGCCTGTTTGCCCCACAAGTGCTTGAAGACGCCCCGCATGAGGATGGAAGCCGCGATGGTGATGAAGATGAGCACCATCACCTGGCGGCTGCGGGCCGGGCGGATGGCCAGACGCTCCAGCAGGGCCCCCACCAGGGCCACCGCGACGATGGCCAGGGGAAAGGCCAGGGCCATGGGCAGGCCCGCGCCGATGAGCAAGCTGTAGGCCATGAGCCCGCCCAGGGAGAGAAAATCGCCCTGGGCGAAGTTCACCACCCTGGTGGCGTTGTAGATCAGGCAAAAGCCCAGGGCCACCAGAGCGTAGACCGCCCCGGTGGTAAGCCCGCTGACCACGTACTGTGCTAACTGGTCGCCGAAGCCCACCGTCACACCCTCGCCGCCCCGTAAGCCTTTGAAACCCGGAGCCTTGCATACCGTATACGATTTACTGGGTATATCGGGAAAAAACAGGGTTGTCAATGATCGCACCACCCAAAGGCGTGCTTGACAGGGCAAGGCCCAAGTACGCATCATGTAAACCGAAACTCAACGCCGGGATTTCCGGCCAGCACGGAGGATTAATACATGAGCGCGCAAACCTCTCAGGCGGGCGGAGGGCTGTTGAAAGACGGCCTGGCTGAGTTGCAGAAACATCGAGGCAGCCTGCTGGCCGCGGGGGTCATCTCCCTGATTCTGGGCACCATCGCCATCCTGGCCCCCCTGGCCGCCACCGTGGCCGTGGTGTGGGTCATCGGCGCGGTTATCCTGGTGCAGGGCATCATCCAACTGGTGCACTGCTTCAAGTCCGCCCAATGGAGCGTCTTTGCCTGGAACCTGTTGTGGGCGGTGGTGTACGTAATCGCCGGCGGGCTCATCCTGGCCCGGCCCCTGCTGGGGGCGGTCACCCTCACCCTGCTGTTGGCCGCTTTCTTCATTGTGTCGGGCGTGGTCAAGCTGGGCCTGGCCATGAAGCTAAAGCCCGCTCCCCGCTGGGGATGGGTGTTTTTCTCTGGCATCATGGGCCTGGTGTTGGGGCTGATCATCTTCGCGGGATGGCCGGGCGATTCCTTGGCCATCATGGGGCTCTTGCTGGGCATCGACCTGATCTTCGGTGGCTGGTCCATGATCATGCTAGCCTCGGCGGGCAAGTCGGCCTAGCAGACCCCACCCATCGAACAAAGCACTTCAGGGCGCTGCCAGGGGCCCTGAAGTGTGACGGCTTTCTCGTCGCCCCCCGCGAAACACATCTAAATATTAGTTTAGTTATACCCTGCCATTCTTCGGCCATTCAGGCCATGGGCACAAGATCACGTCGACCGCAAAAGCCCCGTCCCCCCGTGGAAACAAATCAGTGAAGCGCCTCTTTTGTACGCGGACCTAGGGGCCTCTACCATCGGTTCCATGATTGCTCTCACCCGAAGGAACCGCCATGTCCCAAAACAGCCTATTTGACATTGACTTTGATTTTCAGCCCGACACGGTTCGCCTGCTGCCCGAGGGGCCGTTCGAGGTCACCATGGTCATGCGCTACAACGCGAACGGAGTGCTGGACTTAGAGTATATGCTCGCCCAGTTGTTGGCGGGCATCGAGGCCAAGATGGGTAAGTTCCAAGCGATCAGCCCAGAAGGCCGCGAGGACCTGAAAAAGCAGATCGCTCAAAACGTTATCAAAAACAACATCCACACGGTCTCGGACGTGCTGAACGCCTTTCACGACGATGGTGAGCCGTATTGGGACGCGGAGGGTCTGCTTCACCTACCCCTGCGAATGCAGGGCAGCGGGCGCAAGCTAGACTTCGTGCCCAAGCTGGATGCCAACGGCGAGTTGGATTGCGACGCCTTGCTTGCCGATCTTGAGGAAGCCTACTGCGGTGTGCTTTCGGAGGTGATCAAATGAGCAGTGTAGGGGCCTCGACCAAAACGAATATTTTAAAGGGCGAACAAGTCGACTTTATACGGCGAGAAGCCATGGCCTGGCTGAGCCCTAAAACCCATGAAAAAATCATTCAATTTTTGCAGGCCGTCAAGTTTGAGTTGGTTACAGACAAGGAATGCTGGTTGCGCGGCAGCGGTAAGATAACCGTACATATGCTAATTGAGTTCGAGCAGCAAAGTTATAATGGGCCGGATAAGGAGATCAAGGTTAATTCACCAGATAACGCCTTTTATGATCTCAAAGGCATTGCCGTCCAATTAGCCAGCATTTTGTCAGAGTATTTACGGAGTAAAAAGCATGTTGCACTGATCCATTTCACAGGTGAAACCAAAGAAACAATGATGAAAACCTGGCAATAATCGGCAATCAGTTGGTTGGTTTTGGATATAGGGGAAGATCCGGATATCCTAGAGTACTTCAACTATAGCACTAACGATGGAAGTAAATTAATAGTAGGCAGTGCCTTCGGGCAAGAGCTTGCTAAATTGGATATAATTTTTCACGAAGGACAATGCCAATTTAACACATTGGCTCTAGAGCTTTCAAAAAAAGCAGATGAGCATTATGGCGTAACGTTAACATCCGATCAAATAGAAAGATCAGGAAAGGCCATCGGTCCGCCCCTTATAAAGATAATTCGCGACCAAAGTTATTCTTATCCTTATTCGTCCGACACCAAAAATAAATTATTAGACATGGCTAAATATATAAAAAAAGTGAAGGGACAATTTCCGGATATCAGTACCCTTGCCCTGGCCGGGTCGGTAGCGGACGCATTGGATGACAATTTGAATGAAAGGCTGTCTCAAGCCTACGATCTCGCGGAAAAGAGCGCGATTGATTATGTTAGAAGGCATAGACGCGATATCGACGTCACAATTTCACACTTATTAAGTGCGGCATGTTCAAGCTGGTACCCTCACGTTCAAGTAGCAGGAGTCATCGGTGTTGCAATATGGGATATTTTGTTAAGCAAGGAAATGAAAGAAAAAATAATTATCTATTTTACAAGGAACTACAAAAAAATAGAGCGGTTTGTAAACGAGTCTATTGCCGGGATGATCGCTCCTGTCCGCGATGAGTATAATGATAATGCTGTTGAATTAAGTATCAAGAAAAAAGTCAACCTGGCATCACTTAATGAACTTGATGCTGCCAACCTAAAGAAGGAACTTAGAAGTCTCACCATCAAGGCAACCAATCCTGGCAAAGTGCTATGCTATTATGCATTTGGCGAAAGTCAATACAGTGGAAAGATCATACAAAATGCCAGAAAAATCGACCAACTACTAAAATGCCACAACAAAAAATCAGAAGATCGCATCAGTGTAACAAAGTGGGAGCGGTTTTACCATGAGTTCAAACAGAGTTAATCCTTTTGTCTTACTTTAACTTTTTCGGCGACTAGACGAAAACCACAGTCAAAACATGGTTCACTATACAACAAGTTATCGTGCGCACCTGACATACAATCTAGCCAGCGCACAAAATAGCTCCCTCCCCGGAAGACATAATACCCTCCCTTTTTCTGCGCCGCTTTTTTGGGGTTTTTAATAGGAGAATATGTGTAATAAAATCCATCAAACCAGTCGGCGCACAGTTCTCTTACATTGCCGTGCATGTCATAAAGCCCCCAGGGATTTGGCGAAAAACTTTTGACTGCTATCGGATGCTGCCGCTTATCTCCCAATAGCCAGCCGGGCGTTATTAACGGCTCGCCATCGAAGTTGGCCTGCTCTGTGGTAATGCTGTTGCCGGTATAAAAAAATCCAGTGGTTCCGGAACGTGCGGCGTATTCCCATTCCGCCTCCGTAGGCAACCGGTAGTGATATCTGCCTTTGTCCCTTTTGTTCAGCTTGGCTACAAACTCCTCAGCTTTTATAAGCGTGATATCGTTGACCGGGCGCTGGGCCCAACCATCTTTTAACGGCCCATCTCTACCCATCACCTTCACCCACTGGGCCCAGGTCGCCTCGGTGGTTTGCATGTAAAAAGGTTTGGTTATCTCCACCAAGTGCTCCGGAAAATCTTGGAAGTATCCACTATAGATGGGTAATCCCAAGCCCATTAAAAATCCCTGCTTCCCAATTATGCGTTCAGCCACAAACTCCGGACTACCGTGAAACCCCATCATGAACTTACCGGCGGGAATCTTTACAAACTCCATGCCCACGCTATTAGTGAAGTGCTGGGCAGGGGGAAGGTCTATCTTTATTACTGTCGTTTCTCGGCTTCTCACCTGGACAACCCTGCTGACCGGCTTGAACAGGCTTTTGAGCACCTGAACCAGATGCGGACCAGGAACGAGCATGATTACATCAGAAAAATATGGAGTGCGTCCCACCTCTCTCCCGTCCAGATACACCGTGGCATCCGTTGGCTTAGAATCAATTTTAATATCTCCAGAGCGAATGGCCAAATCGCCATCAAAAGTTAATTTTTCATTGTCTTTCAGGACCACGCATAAGCGACGTTCGCCGTACATGGGGTGGCTGAGCGACACAAGGTAGCGACCGGGCGCCAGCTTCATGCCGGGCGTGTAGGGCTCTTCCACATCGACAATCTTCACCTTGGTGGTGGGCGGCCGCAGCTTCAGGGTCAGGCGGGCGTAAGGGATGGGCTTCAGTTTGAAATCAAGGGCACTCTGCTGGTTGGCCTTGATTTCCACCATGCGCACCTGCTCGTAGTAGCCGTCCTTGCGCACCGTGACCCGTTGCAAACCGGGCAGCAGCTTGTGGTTGGTGTAGGGCGTCTTGCCCAGAGGCACATAAGAGCTGACCAGCACCCCGGCACCCTCGGGCTGGCTGCTTACGCTGAGCCGTCCGTACTCGATTTTTTCCCCCGCCTTGAGCCGGGCCTCTATTTTCTTGCGCTCCACCACCTCCTTGCCCAATTGCATCAACTCAAGGGCGGTCTTGTCGGGGAACATCTGGGGAAGGATGAACTGAGGCTTTACGTTTTGCGGGTCAGCGCTCTGGGCCGCCCAACCCGGCAGCGCCAGGCCCGTCAGAACGAAAAAGGCAACCAGCGCGGCGCTCAAGATGCGGATGCTACGCAACGACATGATCCCCCCGGAGAAAATTGTAAAAGCGCAAAATATAGGCAGGACAATATAACAATACAAATGGGTAGTAATGTCAAGAAAAGGCGAAAGAGCCGGAACAGAAGGACTCAGCTAACCGGACTCCCCGCCGCCCAGGCCGGACTTGCGGAGTTTGCGGCTGTAGACGCTGATGATGTCCCGGTGGCTGATCACCCCCACCAGACGGCGGCTGCCCTGGGTGGCCACCACAGGCAAGGTGGCGAAATCCCGCGAGGATATTTTGCGCAGGGCAATGTCCAGGGTGTCACCGGGGGTCACGGTCTGCACCTCGGTGGTGGCCAACTCGGCCACCACCACCAAATCCCACAACTCCTTTTCCAGGGTGTGGCCCGTGTAGTCGGCGTGGCTCAGGATGCCCACCAACTCGCCCGCCTGGTTCACCACCGGGAAGCTGGCGTACTTGGAATCGATCACCTTGTCGTGGAAGCGGCCCAGGGTCATGTCCTGGGGCACGCTGTCCACCTCCGGGCGCATGGCCTGGGCCACGGTGAGCGAGCGCAGCAGGTTCATGTCCTTGCCCGCGTGGATGTCAACTCCACGGCGGCTGAGCTTGCGGGTGTAGATGGAGTCCCGGTTGATCTGCTGGGCCACAAGGGTGGCCAGGGTGCAGCCGATCATCAGGGGCAGGATTATTTGATAGCCCCCGGTCATCTCGAACAAAATCAAAAATGCGGTGATGGGCCCGTGGGTGGCCCCGGCCACCACCGCGGCCATGCCCACGATGGCGTAGGCCCCCGGACCTGCGGTCATCCCAGGCCAAAGCTCGTGGGCCAGCCCGCCCATGGACCCGCCCAGCATGGCCCCGATCACCAGCGAGGGCGCGAAGATGCCGCCGGACATGCCTCCGGCGATGGTCAGGCTGGTGGCGAAAATTTTGGCCCCCACGATGATCAGCATCATCCACCAGGCCAGCTGATGGTGCAGGGCCAGCTCGATGCCCTCGTATCCCACCCCCAGCACCCAGGGGAAGGCCATGCCCATGGCCCCCAGGGCCAGCCCGGCCAGGGGGGTCTTCAGGTACTCGGGGATGCGTATGGCGTCCACCAGGTCTTCGGTTTTATAAAGCGCCGCGGAAAAGGCCGCGCCCACCGCCCCGGCGGCCAGGCCCAGCCCGGCGTAGAGAAACAGCTCCCAGGCCGAGACCAGTTGGTAGGCGGGGACCACGAAAGCGGGAAAGTCGCCCAGATAAAACCGGCTTATGGCCGTGGCCATCACCGCCGAGAGCACGATGGGGCTGAAGGTGGCCACCGCGAAGTCGCCCAGGATAATCTCCATGGCGAACATCATGCCCGCCACCGGGGCGTTGAAGGTGGCCGCGATGCCCGCCGCCGCCCCGCAACCCACCAAGATGCGCATGCGCCCGGCGCTTACCTTGAGCACCTGGCCCACCGTGCTGCCTATGGCCGAACCGATCTGAACGATGGGCCCCTCCCGGCCCACCGAGCCGCCCACCGCGATGGAGATGGCCGAGGCCAGGGACTTTACGACCACCACCCGTTTGCGGATAAGCCCGCCGCCCAGGGTGACCGCCTCCATGACCTCGGGCACTCCGTGGCCCTTGGCCTCCTTGGCCAAAAAATAGATCATGGGGCCCACCACCAACCCGCCCAGAGTGGGGACCAGCAGCAACAACCACCAAGGCGTGGCGGCCAGCACCGCCAAGAAATCGCCGTCGCCGCCGTAGGCCAGGGTGCGCAAAAAGTTTATAAGTAAACGAAAGCCCACCGCGCCGTAGCCGCCCAAGACCCCCACCACCACTCCCAGGAGGATCAAAATACCCTGTTCGGTGGTCCACAGATTTTGTTTGAATTTACGCAAGAGGGTCATTTAGCGGCCCTTGGAGTGTTTGGCTTGAGAATGGCCTATTAAGTTAACATAATTACTAGGGGCAATAGAGTAACAAGTGCGTAAATATTGTTTGAAAATTTTAGCATCCCAAAAAAATGGACACGTCAAAATTTGCTTGGCATGGGGTAGAGTTTATATATAGTATACAATTGTTTCATAAAATTGAGGAAGACAAGTCCAACCAGGGGGTATGTCCGGTGTAGTTGGACCAAGGCAGAGAGGCTGGCAAACCAACGGCTATCTCCTGCCTTTTTTATGCACCGGGTCTGTCCGCTGCTCCCTAAATCACAACTTGGGCGTTGCGCGGAACCGTGAAAAATCCGCGCCAACCGCTTGGAGGACCTAGCATGAGCGTTACGATTTCGGGAGAGGCCGGCGAGTCGGCTTGGGGGCGCGCTGCGCGCGGCCCGTCCTCAAAGCCCATGCCAATGACTAACGGTTGGACGTCCCAGAGACACCGATTTAGGGCTTGGCTGATGGGGCTGCTCAAAGACCGCCTGCAGCTCAAAGACATCAGTTCTTTTTTGCAGCTACCCTACAACACCTGGATCTTCGGGACCCTGCCCCCCTGGCTGAGCAAACTCTATCTCAGGACCCTGGGCGCGCTTTATTTCCAAATCGCCTCAAAAGAACGGGCGGCCATCCAGCGATCCCTGGAGGGCACTCTGGGCAAGGCCTCCAGCCCCCGCCAGGCCAGGCGCCGCTGGGCCCGGACCAGGGGCGGCATCCTGGACCACTACCATGAGAAGCTATACTTGGCCTTCAAGAGCTACCCCACCATCCGGGGCAATTGCCTGGGGCGGGTAAAGATCCGCAACCAGGAGCTTCTGGACCAGGCCATGGAGCAGGGACGGGGGGTCATCCTGATAACCGGGCATTACGGAGCCCTGGAATTTCTGCCCGGCGCCCTGGCCTTCCGCGACTATCCCCTGTCGGTGATGGTCCACTGCAAGACCCCGCGCCTCAAGGCTATTCTGGAAGAGCGCGCCGCCGGGGCGGGCACCGAGCTCATGGACCCCAAGTCCGGCGAGGTGTTTTTCACCGCCCTGGATCACCTGAAGCGGGGCCGCATCGTAATCACCCAGTGCGACGAAATAAACATGTGGCGGCCCTACAAGGACAAGACCACCAAATTCCTGGGGCACACGGTTCCCTTGGACCGCTCCATGGACATATTGGCGCGCAAGTCCAAGGCCGTGGTATTGATGGGATTGGTGCACCGACTGGACGGACGGCAATATGAGCTTGAGCTTCTGGACCCGGCCGCCCATCCCGCCGCTCAGCAGAGCAGGCAGGTCTCGGTGCAGTGCTTGTCGGTGCTTAGCGAATATATTTTCGCCCAGCCCGACCATTGGTACGAATGGAAAAAGCTCAACCAGTTCCTCCCGGCGCCCCAGGAAGCTCTCAATGCAGATAAAACAGCTGAACGCATATTTGATCCATTGGCCTTTCAACCTGGCGGTGTCCCACAGCTTGGCTGACAACACGGCCACCGACAACATAGTCGTGGCCCTGGTGGACGAGAAGGGCCGCGTGGGCTACGGCGAGGGAGTTCCCCGCAGCTACGTCACCGGCGAGACGGTGCAGGGCTCCCTGGAGGCCCTGGAGCAGGACCTGGCCCCCCTGGCCCTGGGGGCCTCGCTGGAGCCGGAACTTGCTTTGGGCTGGCTCCAGGAGCAGGCCGGGCCCCAGATGCTGGACCGCTGCCCGGCGGCGGCCTGCGCCTTGGAGACCGCCTTGCTGGACCTGGCCGGCCAAACCCTGGAGCGTCCGGTGAGCGCCCTGCTCTCGAATAATCCGCCGGCCCCGGTCACCTATAGCGCGGTTATACCCCTGCTGCCCCAGGAAGTGATGCCGGCCATTCTTGGCCAGGCCAAGGCCATGAACTTCAAGCAGGTCAAAGTTAAGGTGCAGCGGAAGGGGGCGGTGGAATTGGTGGCCCAGGTGCGCCGGGCCCTGGGGCCCCAGGTGCATCTAAGGGTGGACGCCAACGGCGCCTGGAGTGCCGCCGAGGCGGTGGAGATCATCACGGCCATGGCCCCCAGCAAAGTGGAGGCGGTGGAACAGCCGGTGCCCAAGGACGACCTGGAAGGCCTGGCCAAAGTCACCGCCGCGGTGAAGCCCCTGGTGCTGGCCGACGAATCCCTGTGCACCATGGACGACGCCCGCCGCCTGGTGGAAAACCGGGCCACGGGGGGGTTCAACCTGCGCCTGAGCAAGTGCGGCGGCCCAGCCCGCACCACCGCCCTGCTGGAGATGGCCTCTTGGGAAGGCATGGCCTGCATGTTGGGTTGCCAGGTGGGAGAGTTGGGCCTGCTCTCGGCTCTGGGGCGCCACTTCGCCTCGGTGCATCAGGGGCTCATCTACCTGGAGGGCAGCCTCACCCGATTTTTCATGGACCAGGACCTCATCCGTCAGGACCTCACCTTCGGCCCCGGCGGGCAGGCGCCCATCCTGCCCGGGCCCGGCTTGGGGGTGGAGGTGGACGCCTCGGCCCTAAATGGCTCTCAGGCTTTCAGCCTGTCTTGAAGGCTATATTGAGGTGTTAATACGTTAAGTTGCACTACATATAGTATCTTACCAATTTCACTACCTATTACGCCCAATGTTTTTGCAGATGCCTATTGACAACCCTAGAGGCCCCGTGGAAAATGTTATTGCAAACTACTGTAAAATAAGATTTTTTCCTTTGGGCCGACGAAGGGTTGCGTCAGGACGTGGAGCGACACAACAGCTGCCTCAATACGCGAGCCATCATCGATTACATCGAACGGCACTATGGCTCGCCCCATCTGCTCCTCCGAGGTCTGGAAGAGGAGTTGGGGGAGGTCGATGATCCGCTGGCCTTTTTGCGTGACGCACACAACTGGGTGTCCACCGGGGTCGTCGCCAGAATGTATGCCAACGCCCGCGAACTCACCGGCGATCCCAGGGTGGCCTACCAAATCGGCTTTGAGTCGGTTACCCACCAAAGACTCGGCTACATCCAACAAATTTTGCTCAGGGCCTGGGGCTCTCCCAGGGTTGCGGTGCGGCGTCTGGAGACCATCAACCGCAAATTCAACCGCACCAAGGAACTGGAGTTGGTCAACGCGTCCTCCGACCAGGCATTGATACGCCTGCACTGGCACGACGGACTCGAGCTAACCGACGACTTCTGCCTGGTGAACCAGGGCATCTATTCGGCGCTGCCCACTATCTGGGGCCTGCCCCCTTCCCGGGTGGAGGAGACCTCCTGCCATTTCGAGGGCGATGAATACTGCGAATTCCGGGTGCGTTGGCGCAACCCCACGCTGTTGCAGCGGGTGCGCCTGATTATCCAAAACCAGCGCAGCCTTCTTAGCGAGAGCCTGGCCGAGATCGAGCACGACAAGCAGCTGTTGGAGCACAAATACTCCGAGGTGCAGACCCTCAACCAGCAGCTCATGCGCAAGATAGAGCAGATCCTGGCCATCCAACAGGCCAGCGGGGCCATCCTCTCCGAACTGGACTACGGCAAGCTGATCCCCAACGTACTGACCATGTTCCTTAAGACCATCGGGTACAAACGGGCCATGATCATGCTGGTGGATCAAGCCAAGCAGGTGCTGCGCTACGAGGCCGGGGTGGGCATGGACCCCAGCGACCTGGCCCCCATGGACGGCTACTCGGTTTCCCTGGAGCGCACCTCCAACCTGTTGGCCCGGGTGGCCCAAACCGGTCAGCCGCTGATCACCCAGGACGCGGCCAGCCTGAACCTGAATCCCAAAAACCTGATCATCCGCAAGTACCAGCCCCAGGCCATCGTCATACTGCCGCTGACCGCCCAGGGCGGGGTGATCGGCATCCTGGCCGCCGACCGGCCCGAAGGCACGGCCATGGTCACCAGCGCGGACCGCGACTATCTGGAGGTGTTCGCCAACCAGGTGGCCTTGGCCATTGAAAACGCCCGCATGTACCGCGACCTCAAGGAATCCTTCCTGAGCACGGTCAAGTCCCTGGCCCAGGCCCTGGAAGCCAAGGACTCCTACACCCGCGGCCATTCCGAACGGGTTACCACCTACGCGGTGCGCCTGGCCACCCGGCTGAAGATGCCCGCCCCGGAAGTGGACATGCTCCGGCGCCTGGGCATGCTGCACGACGTGGGCAAGATCGCCATCGACCGTCAAATTCTCAACAAGCCCGGCCAGCTCAGCCCCGAAGACCAGGAGATGGTGCGCCAGCATCCCAGCTGGGGCCAGTCCATCATCCAGCCCCTGAAGCTAAGCCAAGGCGAAATCGCCATAGTGCGTCACCACCACGAGCGCTGGGACGGCCTGGGCTATCCCGACGGCTTGGCCGGCGGAGGCATCCCCCTGCCCGCCAGGGTGATCAGCGTGGCCGACGCCTTTGACGCCATGACCAGCGACCGCCCCTACCGCAACGCCATGGGCCTGCGCGACGCCCTCAACGAGCTGGAGCGGGGCTCGGGCACCCAGTTCGACCCCGAGGTGGTGGAAGCCTTCGTCGCCCTGGTTCGCGAGGGCCGCCTGGACGATGTGCTGCCACGCGTCCGCCCGGTTTCGCGCCTGCGGCATCTGAACCTGGCCAAACCTTAGCCGGCAGTGCCAGACCCCGCATGGCTGCGTTGTCGGCGTCACTCGGTCCTCGGGGTAGGCTACGCCCTCGTTCGCCTGCCGCCTTGCCCTGCGACTTCTGGCGCAGCCGGATAAAATCAGCCGTTCCACCGGACGAACCAATTGGCTTTCTAAAATAATTACGGCCCCCGCCTGGGCGGGAGCCGCTTTGTTTTTGCGCGGAGGCCGGGCTCAGTGCAGCCGGGTGCCGCTGGCCAGCATATTGCTGATTTGGTCCGAGGGCAGGGGCCGGCTGAACAAAAAGCCCTGCATCTGGTCGCAACTGCGCTCCCTGAGGAAGCGCAACTGATCGGTGTCCTCCACTCCTTCGGCGATCACCTTCAGCCCCAGGCTGCGGCTCATGTTGATGATGGTGTCCACGATGGAGGCGTCGTCGCGCTGGGTGGCCACGTCGCGTACGAAGGAACGGTCGATCTTCAGGGTGTCCATGGGGAAGTGCTTTAGATAGTAAAGGTTGGAGTACCCCTTGCCGAAGTCGTCCATGGACAGGCGCAACCCCAGGTCGCTCAGTTCGCCCAGGGTGACGATGGCGTCATCCACCGAGGACATGACCATGCTCTCGGTAACCTCCAGCTCCAGGTTGCCGGCGTCCAGGCCGCTGGCGCCCAGAGTCTCGGTGACCATGGGCACCAGGTCTTTTTGCTGGAACTGGCGCGGCGAAAGGTTCACCGAAACCACCAGGTCGTGGTGGCCGCTGTCGTG
>JAIPDO010000109.1 GCA_021737645.1 Desulfarculaceae bacterium
TAATCAACGCACTGATAACCGACGGGGCCTGGTTTTGGGCCCTGCTGAGGAAGTTTGGCTGAATGGACGTACCAGCCTACACCCACGTCTGCCCCTTGAGCCCGGATCGTAAATTCACCAATCCGGGGCATTGCAAAAATCTGCGGGCCCGCGCGGTCATCGATTCTTTCATGCCTGGTCGGGCCCTTTGCCTGGCCTGCGACGGCCCCACCAAGTTGCCCCAGCCCATCCCGGTGCAAGGCCTGGCCCCGCCACCACCCGTGGGAGGCGCTAAGCCAAGGAGGATCGAATGGTGAAGGCGTTGGTGGTTTTTCACGATCACTGGGATGAATTCGCTTCCTGGCGGCGCGACCCGGCCCATCCGGGAAGGCGGGACCTGCCCATCCTGGAGGCCCTGAATAGCTTCATGAGGGAGCAAGAGGGGCCTCAGTGCAGCCGGTGATTCACCCACCGGGAGGGGCGGCCGGGGAATACGCCCAGCTGGCCCTGCGCGGTCCCTACGTGGGCTGCGTGGGCATGTGCCGCTACTGCTACAACCACCTGACCCGGCCGGTGGAGCGCAAGCAGTGGGGCAAGGCTCGGCCGCTCAAGAGTTTCAAGGATCGCCTGGAGAAAGACGCGGCCAAGTATGCCGGCGATGCTCGCCGGGTGTTTATCGCCTTTGGCTGCGACCCTTGCCAACCCCTGGACGACAGGCATGGGCTCACCGCCCAGGCCCTGGAGATTCTGGCCGGTAATGGCCTGGCCCCGCATGTGCTCAGCAAGTTTGGCCTGGCCGGGGCCCGGCATTTTGACGCCCTGGCCCGCCAGCCGCGCTCCCGCTTTTGGATCACCCTGACCACCCTGGAGCCCACCCGGGCGGCCCGCTGGGAGCCTGGCACCGCGCCCCCGGCCGAGCGGGTGGAGGCCCTGCGCCTGGCCTATGAGATGGGCATCGATACAGGCCTCAGCCTGGAGCCCACCATCTACGCCGGTGAGACCCTGCGCATCATCCAGGAGGTGGGGTCCCTGGCCCGCCACATCTCCCTGGGCAAGCTCAACCACATGACCCTGGCCCAGGTGCGGGCCGTGGATCCGGAGATAGAGCGGCCGGACTGGGTCCGCTTCCTGGGCGAGGCCCGTTTCCTGCTATTGGCCCAGGGCCGCCGTGAGCTCAGGGATCCCCACCAGGAGCCGGATCCGGGCGAGCCCACCTTTTACATCAAGCGCGATCTGCGGAGGGCGGTTTGATCGACGATACGCTCGAATACTACCGGCCCATCCCCGAGGCTCCCGGCTACAGCGTGAGCCGCGACGGCGAGGTCATCGACCAGCACGGGTCTGCGGCGGGGACCCTGGTCTACAGCCCTTGGGGAGACATAGGCGTGAGGCTGATGGTGGAGGGCGCCCCGGTCGTCAAGACTCCCAGGGGATGGGCCGCCCTGGCTTGGGCCGTTGAGACACCCGAGCACAAGGCTCAGCGCCTGAAACTGGAGCAGCTGCGTCAGCGGGTGGCAACGGCCGAGGCCATTGTCCTCAGGTCAAAGAATCATGGAGAGAAGGCTTGATCAACTTGCACCATTTTCGTTTCAGCAGATCGCCCGCCATGACTGAGCTCGCGGTGGAGGTGGTCAAGCTGGCGGTGCTGGCGGCCTTCGCTTTGCCGGTTGTTCTAATGGCAGCAGGAAGGCGGGCCCGACGCCGCCTGCTGGCCTGGGCCCAGGCAAACCCAGGCTATGCGGCTCAAGATTCGCCTTGGCTAGATGAGGAAAAGGAAGACCGCTAGATGGGCGGGAACTCGATACGCCTTCTGAAGCTCGTGCCGATCGGGGCGAGCCAAGAGACGCAGGGACGCGGGCCAAGCCGTGCGCGAGGGGCTGGATGCTAGCCAGGAAAACCTTGATCACGGTCCTGGCCTGGTGCGTGCCCCTGGCCCTGCTGCTCTTGGCCGCCCCGGTATGGCGGTGCGGGCAATGAGCATGCCCTGCATGGCCATCAAGCAGCCGTGGGCTACCTTGATCATGCACTGCGGCAAGGACGTGGAGAACCGGCCCAAGCCCTGGCCCGGCACCATCGAACTTCCGGCCGAGGTGCTGGTCTTGGCCGGCAAGGAATGGGACGAGAGCCTGAGCTTGGGCCGTTTCGTTGATCTACGGGGCGGCCAGGAGGCCGTGGCCGACTTGCTGGCCATGGCCATGCAGCGCGAGGAAATCCTGGTGGCTGATTTCGTGGCCATGTGGCGAGAGCTGCGACGCGGACTGCCCCGGCGGGCGATTCTGGGCACGGTCAGGGTCACCGGCTGCATCACCGACAGCCCCAGCCTCTGGGCGGCCGAAGGCCAGCATCAATATCTATTGGCCCATCCCAAGCCCTTAGCCATGCCTGTTCCCTTCGTGGCCGGCCGCCTGGGGGTATTCCAGGCCCCCAGCGTGGAGGCACTGCACAAACCCCACGATGGCACCACCCGCCGGGTGGACGTACGCCAGGGGCTGGCCGAGGTGATGATCACCCGGCCCGGGCCTTGGGGGAATCCCTGGCGCGTGGCGCGGCGAAAGGGCCATTGGACGATCGTGGGCCCCAAGGGATGCGACATTGGAATTTTTTGGGACAAGGACGCCGCCACCGAGGTGGCCTGCGAGGCTTTCAGGATTGGCCTGCGCCAGGACAAGGCCCTCATGGCCCGGCTGCCAGAGCTTAAGGGCAAGCGACTGGGCTGCTACTGCCGGGCGGATCAACCCTGCCACGGCGACGTGCTGGTGAAGCTGGTCAAGGAGGTTTGCGGTGAGTGATTGCAAACGCGGTGAGAAGAACCCTTACTGCCCCCACTGCGACGAGGTGGTCAAGGTGGAGCGGATCAATCTGCAGCCGGCCGACCAGGTGGACGGCCCGGCCATTCGCGGTGCCTGCTGGAACTGCCCGGCCTGCCAGGCCCACGGCCCGATCAAGCCCAGCGAGGCCGAGGCTTGGGAATCCCTGCGAACCCTGGACGCCATTCAGCTTGCACACTACCGGACCTGGCACAAGGCCCTGAGCGAGGCCCAGGGCGGCCCCTGCGCCGATTGGATGGGGCGGGTGCTCCTGGAGGATTGCGGCCTGGCCATGTGCGAGTGCGGGGATCTGTGCCCAGAGGAGGAGATCACCCGCGATGGCGACGGGGTGGAGCTTTGTCCGCCCTGCTGGGCTGCTCTCATCGAGGAGTGTGAAGCGCGCCAGGAGAAAGACGGCGCATGAGCGATCCCCGCGAACTGGCCGAGGCTTTGCGCCCCCGGGTGCGTGAGCTTGCCCAGGAGCTAGCTCCCCAGGTGCGCCGAGCCATGATCGGCCAGCTGGGACCGCATTTCTTCGAGGGATGCGTGGTGCTATGCCTGGAGGGGATTTTACGCGACGAGCTGGTTAGGGCGCTGGACACAGAAGAAAGAGGATCTGGCGGCATGAGCTAGGTCTTGTCCTGGGCCCGTCACTAACATCAAGGGGAGGCCGAATTGTCCGGCTACTCACAAATACGAGGCGATCAGCTTTGGTACCGCCTGGCCCAGGCCGGTGTGGGTGCCAACGCCCGCAACTTGTTTTTCTTCCTGCTGGCCCCGGCCAACGAAAGGCCGGTGGCGGGGGTGCGGCGTTTTTTGCCCAACGAGCCCCTGACTTTTATGCCCGACTGGGAGCAAGGCACGGCCACGGAGGCGCTGAGCGCCCTGGAGCGGGCCGGGCTGGTTGCCTACGACCGTGGCACCGCGCTGATCTTCGTGCCTCTGCTGCTGGAAATGCAGCCGTGCAAGGGTGCCAACGCGGTGAACGGCGCGGCGGCGGCGATAGAGAGCCTGCCCGACTCGCCGGTGATGGTCGGCGCGCTGGAGCACCTGGCCATGGCGGCGGACGAGGCGGGCCGGGTGGCCAGTCTGCGGGCCGATGGTTTGCAAGACGGGGCCAAGAAAGAGTCTGCCCAGCGCTCGGCCGAGCAACTGGCAGCCCTGGCCGAAGAGCTTAGGGAGCGAGCCGGGCGCGTAGCCAATTCCGTAACCCCCTCCGAAGGGGGTCCGGAGGGGGTCCGAAGGGGGGTCCAAGGGGGTCTGAGAATAGCGGAACCCCCTTCGGAGGGGGTTCCTCGCGCGCGTGGGCGCGCGTGCGCACCCTATCCCGATCCCCATCCCGACCCCGAGCCCAAGCTATCCGGAGAAGACCCCCCCAAAAGGGCCCCCCCATTTTTGGGCAAGCATCGCACCGCCAAAAGCGGGGGAAAAAGAGGCAGGTAAAAAAACAGGGGCGTCAGGAGGCGAAGCATGCAGGCGAACACTTACCGCCAGGCGGAGACAGAGGCCCGGCCTACCGGGGGGCCAGGACCAGGGCCAGGACCGGGGCCGGGAGACATGGCCAGGAGACCAGCCCCTGGGGTTTGCCTGGACTGCGGGGGCCAGACCCAGGCCCAAGGGTTTTATTCGGCCTTCCACAAGGCGTGGCGCTGGCTTGCAGCCCCAAACCTCTGCCCCGCCTGCGAGGAGGCCCGGCTGCGCCGGGAGAGGGCGGGCGAGCGAAGGGCTCAGGCGGCGGAGCTGGTGGGCCGGGCGCGGCTGCCCAGCGACGCCCGGGCCTGGGACTTCGGGCAGGCGTGGGACGGCTCCCAGGCCTTCAAGCACGGCGAGGATCTGGCCGCCTGGCAGCGGGCCTGGCAGGCCTGCAAGAGCTGGCATGGCGGCCGCACCGGGCTCTTGCTGCGCGGTCCCACCGGCACGGGCAAGACGGTGCTGGTGGTCTGCACCCTCAAGGCCTGGGTGGCAGACAAGCTCGACGGCGCGCTTTATCTCTCGGCCCCGGACTGGAACGGCGACCTCGGAGCCAAGGGGCCGAGGCGGACGGCGGCAAGGGAGCTGCTGGTCCGGGCCATCGAGGCGGGGCTGGCGGTGGTGGACGACCTGGCGGTGGATCGGCTCAGGGCCGAGGCCCAGCGCGGCCTGGTGCGCCTGATCGATCGCCGCCAGGCCGAGGGTCGGCCCACCCTGGTGGTCACCAACGCCAGCGACCTGGAGCTGGCTCGGCGCTTTAGGCGGGTGGATCCCCACGGGCGTCTGGCCGATCGCCTGGCCGAGTACTGCCGCCCGGTGGCGGTGGAGGGCCTGAGCTTCCGCCAGCTCAAGGCCGAGGCGGCCTGGCGATGACAAGGCGGGGGGAGATGGGAAGGGGGCGGCGCTGGATGGCCCAGCCTTTCATAACCCGCGCCGGTTCGATGCTGAGCGGGGAGGAAAAGCCTGGTGATCTCGGCAAGCGGCGGGTCCTTTGCGGGCCTCTCCTACCACGGGCCCTCCGTACCCCGGGCGATGGCTATTTTTTTGATTCAAAATGAGGTGGGAAATTGGAACCTCCCAAGATGATTAGCAAAAGCCCTCAAGCTCCCTCGGGCGGTCCCTTGGGGCCTGCTTTTCCGCAAGCCCTGCTTGCCGGCTTTGGGCCCGACTGCTTGGCCTTCAAGGCCTGCGCCCGGCTGCTGGTGGAGCTGCTAAACCCCGGCGGGGTGGGCTGCCCGGCTTGTGGGAGCACAGCCGACCCCAGTCCCCAGCTCACGACCGGGGGCCGCGTAAGGTGCACTCATTGCGGCCGGCGCTTCACTGCCTTCAGCGGGACGCTGCTGGAGGGCTGCAAGATTTCGCTGCAGCAAGCGGCGCTGATCTTCCTGCTCCTGGCCCTGGGCCACGACAACGCCACGGTGGCCACCCTGGCCGGAGTGTCGGCTGAGACGGCACGCGCCTGGCGGGCCAAGCTGGAGGCGGCATGAGCGAGACGGGCCAAAACGAGGCTCCCCAAGCCAGGGAACGCAGTTTCCGAAGCCAGACCGAGGTGCGGGCCTATTTGGACAGCGAGGGCTACAAGGTGGCCCTGTCCACGGTCAACCTGCACGCCAAGAAGCGCCTGCTGATGCCCAACGAGAACGGGGTGTACCCGCTGAGCGCGGTGGAGGCCTACATCCGGGCGGCCCAGCTCAAGCGAAAGGACGGCTCGGAGCCCGGCGCCGAAGACGTGCTCAAGCGCAAGGCCCAGCTGGAGGCCCAGAAGCTGGCCGAGCAGCTGCGTAAGCTGCAGTTTGCCAATGACCTGGAAGAGGGGCGCTACGTGCTCAAGGACCAGGTGGAGCTGGACCTGGCCGACCGGGCCCGGGTGCTGCAGGCGGATCTGCTCAACTTCTTCCGCACCAACATCGATGATTTTTTGATCATGGTGGGAGGCAATTTGCAGGCGGCGCCCCAGGCCCTGGAGTGGTGGGAAGAGCGGCTGGAGGACTGGATGGATCGTTACGCCAAGACCGGCAAGATCAGCCTGGAGGCCGCGTGATCACCGCCACGGTCCATGATCCCCAGCTTTCCCTGATGCCCGAGGTGGAGCTGTACCCGGCCGAGGTGGAGGTTTTCCGCAAGCGGGAAAAGCTCTCCCCCAGTCAATGGTCCGAGAAATACCGGGTGGTCACCGACGGACCCTGGAAGGGCCCCTGGCGCAACGAAAACACCCCCTACCTGGTGGAGCCCATGGACACCTGGGCTCAGCGCGGGGTGCGCGAAGTGGTGGTGGTGGCCATAACCCAGAGCGGCAAGACTCAGCTGATTTACAACTGCTGGGGCTACGGAGTGGACCAACGCCAGGCCACCAGCCTGGTGACCATGGCCGACAAGGAGACCGCCCACAACGTGAGCCGCGACCGCTTCCAGCCCATCATCGAGGATTCGCCGCGGCTCAGCCGTCTAAAAACCGGCCGGGCCGAGGACATGGGCCTGGAGCGTTTGCGTCTGCTGGGCTCGCTGACCTACCTGGCCTGGGCCTCCAGCGCGGCCCGGCTGCAGACCATGCCCATCGAGCACTGCTATGGCGACGAGGTGGCCCTGTACAAGAGCTGGAGCGGCAAGGGGGTCACCGACCCGGTGAGCATGCTCAGGGGCCGTATCACCACCTTTCGCCACACCGGCAAGCTCTTGCTGGTGAGCAGCGTGTACCAGGACAGCGATCCCCACTGGAAGGCCTTTTTGGCCTGCCAGGAAAAGCGGGCCTTTGCCCTGCGCTGCCCCCAGTGCGGCCAGTTCCAGCTACCGGGCCGGGCGGGCCTGCACTGGGACGAGAGCATCAGCGATCCGGACCGCCTGCAATCGGAAAGCCTGGCCTGGTACGAGTGCGAGCACTGCGGAGCCCCCTGGAGCGATGCCGAGCTGCGCCGGGCCACCCT
>JAIPDO010000035.1 GCA_021737645.1 Desulfarculaceae bacterium
CAGGCGGGCGGCCACGGCGCGCTCCAACTCGGGCCGGGCCATGAGGCGCTTATGCACCTCCCGGCGCATGGCCTCCCCCACCTCCTCCGGATTCAGGCCGCGGCCCCGCAGGGCCAGCACCGCTTCCACCAACTGGCGGGCCAGTTTTTCCACTGCCTGGCGTCCGGCCGGGTCCAAGCCCCGAGGCGGGGCCTGGGTGGTGGCCCTTTCCATGACCAGGGAACGGGAGGCCGTCGTCTCGCCGCCCAGCCACCTGGCCAGGTCCACGGCTGCGGCCAAGATCACGCGCTCGGATGCTTGCAAAGCTGCCCCTCTCTAGCCCGCATGTTTCATGAGGGCTGATAGTCCCTACTACATACCCCAGGCCCCGACCTTGGCGCAAGCAGGCGGCCCCGGCCTTGCCACCCAGGAGGCCCGATGCTATAAAATCTTATACAGGCTGAACAAATCCCCAGCCGCCAGCAGGAGAGCGACATGATAAAAACCAGGCTCGCCGCGCTACGCAGACTGCTCGAACAACAGGGTCTGGACGCTCTTTTGGTCACCTTGCCCGCCAACCGGCGCTATCTCAGTGGGTTTTCCCCGGACGACGGCCAGTGGGGCGAAAGCTCGGGATGCCTTTTGATAAGTCAAACCGCGGCCTTGATGCTCACCGACTTCCGCTATGAGCTTACGGCCCGGGCCCAGGCCCCCTATTTTGAGACCCTGATCTACCACCAGGGCCTGGCTCCTCTCGTGGCCATGATCGCCCCGGAGCTGGGCCTCAAGAACCTGGCTTACGAGTCCGAGGCCATGCTGGACTCCTGGCGTCAGCGCCTGGTGCAGCACCTGCCCGGCGTGGAGCTGAAGCCCACCCTGGGGCTGGTCTCCAAGCTACGGGTCAAGAAAAACAGCGCGGAAATCAAGGCCTTGTCCGCCAGCCTGGCCCTCATGGAAAAAGTCTTGGACCAAACCCTGGCCGGGGAACTGGTGGGCAGGCGCGAGCGCGAGGTGGCCCTGTCCATCGCCCGGGCGGTGGAAGACGCCGGGGCCGAAGGGGTCTCCTTCCCGCCCACCGTGGCATCCGGCCCCAACGGGGCCGAGCCTCACGCCGAGAGCGGCGAGCGGGTCATTGAGCGGGGCGACCCCATCGTCTTTGACGTGGGGGCCAAGCTGAACGGCTACTGCTCGGATATCTCGCGCACCGTGGTGGCCGGGGGCCTGGAGGCGGCGGACGAGCGCTTCGCCCAGATATACGGCACCACCCTGGCCGCCAAGAACAAGGCCTACGATGAGATAATGCCCGGCATAACCGGCGGCGAGGCCGACGGCATTGCCCGTGAGGTGATCGATCAGGCCGGTTTCGGGGCGCGCTTCGGCCACTCCCTGGGCCACGGGGTGGGCCTGGCCACCCACGAGGACCCTCGGGTGGGACCCAGGGCCGACGATATCTTGGAGCCGGGCATGGTCTTCACCATCGAGCCTGGCATCTATTTGCCCGGCTGGGGAGGGGTGCGCCTGGAGGACATGGTGCTGCTCACCGGGGAAGGCTGCATGCGCCTGGGAAACCTGGACCGCTTTTATGACATCGCCTGATCCCCAGGCCCCGGCCCTGCACCAGGCGGTGGACCGCTATTTGGCCCACCTAGCCACCGAGCGAGGCCTGGCCGCCAACTCGGTCAGCTCCTATGCCGAGGACCTGGCCGACCTCACCGATTTCCTGCTCAAGCAGGAAGTCAGCTCCTGGGGCCAGGTGGAGCCGCTGCACGTGGTGGCCTTTTTGTCCCAGGCGGCGCAGCAGGGGCTGGCCCCCCGCACCAGGGCCCGGCGGCTCTCCGCCGCCCGGGGACTGGTGGCCTGGCTGCTCAAGCGGGGCGAACTGAGCAAAGACCCTCTGACCGGGCTGGTGGGGCCTCGCCTGCCCGACGGCCTGCCCTATTTCCTCAGCCGGGACGAGGTGGAACGCCTGCTGGACGCCCCGGACCCCTTGAGCGATTTGGGACGCCGGGACCGGGCCATGCTGGAGCTGATGTACGCCGCCGGGCTCCGGGTAAGCGAGGTCATCAGCCTGGGAGTGGGCGACGTACAGTTCCAGGTGGGGTGCCTGCTGGTGCACGGCAAGGGGGACAAGGAGCGTTTGGTGCCGGTGCACGAAACGGCGCTCAAGGTGCTGAAGCATTATTTGGAAGGCCCCCGCGCCCGCCTGCTCAAGGGCAAGCGGCACGAGGAGGTTTTTTTGAACAACCGGGGCGACGGCCTTAGCCGCATGGGCCTGTGGAAGATCATCCACAAGTATCTGCAAAAGGCGGGCATCAACGGGCCGGTGACCCCCCACACCCTGCGCCACACCTTTGCCACCCATCTTTTGGAGGGCGGGGCCGATCTCAGGAGCGTGCAACTAATGCTGGGGCACAGCGACATAAGCACCACCCAGGTCTACACCCACGTCACCCGCCGGCGGCTGGTGGAGGTTCATCGCCGCCACCACCCACGGGGTTAGGCAGGACATGGCCAACAAACCCGGCAAAAAGCGCTCCCAACGCGATGTGGAGGTGATAACCACCCACATCAACGCCGACTACGACGCCCTGGCCTCCATGCTGGCGGCCGCCAAGCTCTACCCCGAGGCCATGCTGGTGCTGCCCGGCTCCCAAGAGCGCAATTTGCGCAACTTTTTCGTGGACTCGGTGTGCTTCCTGTACAACTTCGTCAAGGTAAAGCAGGTGCCCTTTGAGCGGGTGCGGCGTTTGATCGTGGTGGACACCCGCCAAAAGGAGCGCATCGGCCCCTTGGGTCCCCTGGCCGACGACCCCGAGGTGGAGGTGCACGCCTTTGACCACCACCCCGACAGCGCCAACGACGTCAAAACCAGTTACCAGATCGTGGAGCCGGTGGGCTCCACGGTGACCGTGCTCAGCCAACTGCTGCGCAACCAGGGAGTGGCTCTGAGCGAAGGCGAGGCCACCCTATTGGCCCTGGGCATCTACGAAGACACCGGCAGCTTCACTTTCAGCTCCACCACCCCGGCCGACTACGGGGCCGCCGCCTGGCTACTCAGTCAGGGGGCCAACCTCAGCGTGGTCTCCAACCTCATCACCCGCGAGCTGACCGCCGAAGAAGTGGGGCTTCTCAATGACCTCATCAGCGCGGCCGAGACCCTAAACGTGGGAGGCGCCTCCCTGGTGGTGAGCCATGTGAGCCGCGACTTTTATGTGCCCGAGTTCGCGGTGTTGGTGCACAAGTTCATGGACATGGAAAATTTGGACGCCCTGTTCGCCCTGGCCCGCATGGAGGGGCGCATCTACATGGTGGCCCGCTCGCGCCTGCCCGAGGTGGATGCGGGGGCCATCGCCCAGGCCATGGGCGGCGGAGGCCACCCCACCGCGGCCAGCGCCACCCTGAAGGACATGACTCTGGTGGAAGCGGGCGAGCGCCTGACCAACGTGTTGCGCTCGTCCATCAACCCCACCATCCTGGCCCAGGACCTCATGACCTCCCCGCCCATCACCGTGCCCGCCGAGACCACCCTCAAGGAGGCGGAGCAGGTGCTCACCCGCTACAACGTAAACGTGTTGCCGGTGAGACAGGGCAGCGAGGTCAGGGGCGTCATCACCCGCCAGACCGTGGAAAAAGCGGTGTACCACGGCCTGGGAGGCCTCAGCGTGGTGGAGTACATGACCCCCCACGTGGAGGTGCTCTCGCCCCGGGCCACCTTGCTGGAGGTGGAACAGGCGGTGGTGGAGCGCCGCCAGCGCCTAGTGCCGGTGATGCAGGACGGCACGCTCATGGGGGTCATCACCCGCACCGACCTGCTCAATACCCTCATCGAAAACCCTCTGATCACCGAGCGCCTGGTGGACCGCAACGAGGGCCCCCGCACGGTGCGCAACAAGAACATCAAGAGCCTAATGGGCGAGCGCCTGCCCCGGCGGGTCATGTCCATCCTCAAGGAGATGGGCCAGACGGCCGGAGAACTGGGCTTTAAGGCCTATCTGGTGGGCGGATCGGTGCGCGATCTGTTCCTCAGGCGGGAAAACCTGGATCTGGACGTGGTGGTGGAGGGCGACGGCATCGCCTTTGCCCGCCGCTTTGGGAAGCTGCATCCGGAGGTGAAGGTGCGCACCCACAAGAAGTTCAGCACCGCCAACATCATCTTCGAGGCAAGCGGGCTCAGCCTGGACGTGGCTACCGCCCGCCTGGAATACTACGACTCCCCGGCCGCCCTGCCGGTGGTGGAGCTATCCAGCCTCAAGCTGGACCTGTACCGCCGCGACTTCACCATCAACACCCTGGCGGTGCAGCTCAACCCGACTGGATTCGGCCAGCTTATCGACTTTTTCGACGGCCTGCGCGATATCAAGGAAAAGGCGGTGCGCGTAATGCACAACCTTTCCTTTGTGGAAGACCCCACCAGGGTCTTTAGGGCGGTGCGCTTTGAGCAGCGCTTCGGCTTCCGCATCGGCAAGCTCACCGAGGGCTTGGTGAAAAACGCGGTGAAGATCGACGCCTTCAAGCGCCTTTCCCCCCGGCGGCTCTTTGGCGAGTTTCGCCAAATGCTGGAAGAAGAGCGGGCCGTGGCCTGTTTGCAGCGCCTCAGGGATCTTAAGCTGCTCTACGTCTTCCACCCCGAGCTGAAGCTGGACCTCAAGGACGAGGAGTTGTTGGAGGACCTGGAAGAAGCCCTGGCCTGGCACCGGCTTTCCTTTCTGGACCACCCGGTGGAGCAGTGGCTGGTATACTACCTGGGCCTTAGCGACCCCTTGGAGCCCGAGGGCCGCCAGGCCCTGGGCCGTCGCCTGGGAATGTCGCGCAAGCAGTGCGACGAGTTGGAGAGCGAGAGGCAGCGGGCGCTGACGGCCATGAACCTTTTGCAGCGCAAAAAACCGGCCGCCTCGGATATATATTTCCTGCTGCACTCCCAACGGCCCGAGTTTCAGCTCTACATCATGGCCAAAGCCAACCGCAAATGGGCCAAGAAGGCGGTGAGCCAGTACATGCTGTCCCTGTCCCGGGTGCGGCCGGATATGGATGGCCAAGACTTGAAGGCCCTGGGTTATGCCCCCGGCCCATTGTTCAAACGCATCCTGGACCGGCTGACCGCCGCCCGCCTGGACGGCGAGGTGCTCACCAGGGACCAGGAGGAACGCTTGGTGATGAAAGAATTCAAAAAAACCGGCGGTGCGGCCTAATGGACTGGCTGATCAACTTCCTGCTCAAACTGGTGATGCTGGCCCCGCCCATCCTCATGGCCCTGACCGTGCACGAGGCTTCCCACGCCCTGGTGGCCTGGCTCAGGGGCGACCCCACGGCCAAGCAAAGAAAGCGCATGAGCCTCAACCCGCTCAACCATCTGGACCCGGCGGGCACCCTGGTGTTTTTCGTCACCGCCTGGTTCGGGGCGGGCTTCGGCTGGGCCAAGCCGGTGCCCATCGACGCGCGGCGCCTGCGCGACCCCCGCTGGGACATGGTTTGGATCTCCGCCGCCGGGCCGGTGAGCAACGTCCTGTTCGCCCTGGTCATCGCCGGGGCACTGTATCTGCTGGTCCAGGCCGGGGTCTTCTCCGGCTACGCCGAGTGGAAGTGGTATTTCGGGCAGATGATGATCGTGGGGGTCACGGTCAATATCATCCTGGCCTTCTTCAACCTGATCCCCCTGCCCCCCCTGGACGGCTCGGGCATCCTCACCGGCCTGCTTCCGGCCAAGGCCGCCATGCGCTACCAACAGCTCAACCGCTACGGTTTCGTCATCCTCCTGGCCCTGATCTTTTTGCCCCGTTGGCTGCCGGGCATGCCCAATTTGGTGGGCTACCTGGTTCTATTGCCGGCCCAATCCGTGCTAAACCTACTGTTGCCCTATTAAAAGGTGGTCGCATGGACGTCGCGGTAAAGCTGGAGATATTCGAAGGGCCCCTGGACCTGCTTTTGCACCTCATTCGTAAGAACGAGGTGGACATCTACGACATCCCCGTGGCCCTGATCACCAAGCAATACTTGAGCTACCTGGACCTTCTGCAAGACATGTCCATCGCCGTGGCCGGGGAGTTTCTGGTCATGGCCTCCACCTTGCTGCACATCAAAAGCCGCCAGCTTTTGCCCTCCTACGACTCTTCCGAGGACCAGGAAGAGGAGGACCCCCGCCAGGACCTGGTGGAGCGGCTCAAGGAGCATATGCGCATAAAGGTGGCGGCTGATAAGCTGGGCGAGCGCGACCTGTTGGACCGGGACGTGTTCACCAGGGGCGGCGCCCGCCGCGAGTTGGACAAGGTGCGCGCCGGGGAAGAGGAGGTCATCGAGGCCGGGGTGTTCGACCTCATCGAGGCCTTCCACCGCCTGATGACCCACCGTCATGAGCAGATGGTGCTGGAGATACCCAAGGACCGGGTCTCCCTGGAAGATCGCATCGGCGAGTTGCTGGAGGAGCTGCGCATCAAGCAGACCATGACCTTTGAGGAGTTTTTCGCCGAGCAGCGCACCCGGCCCCAACTGGTGGTAACCTTCCTGGCCCTACTGGAACTTAACCGGGTGGGTCTGCTAAGAATCTATCAGGAGCGCGTGGCCCCGGCCCCCAACGAGCCGACCCAGTGGGGGATCATGCGCATTTACTTCCAGGCCTCGGGCAGGCAAGAGGAGGACGAGGCTTGAGCCGCGATTTGAAAAGAATAATCGAGGCCCTGTTGTTTGTCTCGGAAACGCCCTTGAACCTGGCGCAGCTATGCCAGGTTCTCGAGGACAATCAGCGGGATGCGGTCAAGCAGGCCATTGCGGAGTTGGAAGAGGAATACAACCAGTCCGGGCGGGCCATGGAGATCGTGCAGGTGGCCGGAGGCTGGGTGTTCCGCACTCGCAAGGAAATGGCTTTTTGGCTGCGCAAGCTAAAAAAGCAGCAGGTAACCCGCCTTTCCAAGGCCGCCCTCGAAACCCTGTCGGTGGTGGCCTACAAGCAGCCGGTGCTCAAGGCCGAAATAGAGCGCATCCGTGGGGTGGAGGTGGGAGGCATCCTGCGCACCCTCATGGAAAAAAACCTGGTGCGGGTGGCTGGGCGTGAGGACCTGCCCGGAAAGCCGCTTATCTACTGCACCACCCGCCGCTTCCTGGAGGTTTTCGACCTGCAAGACCTCAAGGACCTGCCCACCCTGGAGGAGTTGGAAAAACTGGCCGGCATCGCAGAGGGCACACCCTCGGACCAGGACGGCGAACTGCCCTTGGGCGCGCCCCAGGCCCTCAGCCTGGACGACCTGATCCCCGTGGAAGGCGGGCTGCCTCCCCTGAAAGAGGCCGAGGATGGCGAGGGCGAGGACGATGAATGGGACCTGCCGCCCGATCAGGACGGCGAGGGCGAAGCGGCCCAGGCGGGCGAGGCCGAACCGCGGGAGCCCGCCCCAGCCGAGGCGCGACAGGACGCCCAGGACGCCGAACAGCAGGCCCCGGGCGCAAAGATGCCCGAACAGTCCGGTGACGCCCCCCAAGAGCAAGACAGCGTCCCAGAGCTGGAGCCGGAAACTCGGGACGAACCGGAACCCGAACCCGAGCCCGAGGCTGAGCCTGAGGCTGAAACCGAAAAAACCGGGCCGCAAGACGCTGATGATGCGCTGAGCAAAACCGAGCCCGAAAAAAATCAGGATCAATGACCAAACAGCGCCTACATAAAATCCTGGCCCAGGCCGGAGTGGCCAGCCGCCGGGCGGCCGAGGATATGATCGCCGCCGGACGGGTGGCGGTGGACGGCAAGATGATGAACCAGCCGGGCGACTCCGCCGACCCGGCCACCCAGAAAATCACCATCGACGGCAAGCCCCTGCCCCCGCCGGAGCACAAGGAATATTGGGTGGTCAACAAACCGGCCGGTGTGGTGAGTACGGTCAGCGACCCCCAGGGACGCCCCACGGTGCTCAGCCTGCTGCCCCCGGAGGCGGCGGGACGCCTCTACCCGGTGGGGCGGCTGGACTACGACAGCGAAGGGCTGCTGCTCATGACCAACGACGGCGAGTTGTTCCAGCGGCTCACCCACCCCAGCCACCAGGTGCCCAAGCGCTATCTGGTGTGGGTGGACGGGCGGCCCGGACCGGTTGTGTTGCAGCGGCTGCGCACCGGGGTGCCCATAGAGGGCGGAGTCACCGCTCCGGCCAAGGTGGGCATCAAGTCCTCGGGCAAAAACGGCAGCAAACTCAGTTTTCTGCTCACCGAGGGCAAAAAACGCGAGATAAGGCGCATGTGCGTGGAGGTGGGCCACCGGGTCCAGCGCCTGGTCCGGGTGGGCATCGGCCCCCTGCGCCTGGGCGATCTGCCCCTGGGGGAGGCCCGGCGTCTGCGCCGCAACGAAATTTTAGCTCTTAGACAAGCGGTGGGCCTTAAGGAGGCTTGCAAACCCAGCGGTGATGGTGTACAAAAAACACCGCACGGAAAAGCCGAGCAAGCAGGGGGCCGCAAGCGCAAGCAAAGCCCCCGCCGCATACGAGACTAAAGGCCAGTAACTCAGTGGGAGAGTGCCATCCTCACACGGTGGAAGTCAGGGGTTCAAATCCCCTCTGGCCTACCAAAATAAAAACAGGCGGTTAGCGGAGCACGCTAACCGCCTGTTTAGTTTTTTCAGCCCGACCAGTTCCCCATCCAATCAGTGGGCGCGGCTCACTGCTCCAGGGCGTCGGTCAAAAGCATTTTGAAGCGATCCAGGCTCACCGGCACGCCCATCAGGGGGATGCCCATCCAGTCCGAGTAGTCCAGAATCTCCTCGGGCTTTTCGTTGAGATACTCGTCGCACAGGCCCACGCCGTCCAGAACCCGAGCCCCGCCGGTGTGGCGGGGGAAGTTCTCGTTGGCGATGCCCTGGTCCCATCCCTCGAACACCTTGTGGCGGTACTTCACCCAGCCGGGGGTCATCCACCACACCTTTTCTCCGGCAGCCAGTTCGTCTCGATCAGCCTCCGAGGCCACCATGTCCATGCAGTGGGTGGCTTCTATGCGCACCACCTTGGGGCCCAATTCCTCGATGACCTTGGCCATGGTGCGGGTGGGCTCGGACGCGTTTACGTAGCAGTACTTGCCGCCATAGACCACGATGACCCGGTCAAAGGCCTCCAAGGCCTTGGCCACCGCCTCGCTCAGTTGGCGCTCCAACTCAGGGCAGTTCTGGTGCAGGCCGGGCGTGGTGTAGATGATCTTGCCCGCGTTGAGCCAGCCCTCGGCCTTTAGGTGATTAAGCTCCGGGCTCAGTGTGCCGCAGGCCACGATGGCCGTGTTGCTGAAATCAGGGCTCGCCATGATCTTCTCCCGTCATAGTTGTGCCGAGCACATAAGACGTCTCAGGCCAGGTCCCGGGCCAGCAGTTCGCTGACCTCCAGGACCTCCAGGGTGTCTTCCAGGCCCTCGGTCTTGCGGCTGTCTTCCAACAGCGAGATGCAATAGGGGCAGGAGGTGGCAAGCACCTCTGCCCCGGCCTGGGCCGCTTCCCGCACCCGGAGCACGCTGAAGCGCTGCTCCTGGGGGGTCTCCATCCACACCCGGCCTCCCCCGCCGCCGCAGCACAGGGAGAACTTCTCCTCGCGCGCCATGGGCACCACCTCGGCTCCGGCGGATTGCAACAACTCGCGAGGCTCACTGAAGACATTGCTGTGGCGGCCCAGATAACAGGGATCGTGGAAGGCCACCTTGCGGCCGTCCTTGCCCTTAAGCTCCAGCTTGCCATCGGCCATCAGGTGAGAAAGAAGCTGGCTGGAGTGCACCACTTCGTAGTTGCCGCCCAGTTCGGGGTACTCGCTCACAAAGGTCTTGAGGCAATGGGGGCTGGTGGTGATGATCTTCTTAACCCCCTCGCGGTTGAACAGCTCGACGTTGGACTGGGCCATTTTTTGGAACAGCTCCTCGTCGCCGCTTTTGCGCATGCTCTCGCCGCAGCAGCTTTCCTCCGGGCCGATTACCCCGTAGGAGACCCCGGCGGCGTCCAAGAGCTTCACCAGGCTGCGGGCAATGTTCTGGCTGCGCTGGTCGTAGCAGGAAGTGCAGCACACGAACAGCAGATACTCGGTGTCCGGCCCATAGGTGGGCACGGTGATCCCTTTGGCCCAGGCCATGCGGTCTTCCCGCTTGCCGGACCAGGGGTTGCCATTGGCGTGGCAGGAGCCGCTGGCCGCCTTGAGGGTCTCGGGCCTAATGCCCGCCTCGCTGACCATGGAGCGCATAGCCCGCATGATGCCGATGATGTCCACCTCCCGGGGGCAGTTGATCACGCACTTGTTGCAGGTGGTGCAGCCGAAGAGCACATCGTCGGACTCATAGCCCTCCAGGCCGAGCTGGCCCATGCGGATCATCTGGCGGGCGAAAAAGGGGCTCTCCACCTCCCGCCAGGGGCAAACCGAAGCGCACAAGCCGCACTGCATGCAGGCGTTCAAGTCCTCGCCGCCGTATAGCCGGATGGCCTCGTTTACTTCCAAAAAGGGGAATTCCGCCATGAGGGCTCCTCCACGCTCTTAACTCTTTTCTAGTAAACCAGGGTGGCGTTGGCCGAGAGAATCTCCTGGGTCAGCTTGGCCGCGGCCATTAGCTCGGAGCCCTCGATAAGATCCGCCTCGTCGATCTTGCGCTCACGGATGCAGGGCACGCAGACCATGAGCCGCCCGCCCTGCTCCAGAAAGCTTTTCACCAACTCATTCAGGGGAGGCAGGCCGGCGGCGAATACATGGTTCAGGCAGTCGCCCTTGGCCAGGGTCACCGCCGGGCCTTGCAGGGCCACCACCGCCTCCACGTCCATGGCCAGGGCCGCGTTGGCCAGCACAAAGGGCAAGGTGGCTTTCTCCGGGTTTTCGCCGCCGTTGGTGGAGATGTAAACGATCTTTTCAGTTTTATCAGACATGGTATGAAGCCTTTCTATTGTGTTTCGTTTGGGGCGCCGCCAGTTGTCAACAGGCGGCGGGATCTTGGGGAACCAGTTCATAGGTGAAGTAATCGCCGCTCTTGGCGGCCTCCATCACCATGCCGTATTTGCGCATGGCGGCCAGATACCACAGGGCCTCTTTGGGCGGCATGCCCAGATCCTGGGCCACCTCAAGGGGAGTGGCCGGTCCCTGGGCCAGGCGCTCTTTGATGCGGCCCAGATCCTTTTTCTGCTGCTTGGCCGTGGCCGCGTTGGCCTTGATGGCCTCTTTGCGCTCCTGCTTGAGCCGCTTCAGGGCCTCTTTGCGTTGTTCAGCTTGCATGCTCACGCTCCTTGGCCCAGGGCCTGGGCCACGATGGCGTCCACCATGGCCTCGTATTGGCCCAGGGTCCAACCGGACAGCTCGATGGCCCCTTGCTCGCACGCGGCCACGCACACCCCGCAGCCCATGCACAGGGCGGGATTCACCCTGGCCCTCTGGCCATCAGGGGTTTCGGTCATTTCAATGGCCTCGTCGGCCAGGCAGGCCTGCACGCAGGCCCCGCTGCCCACGCACTTGGTTTCGTCCACCTCGGCCACAAAGGGGTCCAGCTCCACGAAACCGGCGCTCAGGATGGCGCCGGCCTTGGCCGCCGCCGCGCCCGCCGCGCCCACCGCCTCGGAAGTGTCCATGGGCGCCTGACAGGCCCCGGCCAGGTAGATGCCCGCGGCGGGCAGTTCCACCGGACGCAGCTTGGGGTGCACCTCCAGCAGGAAGCGGTCCGCGCCCACCGGCAGTTTCATCTTTTCCACCAGGGCCTGGTTGTCCCGGGGCTCCATGCCCACGGCCAGCACCACCAGATCCACCCCGATGGCCAATTCCTCACCGGCCAAGAGCTTGTCCGGCACAGTCACGGTGAGGGCGCTGTCCTCGCCGCCCTGGGTCACCACCGGCGGGGCCTCGGGCTCGTAGCGGGCGAAGATCACCCCGGACCGCCCGGCGTTCAGGTAGTACTCCTCATGGCCCCGGCCATAGGTGCGGATGTCGCGGTACATCTCGAACACGTTGGTCTCGGGGAACTTCTCGCGCAGCTCGCAGGCCGCCTGCAGGGTGGCGGTGCAGCACACCCGGGAGCAGTGCTGGTTCAGCTTGCCGTCCGGCCCTGGCGGGTGAATGCCCGGAATCTGGCGGCTGCCCACGCAGTGGATCAGGGCCACATTGGCGATGGGCTTGCCGTTCACCATTAGTTGCCCGCCGGTGGCCTTCTCGTCGGCCATGAGCCGGATCAGCTCGGGCAGGGTTATCACCTCTTGCATCTGGCCATAGCCGTATTCGCCCACGGCCGGGGTGTAGTGCTCAAATCCGGTGGCCAAAACCATGGCCCCGCTGACCAGCGCCACCTCCTCGGCCTCGCCGGGCACCGGCCCGGCGGCCACTCCCACGAAAGGCACGAACTCACCAGCCGCAGCATCTTTGGCCATAGCCAAGCGCTCAAGGGCCTCGCCTGTTGGCGGGGTGCGCCGGATCTTGAGCTTGAAGCTGCCGACGTAGCCCGAGTACTCGCTCAGCTCCGCGCAGGTGTAGACGGTGATGCGCTCGTCGCCCAACACCTGGGAGGCCAGGGCGCTGAGCAACTCTCCGGCGGCCTCGTTGCTGGGGAAGGTCTTGTCCAGCTGGGCCACCTGCCCGCCCAGGAAAGGGCTCTTTTCCACCAGGGCCACCTTTAGGCCCTGAGCGGCCAGGTCGCGGGCGGCGCTCATGCCCGCCACGCCGCCGCCCAGCACCGTGGCGTGGGCCTCGGCCTGAACCCGGATGGGCTCCAGGGCCTCCAGCTCGCCCGCCTTGCCCACTGCGGCGGCCACCAAAGCCCCGGCCTTGCCCGTGGCGCCGGGCCCGTGGTGAACCCAGGAGACCTGTTCGCGGATGTTGGCGTGCTCGTAGAGGTAGGGGTTCAGCCCGGCCCTGGCGATGGCCCCCCGGAAGGTGGTCTCGTGCAGGGCCGGAGCACAGGAGGCCACCACGATGCGGTTGACCTTGCCCGATTTGATGTCCTCGATTATCAGCTCCTGGCCGGGGTCGGAGCACATGAAGCTGTTGTCCCGGGCCACGGTCACGTTGGCCAGGCCGCCGGCCTGCTCCACCACCTTGGCCACGTCAACGTGGTCGGAGATGTTGCCTCCGCAGTGACAGACGTACACCCCGATTTTGGGCTGCTCCTGGCCGTTGTTTAGCTTGCTCATACTCATCTCTCCTTGGCTCAGGCCGCCTGGCCGCCGCGCTGAGCGGCCAAATACTTGGCCGCGCCCATGGCCGCCGCGCCCGCCTCGGCGATGCTGTCCACGATGTCCTTGGGTCCGGCCGCCGCGCCGCAGGTGAACACCCCTTCCATCTCGGTGAGGGTGGGGGCCAGCTTGGGCTGGGGCACGGTGATGAAGCCATCGCTGGCCGCGCTCACCGGCACGATCTCCTCGGGGGCAAAAGCGGGCAGCATGGCCAGGGACAGCACCACCAGATCGTGCTCCCGGCTTACCGCGCCGCTGCCGCCTTCCTGGTCTTCGTAGCGCAGCACCACCGAGCCACCGGGATTGTTGCCCGCGATGATGGGCTTGGCCTTGACGAACTCCACGCCCATGGCCTTGGCGTTGTTGTAAAACTGCTCGTAGTTTTTGCCGAAGGCCCGGATGTCCATGTAGTAAATAGTCAGGTCGGCCAGGGGCAGCGCGCCCGAAAGCAGCATGGCCTGCTTGATGGCGTACATGCAGCACACGCGCGAGCAATAGGGCTTGCCCAGTTGCAGATCCCGGCTGCCCGCGCACTGAATAAAGGCGATGGACTCGGGCTCCTTGCCGTCGCCGGGCCTGAGGGCGCGCATGTAGGGGCCATGGGGGGCCAGCAGGCGCTCCATCTGCAGGCTGGAGATCACGTTGTCCCCCAGGCCCGGGCTGCCATAGGCCCGCTGAGGAAAGTCTTCCATCAGCTCGAAACCGGTGGAGAGCACCATGGTGTCGGCCTCGATGATGAACTCCTGTTCGGTCTGAAGCTGGTCCACCGCGCCGGTGGGGCAGACCTGGGAGCACTTGCCGCACATCATGCAATGCTCGCGGTCGATGAGGGCCAACTGAGGTATGGCGTTGGAAAAGGGGATGTAGATGGCCTTGCGGGCGGTGAAGCCGCCCTGCTCCTGGTCCGGCACCATCACCGGGCACTCGTACTCGCACTGGCGGCAGCCGATGCACTTGGCCGGGTCCACGTAACGGGGCATTTGGGTCACCCGCGCCCGCACCTGGCCGTCCACCCGCTGGGCATCTTCCAGGCGGCACATGGTGAACAGGGTGACGTTGGGGTGGTGGGCCGCCGCCGCCATCTTGGGGGTGGTGATGCAGCTGGCGCAGTCCAGGGTGGGGAACACCTTGGACAAGCGGATCATCTTGCCGCCGATGGTGGCGTCCTGCTCCACCACGGCCACCCGGTAACCGGCGTCGGCCAGGTCCAGGGCAGCGGCCAGCCCGGCTATACCGCCGCCCAGCACCAAGCTGTCGAATTTTTGGGTGTCGCCGTTTGGCATCTCAACTTACCTTTCCGGCGGATCAAGCCGCCCGCGCCTCGCTGCCTGGGGCTCCCAGTTCGGCCACCACCTGGTTCATCAGATTCACCTCTTTGATAAAGGCGCGGTTGCACACCGTGCAGATGGCGGTCAGGCGCAGCCGCCTGATGTCCAGGCCCCGCTGCTTCATCAAGGCGTAGATGCCGTCCACCCGCTTGGCCAGGGCCGGATAGGCCCCCTCATAGGGGCACTCCACTCCGCAGGACATAATGATGATGCCGCCGACGCCTTTGTCGAAGCAGTCCAGATAGAACTTCTCGGGGAACAGGGCCGGGGTGGGGGTGCGGATTATGTAGGTGTTGTCCGGGTAGTTCTGGTGGGCCTGGCCCACCGAGTTGGCCCCTGGGTAGGAGCAGTCCTCGGTGGCCAGGATCAGGATGGGATATTTGGCCACGCACGCGTCCATGGCATTACTTCTGGCGGCGAACGAAAATACGCTCGTAACCGTCGGCCTCGGCGTGGCCCAGATACGCGTGGCCCACCTTGGTGGCCCAGATGGGGATGTCGTCCTTGGTGCCGGGGTCGTTGGAGAGTATCTCGAGGACCTCACCCACCATCACGCTGCCGATGGCTTTTTTGGCTTCGAGCAAAGGGCCGGGGCAGGCGCTGCCGCGGGCGTCCACACTGGAAGCCGCGCTGGGAATTTCGCTGAGTGGCTGAGACATGATCTTCCTCCTAAAGCTTAGGTGTCGTATTGGCGGTTGGTTCCCCATCGCCGCGCTGCACATACAGGCACAGGCCTTGGCCGCTTTGGCGGGTGGCCATCAGGGCGTTGCCCCGTTGGTGCAAAATGCGCGGGAGGTCTATGGCCAGTTGGGGGTCGCTGATGCTCACCTCCAGCACCTGCCCCGGCTCAAGCTCCTCCACCGCCCGCTCGGCGCAGAGAATGGACCAGGCGGCGCTTAGCCCCCTGGTATCGATGCGAACGGTTACGGGGAAGTTGTCTTCAGCCTTGGGCATGGGCCAAGCCTCCATGGGTTGGCCTCTGATAGAGCAAGAGCGATGCCAAAAGGGGGGAAACAATGTTTATGCTTTAGATACAATCATTTATCCATTTGTTGCCCGCAGCGACGTTTATCTTTGTTTACCCGAATCGAAACGTATGTTAATAATTTGCTTAACAAACGTTGCCTACCTGAACGAGGAGAGCCATGCCCGAAAACCACGGCCAGGACGAGTACAACCAGTATTGGCGCACCGTGATCAACACCATGCAAGACGGGCTAATGGTAGTGGACCCCAGCGGCCTCATCGTCAGCGTGAACCCGGCCTTTGAACAGCTCACCGGCTACAACTCGTCCGAGCTGGTGGGCAGCCCCTGCACCTTGCTGGAGTGCGATTCCTGCAACTACCCCCACGACTCCCAGGGGGTGCTCGAGTGTGACCTGTTCAAAAAAGGGGCCATCCAACGTTGCCGCTGCACCCTGCGCAAAAAAGACGGCTCTCCCCTGTACGTGCTCAAAAACGCGGCGGTGATCCAGGGGCAAAAGGGCGAGGCCATGGGCGGGGTGGAGACCCTCACCGACCTCAGCGAGGCGGTGGCCAGGGAACGGGAACTCACCAGCCTGCGCCGCCAGATGGGCATGGACGAGGTGTTCCAGGGCATGGTGGGACGCTCCCCGGCCATGCTGCGCCTGTTCAACCTCATCGAGAGCGCGGCCGACTCCGATGCCCCGGTGCTCATCACCGGCGAAAGCGGCACGGGCAAAGAGATGGTGGCCGAGGCCCTGCACCGTTTGGGACGGCGCAATCAGGGCCCGCTGATCAAGGTTAACTGCGCCTCGCTCAACGAAAACGTTTTGGAGAGCGAACTGTTCGGCCACGTGAAGGGGGCCTTCACCGGGGCCGACGCCAACCGCATGGGCCGCTTCGAGGCGGCCAAGGGGGGCGACTTCCTTTTGGACGAGGTGGGCGACCTGCCCCCCGCCACCCAGGTGAAGCTCCTGAGGGTGTTGCAGGAAAAAGTCCTGGAGCGGGTGGGCGACATCAGGCCCATCCCCGTGGACGTGCGCATCATCGCGGCCACCCACCGCGACCTGAAGGAACTGGTGGCCCAGGGCCGCTTCCGGGAAGACCTCTATTACCGCGTGGCCGTGGTGCCCATCCACACTCCCGCCCTGCGTGAGCGCCGCCAGGACGTGCCCCTGTTGGTGGAGGCATTTTTAAAACGCATCCTGGAGCGCAGCGGCAAGGACATCTCGGGCGTGGACCGGGCGGCCATGGACCTGATGCTTGGCTACGGCTGGCCGGGCAACGTGCGCGAGCTTATCAACGCCTTGGAATACGCGGTGGTGCTGTGCCCCGGCGGCATGATCGAACCGGGCCACCTGCCCGAAAGCCTGCGCAACGAAGAGGGCCACGCCGCGCCGACGAACGGCCAACCGGCACCCCAGCCCGCCGCCAAGCAAGACGAGCGGGAGCGCATTATCTCGGCCCTGCGACAGTCGGGTGGCCGCCGGGAAGAGGCGGCCCGCTTGCTGGGCATCAGCCGGGTGACCCTGTGGAAGAAAATGAAAGCCTATGAAATTCAGGTGGAGAGCAAGATTCGCTGAGTTGCGCCCGGCTGGAGCCCCCTTTTGTTACGTTTCGCTCCGCCCGGTGGAATCCCCTTTTTAGCTGCACGGCATTTGGTAAAATTAGTTTACGTTACAAACGCGTTAAGAAATGGTGACCTCATGACCAGCCGCACCGCCGCCAGCCAACCCAGCCGCGCCCTGCTTTGGGCCGAGTGTCTGGGTCTGTTTTTCGCGGCGCCGGTGGGGCTGTATTTTTTGCGCCATCAACTGGCCCATCGGGTAATCCCCCTGGTCATCGTGGCCGCCGGGTTTTGCGCTTGGTATCTGTTCAGGGCGCGGGGCTTCGACCGGGGCGTCATCTGGCGGATTCGGGGCCTCAGGCGGCACCTAAAGGAGATGCTCCTGGGCTTGGCCCTCCCCTTGCTGCCCTTGGCCTTGGTCACCTACCTGTTCGTGCAGGACAAGTTCCTGGCCATGCCCAGCACCCACCCCCACGGCTGGCTGCTGCTTCTGCTGCTCTACCCCATCCTGGCCGCCTATCCCCAGGAGGTGGTGTTCCGGGGATTTTTCTTCCAGCGCTACCGCCCGCTGTTCCCGGACCCCAGGGTCATGATCCTGGCCAGTGGGGTGAGCTTCGGGCTGGCCCATATTTTTTACGGCAACTGGGTGGCCCCGGTTATCGCGGGCCTGGGGGGATTGCTCTTCGGCTATCGCTACCTGCGCTCCAAGTCCCTGGTGGCGGTGGGCATGGAGCACGGTCTGTGGGGCAACCTGCTCTACACCCTGGGGCTGGGGTGGTTCTTCTACAGCGGCTGCATCTCCTGATCCGCATATTTCATGAAGGCTTTAGCGACGGCGAGCGCAGACCGCAGGCATATTCTTATATACGCCGAGGTCTAAGTGACGCTGCCAACGCAGCCATGCGGCGGCCGGCTGTGCCAGGCTAGGGTTTGCCGCACTTGTAGGCCTTGCCTATGGCCATCGCCCTCCGGTTGCCCTGATATTCCTTGAGCACCACGTAGTTGGCCCCCATGTTACCGGCCCGCTGAAGCATGTTGTCACGAGCAGTGATGCGGGCCAAGGGAGCGTTGCCGCTCCTGGAGGCTTCGCCGTAGCCGACCACCTCGCCCACAAGTTGGCAGTCCACCACCTCCGAGGCCGTTACCAGCGTGGCGGGCGCGGCCACCTCGGTGCTGAATATTTTCTGAGCGGTGGGATTGCTGCAAGCGGCCAGAGCCGCCAGAGCCGTCAACCCAAAGACCATTAGCCACGTTTTGTGCGTCATTATTGTTTCCCATTGCGAATTAAGTTATCCAAGACTAATTAAATGATCCCCCATCAGGCCGTGGGACGCAAGACCCAAAGCCCAGTTTATGGGCCTCGGGCCTTGCGGTTTTAAGGTTGGCTAGAAGGCCACCGCCAGTTGGGTGGTCACCAGATCGCGCTCGTCGTCGTTGGCGTAATCGCCGCGCAGGTATTCCAAGCTGAGCGCCGTGTCGGCCAGGAAGTTCCAAGAAACCGTAAAGCCGTATTGGCGCTCGGGCTCGAAATCGCCCAAGTCGCCGCTACCCTCATAACGCACGGCAAAACTCCAGTCCTCTATGGGCAAGAAGGCCAGTTCCAGGTTGTAGGCATAGGGCTTGGCCTTGCTGTCTATAAAGGAAAGCTCGCCGGCCTGGTAGTCGTCCAGGGCGGTGATGTATTCGCCGTTGAACACCACCCACTTGTATTGCAGGTTCAGCATGAACGACAAACCGGCCACCAGGTCTTGGACCGTTTCATCCACCACCTCGTCACCCAGGTTGCCGCCCGCGATGTTGTTGGTGTAGGCCACCCCGGCGTTGATGTCCAGCCCATCGGCCAGGGCGTCTTCCACCGCGTCGAACTGGGCACGCACATAGTAGGTGTTGATGGTGTTGTCCGGGGAGTCGCTGCTTTGGTGCACCGTGGAATTGTAGGTGCCCACCCCCACGTTGAACCAGTCCTGAGCCCAGCCGATCTCCACGGCGCTGGCCTGGGTCTCAAAGGTGTTCTGGGTGATGGGGTCGCTGACCATGTAGGTCTCGAACAGGCCTATGGCCGGGTACATGCGCCCGCCCAGGAAGTAGAAAGGCATGTCCTCGGTCTGGCCCACCAGGATGAAGGCCTCGTCGATGTTGATGGGGTCGGTGTCACCCTGCTCATAGAGCAGATGCAAAAGGCCCTTGGTGTACTTGTTGATGGCGGCCTCGAAGAATATCTCGGCCGTGGCCAGGGTGAAGTCACTGTCGGTGACCGACTCGCCGTTCTTGGGTTTCATGTTGGAGTAGGAACCCTCAAGCTCCACGGCGCCGTAAATCTTCAGCCGCTTGCCCGCCTCGCTCAACAGCCCCTCGGGTTGCTTGCTCTTGGTCTTGGCCACCTGTTGGGACATCTTCAGGGAGCGCCCCGAGGTGGCGTAGGCCTCGGCGGCGGACTTTTGGGCGTTCTCGGCCGATTTTTGGGCTTCGGCCAATTTGTTTTCCAGCTCGGACACCCGCTGTTTCAGGGCCCGCAGCTCATGCAAAATTGCCTCCTGGGTCGGATCTGCTGCCTGGGCCACGGGCGGCACCAGCAGCAACAGACACAACGCCAGCAAAGCGAAGTTGCCTACAACTCCTTTCATCACCTGTCTCCTTTTGAAGGTTTTCCCGCTCGCGCCCGAATTCGGCGCAAAGCTCCCCTAGCCGGGCTGTGTAGCCCGGGTCACATAGACTCAAATTTTGTTTGGAGTCCCTAGGGTAGGTCCTTCAGGAGTCCCCCCTCCAAGCGAACGATATTGTGGCAGGTGCGTTCAAGAAGGCTCTGGTCGTGGGAGACCATGGCCCAGGACAGGTTGGATTCATCCAACACTTTTTCCATGGCCGCGGCCCGCTCCGAGTCCAAGCCGGTGCTGGGCTCGTCTAGTAGCAAGGCCTTTGGCTGCATGGCCAAAACGGTGGCCAGGGAGATGAGGCGCTTTTCCCCGCCGGAAAGCTGATAGGTGAGCCTACGGCCGTAATCGCCAAGCCCCAGGCTGTCCAGGGTGTCCGTGACCAGGCGCTGCACCTCGCGGTGGCCCTTGCCCAAATTCAAGGGGCCAAAAGCCACGTCCTCGGCCACGGTGAGGCAGAAAAGTTGATCGTCCGGGTCTTGGAACAGATAGCCCAGCTCCCGGCGCAGGGCGCGGAAGTCCTTCTCCCCCTGGCACAGGCTTCCCCTGGCGTAGACCTTGCCTTGTTGGGGATGCAGCAGGCCCAGGCAAATTTGGAACAGGGTGGATTTACCCGCCCCGTTGGGGCCCAGGATACCCAGGCGCTGGCCTTGGGACAGGGAGAAGTCCATGCCCTGGAAAACCGGCGGCCGGCCCGCATAGGCGAAGCTGACGCCCTCCAGACGAATCAATTCCATGAGATCCCGCTCCATTGCAACAAGGCCAGGACGATTAGCACCAGGCCCGACATAAGGCAAAAGCCGGTGTCCGCCCGCCGCCAGGAAAAATGGTCCAGCAACCAGAAGGTGCCCCCAAAGCCCCGGCAGAGCATGGCCTGGTAGACCCTCTCCGAGCGCTCCAGGCTGCGCACCAAAAGGATGCCCATGAGCTGGGCATAGGTTTTGTAGGTGCGCAAATTGCTGCCGGGCTGGAAGCCGCGCACCTGCATGGCCTGGCGCAGGCGCTGGTATTCATGGCGCATCACATGCAGGTAGCGGTAGAAGAGCAAAAACATGGTGACCAGCTTGGAGGGCACCTTGAGGTGGGCCAGGGCGTGGAAGATATCGTTGACCGGGCTGCTGCCCAAAAGAGCCAGCAGGGCCAGGAAGACGGCGTTGGCCTTGAGGGTGACCAGCAGGGCCAGGGCCAAGCCGTCGGGATTGTAAACCAGGCCCAGGCCCCATACGCTCTGGCCCAGGGAGATTTGCCAGGGCAGAAACAGCCACAGAAAAGCGGTGAACAGGTTGACCGCCACCAGGCGGCTGATGAACACCTTCCAGCCCAAGCGGGCCCATGCCACCAAACCAAAACCCAGCAGCACCCCCAGGGCGGCCATGACCGGAGAGTAGGCCAGGGCCATTAGCAAGCTGTAGGCGAACACCACCACCAGCTTGGCCCGAGGGTCCAGGCGGCCCACCGGCCCCATGGCCAGGGCATTGTCCAGGGTGGGCGCGGGCTTTACCCTCGGTGCGGCCTGGGCCTGGGAGGCGGCCTCGCTCATCGCGGTGCGCCTCCCGCCATCTTGCGAGCCTTGAAATAAGCAGCCAGGCCCAACAAACCCACGATCCAACCCAGGCCGCCGATAATGTCGCGCAGGCTTACCTCATTGGAACGAAGGGCCATTTCCGCCAACTGGGCCCGCAAGGGGGCCACCGCCTGAGCCACCGCCTTTTTTATCTGCGGAGCCAGGTCCTGATTGATGGCCACGGCCTGGGCAACCGGCTCGGCGGCCGCAGGGGCCGGCGACGCCTTGGGGGCGGGGGCCGCAACACCCAAGTCCGCCGCTTTTAATTCAAAGGTGGCCCGGTGACCGGCCCCGGCGTTGAGCACCAGAGTCAGGGGTGGCTTGGCCTGGGGCAGAGGCAGAGAGAAGGCGCCTTCCGGGCTGGTCTTGACCTCGGCCAACACCTTGCCCCCGGCGTCCAGCACCTGCACCTGCTGGTTGCTGACCTTGCCGCCGCCGGGCATGTAGCCCTCTCCCTTGATTTGGCCGTCCTCCACATAGGCATAAACGCTGATGCGGTGGGCCTGGGCCGCGCCCGGCAGGACCAGGATCAGGGCAAACAAAACCGCCGATATAGTCAAACGCATAATCGCATCACTCCACATAGGGCCCCATACCCAAAAGCTCCGGCTTGACCTTTCTGAGGAACAGCACCGCCACGGCAGTGACCACGCCTTCTATGATCATGCCCGGCAGGTTGGCCACCACGATGGCCCAGGCCGCGCCCAAGAAGGCCTCGCCACTTAGATACAGGCTCACCCCGGTGAGCACGGCGGAGAAAAGAATGGCGCAAAAACCCGCAGCGAAGGCCGCGATCACCGGGGCCGTCTTGCCGCCCCCGCGCAGAAAGGGGGCGAAGAGATAGTAGCCCAGCACCGCGGGCAAGGCCATGGTGGCGGTGTTGACCCCCAGCACGGTGAGCCCGCCGAACTGGAACAGCACCGCCTGCAAAACCAGCCCCACGAACAGGGCGGGAAAGGCCGCCCATCCCAGGATGAGCCCCACCAGGCCGTTGAGCACCAAATGAATCGAGGACGGCCCCACCGGCAGGTGAATAAGGCTGGCCACGAAAAACACCGCCGACAAAAGGGCCACCCGTGGCAGCTTGTCATAATCGATGTTTTTCAGGCCCAGGGCCAAGCCGGCGGCGCTGATTACCGCGCCACCGGCCAGCACCGGCCCGGAGAGGACTCCTTCGGAGATGTGCACCTTTTAGTCACCCTTTTCCGATGACAAGCCAGGATGGGCGTATATCCAGATCACGCCGCCAAGCTCCACGTCCTTGTCCTTGCCCTGGTGTTTGATCTTGTAGTCATCAGCGGTGTGCAGAGCCGCGAAGCCCCACCACCCCGGCCAGGGAATGCTCCAGTTGAAAACCCCGTTGGCGTCGGTCTTGACCAGTTGGGTCACATAGGCCCCGGCCGGAGCCTTAAGTTTACCGCCCACATTGTAGAACTCCACCTCCACCTCGCTACCCGCCAGGGGCTTGCCCTTGTAAAGCACCACCCCGCTGAAGTTGTTGCCCGCGTAGATGCCGAAGGGCTTGGTGAGAGGCACGATCTCCATAGGCAGGCCCACCGGCGTATCCCAGCCTTCCTCGGCCTCCAGGGCGTCCACCACGGTCTTGGTGTAGTGGATGATAAAGCAGTCTTCGCTGGGCTCCCAATAGGGCTGGGGAGTCATATAGAAGATGTAGTCGCCCGGCGACTTGACCCGGTACCGGGTCTGCCAGGTGGTGAAGCCGTCCACCTTCTTTTCCTTCAGCGCGGGCAGAAGGCTGATTTTCTTGCCCTTGGCCCACACCCCGGCCTCGGCAGGCTTGACCAGGTTCATGCCCTGACCTTCCATGGGGTGCCAGAAGCGGAAGTCCAGGTTGATCACGCCGGGGCGCGCCATGAGGTTGCTCTCGGGGATCACCATACCGAAGTGGGCCAGCGCGGGGGTGGCCAGCAGCAGGCAAAGCGACAAAACCGCCATCACAATTCGCCCAAACATTCTCGTGCTCCTTTGAGTGAAAGGTGGTTCCGGTGGCCCCATTTTACAGGATGGGTCCGGCCGGCCCTTGCCGCGACTACCGCAACAAAAAACCCGGCCGGCCCACGTTCCGTAGGCCACCGGGTTTTCTTAACCCAATCTTGTTGTGGGGTACCGTTTTCTGCTGGAGAGGCTTCGGCCTCGCGAAATGTCAACGCTCGATAGCGATACCCACTGGATTGATCTGATAACCCACCCCGGCGCGCCTGTCAAACTTTTTTTGGAACAGGCCCGTAGCGGCGGTGGCCGCCGGGAGTTTTTCAGAGGCGACAATTTCCCACCCCGCTCGCGCAATCGGCTCGTTTTGAACGATTTATCGTAGATCAGAGTACGGCGTTGCTGAACCAGGCCAGCCGGGAACGGTATACTAGGGCCGATCCCGGGCCCAAACACCCCGGCTGGACAAAAGGAGAAGGTCATGCTCTGCGACAACCCGGCTGACTTGCAACTACCCCCCATGCTCAAAATCCGCCAAGTCTTCGACATCCCCCCGGCCATCGACCCGGCCCATGCCCTGGAGCGCGAGTTCGCGGCCATCAAGGACAGCCTGAGCCTGCCGCCGGGCGCCAAGGTGGCGGTGGGGGTGGGCAGCCGGGGCATCAGCAACTTGGCCACGGTGGTGGCCGGGGTGGTGCGGTGCCTGCGCTCGGTGGGGGCGGAGCCATTTATCATCCCCGCCATGGGCTCCCACGGCGGGGCCACGGCCCAAGGGCAAATCGAGGTGCTGGGCCACCGGGGAGTCCGCGAGGAGACCTGCGGCGCGCCCATCCGAGCCACCATGGAGGTGGTCTCCCTGGGCGAGACCGCCTGCGGCATCCCCCTGTTCGTCAATCGCCTGGCCCATGAGGCCGACGGCTTGGTGCTCATCAACCGCATCAAGCCCCACACCAACTTCATCGGCCCCACCGAATCGGGCATCCTCAAAATGATGAGCATCGGCCTGGGCAACCAGGCGGGCGCGGAGTATTACCACCGCCTCAGCCTGGTGCGCCCCCAGTACGAAATCCTGGCCACCGCCGGTCGCGAGGCCATGGGGCGCAGCCGCTTTTTGTTCGGCGTGGCTTTGGTGGAAAACCAAAACCACCAGATCTGCAACCTGCGCCTGGCCGGGCCGGAGCGCATGGAGAAGGTGGAGACCGAGCTGATGGCCCTGGCCCGGGCTATTTTGCCGCGCCTGCCCATGGAGCAGGTGGATCTGCTAATCGTGGAGGAGATGGGCAAGGAGATATCGGGCATGGGCATCGACCCCAACGTGGTGGGGCGCGACGTGGCCGCCTACGGGGCGGTGCGCGAGAGCCCCAAGATCGCCCGCATCCATGTGCGCCGTTTGAGCGAGCACACCGCGGGCAGCGCGGTGGGCATCGGCCAAGCCGACTCCACCCTGCGCGGCCTGGTGGATGAGATCGACCAGCAGGCCACCATCATCAATTGCCTAACCGCCTGCACCCCCGAGGCGGGCATGATCCCCCCGACCTACGACACCGACCTGGACGCGGTGGCCGCCGCCCTGATGACCATACGCCCCTACACCCTGCAGGACCTGGGCATCGTGTATATCAAGAACACCCTGGAGTTGAAAGAGCTCTACGTTTCCCAGGCCTACCGCGCGGCCCTTTCCGCCGACCCCAAGATCGAGATTGCCCCCGAGCCCTGGGCCCTCAACTTCGAACAGGGCATGCTGCGAAGCCCCTTTTAGATCGCCACAAAAAAACGGCGCGCCGCCCAGGCCGGGCGGCGCGCCGTTGATTATCGAGCCGCGAGGCTAAAAGGCGTTGGAGTATATCTGCTCCACGTCGGCCTCGGTGATATCCCTGGGGTTGGGCACGAACAGCCTGGCCTGGGCCATGCCGCCCTTGACCAGTTTGGGAAGGTCGTCGCGGCTGACGCCACAGTCGGTGAGCCGCGCCGAGAGGTTCACCGCCTCCATGAGCGAATACACCGCCTCCACCGACAGGGCGGCGGCCTCGTAAGGCGACAGGCCCGTGATGTCCTCGCCCATGGCTTCGGCGATGCCAGCGAACTTCTCCAGGTTGCCGCTCAGGTTGAAGGCCATGACATGGGGCAGCATGATGGCGTTGGAGCGGCCGTGGGCCATGTGGTATTCGGTGCCCAGAACGTAGGCCAGGCCGTGCACCGCGCCCAAGCCGCCGCTGGCAAAGGCCGAGCCGGAGAGGTTGGCCGCCAGCAGCATGTTGTAGCGGGGCAACAGGTTGCCGCCCTTGGCATAGGCCTGGGGCAGATGGCGGGCGATCATGGCAATGGCCTGCAGGGAGAGTATGTCCGAGTAGGGGGTGGCGTTCACCGAGACGTGAGTCTCGATGGCGTGCACCAAGGCGTCCAAGCCGGTGTCCGCGGTCACCGACGGCGGCACGGACAGGGTCAGATCCGGGTCCAGTATGGACACGTCGGGCAGCAGGTAGTCGCTGAAGACCACCTTCTTGGTGTTGTCCGACTCATCGGTGAGCACCATAACCCGGGTGGCTTCGCTGCCGGTACCCGCCGTGGTGGGCACCAGGATCAGCGGGGTGCCTTTTTTGGGCACCATGTCCATGCCCACGTACTCCAGCACCGATCCCGGATTCACGGCCAGGTTGGATACGATCTTGGCCGAGTCCAGGGAACTGCCGCCGCCCAGGCCCAGGCACAGGTCGTAGCCGCCCTTGCGGAACTCGTCGGCGCACTGGTCGATGACCCTGGCCGGAGGCTCGGGCAAGATGCCGTCGAACACCCCCACCTCCAGGCCCGCCGCGCTCAGCGAGTCCCGAACCGTATCGGCCAAGCCCGCTTTCATCACCCCTGCGTCGGTCACCACCAGGACCCTTTGGGCCCCTAGTTTTTTCGCTTCCGGGCCGGCCTGGGATATGGCTCCCTGGGCCAGCAGGGTTTTTTTACTCGCTAAAAAAGTGCTCAGTTTGTTTGGTTCGAAAAATGTCGTTTTCACGCTCAACTCCTTGCTACGCCGGATCTCTTGTTGAGCCACAGGGAGACGCATTCCACGGTCCCCTTGGGCAAGAAGATAATTATCTCCAAAAGTACCACTCCGAACACAACCCCCGAAACTCTTAAAAAGCGGGTGTCGCAACTGATTCGGATGCACTCCCGTCATGCGGGCATTATGGCGCTTTGCGCCGGCGGGCCAAAGATATTAAACATGCCGCGCAGGCCCTGGGGATGCATCCAGCCATCTTTTGCAGCAGGCTGGCCGCGGACAAGAGTTTGCCGTGGCGATGAGACGCAGGCGTCAACCATAAGAGGCCAAGTGCCGCAAATTTTCATGAGCTTAGGAGTAAGGTAGTCTTTTTACCAGGCTCGGGCGGCTGGTTAGTATTCCTCGCCGCCGTTGCCCTGGTACACCCGCACTTTGTTACGTCCGTCCTGCTTGGCCTGATAAAGGGCTTGGTCCGCCGCCTTATAGAGTTCTTCCATCTGCTCCATGCCCGGCTCCAACGCCGCCACTCCCAGACTGATGGTTATGCGCACCTGATGGTGACCCACCGTAACGGCTTGGGTCTCCACCGCCGTTCTTAGGCGCTCGGCCGTTTTGCAGGCGTCCTGCAAGCTGGATTCAGGCAGGATAAAGGCGAACTCCTCCCCGCCCACCCGGGCGAACAGATCAAAGGAGCGGACCTTTTCCAATCCGATGCGGGCCAGTTCGCGCAGGACCTGGTCCCCCACGTCGTGGCCGAAGGTGTCGTTGACCTTCTTGAACTTGTCTACGTCCATCATAATAACGGCCAAATCCGTGCCATAGCGCTTGGCGCGCTGGAGTTCGCTGCCCGCCACCTGCCAGAAGCGCCGCCGGTTGGCCAGGCCGGTGAGGGCGTCGGTGGAAGCCAGGGTGCGTAGCCGTTCCTCGCTCTCGCGCAGAGCCGCTTCCGCCTGCTTGCGGCGCTCTATCTCTTGCTGGGCCTGAGTCAGCTCCTCTTTAATTTGGGCGAACTGCCTGAGGATGGCCAGCACCGGGCGCTGGGTTATCTGGGTTCCCCAGCTGCGGTTTTGCCAAGAGAGATAGGCCCACAACAGAGGCGCGGCGAAACAGGAGACGATAAGGCGGCTCATGGCGGTGCCCTGGATGATGGAGAGCCACTCGCCGGTGCCCGCGAAGGCCGCGGTGGCGAACAGGATCACATCCAACCACATCACACCCAGCAGGGTGAAGAAGGCCCGGATACCCATGGGTATCCACTGGAAACGGTTGTTCATGTATTCCCAGGCGATGGCCAAAAACACCAAGTCCATAGAGGTGGCGAACACCGAAGCGATGTTTATGCGCAAGCTGGGCGAGGGCACGTAACCCAGGGCGGGCACCCCGCCGATCTTCATCTGGAAGTTGAGCACCAGGGCGATCAGCGGCACCATGACCGAAACCCCGATCACCGTGGAGATGATGATGCGCGTGGCCCTGAGGCCGTCAAAGACATAGACCACGAACACGCCTAGAAGCAAAGAAGTGTAAAACACGGTGGAGCCCACCACAAAGGTGATGCCTCCCAAATGGACGGCGACGCCCGCATCGGTGACCCAAGACATGACGGCGGTTACCCCACCGACCAGAGCATAGTAGTGGGCCAAGCCGAAGCGGTGGCGCAAAGAGTGGGTGCCCAGCACCATTAGGTAAACCACCACCGCCTCGGCCATCAAGATGACTATTTCAAAGCTCAAAGATCACCGTGCGCCAGGTAAGCCCCTATCTCAAGCCTGGTCCCTCGGCAAAACTCACGGAGGGTCAATTTCCTGGGCTATTACCAAGGCCTGGCCGGGGCGGTTTACTCAAACCAAAAGCATGCTGGAGTTGGGCAATTAATCTTGGCTATTTGTATCACAGCAATAGTTATCAATCCACATTAACCCCCCATCAAAAAGCTATAGTTTTGGACGGGGCCGAAGCCTCACTCCTCAACGCACCAGGGCCTGGCGCAACTCCCCGGCCAAGCGGCTAACCGCCTCCACCGCCTCCTGGGGCGTTTTGGCCTGGTGCACCTGGCGCACCAGTGCGCTGCCCACCACCACGCCGTCGGCCACCGGTGCCAGGGCCGCAGCCTGGGCCGGAGTGGCCACCCCGAAGCCCACCGCCACCGGCAGCGAAGAGCGGGCCCGCACCTTTTGCATGGCCGCCAAACGCTCGGGGGGAAGCTCCAACTCGGTGCCGGTCACCCCGTCCATGGACACGTAGTACAAGAAGCCGCCACCCGCCGCCAAAATGAGGTCCAGGCGCTCCATGGGGGTGCCGGGCGCGGCCATGAACACCGGGTCCAGGCCGTGGGCTTGGCAAGCATCCAACCACTCAACCGCCTCCTCGGGGGGCAGATCGGGGATGATCACCCCGCTCACCCCGGAGCCGGAGGCCCGCTTGGCGAATTCTTCGTAGCCCATGGTCAGCACGGGATTGACGTAAGTCATGGCCACCAGGGCGGCCTGGGTCTTGGCCGCGGCCCGCTCCATGGTCTGCAAAATCTTGACCGGAGTGGCCCCGGCCTCCAGGGCCCTCTGGCTGGAGAGCTGGATGGTGGGGCCGTCGGCCAGGGGGTCGGAGAACGGCAGGCCCACCTCGATCACCTCGGAGCCAAGGTCGTCCAGGGCGGTGATCAGCTCCAGGCAGGTGTCGGCGTTGGGAAAGCCGCCGGTGACATAGGGTACGAACGCGGCCCGGCCCTGCTCGGCCGCGGCGGCGAATTTTTCGCGTATGACGGGGTTCATTTCTGCTTCTCCAAATAGGCGGCCACTTGGGAGACGTCCTTGTCGCCCCGGCCGGATAGGCACACCAGAATAATGTCGTCGGTGGCGTAGCGGGGAGCCAGATCCTTGAGATGGGCCAAGGCGTGGGAGCTTTCCAGGGCCGGAATGATGCCCTCGTAGCGGGCCAGGTCCATGAAGGCCTTGACCGCCGCCTTATCGTCCACCGTGGCGTAGGTGGCCCGATCGATGTCCTTGAGGTAGCTGTGCTCCGGCCCCACCCCGGGATAGTCCAGCCCCGCGGCCATGGAATATGCCTCGATGATCTGCCCGTCGGGGTCTTGCAGCAGATACAAGCTGGAGCCGTGCAACACGCCGGGCCGTCCGGCGGTGAGGCTGGCCGCGTGCTCGCCGGTGTCCAGGCCATAGCCCGCCGCCTCCACCCCGATGAGGTCCACCGGGTCGTTCAGCAAGGGGTGGAACAGGCCGATGGCGTTGCTGCCCGCTCCCACGCAGGCCACCGCCGCCTTGGGCAGCTTGCCCTCGCGCTCCAAGAGTTGGGCCCTGGCCTCCTTGCCGATCACCGACTGGAAGCCGCGCACCAGCATGGGATAGGGATGGGGCCCCACCACCGAGCCGATGATGTAGTGGGTGTCGCCCACGTTGGCCACCCAGTCGCGTATGGCCTGGGTGGTGGCGTCCTTCAGCGAGCGGCTGCCGCTGGTCACCGGCTCCACCGTGGCCCCCAGCATCTCCATGCGGGTGACGTTCAAGGCCTGGCGCTCCATGTCCAGGGTGCCCATGTAGACCATGCACTCCAGGCCCATGAGGGCGGCCACCGTGGCCGTGGCCACCCCATGCTGCCCGGCCCCGGTCTCGGCGATGATGCGCTTTTTGCCCATGCGCCTGGCCAAAAGCACCTGGCCCAGGGCGTTGTTGATCTTGTGGGCTCCGGTGTGGGTGAGGTCCTCGCGCTTCAGGAAAATGCGCCCCCCGCCCAGGGCCTTGCTCAGGTTCTTGGCCTCGTATAGGGGGGTGGGCCGCCCGGCGTAATTGGTCAGGAGGTCCTCCATTTCCTCATGGAAAGCCGGGTCCTGCTGGGCGGTCAGATAGGCCGCGTGCAGATCTTCCAGGGCGGGCATGAGGTTTTCGGGCACAAAGCGCCCGCCGTAGGGGCCGAAGTGCCCCAGCTCGTCGGGCAGGGTTTTATACCCGCCGGACTTGGGCGATGAAGTTTGCGATACGCTCATGGTCTTTGACGCCTTTCTCTTTTTCAACGCCGCTGGAAACATCCACGGCAAAGGGTTGAACTTGCTTTATGGCCCGGCCCACGTTGTCCGGAGTCAATCCTCCGGCCAATATCACCGGGCGCTGCCGGGAAACGCCGCAGGCAAGACCCCAGTCGAAGCTCTGGCCCGTGCCCCCCACGGCCTGGGGATGATAGGTGTCCAGCAGCAAAGAGCAGCTAGAGTAAACCGCCGCGTCGGGAAGCCGCTCCGGGGACACCCTGAGGGCCTTGATTACCCGGCGGCCCAGGGCGGCGGCATAATCTTCGTCCTCGTCGCCGTGCAGTTGCACCCAGTCCAGGCCGCAATATCGGCGCAGCTCGCTCACCTCAACCAGCGGGGCGTCAACGAACACCCCCACCGTGTTCACCAGGGGAGGCAGCGCCGCGATTATGTCCCGTGCCTGCTCCGGGCTCACCTGGCGGGAGCTGGGAGCCAGCACGAAACCCAGGGCGTCGGCCCCAAGACGGCAGGCGGCCAATGCGTCGTCCAGGTTGGTGATGCCGCATATCTTTATCCGGGGGGTCACGGTGCCTCCACCAACTCACGCAGGGTGGCTGTGGGGTCCGAGGCCAACATGAGGCTGGTGCCCACCAAAAAGGCGTCCAACCCGGCGGCCTTTAGCGCCCTCACCTGCTCCGGGCGGCTCACTCCGCTCTCGGCCACCACGGTAACCTTGGCCGGGATGATGCGTCTGAGCTCCCGGCTGGTGTCCAGGCTGACCTTCAGGGTCTTGAGGTCGCGGTTGTTGATGCCCACCAGGGGCGGGTCAAGGGCCAACACCGGCTCCAGCTCCGCCGCCTTGTGCACCTCCAGCAGCACCTCCATGCCCAGCCCCTTGGCCAGGTGGTACAGCTCGGCCAGCTCAGGGCCTTCCAGGGCGGCGGCGATGAGCAGCACCGCGTCGGCCCCGGCGGCTCGTGCCTGGTACACCTGGGCCGAGTCGATGATGAAGTCCTTGCGCAGGGCGGGCATGGGCACCGCCTGGCGGGCGGCGGCCAGGTCCGCGAGGGTGCCGCCGAAAAACGGCATATCCGTGAGCACCGAAAGCGCCGCCGCGCCCCCGGCCTGATAGGCCTTGGCCCTGGTCGGCACGTCCTCGCCGGGGGCCAGATCGCCCCGCGAGGGAGAGCGCCGCTTAATCTCCGCGATCACCGCAATGCCCGGCGCTTGGCGCAAGGCAGCCAGGAAGGGACGGGCCGGGGGCGCGGACTCGGCCTCCCGGCGCAGCTCGGCCAGGGAGCGCGCCGCCTTGAGCGCGGCCACCTCCTGCCGCTTGGCTTCCAAAATGCGGGCCAGCACGCCCAGGTCGGAATAGGCCATCCTAGGCCTCCGCCGCCTCAAGGCGCAGGCCCTTGGCAAAGGAGATGAGATCCTCCAGCTTACCCAGGGCCGCCCCGGAGTCGATGATCTCGGCGGCAAGAGCCACGCCCTGAGCCAGGTCCGGGGCCTTGTACGCCGCCACCAGGGCCGCCGCCGCGTTCATGAGCACCATGTCGCGCTTGGGGCCTTTTTGGCCGGAGAGCACGTCCAGGGTGTGGGCGCGGCACTGCTCCACCGAGCCGCCCAGCACGTCATCCAGGGTGGCCCGCGCCAGGCCCACATCTTCGGGGGCGACCTCCAGCATGGTCACCTCGCCGTCCTTGAGGCGAGCCATGCGGGTGGTCCCGGTGATGGTTATCTCGTCCAGGCCGCCCTCACCGTGCACCACAAAGGCGCTGGTGGCCCCCAGGCGGCCCAACACGTGGGCCAGGGGCTCCACCAGCTTGGAGTCGTACACCCCCACCACCAACACCGAGGCCCCGGCGGGGTTGGTCAGGGGGCCCAGCAGGTTGAAGATGGTGCGCTGGCCGATCTCCCGGCGGGGACCGATGGCGTGCTTCATGGCCCCGTGCAGGACCGGCGCGAACAAGAAGCCCACCCCCACCTCGTCCACGCACAGGGCGATCTGCCGGGCGTCCAGGTCCAGGGGCACCCCCAGGCTCTCCAGGAGGTCGGCCGCCCCGCAGGAGCTGCTCACCGCCCGGTTGCCGTGCTTGGCCACTTTGAGACCGGCGGCGGCGGCCACGAAGGCAGTGGTGGTGGACACGTTGAAGGTGCCCGCCCCGTCGCCGCCGGTGCCCACGATGTCCACCAGCACCCCGTCGTCCGCCGCGCACCCACAAGCCACCGGGGTGGCTTTGGCCCGCATGACCTGGGCCGCCCCGCTGATCTCCTCCAGGCTCTCGCCTTTCATGCGCAGGGCTATGAGCAACGCCCCGATCTGGGCCGGGGTGGCCTTGCCTTCCATGATCTGGTCCATGGCCCCTATCATCTCCGGTTCGCTCAGGTCGCGTCCGCTCACCGCCTTGGCAATGGCTTCCTGAATCATGGCTGCTTTCTCCTACCGCTAAAAAAAACTAAAACCGCGAACTTCCTTTTGGGAGTCCGCGGTTGTTTGGCCCGATGCCTGAAGGCTCTCTAGGGCAAAACGGACTCCCGGCCCGTAAATCGCCACCACCGCCAGCAATAGCAATTTTGTTTGTCGCGCCGCCCGGGGGTCATGTCGATCACTCTCGTCTCAAAAAAGAACCGGGGCCGTGAACCTCTTTTGGTCCACGGCCCCGGTGATTGCCTGCTTTAGCTGGGGTGCCTAACGCTTGGGCGCGGGTGGACCACTCCTGTTCCAGTTGTGCCACCAATAACGCCACGCAGTGTTAAACATCACAAAATCTCCCTTGAATTTCTGTATACAAAAATTACCCCCAAATGCGGCTTCGGTCAAGCACAGAGTGCGGGTGGGCTATTTTTTATAAAAGCACCCACCTGTTCCATGGTGTCCACCAAGGCTCCCCGGTCCTTGCCTTCCAGGGCCGAGACCATGGAGCCCAGGCCCTGCAACAGGGTGTGGGCCGCGTCCAGGCCGCCGGGATTGTTCAGGGCCAGATCGGCGTAGAGCTCGGCGGGTTGCGCGCTTTGGTGGGCTAGGAGGCTTAGTAGTTCGCGGAACCAGGGGCCGGAGATGTCGCCGTCTTCTTCGGGGCTGTAGCCCATTTGCATCAGGCTCCAGCCAAAGGCGTAGAGCAGCAGATGCCTTAGGGTCTGCACCTGGGCCATGAGCTGGTCGTGGCGCTCCGGGGCCATGACCACCGGCCGGGCCCCCTGGTTACGCAAAAAGCGTTTCAGCCAGGTAAGCCAGCGCCTGCCCCGGCCCTGGCTGAGAAACACCACTTGATCTTTGAGGGAGTCGGCGCCGGGGCCGAACAAGGGGTGGGCCCCCACCACCTCGCCCCGAGCGTGGGCCAGCATGCTGGCCAGGGGCAGTTGCTTGAGCGAGGAGATGTCCACCACCACGCCCTCGGGGTCGGTATGGGGGCCGATGGATTCCATCACCTCTTCCACCGCATCCACCGGCACCGCCAAAATGATTACCCGGCAGGCGGCCACCCACTGGGGGGTGGCTGGTTGGCTCCTCACGTCGGCGGTGAGCAAGCGGCCCACCTGGGGTTCCAGCAGGCGGCGCAGCCAGGCGCCCATGCGGCCCTGGGCCCCGATGATGCCTACGCTCAGCCCGGCGGCGGAACCGGAATCGATTGGCCTGATAAAGCCGCCAAAATCATCCTCCGAGTTCATGATTGCATCTCCCCGACCGGAAACGAGCCCAGCACCTTTAGACGCTCCACCTGGCTCTCCAGGGCGGCCAGGGCCTTGGCCACCTGCGGGTCCTCGCGGTGGCCGTGCAGGTCCACGAAGAAAGCGTATTCCCAGGGACGGTCCTTGGTGGGGCGGCTCTCGATACGGCTCAGGTTGACCCCCATCTCGGCCAACTCGCCCAGGGCCTGATACAGGGAGCCGGGACGGTGGGCGGTAAGGAACACCAGGGAGGTCTTGTCCTGACCGCAGGGGGGCACCTCCTGGTTGCCGATCACCAAAAAGCGGGTGGTGTTGTAGGTGTAGTCCTGAATGCCCTCGGAGAGCACCTTGAGGCCGTGATGCCGGGCCGCGGCCACGGCCCCGATGGCGGCCGACCCGGCTGTCTCGGCGGCCTGGCGGGCGGCGGCGGCGGTGCTGGTGGCCTCGGCCACCCTGGCCCGAGGCAGGTTACGGCTCAGCCACCCCCGGCACTGGGCCAGGGCTTGGGGATGCGAGTAGACCGTGGTGATGGCGTCCAGGTCCTCCTCGCGAGACATGAGCGCGTGGCTGATGGGGGTGTAGACCTCGCCGCAAACCTTGAGGCGGGTGGTCATGAACTGATCCAGGGAAGCGCCCACCGCGCCTTCGCCGGAGTTTTCCACCGGCACCAAGCCCACGTGACAACCGCCTCTCTCCACCTCGCGGAAAACCTCGGCGATGCCGCTCTGGGGGGTCAAGCTGCAAGAGGTTCCGAAGTGCTGCAATGCCGCCTGGTGGCTGTAGGTGAACTCAGGCCCCAGAAAAGCCACCTTGAGGGGCTGCTGCACCGAACGGCAGGCGGAGATGACCTCGCGGAAGATGTTGCACAAGTAGCGGTCCGGCAACGGGCCGTGGTTGCCCTTGGCCAGCTTATCCAACAGGTCGCACTCGCGCTCGGGCACGAACACCGGCAGCCCGGCGGCCTGCTTGAGGCGGCCGATGTCCAGGGCCAGGCGGGCTCGTTGGTTGAGCAGGGCCATCAATTCCCGGTCCGTCTGATCGATCTCGTCGCGCAGCGCTGCGATGGCGTCGCTGGCCGGGCTGGCTTGGGGCTCGGCGGGGCTGGGCATGGTAGTCATGGCTGTATTCCTTTAGCAGGCCAGCCAGCCCTGGCGCAGGGCGGTCATGGCGTTGAGTTCTTCCATCATGGCTTTGAATTCCTTGGGGGCCAGGGACTGGTCCCCGTCGCACAGGGCCTTGTCCGGGGTGCAGTGCATCTCCACCATGATGCCGTCGGCGCCCACGGCCAAGGAAGCACGGGCCAGGGGTTTTACGTAACGGCGGTTGCCCACGGCGTGGCTGGGGTCCACCACCACCGGCAGGTGGGTCTTTTCCTTGAGCACGCACACCGCGCTCAGGTCCAGGGTGTTGCGGGTGGCGGTCTCGAAGGTGCGAATGCCCCGCTCGCACAGGATCACCTGGTCGTTGCCCCCGGCCAGAATGTACTCGGCGGCCATGAGGAATTCCTTGATGGTGGTCATCAGGCCGCGCTTCATGAGGATGGGCTTGCGAATCTCGCCCAGTTTGCGCAACAGGGAGAAGTTCTGCACGTTGCGCGCCCCCACCTGGATCACGTCGGCGTATGCGGCCACCAACTCGATGTCGCTGGTGTCCATCACTTCGGTGACCACCGGCAGGCCGGTGAGCCGGCGCGCCTGGGCCAAAAGCTCTAGGCCTTCCTGGCCCAAGCCCTGAAAGCTGTAGGGAGAGGTGCGCGGCTTGTAGGCCCCGCCCCGGAGGATGGCCGCGCCGTAGCGCTGGGCCCAACGGGCAGTGCAGAGCATCTGCTCGGGGTTTTCCACCGAGCAGGGCCCGGCGATTACCGTAAAGCTGCCGCCGCCAACGGTTATCGGCCCGGCGTGAACCAGGGTGTCCTCGGATTTGGCCTCGCGGCTGACCAGAAGCGCTTGGGGTTTGAGCTTTTGCGCCACCACCCCAACGGTCACCGCCTCGACCGCCGCTACCTTGCTTTCAATTTTACTTGCCAGTGCCATCTTTATCGTTCCTCTTGTTGCCAGAGCCGACTTCCGGCCGCCCCGCCTGTACCAAACAAAAAAAGGCCATGGGCGACTTTTCAGTCTGCCCATGGCCTTGGTTGCTTGGTTTTGCCTAGTTAGGCGTTAACCCTCCCCAGCCCTTGGGCAGACGGCGGTAAAATAATAAAAATAAAAAAAGACGTCCCCGGAGCTAAATCGCCCCTGGCCGTCAATCATTATTTCCGCTCTGCCCGTCATTTTTACTTTAGGTTCCTTGCCGGTCTCTTTGGACCGAGTTGGGTTGTGCCAAGTAAACGCCCCCGGGCCAGGCTTGTCAAGGGCAAAAAAACGCCGCCCCGCCAAGGGCCCTATTGTTCATCGCTTTGCAACATGGCGAACCAATGCAGGGCCAGGGCGTAGGAGCGCCAACCGAAACCGGCCACCGATCCCGCGCAGGCTCCGGAGAGGTACGAGAAGTGCCGAAACTCTTCCCGAGCGGCGGGCTGGCTTAGATGCACCTCCACCACCGGCACCCCGCAGCAGAGCACCGCATCGCGAATGGCTACGCTGGTATGGGTGTAGCCCCCGGCGTTGAGCGCCACCCCGTCGTACTCCGGAGCCGCCCCTTGCAGGATGTCCACCAACTCGCCCTCGTGGTTGGATTGGGCCAAGCCCAACTCCAGGCCCAGCACCTGAGCCAATTCTCCCATGCGCCGGTTGATCTCATCCAGGGTCAGGCTGCCGTAGTGCTCGGACTCGCGGCGGCCCAGCATGTTCAGGTTGGGTCCGTTGAGCAGCAGAATCTTCATGTCTCGCTCCTTGCCTGGGCCTTTTGCATGAGCCAGGCGTCGGCCAGCACCAGAGCGGCCATGGCCTCGGCCACCGGCGCGATTCGTCCGCATAGGCAGGGGTCGTGGCGGCCCGTGATGCTTATCTCCACCGCCTCGCCCGCCAGGTTTTGGGTGCGCTGGGTTTGGGAAATGGATGGAGTGGGTTTTATGGCCAGCCGCAACACCAGAGGCATGCCGTTGCTGATGCCGCCCAAAATGCCCCCGCTGTGATTAGACAGGAAGCCCTCCGCGTCCATCTGGTCATTGTTGGCCGAGCCCCTGCGGGCGGCCACGGCAAAGCCGTCGCCGATCTCCACCCCCTTGACCGCGCCGATGGAAAACATGGCCCCGCCCAGGCGGGCGTCCAGCTTGCCAAACACCGGATCGCCCAGTCCGGCGGGCGCTCCGGTTATCACCAGCTCCAGCGCCCCACCCACCGAATCTCCGGCGGCGCGTGCGGCCATGACCTCGGCCACCATGGCCTCGGCCTGGTTGGGATCGGCGGCGCGCAGGGGATGCTCGCGGGCAAAGGCAAGGTCGATGGCCTCAGCCTTCACCGGCCCCACCTGAATGGTGTAGGCCGCAAGCTCCACGCCCAGGGGCTCCAGCATGGCCCGGGCCACCGCCCCGGCGGCCACCCGGCCCACGGTCTCGCGCCCCGAGGAGCGCCCCCCGCCCGGCTGGGGCGGCAGGCCATACTTTTGCCAGAAGGTGTAGTCCGCATGGCCCGGGCGGAACTTGTCGGCCAGGGCCGAGTAGTCCTTGGAGCGGGCGTCGGTGTTGCGCACCAACAAAGCGATGGGGCTGCCCAGGGTGCGGCCCTCGGCCACGCCGGAAAGTATCTCCACCTGGTCGGCCTCCTGGCGGGCTGAGGCCAGGGGCGTGGTGCCAGGGCGTCGGCGGTCCAACTCGGCCTGGATGGCCGCCCGTTCCAGGGTGATACCCGCCGGAGCGCCCTCCACCACCACGCCCACCGCTGGTCCGTGGGACTCTCCAAAGGTGGCCACTTTGAGGATTTCGCCGCTGAAGCTGCTCATCTTAAACCTCTCGGGCCAGGGCCAGGGCCGTGGCCAGCTCGGCGGGGGTCACATCGTCCACCACCACCGGCTGACCCACTTCTTTGAGGAGCACGAAACGCACCTTACCCTTGATGTTCTTTTTATCGTCCAGCATGATCTCCCAGGCCTCGTCCGCCGGGGCCCAGGCCAGGTCAACGGGCAGCAGGGGCTTGACCGTGTGGTAAATCGATTCGGCCTGGTCCCGCGCCAGCAGCCCGCGCTGGGCGGACAGGGCGGCGGCCACCAGCATGCCCCCGGCCACGGACTGGCCGTGCCCCAGCCGATAGCGGTGCCACCCCTCCAGGGCGTGGCCATAGGTGTGGCCGAAATTCAGTATGGCCCTTCGCCCGCCCTCGCGGAAGTCCTGACCAACCACCCCGGCCTTGGCCCGCACCGAGCGGCGCACTACCTGGGCTAGGCCCAGCACCTCGCCCCCCAGCAAGAGGGCCATGTCCTCCTGGCAAAGTCGGGCCAACTCGGGATCGGCCACCAGGCCGGTCTTGTAGGCCTCGGCCAAACCCTCCACCCGCTGTGATTTGGGCAGGGTGGCCAGGGCCTGCAAGTCCAAGAGCACCATGCGCGGCTGGGTAAAGCAGCCCACCTGATTCTTGGCCGGACCCAGGTTCACCGCCGCCTTGCCGCCCACCGCCGCGTCCACGCAGCCCAGCAGGGTGGTGGAGGCCAGCAGGAAATCGATTCCCCGCTTGTAGGTGGCCGCGATAAAGGCCCCCAGATCGGTCATCACTCCCCCGCCCAGGGCCAGAAGCATGTCCCCACGCTCAATGCGCGCGGCCAGCATCTGCTTGTACACCCGCTCGGCGGTCTTTAGGCTCTTGCTGTTCTCGCCCGGCGGCAGGGTTATAAGCAGGTCGTCGCCCAGCACCGGGGGGTAGCGCCCGCCGTGCAGGCCGGCCACCTTGCGGTCGGTCACGAGCACCACCCGGCGGTCTTTGACTACCTCGCTAAGGGCGGCGGCCGCCTCCCAGGAGCTGTGCACCAGACACAGCTTACCTTCCAGCTCCAGGGGGAACTCATTCACTCCCAGCAACCCGGCGGCCACGGTCTGGGCCGCCTGCTCGGCGTCCAGGTGGTCCACCTCCACCCGGAGGTCGCAGTCGGCGTAGGCCTCTTGCCGGGCCTGGAACAGGCGCTCCACCGCGTCGGCGTCCTGCCACATGGGCCGGGTGGAGACCTCGTGAGGCCCCAAACGCATGCGGCAGGTATCCAAACAGGCATCCAGATGCACAATGCGCCCGCTTTGGTGCATTACCTCCCGGTTGGCCTGACTTATCGCCGCCCCGCCGCCGGTGTCCACCACCAAGCCTTTTTCATTGGCCAGCTTGGCCAACTCCTCGTTTTCAAGCTGGCGGAAAGCCTCCTCGCCTTTTTGGGCAAAGACCTCGGGGATGGGCTTGCGCGCCCGGCGCACGATACGCTGGTCCAGGCTCACCAAACGGCGGCCCAGGGCTTGGGCCAAAAGGCGGCCCACGGTGCTCTTGCCCACGCCCATAAAGCCGGTGAGGTAGATGTTGCCGGTCATGCCTCGCCCTCCAGAGCGGCCAAGAAACGTGCGCCCGCCACCGGCCTACCAGTCCAGCGGGTGAAGCTCAGGGCCGCCTGATGGGCCAGCATTACCAGGCCATCGCTAAAGCGGGCCCCCTGGCCCCGGGCGAGGTCAGCCCAAAAATTATCGCTACGTCCATAGTTGATGTCCATTACCTGCTCCAAGCGGGACGCGTCAATCGACTGCGCCCAGGCGGCCAGTTCCGGTGATTCCGTGGGGCTGGAAGCGGCCGCCGCATTGACCAGCAAGCGGGCGTCGCCCGCAGCCAGGGCGGCCTGGTCCATGCTAATGGCCTCGCCGCCCAGCTCGACGCACAGGGCCTGAGCCTGGGCGGGCCGCCGGGCGGCCACCCACAGGGGCGCAGCTCCCAGGCGGGCCAGGGCCAGCACCACCGAACGGGCCGCGCCGCCCGCGCCCACCACCAGGGCGGAATTCCCCTGGGCCACATAGCCGGTCTCGGTCAGGGCCTGGGCAAAGCCGGGGCAATCGGTGTTGCCGCCTTCCAGGCGCTCGCCCTTTACCACGATGGTGTTCACCGCGCCCAGAGTGGCGGCCTCCTCGTCCAGGCGGTCCAGGAAGGGCAGCACCGCCTGCTTGTGGGGCACGGTGACGTTGATGCCCGTGAAGCCGCGCTGGGCCAAGCTGCCTAAAAATCCACCCAACTCGTCGGCCTCCAGGGGGATGGCCTCGTAGCTTCCCTCCAGCCCCTCTTCCCGCAGCGCCGCGTTGTGCATGCGTGGCGACAAGGAGTGGATCACCCGTTGGTCGCCTATCACCGCCAGACGAATCACTGCCCCAGGCCCTCCAGGTCGCGGTAAAAGCCGGGATAGGATACCCCGGCGCAGGCCGCGTCCGCCACCTCCAGGGTTTGCCCGCACACCAGACCGGCCATGGCCAGGGTCATGGCTATGCGGTGATCGCCGTATGAATCGTAGCTTCCTTGGGGCTTCAGGGGCGTGGGCCCTTCGATGAAAAGGTCGTCGCCCTCTTCCCACAGACGCGCGCCCAAGGCTCCCAACTGGGTGATGATGGCCGCGATGCGGTCCGACTCCTTGATGCGCAGCTCGTTTATGGAGCGCATCACCGTAACGCCCTCGGCCTGGGTGGCGGCCAGGGCCAGGATAGGCACCTCGTCCACCAGCAGGGGGATTTCCTCGGGCAACACCTCGGTGGCCGTCAGCCCCGGAGTATAGACGGCGCTGACCCGGCCCCAGGGCTCGGGATCTCTGCCCTCCTCGGTCACCTGTAGCTTGGCCCCCATGCGCTCAAGCACGGTGATGAGCCCCACCCGGCCCGGGTTGAGGCCCACCCCCAAGGTGGTCACCTCGCTGCCCGGTGTAATCAGTGCGCCGGTCAGCATAAAAGCGGCGGCGGACACGTCGCCCGGCACCCTGAGGGTATCCGGCAGGCGAATGGCTGATGGCCGCACCCGCCAGCCTCCCTGGGACGGGGCGATGTCCGCGCCCATGGCCTTAAGCAGGCGCTCGGTGTGGTCCCTGCTCAGATGGGGCTCCACCACTACGGTTTCACCCGAGGCCTGCAACCCAGCCAGCAGCAGGGCGCTCTTTAGCTGGGCGCTGGCCACTGCCAATTCGT
>JAIPDO010000098.1 GCA_021737645.1 Desulfarculaceae bacterium
CGCGCCCGATGTCGGGCGGGGGCTGCTATTTTAAGCGGACGCGGGCTAGTCTTCGGTGAGCACCTTGTCGTCGTACTCCACCTCCAGCCACAGCTTGTGCTTGGCCTCTTCCTGGGCCAGGGCCTCGAAGGTGTCCTTCAACTCCGGCACGCCACAGGTGTCGGCCAGGCGGGTGTAGAGCAAAAAGGCCTTTTTCTCCCGCTGCATGGCCACGGTCAGGGCGTCGGCGTAGCTCATATCCGGGCTCACCGGCGCGGCCACCACGTAGTCGGAGATCTTCAGGTCGGTGACCTCTTTGGCCGCCGGGGCCAGGGTCTTGCCCTGTTTCACGGCCATGAGCTTGTCCTTGTGCCCCAGTTCCTGGTCGGCGAAGCTCTCGAAGGCCTCTTTCATCCAGGGCTTGTCCATGCGTTGGGCCATCTGCGTATAAAAGGCGCAGGCTTCTTCCTCGCGGGCGATCGCGAAATCCAATACTTCGTCCACAGAGCCGAACTTGCTCATTATTTTTAGACTCCCCATAGGTGGTTTTTGCGTTAGGCCCCGCGGGGCTAAATTAGTCTAGCATAACCTGTGCCTTGGCCCAAGGAGCTAAGCCTAGCGGGCTCATCCCCTATTGTGCACCAGCCGCCCCAGGCCCAGGGACACCAGGTAGACCGCCCCGGCCAACAGCACGATGATGGCCCCGGCGGGCAGGTCCGGGCCGTAGCTCAGGGCCAGGCCGCCCCAGGTGATGCCCAGGCACAGCAACGTGGCCAGGGCCATGATGGGCCCCAGGCGGCGGAAGAAATTGGCCGCCGTGGCTGCGGGCAGGGTGAGTAGGGCTATTACCAAAATTATACCCACCACCGTGGACAACAGCACCACCGTCAGGGCGGTGAGCCCCAGAAGCAGCAGGTAGTAGAAGTCGGCGGGCAGGCCGCGCAAGCGGGCGAACTCCTGGTCAAAGCACACCGCCAACAGCTGGCGATACAACAGCAGGGCCGCGCCCAGCACTACCGCATCCAGCCCGGCCATGAGCCAGAGGTTTTCGGGGGTGACCATGAGGATGTTGCCGAACAGATAGCTCATCAGCTGCACGTCGTAGCCCGGCGTCAGGGCGATGAACACCACGCCGGTGGCCATGCCCACCGCCCACACCGCGCCGATAATGGTGTCCTCGCGCTGGCGGGCGTGCAGGCTCACCAGGCCGATGATCCCGGCGGCCACCAGGGCGGCGGCCACCGCTCCGTGCAGCGGGTGCAGCCAGTCCCAGCCGTGCACCACGGACAAATAGCGGGCCATGCCCATGCCCCCCAACACGCTGTGGGCGATGGCCCCGGCGATGTAGCTGATGCGCTTGACCACCACATAAGCCCCCACCACCCCGCAGGCCAGGCTGGCCAGGGCCCCGGCCAACAGGGCCTGCTGTAAAAAGGCGTGCCCGGCCACCGCCGCGAGGAACTCACTCATGATGTCCCCCGTGCTCCAGGTCGTGGTCGTGGCGCACCATGCGCACCGGCGCGCCGTAGAGCTCGCTGATCAGGCTGCCGTTGATCACTTGGGTGGGGTGGATACTCAGGCTCTGATTGATACAGGCCACCCGGCTGACCGCCGGGGATACGAAGCCCAGGTCGTGGGTGACCAGCACCACCGTGACCTTGGGTTGCAGCCCGGCCAGGATGTTCATCAGATCCACCCCGCCTCTGGGGTCCACCGCGGCGGTGGGCTCGTCCAACAGCAACAGCTCCGGCCCGGCCACCAGGGCCCGGGCGATGAGCACCCGCTGGCGCTGGCCGCCCGAGAGCCGCCCGAAGCTGCGCCCGGCCAGATCGGCAGCCTCCAGCTTGTCCAGGGCGGTGAGTGCCGCCCGCTTTTGCTCCCGCCGCCAAAGGCCCAGGCCCGAGCCAGTGCCCATGAGGCCCATGAGCACCACCTCCAGGGCCGACACCGGGAAGCTGGGGTCCACCGGGGCGTGCTGGGGCAGGTAGCCCATGCGGCGGCGCACCTTGGCCGGGAGGCGGCCGAATACCCGCACCGTGCCTTTTTGGGGGGTGATGAGCCCCAGGATCAGCTTGACCAGGGTGGTCTTGCCCCCGCCGTTGGGCCCCACCAGGGCCAGAAATTCGCCCTGGCCCACGGCAAGGTCCACCCCGGACAGCACCGGGCGGCCGTTGTAGGAGAAATCCACCCCTTTGATATCGATAAGGGCCAAGGTAACCGTTCCCTAGTGATCCGAGGGGCTGCCCTCGTCCTGGGCCTCGCAGACCAGATGAGGGGCGTCGCAGGTGGCGCAGCGCTCCACCCGGTGGTGCTGGGCGAATCCCGCCCAGTGCCGTTTCTGCTCCGGGGTGAGGATGCCCGTGCCTTGGCACAGGGGGCACACTCCGTCCAGGGCGGCCAGGATGGCCGAGCGGATAAACTCTGAGCGGTTGCTTATGCCCTCCATGGCCGCCACCAAAGCGGGATCGGCCTTGAAGGTGACTACCTCTGGTTTGCCTTTTTTCATAGTCTGTCTCTCGGTTGCCGGGTTCCTTTTATGTAATACCATATAATACCGCCAAAACGGCGGGATAGTGGGCATAAAACACCCCGGCCGACCGCTGGGCGGTCGGCCGGGGCCGGCAAGGGGAGGGAAGTCAGGAGACAGGAACGAATCGAGGTCGCAGCTTAGGAGAGGGCCACCAGGCTCAGCAGGCCTGCCAGGAGTAACAGGGCCGTGCCGCGCAGGGTGATTTGCACCAGGTGATCATGGATTACCGGTCCGGGCAGGCCGGCCCGCACCCGCCGCCGCAGGCGCCAGCCGGCGAAAACGACCATGGACCATACCCAGGTGGCTGTGGCTAGCAGCAAAAACATCACCAGATTTCCGTCTATCTTACCCACTGTGCATCTCCCTTGGCGCTGATCCGCCTTCGATGTTTATAGGGATACCAAGGTAATGTGACGCTCAGGTAACGGGCGGATGAAGGGAAGGTGAAAGCGGGGGGAGGCATGTGGCATTGACACCCGTCTCGCTTTCAAGTTAAGTTAGTATGCGAACCAACCCAGCGAGAGGCGAGAACGATCCGTGAACTCTGAGTGCTACGTATTTCTGCTGTCCAAGGCCTATCAGAAGGGGCACCGCCTGGTGCAGGCCCGGCTGAAGCCCTACGGCCTGACCAACCTGCAATACGTGATACTGGAGACGCTCTGGGCCCGCCCAGGGGCCAGCGCCGCCGAACTGGGCAAGGACCTTACCATCGACAAAGCCACTATTTCCGGAGCCTTGGAGCGCATGGGCGAGGCCGGATGGCTGGAAAAACGGCCCGACCCGGACGACGGGCGCACGATGCGCCTGTTCGCCTCGGCCAAGGCCGATGGCCTGCGCGGGGAGCTGACCGCCCAGCGCCAAGAGGCCAACCGGGAGCTTTTGGCCGGGCTGGGCAGCGAGGAGCGCCTGCTCCTGGGGCGCATGCTCAAGGATCTGGCCAGTGCGGAGTAGGTTATATTTTTTTGAGGATATGGTTCGTATTCAAACCAAATCAACGGCTGGGGACATGCTGAACCAAGCAAAAGGGGAGGGTGGCCATGGGCTCGTGGCATAAGAGTGGATGCGTGCTCTGCGCGCAGAACTGCGGCCTGGAGATGTTGGTGGAGGACGGCCGCCTGACCAGGGTGCGCCCGGACAAGGACAATCCCCGCTCCAAGGGCTACGCCTGCCGCAAGGGGCTCAAGGTCATCTACCACCAATACCCCGCCGACCGCCTCACCCAGCCCCTAAAGCGGGTGGGGAGGGAATTTCAGCCCATAAGCTGGGAGCAGGCCATAAGCGAGATAGCGGGCCGCCTCAAGGATTTGCTGGGCCATTACGGCCCCCGCTGCCTGGCCTACATGGGCGGCGGGGCTCCGGGCGGCAACTTCGAGGCCTCCTTTGGGGTGCGCCTGCTGCGCGGCCTGGGTTCGCAATACTATTACTCCTCCACCGGCCAGGAGTTCAGCGGGCACTGGTGGGTGCATGGGCGCATGCTGGGCCGTCAGTACAATGTGACCGTACCCGATGAGCACCGCAGCGAGATGCTGCTGGCCTGGGGCTGGAACGGCATGATGAGCCACCAGATGCCACGGGCCCGCGCGGTGCTCAAAGAGTTCAGCAAGGACCCCGAGCGCATCCTGATGGCCGTGGACCCCCGCAAGAGCGAGACCGCGGCCATCGCCAATATTCACCTGGCCCTCAGGCCGGGCAGCGACGCCCTGCTGCTAAAGGCCATGATCGCCCTGATGCTGCAAAACGGCTGGGAAGACGCGGACTACCTGGCCCGCCGGGTGCAGGGCTGGGACCAAATCAAGCCCTGGTTCACCGGATTCGACGCCCGCGCCGCCCTGGAGGTCTGCGGGGTGGACTACGATAAGGTGCTGGAGCTTTGCCGCCTGCTGGGCTCCAAGCGCTGGAGCGTGCACCCGGACCTGGGGCTGTACATGGGCCGGCGCAGTACCCTGAACTCCTACCTGCTGATGCTGCTGTGCGCGGTGGGCGGGGTGCTCTGCCGTTCCGGGGGCAATTTGGTGCCCGGCACCATCATGCCCCTGGGCTACCACGCCGACGAGCGCGACCCCAAGGTGTGGCGCACCGTGGCCAGTAACCTTCCGCCCGCGGCGGCGGGCTCCTTCCCTCCGGCGGCCATGCCCGAGGAGATCACCAGCGGCCATCCCGAGCGCCTGCGGGCGGTGCTGGTCAGCGCCTGCAACCCCCTGCGCTCCTACCCAGACACCGCGGCCTATGAGCGCGCTTTCTCCGAGTTGGACCTGCTGGTGGTCAACGACATCGTGATGAGCGAGACCGCCCGCCTGGCCCACTACGTGTTGCCCTGCCGCACCTTCTACGAGTCCTGGGACGGCACCTTTTTCCCCAACACCTACCCCGAGGTGTACTTCCAGATGCGCCGCCCCTTGGTGGAGCCGCCAGCCCAGTGCAAGGAGGCCTCGCAGATCCACTGCCTGCTGGCCAAGGAGCTGGGCCTGGTGCCCCAGGTGCCTGAGGAGCTCAGAGAAGCGGCCAAGGGAAACCGCCTGGCCTTTGGCATGCAACTCATGCAGTGGGCCGCGGACAAGCCCGGCGCCAAGATGCTGCTGCCCTTCGTGCTGGCCGAGACCCTCGGGCAACACAGGGACAGCGCGGCCCTGGCCGGGTTGTGGGGCATGCTCATGACCGCGCCCAAGGCATTCGCGGCCAACGCGGTGCGGGCGGGTTTCGCGCCGGGGCCGGACCTGGGCGACCGGGTGTTCCAGGCCGTCCTGGACAATCCCCAGGGCCTGTGGATCGGCAAGGCCGACCCGGCCCAGGCCTGGAGCCACGTGCGCACCGATTCGGGCAAGCTGGAGGTGTACATTCCCGAGTTGGCCGATGAGACCGAAGCCCTGGCTCCCCAGGTCGAGGCCCGGGACCTGGAGCCCGACCCGGCCTATCCCCTGGTGCTCAACGCGGGGCGTCACATGGACTACAACGCCAACACCATGATGCGCAACCCCGCGTGGAACCAGGGCAAGCGGGCCTGCACCGTGGCCCTGAGCCCGGAAGACGCCCAGACCCTGGGCCTGAGCGACGGCCAGATGGTGAGCGTGACCACCCTGGCGGGGACCGGGAGCGGTGAGCTTCAGGTGAGCGGCCAGGTGCGTCCGGGCATGGTGCTCATCCCCCACGGCTTCGGCCTGAACCACGACGGCAAGGTCTACGGGCTAAACGTGAACTATCTGACCTCAGCCGCGCACCGCGACCCCCTGGGCACCCCGCTGCACCGCTACGTGCCCTGTAGGGTGGAGGCGGCCTGAGGGCCGCCCTTCTCCCGATGAAAAACCGCCCCCCGGCCTTGGGCCGAAGGGCGGTTGCTATTTCTAAGGCAATGGGTGGCGTTGGCCCCTAGCTCTTGTTCAGCTTCTCAAAGGCCCGGCCAAAGGCGTTGTTAAAGGGTTTGGGCGGCTCGGGGCGCTGCTGCCGGGGCCGGCTGGGGCCTTTGCCCCGGCGGGGGGGCCGTGCCTGGCCGTCGCCGTTTTCCCGGCCGGTGAGGTCGGCGAAGGGGTCGGCCTTCATGGACAGCGACACCCGGCCCCGCCCCAGGTCCAGGCCGATCACCACCACCTGCACCGTCTGCTGCACCTTCACCTCCTGGCGCGGGTCGCGCACGAAGTGGTCGGCCAACTGGCTGATGTGCACCAACCCGTCGTTATGCACCCCCACATCCACGAAGGCCCCGAAGTTGGTGACGTTGGTGACCACGCCGGGCAGGCGCATGCCCACCTGGAGGTCCTCCAGGGTGTGCACCCCCTCGGCAAAGGAAAAGGCCTCGAATTGCTCCCTGGGGTCGCGGCCCGGCTTGGCCAGCTCGGCCAGGATGTCGGTTATGGTGGGCAGGCCCACCTCGTCGCTCACGTAGCTCTCCGGCTTAATGCCCTGGCGCAGCTTGGTGTCGCGGATCAGGTCTTCAAGCTGACAGGCCAGGTCCTGGGCCATCTTCTCCACCAGGGGGTAAGACTCCGGGTGCACCGCCGAGGCGTCCAGGGGGTTCACCCCGTCGCGGATGCGCAAAAAGCCCGCTGCCTGCTGAAAGGCCTTGGGCCCCAGGCGGGGCACTTTGAGCAGTTCACCGCGTTTTTTAAAGGGCCCGTTGGCATCGCGGTGGGTCACGATGTTCTGGGCCAGGGCCGGGCCCAGGCCGGACACCGAGGCCAATAGCTGGGGGCTGGCGGTGTTCACCTCCACCCCCACCGCGTTGACGCAGCTGGCCATGACGTCGTCCAGGCTGCGCGAAAGCTGGCCCTGGTCGATGTCGTGCTGATACTGGCCCACCCCGATGGACTTGGGGTCTATCTTGACCAGCTCGGCCAGGGGGTCGATGAGGCGGCGGCCAATGGAAACCGCGCCGCGCACGGTCAGGTCCAAGTCCGGGAACTCCTGGCGGGCCACCTCCGAGGCGGAGTACACGCTGGCTCCGGCCTCGCTGACCATCACCACGGTGACCCCCTTGAGCTCCAAGGAGCGCACCAGGGTCTCGGTTTCGCGGCTGGCGGTGCCGTTGCCCACGGCGATGGCCGCCACCTTGTAGGCCTCCACCAGGTGGCGTAGGGTGGCCCCAGCCTCTTGGCGGGCACCCGCGCCCATTATGTGG
>JAIPDO010000099.1 GCA_021737645.1 Desulfarculaceae bacterium
CACCAGGTGGCGTAGGGTGGCCCCAGCCTCTTGGCGGGCACCCGCGCCCATTATGTGGATAACCCCGTGGTGCAAAAGGTCGCCCTGACGATTCAGGCAGACCACCTTGCATCCGGTGCGGAAGCCGGGGTCCAGGGCCAGCACCCGCTTGGGGCCCAGAGGCGCGGCCATAAGAAGCTCGCGCAGGTTTTCGGCGAACACCTTGACCGCTTCTTCCTCGGCCCGCTTGCGCAACACCAGGCGCAGCTCTATCTCCATGGCCGGGCCCAGCAGGCGCTTGTAGCCGTCGGTGATCGCCAGCTTCACCTGCTCGCCGCAGGGGCCATCGTCACGCACCAACATCTTTTCCAGCACGGCCAAGGCGTCCTCCTGGGGCGGGTTGGCCCGCATGATCAGGTGACCCTCCTTGGCTCCCCGGCGAATGGCCAGGATGCGGTGGCCCGCGGCGGTGGCCGCCGGTTCGCTGGAGTCGAAATAGTCCTTGAACTTCTGCCCCTTTTCTTCCTCGCCGGTGATCACCTTGCTGGTGAGCATGGCCTTGTCCAGGTACAGGGCGCGCATGGCCGAGCGGGCCTCGCCGTCCTCGTTGACGATCTCGGCGATGATGTCCCTGGCCCCGGCCAGAGCGTCTTCGGCGGTTTCCACCTCTTTTTCCGGGTCGATGTAGCCCTGGGCCTCGGCCAGGGGGTCGCCGCCCGGCTCCTGCTCCAGGATGAACAGGGCCAGGGGCTCCAGGCCCCGCTCCCTGGCGATCATGGCCTTGGTGCGCCGCTTGGGCCTAAAGGGCAGGTACACGTCCTCCAGCTCGGCCATGGTGGTCGCCTGCAGCACCTTTTTTTCCAACTCGGGGGTCAGGAGGTTGCGCTCGGTCAGGGACTTGACGATCGCCGCCCGGCGGGCGTCCAACTCCTTGAGCTGGATCAGGCGGTCGCGGATGGCGATCACCGCCACCTCGTCCAGGGAGCCGGTGGCTTCCTTGCGGTAGCGGGCGATGAACGGGACGGTGGAGCCCTCCTCCAGCAGGCCGGCGGTGGAGCGCACCTGGCCCAGGGAGATGCCCAGTTCCTGTCCTATTTGAATGAGGTTTTGTTCGCTGGCCGGGGAGATCTCGCTCAATGAATTAATACCTTTGGCTCGGAGGATTAAGATTCGGCGCGCAACGCCGAGTCTGGATTAATAACCGCATACCGGCCCGGTTGCAAGCTCATTACGGCCTTCCGGCGCAAGGGCTGGTGGTGCTTGGGGTTACAGGCCGCGCGGCGGCCCTGGCTCCCGGCCTATCGGGCGGGGCACAAAAAAACCGCGGCCGCCCGAAGGCAGCCACGGCTTGTCTGGCAATCAGGGGCTCTAGCTGGGACCCACCGCGGTTTCTGGCTTGCCGCCGTGGCGGATGATGCGGCCTTCCACCAAATAGACAACCTCTTCGGCCACGTTGGTGGCCTCGTCGCCGATGCGCTCCAGATGGCGGCTGGCCAGGACGTATTCCACGCCCCGGCGGATGACCCGGCGTTCCTCGGTCATCCAGGTGATCATCTCCTCCAGGAAGGTGCGGCACAGGTGGTCCAACTCATCGTCGCGAACCAATACCGCCGTTGCCTTGGCCACGTCCTCGGCCACGAAGGCGTCCAGGCAGGACTTGGCCATCTCCCTGGCGATTTCGCCCATTTGAGTGAGGGTGGCCGGGGTCTCGCTGGGGCTCATCTCGGCCAGCACCTCCACCCGCTGGGCCAGGTTCACGGCCTGGTCGCCCATGCGCTCCAAAAAGCTGGTGATCTTGATCACCGCCGACAGGAAGCGCAGGTCCACGGCCACCGGCTGCTGGGTGGCCAACAAGCTGATGCAGCGTTCCTCGATCTCGTTTTGCATCAAATCGATGCGCCGGTCGCCCTGAATCACCGATTGGGCCAGCTTTTGGTCGCGCTGGACCAGAGCCTGGGTGGCGGTGTACACGGCTTCTTCGGCCCGGCCGGCCATTTTCAGGAGGTCTTCCTTGACCTCCTGCATACGACGATGGAAATATGATAGCCCTTGCATGAAAGTATTCTCCGGAGGGGCGGTCTAACCAAAGCGGCCGGTGATGTAGTGTTCGGTCTGTTCTTTTTGGGGCTTGGTGAAGATGCCCTCGGTGGCACCCATCTCAACCAGGCGGCCCATGTAGAAAAAGGCTGTTTCGTCGCTGACCCGGGCTGCTTGCTGCATGTTGTGCGTAACAATTATGACAGTATAACTCTGCTTTAACTCCTTGACCAACTCCTCGATGCGGCTGGTGGCGATGGGGTCCAGGGCGCTGGTGGGCTCGTCCATCAGAAGCACCTCGGGCGACATGGCGATGGCCCGGGCGATGCACAGGCGTTGCTGCTGGCCGCCGGAAAGCCCCAGGGCGCTTTGGTGCAGGATGTCCTTGACCTCGTCCCACAGGGCGGCGGATTTCAGCGAGCGCTCCACGATGCTATCCAGGTTCTTGGCTTCCTTGAGCCCGTGCAGGCGCGGCCCATAGGCCACGTTGTTGTAGATGGTCTTGGGGAAGGGGTTGGGCTTTTGGAACACCATGCCCACCCTGCGGCGCACGTCCACCGGGTCCACGTGGGGGTCGTAGAGATTGATGCCCTCGAAAAGCAGCTCCCCCTCCACCCTGGTGCCGGCGATCAGCTCGTTCATGCGGTTTAGCAGGCGCAGAAAGGTCGACTTGCCACAGCCCGAGGGGCCGATGAGGGCAGTCACCTTGCTGCGTTTTATGGTCATGTTGATGTCGGTAAGGGCCTTGAAGTCGCCGTAATAGAAGTTCAGTCCCTTGACCTCGATGATGGGCCGCTCCGGCTGCACGCCGGGGTGGTCCAGGGATTGTTCCATCTCTTGCGCGGCGGCGCTCGCTTTTACCATTGTTTAGTCTTTCGCATGCGGGTGCGGATAATAATGGCCACCAGGGACAGGCCCAGCACCATGCTGATAAGAACCAGCACCGTGCCGTACTGCAAGGACCGGGTCTGCTCTATGTGGGTTCCGGCCGTGGCCAATACGTAGATGTGATAGGGCAGGGCCATCACCTCGTCCAGGGGGGAGCGGGGCAGGCCCACGGTGTAGAAGGTGGCCGCGGTGAACATGATGGGCGCGGTCTCGCCCGCCGCTCGGCCGATGCCCAAAATGGAGCCGGTGAGGATGCCGGGCAACGCGGCGGGCAACACCACCTTGCGGATGGTCTGCCAGCGGGTGGCCCCCAGGCCCAGAGAGGCCTCGCGGAAGGTGCTGGGCACCTGGCGTAAGGCCTCCTCGCTGGCACCGATGACGGTGGGCAGGATAAGTAGGCCCAGGGTCAGGGAACCGGCGGCGATGGAAATGCCCAAATGGAAGTAGCCCACGAACAGGGCCAGGCCGAACAGGCCGAAGACCACGCTGGGCACCCCGGCCAGGTTCTGGATGCCCAGGCGCACCACTCTCAGCGCCCTGCCGTCGGTGGCGTATTCGCTGAGGTAGATGGCCGCGGCCACCCCCAGGGGCAGGGCCACCACGATGGCCCCCACCGTAAGGTAGAGGGTGCCCATGATGGCCGGGAAAATGCCCCCGGCGGTCATGGAGTTGGTGGGCTCTGCGGTCAAAAATTCCCAACTGATGGCGCTGATGCCGTGGATGAACACGTAGATCAGTATGCCCCCCAGGGCCGCCAGCACCGTCAGCATGATCAGGCGGAATACGGCGAAGGCCAGGTTTTGGCTAAAGTGGCGCGATGCCAGGGAGTGGCGGCTCATAAGGTGGCCGCTCCTTTCTGGTGGAAGCGCTGGCTGATGTAGGCGGCCACCAGGTTGAAGCCCATGGTCAAGATGAAAAGTACGATGCCGATGGCGAACAAGGCGTGATAGTGCTCGGAGCCGAAGGGGGTCTCGCCCATCTCCGCGGCGATGGTGGCCGGCAGGGGGCGCACCGACTCGAAGATGCTGGTGGGAATCTGGGCCGCGCCTCCGGCCACCATGAGCACCACCATGGTCTCGCCCATGGCCCGGCTCATGCCCAGGATAACTCCCGTGCCCATGCCGGATATGGCACCGGGGATGATCACCCTGGTCAGGGTCTCGAAGCGGGTGGCCCCCAGGGCCAGGGATGCCTCCACAAGATCACGGGGCACCGAGTGCAGGGCGTCCTCGGAGATGGAGGCGATGGTGGGAATGGCCATGATGGCCAGCATCATAGAGGCGTTGAGCACGTTGAGCCCGGTGGGGATGTCCCACCACTCTTGCATCAAAGGGGCGATGACCACCATGCCCACGAAGCCCAAGACCACCGAGGGAAGGCTGGCCAAAAGCTCCACCGCCGGTTTTAGTATCTCCTTGGTGCGGTGGCCGGCAACCTCCCCCAGATACAGGGCCGCGCCCACTCCCAGGGGCACGGCGATGGCCGAGGAAATGACGGTTACGGCCATGGAGCCCGCGATCAGGGGCAGGATGCCGAAGTCCGATGGATCGTAGGTGGGATACCAAAACTCACCGAAAAGGAAGTCGCTGACGCTCACCGTGGAAAAGAGCCCCAGCCCTTCCTTGAACAAAAACAGGACGATGAGCCCCATGATGATGACCGAAAAGAAACCGGCCACCACGAACACGCGCCGGATGCGCGCCTCTTGCACGGTGCTGGTCACCTTGCGCTTGGTCAAGGGAGCGACGGCCACCGGCGGGGCGTTGTCCCCGGTGATGGCCTGGGCCTGTGGAATTTGCAACATTGGCTTACATCCTTGGCAAAACACTTCATCTTTGCGCTAAATGTAATGCCCGGATATTTCCTTAGCGTGTCTGGAATGTTACAGAAAGGTGACAAAGACGGCGCATGGTGAGATTTTGGGCCGAAAGAACCACGCCCCCGGCCGCTTAAGGCCGGGGGCGTGGGGTTTGTAGGCTAGAACTTAAAGATAGTATTGACGAATATGGTCTGGGACTTGTTGGTGGCGCCGGGGATGTTCTCATCCTCGGGCTCGGTGTTGTAGTAGGTGACCTGCAGCTTGCCGTACTTCCACATCTTGTACTGCAAATCCAGTTGCCAACCCTTGCGATTGACGTAGCCGGAGTCGCTGTCGGCGATAAAGCCCGGGGTGGCGTCGGCCTGCACGTTCTTGTAGAGCACCTCGAACTTGAACTTGTCGTAGGAGACAAAGGCGGCTACCCCGTAGCCGGTGTCCTTGTCCTGATAGGGCCCCTCGGCGTCGGAGTTCTGCAGGTACTGACCCCACATGCCCACCGAACCCTTGGGGTTGAACTTGAAGGCCGCCTTGGCATAGAGGTCCCACACCTGATAGTTGGTGGTGCGGGTCTCGCCGCCCTCCACATAGGTGGGGGTGCCGTGCAGGTTGGGGGGCAGGTTGCCCGCGTCGCCCAGGTCGCCCCAGGAGGTGTAGCCCGCCGCGCCTTCCATGGAGAAGGCTCCGGCTTTGCCCTTTACGCCGATCTGCGCGGCCGGGGCGTAGGTGTTGTTGCTCCAGTCGCCGGGCTGGTTCACGGTCATGAAGGACGCGGTGACAAAGGGGCGCCAGGCGCCGCCCTTGTTGAAGGTGTAGTTGATGAAGGCGCCCTCGGGCACCACGTCGGAGTCCCAGATGATCTTGGTGGTCACAAAGGGTTGGGGCACCTTGCCGAAGCTGAAGGTCAGGCCCTTGCCCGGCACCATGGAAGGCATCCACTTCACATAGGCTTGGTCCACGCCCCAACTGGAGTATTCGCCGAAGTAGTTGCCCATGGTTTGGTTGGTGCTGGTGGGGTCGTCGTCGGCGCCCAGAGTCATGCGCATGCCCAACTCCACGTCCGGGTGGATCTGGCTGCGGGCTCCGAAGCGCAGGCGCACCCGGAAGCGGTCCTTGTCGGATTTGTCGGTGCCGTTTAGCTCGTCATAGCTGGTGTGCTCGTAGCGGAAACGCACGTCACCGAAAAAGGTTATGCGCTCCACCCAACTGGGCAGTTTGTTGGCCGCAGCGGCCTCGACCGCCTGCTGCTGCTGTTGTTGACTTTGCTGCACCTGACCCAACTGGGCCTTCATCTCTTGTAGGGTTTGCTCCATGGCCTTGATCTTGGCTTCCAACTCCGCCTGGGTGGCCGCCGCCGCCCAAGTGGAGGGCAGCATGCACAGCCCCAAGGCCAGGGCCGCTACCATCATTAGCCTTTTCATGCTTGCCACTGTTCTCCTCTCCTGCTTGCTGATTCCAGTATAAAACAACTCGAGGTTGCAATGCGAGGCTTGGCCGTCATTCGATTGTGCTTACATTCACAACTGTTCCAGATATGGTGCACCAGTCCCGCTGGGCCGTCAAGATGCAAATAATCTTTACTGTAAAGAGAACCGACACGCGCTGGGCGAGGCAAAAAAAGGGCAAAAAGATGGCCCGGGGCTAGGAGCCCCAGGCCTGGGTCCGAGGAGGGATAGCGGCAGGTTGGGTGGGAGCCGCGATCCCGAGGTGGGTGTTTAGAACTTGAACACGAAGTCCGCGAAGAAGGTCTGGGAGCCGTTCTTGGCGCCATCGATGTCGGAATCAATGGGATCGGTGTTGTAGTAGCTCAGCTTGATCTTGCCGTACTTCCACATCTTGTAGCTGGCCGCAACCACGATGCCCTTGCGGTTCACGTAGCCGGAGTCGCTGTCGGCGATGAAGCCGGGAGTCGCGTTGGCTTCCACGTACTTGTACCAAACGTCAAAGCCGAACTTTTGGTATTTGACGCCCGCGCCCGCGGCCCAGCCGGTGTCCTTGTCCTTGTAAGGTCCGTCGGCTTCCTGGTTGGTCAGGTAGTGACCCCAGGCGAACACGGAACCCTTTTTGGCGAACTTGAAGCTACCCTTGGCGTAGAGGTCCCACACGCCGAAGTTGGACATGCGCTCGCCGCCGCCCTCTTCCCAGGTGGGGTTGCTGTTGGTGGCATCAGGCACCTTGCCCACGTCGCCCAAGTCGCCCCAAGAGGTGTAACCGGTGGCCGCCTTCAGCTTGAAGGCGCCGACCTTGCCGTGGGTACCGATCTGTCCGGCCGGGGCCAACACGTTGTCGCTAAACTCGCCGGGTTGCTCCACGGTCATGTAAGCGGCCAACACGTAAGGCTGCCAGG
>JAIPDO010000100.1 GCA_021737645.1 Desulfarculaceae bacterium
GCCCAGCAGCCACTCCCAGCGCTTCATGGGCATGATCAGGGCGTCGCCGTCCATGACGAATACCCGGTCTTGACGCCGGCAGTGCTTGGAGGCGAACTCAATGTCGCTCTCCAGGATCTTTTGATCCTTGATGGCGAAGCGCTTGTCCTTGAAGGTGCCGCAAAAGCCGCATTTGTTGTGGGAGCAGCCCAGGGTGGCCTGGAGCAATATGGAATAGGCCTCGCTGGGGGGCCGGATGCAGTTGCCCACATAGTCAAAGCCCTGGGGTTCGCTGGAAGAGTCCATGCTTCTCTCCGAATAGGTGTGTTCCACCTGTATTTATATGGCGGCTGAGGGGCGGGCGCAAGCCAAGGCCCCTCCCGGACGCGCCGGGAAGGGCCTTGAGTGTCGATGCGGGCGGGAGATTTAGTGGTAGTCGTGGGTGCCCAAAATCACCGGGACCCCGGTCTTGGCGCTGATGATGTCGGCCATTTCCTGGGCATCGGTATAGGGACAGGAGGGCTTGGCGTTGGCCATGCAACTGCTCATGTAAATGACGTCAGGCTTTACATCGCTCATCTTTATGCCCACCCCGATATTGGGGGCGGTGCTGCGGCCCGGGCAATGACAGGTGTGAAAACCCATCACTTGCACCGGTTCGTCAAAGTTGCCTTCGCCCAGGGCCGCCGCCTTGAGACAGCGCCATTCGCCGGGGCAGCCGTAGCCGCTTTCAATGTAGGCCCCACAGCCCACGATCAATGCTTTTTTCATGGAGTCCTCCAAATACGGGCCCGCCAGTGGCGGGTGATTATTCCCTATAAACCGTAGGCCTTCAATAACACCACCCGGCCACCCGGTCAAGGCGTCAGATGAGGGCTTGTGCCGGTGATTGGGGAATGTTACCAAGGTATACTGTCTTAGGATATCTAATTTACATGCTCAGGGAGACCCGAGGCTTATGCAGCCCACCTTCTGTTTTATCGACGACGCGGATTTTGAACTGGAAAATTTCCAGAAAAACGTGGCTCCCGCTTTCAAGGGGGTTGAGTTCGTATATGCCCGGGATTTTGACCGGGCCCTGCACAAGCTGAACGGCCGCCGCTGCCTGTGCTTTTTGCTCGATATTTATGGTGCGGCTCCGGGAGGTGGCACCGGCGATCTGCCCGAGCCGGAAAGCTTGGCCCCGGCCCTGGGACAGGGTTTTGAGGTGGATTCGCTCTACCAGGATCTGGAAGGAGATGGCGGCGAGCGGGTCAACCAGTTATTGCGCCGCCTATACGCCAGGGTCCAGGCGGCCCAGGAGGCCTTCACCACTGCGGCCGGGCAGATGGGGCAAAGCGCCGCCTTTGGCCTGAACTCCCTGGCCCAGGTGCGCGAACAACAGCCCTGGGCCACGGCTCTGGGCTACAGCCGCAAGGCCCTGTATGCCGACGCGGCGGCCATGTGCCTGGGCGGAGCGGACGGGGTTTTGCAAAAACCCCAGGGAGGCGACGAGGCGGCCATAGCCAAGGCCAGCCACGAGGCGGCCCCGGAGCTGGCCAAGGCCGCCTTCGCCGCGGTGGACCGGCGCTTGGCCGGCATGACCGGGCTGGTGGGGCTCAGGCTGTGCCAGGACGGGGTGAGCCTGCCTTTGGTGGAGGCCCTGCAGGCCACCATCGGCCAGCTAAACGGCCGGGACAAGCGCTCGGCCGAGGGCCGTCGCGAGGCGCTGGAAAAGCTCAAGGCGGTGCGCCTGGATGATCTGGAGTTGGACCAGCGGGACACCGAGGTTATTTTAGCCCTCTGGGATTGGCTAAGCCTTGAAAACTAAAGATTATTCAGGGGCTTGCCTTGACACGGCCCTCCGCGATTGCTAAATTCTATCTGGCGGTTTCTTTTCTAAGAGACGGGGGTAAGTGGGCGTGACCCAAGAACTTTCAGAACGTGCTCGGTTAGTGCTGGCCTCGGTGGTGGCCAATTACATAACCACGGCCGAGCCGGTGGGGTCACGCACTGTATCCAAGCAAAAAGAGGTGGATTTTTCCCCGGCCACCGTGCGCAACGTCATGTCCGATTTGGAGGAAATGGGTTACCTGGAACAGCCCCATGTCTCCGCCGGGCGGGTTCCCACCTCCGAAGGCCTGCGTTTCTACGTGGATTCCATTTTGGAACTGGACGAACTGGACCAGCGCACCAAGGAAATTCTCCGCTCCCAATTGGAAGACCAGCCGGTCAACGAGGTCAACGACATATTCAAGGCCACCAGCCGCGCCCTGAGCCAGATCAGCCGTCAGGCAGCCTTGGTGGCGGTGCCCAGCCCGGAGCAGGAAGTCTTCAGGCACATGGAGTTCGTGCGCCTGGCCCCTGGGCTGATCCTGGTGGTTTTGGTCTCCAAGGCCGGTGGGGTGCAAAACCGCATCATCGAGGCAGAGGAGGACATCGTCCAGGAGGAGTTGGATCGTTACACCCGCTATCTCAACGACCTTTTGGCCGACCTTACCCTTAGCCAGGTAAAGCAGCGGGTGGCCCAGGAAATGGCCGGCGAACGCAACCGCTTCGACGCGGTGCTCTCTCGCGCCCTCACCCTGGGCAAGCAGGCCCTGGACAACCGCAGCGAGGGCGAGCTGTTGATCGACGGCCAGACCAACCTCATGGATCAGCCCGAGTTCAAGGACGTGGTGCGCCTCAGGGGCATCTTTCAGGCCTTTGAGGAAAAATCCACCCTGCTGCGACTGCTGGACAAGGCACTCACCGCCCAAGGAGTGCGCCTGTTGATCGGCTCCGAGAGCGACCTGACCGAGTTGGACGGCCTGAGCGTGGTTACCTCGCCTTACGGCGAACAGGGCAAGCCCTCGGGGGCGTTGGGGGTGATCGGGCCCACCCGCATGGATTACTCCAAAGTAATACCCATGGTGGACTTTACTGCCCGCCTGGTGAGCCGCATTCTGGACCAGAGGGGCAAGTAACTGCGCGCATGGCCGGTTTTTGCGAAAGGAAATTCAGTAAGTGATCAAAAGCGATAAACCCGGAGCCGCCCCGGCTCCGGAGCAGGAAGAAAAAATTCCCACCGAAGCCCCGGAAGAGGCCTCTGGGCAGGGCTGCGAGGAATTGGCCGCCCAGGTGGCCGAGCTGAAGGAACGCGCCCTGCGCCAAGCGGCGGAGCTGGAAAACTACAAAAAGCGCACCGAGCGGGAAAAGGCCGACTTTTTCAAGCGGGCCAACCAGGGCTTGGTAAAAGATCTGTTGCCGGTTCTGGACAACCTGGAGAGGGCCCTGGCCAGCGCCAAGGAAAACCCCCAGAGCGATCAGAACCTCATGCAGGGCGTGGAAATGGTCCATGCCGAGATGCTAAAGACCTTGGGCCGTTACGGCCTGGAACCGGTGGAGGCCATGGGCCAGGTTTTCGACCCAGAGTTGCACGAGGCCATGATGCAGCAAGAAGACCCGGAGCAGGAAGAGAACACCGTTTTGGCCGAAGCCCAAAAGGGCTACACCTTTGAAGGCCGCCTGTTGCGCCCGGCCATGGTGGTGGTCAGCAGGAAGCCCTCCTAGCCCATGGCGGGAGTGAGCAGGGGAGGCCCCGTGGTGATTGCCGGTTCGCGACAATTTGGCCGCCAGGCCGCCTTTGCGGCGGCTTTGCTCCTCTTGGTGGCTTTGTTGGCCTGGGGCTGCGCCCCTGCGCCAAAGATGCCCGTCCCCGCTCCAGGGCCAACGCCGGAAGCCAAGCTGGACAAGAACCTGCCGCCTTCGGTCCTGGAGAAAGTGGGCGACGACCGTTTGGCCAAGGGCCGCTACATGTTGGCCGTGGACGCCTATCTGGCCGCCTTGTCGCAAAATCCAGGCCCCCTGGCGGCAAGCCGCATGCGCCTCAACCTGGCCCTGGCCTACCAGGGCGCGGGGCAGGGGGTAATGGCCCTGGAGCAACTGCGCAGCATGCCCGCCAAGGGCGGCGACCCCGAGGTGCTTACCAAGGGACTGCTCATGCGGGCCAAGCTGGAACTAAAGCTGGGACAGCTCAACCAGTCATCGGCCACCCTGCGCCGTTTGGCCAAGATGCCTCCCCGGCCCCTTAGCGAAACGGAGCAGCGTCAGGTGCTGGATTCCCTGGCCGCCACCCAAAGCGCCTTGGGCCAATACGGCCAGGCCACCGGTACCCTGCTGGAGTTGGCCGGTATGGAGGGCTTCGTTACCCCGTCGCTGCAGCTGCGCCTGGCCAAAACGGCCGGGCGGGCCTCTTCCGGTGAACTGGAAGCGCAGTTGGGCAAGCCCCGACCGCCCAAGCTCAACGCCATACTGCTCTTGGCCCTTGCCCGCGCCCAGTTTCGTGAAGGCCGCTTGGATGAGGCGCTAAGCACCCTGGGTCAAGTGGACGGCCTGGTATCAGACGAGGCCATAGGCGGCCAGGCTAAGGTCCTTCGCCAAGAAATCAAGCAGGCCAAGCTGGTGGACCCGGTGGCGGTGGGGGTGCTTTTGCCCCTCAGCGGCCCCTGGGCCCAGACCGGCAAGGAGGTGCTGGCCGCGGTTGAGCTGGGGCTGGGGCTTTATGAAAGCGCCGCCGGCAAGACTCCGTTGCTGTTTATAGCCGATAGCAGGGGGAAGTCCCTGGAGACCGCGGCCGAAGTGGACAAGCTGGTTGATGAGCACAAGGTCATGGCCATCATAGGGCCGCTGGGGGCCGGTCCTTCCCTGGCCGCCGCCCGCCAGGCCCAGGCCCGCCAAGTGCCCCTGATTTCTCTGGCCCGCATCGACGGCGTGGCCAAGAGCGGACCCTACGTGTTCCAGAATTCCCTTACTCCCCAGCGCCAGGTGGACGGCCTGCTCACCGAGGCCATGTCCCTAAGAGGCAAGAAACGCTTTGCGGTGCTGGCCCCGGACAACTCCTATGGCCGGGGATTTTCCGGGCTGTTGGAAAAGGGCGTGATCGCCAGGGGAGGCGAGGTGGTGCGCCGGGTATTTTACGACCCCAAGGCCACCGACTTTACCCAGTACGTGCAAACCTTGGCCAAGCTGCCTCCGGGCAAATACCGCCTCGGCGGGCCTGATTCGCCCGAGCCGGTCATCGACTTCGAGGCCCTGTTCATGCCCGACAGCCCCCAGGCCGTGGCCATGGCCGCCAGCCAACTGCGCTACTTCGATGTCACCGGGGTGCTGTTGATGGGCACCAACCTGTGGCACGAGGCGCGCCTAATTGAGTTGGCCGCCCGTGATGTGCAGGGGGCTATTTTGCCGGGATGCTTTGACCCGGGCTCCAGCGACCCCACTGTGCGGGGATTCGTGGCGGAATATCAAAAGGCCCTGCAACGCACCCCCTCCTTGTTGGAGGCCCAGGGCTACGACGCGGCCCAGGTGCTGCGCCATATGATTAGAAGCAACGAGGCGCCCCGCACCCGCCAGGCCATGCGCGACGCCTTGCTTGCGGTAAAGGACTTGCCTGGGGTGTGCGGGCCCATCACCATAAGCCCTCAACGCCTGTTCGACCAACCGGTGGTTATCTTCACCGTGGACCGAGCCGGTTTCCGTCCGGTGCAGCCCCAGGACCGGGTGGAGCCGGAAACGGCCCCGGCCCTTTCGGAGACAGGCGTTCAGACCTCCTCGACGGAGGTGCAGCCCCAGCCGTCCGGACAGTGAACTAGGTGCTCAGCTGCGAGGCTTGACCGAAACCTTCAGCCTCACTTGGCCGTAGCCCTGGCCCTGTACCCCGCAGTCGGTGCAGTTGACCTGACGCATGAAGTGGAATTGGTTTGGGTCCAGGCCTTCGCTTAGGCGTTCGTTGATAAGAGCCACCGGAACGGTGAGCTGCCCCACCAGGTAGACGCACAAGCGCTTGGGGCACAGCTTGCTGATGAAATTTCCGTCCACATCCAACACGAAGCGGTCGCCCGGCCGGTATCCGGTGTTGCAGGCCACCGAGGAAACCACCTCCGCTTGAATGCTGTAGCGGGATGAGGCCTCGGCAAGGCGTTTTATGTGGCGGGCCCGGGAGTCATCCGGAGCGATCAACTCAGCCTCTTGGGTCGACATGCCCACGCGCCGCGCGAACTCCTTAACCACATTTGTATCACTCATGCTTCCCCCCTCTTAATCAACCGAAAATGGTTTTGCCCTTTAGGGCCTGGGCCACCCTGGCGATGTTCTTGCCGTGCTGGATGCATGCTTCGGAGCGCTCTTCAGGCAGGCCTCCCTTGATGGGTGAGATGTCCTCGTTGTGGGCCCGTCCGTATGGCCCCCACTGCAAACCGCCCTTGGCGTAACCGGGTGAGTCCTTGGGCAGGGGCACCATCACCATACCAAGCTCGGCCAGGTTGTTGAGCATGGCCAGCATGGTCAGCTCGCAGCCACCCCCGGCATTGCCAAAGCCAGAGCCGCAGGCGAACACGCCGCCAACCTTGCCGGCCACCTTGTCGCCCATCCACAGGCCGGAGCATTGCTCGTCGATGAATTTTTTCATGCGCCAGTCCATGCTCGCCATGTGCACCGGACTGCCCAGAACCAGGGCGTCTGCCGCCATTATGTCATCAGAGGTGGCCTCCTCGGCGGTTATGAGTATGGCTTTGCAGCCTTCAATGGACTCCACCCCCGCGGCCACTTTCTCAGCCATCTTGAGGGTGCCTTTGTGGTCGGTGGCATAGACGATGAGAACCTCTGCCATGGGTACTCTCCTCTGCTCTAAGTTCGGTTTGCTCTTTTTAATATATGGCCACGGAAAACAAGGCGTGGCAAGGCCGGTGACTAAAAAAACAGGCCCCTCCCGTAAAGGGAGAGGCCTGTGAAAAGGCTATTGGGCCGGGATAGGGCGCTACACCCAGCGTGCGGTGACGGTTCTTTCGTCCAGGAACAGGCGCATGGAGGCCAGGCGGGACTTGGCCGCGCCCAAAAAGCTCTTGCGCTTGCTGCCCAAGGGGAAGAAGGCATAGGGCTGAGGCACGCCCACGTTGATGCC
>JAIPDO010000036.1 GCA_021737645.1 Desulfarculaceae bacterium
CCAGGGGGAAGCCGAAGGTGTCGTAGAGCTTGAAGGCGGTCTTGCCGTCCAGGGTGTCTTGTCCCTTGGCCTTGGTCTCGGCCAGGGCCTCGGAAAGCAGCTTGAGCCCGGTGTCCAGGGTTTCGCCGAAGCGCTCCTCCTCGCCGCTGATCACCTTGTCCACAAAGGCCCTGGAGTCGTACAGGCCGGGATAGGCCCCGCGCATCTCGTTCATGACCACCCCGGCCACCTGATGCAAAAACGGCCCGGTGAGGCCCAGCTTGCGCCCGTGGCGGGCGGCGCGGCGGAGGATGCGCCGGAGCACGTAGCCCCGGCCCTCGTTGGAGGGCAGGACGCCGTCGCCCACCAGAACGGTGCAGGCCCGGGCATGATCGGCGATGACCCTCAGGCTCACGTCGCTTTCTTCGTCATCGCCTCTGGCCACCCCGGCCAACTGGCTGGTGAAGTCCATGATGGGCGTGAACAGGTCGCTGTCGTAGTTGGAGGTGAAGCCCTGCACCGTGGCCGCGATGCGCTCCAGGCCCATGCCCGTGTCGATGGATGGCCTCGGCAGGGGAGTCATCTTGCCGCTGGCGTCGCGCTCGTACTGCATGAACACCAGGTTCCACAGCTCCAGATAGCGGTCGCAGTCGCAGCCCACCGCGCAGTCGTCGCGGCCGCAGCCCATCTGTGGGCCCTGGTCGATGTGAATCTCCGAGCAAGGGCCGCAGGGGCCGGTGTCGCCCATGGCCCAGAAGTTTTCTTCCTCGCCCAGGCGCACGATGCGCTCGGGGCGTACCCCCACCTCGCTCTCCCACAGCCGGGCCGCATCGTCGTCTTCGGTGTACACGCTGACCCACAGGTCCTCGGGGTTCAAGCCATAGCCCTGGGTGAGAAGCTCCCAGGCGAACACCACCGCTTTTTCCTTGAAGTAGTCGCCGAAGCTGAAGTTGCCCAACATCTCGAAAAAGGTGTGATGGCGAGGGGTGCGGCCCACGTTTTCCAGGTCATTGTGCTTGCCGCTGACCCGGAAGCATTTTTGGCAGGTGGTGGCCCGGTTATAAGGCCGCTTCTCCTGGCCGGTGAAGACGTTCTTAAACTGGACCATGCCCGCGTTGGTGAACAACAGGCTGGGGTCGTCGGCGGGCACCACGCTGGAGCTTTTCACCAACTGGTGCTGCTGTTTGACGAAGTAGTCCAGAAATTGCTGACGAATCTCGTTGCCGGTCTTGGCCATGGGCTTATGCGCTCCCTAATCGCCGGGGGGCTACTGGGCCGGGTTTTCCGGCTCTTCGGCGGCCGGGGGCAAAAGCCCCAGCTTGGTCTTGAGCCGGGTGAATACTTCTTGGTAAATCTCGGGGGTCTCGGCCAGGAATTTGGTGGCGTTGTCCCGCCCCTGGCCCATGCGCTCGTCGCCGTAGGAGTACCAGGCCCCGCTCTTGGTCACGATGTCCGCCTCCACCCCCATGTCCAGCATCTCTCCCAGGCTGTTGATGCCCTGGCCGAAGAGGATGTCGAACTCGGCCTGCTTAAACGGCGGAGCCACCTTGTTTTTGACCACCTTGACCCTGGTGCGGTTGCCCACATCGGCGTCGCCGGACTTGATCTTGCCGATGCGCCGTATGTCCAGGCGCAGGCTGGCGTAGAACTTCAGCGCGTTGCCGCCGGTGGTGGTTTCCGGGCTGCCGAACATCACTCCGATTTTCATGCGGATCTGGTTGATGAAAATCAGCGAGGTGCGGCTCTTGGCCAGGACGCTGGTGAGTTTGCGCATGGCTTGGCTCATCAGGCGGGCCTGCAGGCCCACGTGGCTGTCGCCCATCTCGCCTTCCAGCTCGGCCTTGGGCACCAGGGCGGCCACCGAGTCGATCACCAACACGTCCACTCCGCCGCTGCGCACCAGGATCTCGGCGATGTCCAAGGCCTGCTCGCCGGTGTCGGGCTGGCTGACCAGCAGCTCGTCCACGTTTACCCCCAGCTTGCGGGCGTAGCCCACGTCCAGGGCGTGCTCCGCGTCGATGAAGGCGGCCACGCCGCCGGCCTTTTGGGCCTCGGCGATCACATGCAGGGTCAAAGTGGTTTTGCCCGAAGACTCGGGGCCGTAGATTTCGGTTATGCGGCCACGGGGCACTCCGCCCACGCCGGTGGCGATGTCCAGCCCCAGGGAGCCGGTGGAGATGGCGGGCACATCCTGAGCGGCTTCGCCGCTGCCCAGGCGCATGATGGCGCCCTTGCCGAAGTTGCGCTCGATTTGCTTGAGCGCGCTGTCCACCGCTTTGTCTCGCTGGCTGCGGGTGTTGTTGTCGGCCATGGATACCTCCCGTTGCCCCGGCTTAGGCCAGGGTTACGCGGTGCAAAGGCTCATAAATTGGCCCCGACTTGGTCAGGGTGCTTTTCATCAATACCGCCTGGTCCGCCTTGAACGAGGGGCCGGCGGCGGTTGCCAGGGCCGCCAGGGCCCGGCTCAGCGGCGCGGTGGAGGGCGCCTTGGCCCCTTTGCGGGGGCGGCGCACCCGCCCCAAGGTGAGGTGGGGCCTAAAGGCCCGATCCTCGGGGGCAAAGCCCAGGGGCTCCAGGGCCGTCTGCACCGCCTGGGCCATCTGGGCCACCTGCTCCGTTTGGCCCCCCAGGCCCAGCCACACCACCCGTGGCGCGCGGGCCTTGGGAAAGGCCCCGCAACCCACGACGCTAAGGCCGGGGGCGCCTCGCCCGGCGCAGGCGCTCTCCAAGGCTGTGATTATATCCGCCGTGGCGCCGGGGTCCACCTCGCCCAGGAATTTGAGGGTTAGGTGGAGGTTCATCGGCTCCACCCATTTTACATCAGCCCCGCTGGGTTTTAGCTCTTTGATCAGCCCGGCGGCAAACTCTTTCACCTCCAGGGGCATCTCAAGGGCGATGAAGGAACGCATGGTCCTCCAGGTAGCGGCGCAGCATGTCCAGGGCGGTCCAGGCGCTTTGCAGCTTAACCTGCCCCCGGCTGCCCATGAAGCGCCGGTGCACGGTCTTCACCCCGCCCTCGGCGGCCAGGCCGAAATAAACCGTGCCCACCGGCTTGTCCGGGGTGCCGCCGGTTGGCCCGGCGATGCCGGTGACCGCCAGCCCCAGGTCCACCCCGGACTCCAGGCGGGCTCCGCCGGCCATCTGGGCCGCGGTTTCCGGGCTTACCGCCCCAAAGCGCTCCAAGACCTTGGCCTCCACCCCCAACAGCTCCATCTTGGCCCGGTTGGAGTAGGTCACCAGGCCCCGGTCCAAAAAGTCGCTGGCCCCGGCCACCCCGGTGATCAGGTGGCCGATGAGACCGCCGGTGCAGGATTCGGCCAGGGCCAGGGTCAGCTCCTCGGCGATCATGCGCTGGGCCACGGCGCCGGCCAGACTCTCATCGCCTTGGGCCACCACCTTGCCCTTAAGGCGGTGGGCCGCCTCATCGTAGAGCTCGTTCAGCAAGACCTCGCCTTGGTGAGGCTCGGCGGTGCGCAGGCTCAGCAGCACCTCCTCGGCCGGGAACACCGGGTAAAAGCCCACCGACACCTCGGGGTAGCCGGCGGTCAGACCGTCCAGGCGCTGGGCGATCTCGCTCTCCCCCAGGCCGAACACGGTGAACTTTTGGCTCACCATCACCTCTTGGGGCGCAAAAAAACGCATTAGGTCCGGCAGCACCTGGCGCTCCAGCAGGCGGTGGTTCTCCGCCGGAATGCCCGGCAAAAAATAAACCGGTTGCCCGGCCGGGGTGGTGAGCATGAACCCGGCGCAGCTCTTGTCCAGCACCTTGGCCCCCCGGGGAAGCTGAGCCATGCGCTCCACTCCGGGCGGCACTGCCCGGCCCACCGCCTCGAAGCACTCCCTGAGGTTTTGGATCATGCGGCGGCTCTCGGCGATCTCCAGGCCGAAGTGCCGGGCCGCGGCCTGGGCGGTGATATCGTCCTCGGTGGAGCCCAGCCCTCCGCTGACCACCACGAAGTCCGCCTGCGCGAGGGCCTGGTCCAGGGCTCCGGCGATGGCCTGCATGTCGTCGCCCACCCAGATGGCCGAGGTGATCACAAAACCCAAGGGGCTCAGGCGGGACATGGCAAAACGCGAGTTTTGCTCCGCCACCCGGCCGCTGACCAGCTCGTCGCCGATGCAGATTATGACCCCGCGCATATGCCTCGCGCCCCCTGGGCCGGGTCTGGCAACCCGCCCGTACCTCGTTGAAAATCCAGTTTTTCAAGCTATCAAGGGTGGTGTTTTTTGTCAACCGGGAGGGACGCTATGGCTGGCTGGGGGAATGCCTGCAAGGATGGCGACGAACTTTGGCTAGGAGGGTTTGGCTCCGGCGCCCACCTCAAAGACTCACATTGCCCTCCCTTGCAACTGAATCTTTCGTCAATAAATCTGGAGGGAGCATCAGTTCGTAGCTGATCCTCACATGCCCGTGCAGTTTTCCAGTGTGGCAACTCAATCTTTGTCCTTGATCGAGTCATCTAGGTCGAGGATCGAAGAGTTGCCCACGTAACCTTTGGTCCTGTAAGCATTTATCTTGTCTAATTTCCTGATGATATCGGAAAGATTCTTCGCGGCGGCGACGATTTGGCCGAGCTGTGTGTTTTGCTCTGGAGTGACTTCGGAGTCTAAGAGTATAAGCTCGGCCATGCCCATTATGACCTGAAGGGGTTGACCTAGTTCATGATAAACCATGCCTACGGTTTCCAGGGCGGCTTGCAGCTTTTCGCGCTCTATTAAAATACGTTGTTCGTTCTTGAGTGGAGTGAGATCTTCGAGAATAATTATTAATCCCGAGAATTTTTCACTAATATCAAGGCCACGAGTTATCCTAATTCCTATAGCTTTATTTTCGCCGGAGTAATTCACTTCCTTTTCGGTGTAAAAATCCCCCACTCCCTTTTGGTTGTAATGGGGGATTTCCTTTTTAATCCAATCCAATAGATCGAAAAGGCCGGTTTCGCCCGCAAGGGCGGCGCCGGAATCGCCCTCGGGTTCCCTTGCGCCGGGTCCACCGGCGGCCGGTTTTTGTTCGGGCATGGAATAATAATGGCTGCCGGCTATGGCTTGCCCGTGGAAAAACTTAGCCGCGGCCAAGTTCATGTTTTCCACCTCGTTGGCTGCGTTGAAGATGATAACCGGAACAGGGATGCTTTCGAAAATGGTGAGGTACTTATTCTTCTCGTTGGTCATCAAACGATTATTGACTTGTAACTCCTGAATGGCCCGGTCGGAGTCCCCGCCTGCCCATTCGGTGCAAAAACCAATCTCCACGCGGTCGAAAGTTCTATTGATGAAAAGGGCATAGCGTTCCTTTTCCGGTGAGGGAATTTCCTGGGAGTCCAGCAGGTCAAGGTAGGACTGGCGGTAGTACTTCATCAGTCCCAAAAACATGGAAAGGGACACTCCCCTTTCCCTGTGCCTTTGGGCCTCGACAATGCCAAACCGGGCCACCGGGTCAAAAGTTAAATTTTCATCCGGCGACAGCTCGGGAATGTCTGGATAGTGAGCGAGTGCCTCCAGGATGGATTCCGAAAGCCCGGATATGGACAAGCGCCAAGCTTCCACCAACGTTGAGGTGTAAAGGGTGTATCCACGCTCCTTGGCATAGCTCAGGACCCGGGACATCAGCCAGTCTTCGCTATCTTTTATTATCTGGGAAAGTCGTTTCATCTTTTGTGGCCTGCATGTGGGAGATTAATTATCATCCTAATTCTTATTATATGGCTGCCGCTGCCGCTGTTGAATTAAATTAACCTGAACCCAACCCCGGAGGAACCTATGCGTTGGTGCGACCTTAGCTGCCCGGATGCCGATTTTCCCAAAGAAGACGCGGTCGACGGCGCCGGAAGCTGCCGCACCTTCGCCGCCCTGTATTGCGCCAAGCTGAAGCGTTTGGTGGCCAAAAACGCGCCCTGCGCGGCCGAGGCCATGGCGCAGGGCGAAAAGGAAGGGAAGGGCGGGGACCAGGCCTAGTCTTCCTCCTCACCGCTGTCGGCCGGGGCGGGCTCCTCGGGCCCTACCTTGAAGAACTCCACCCCTTCCTCCTTGAGCACCTTTTCTTCCTCGGCGGTGGACACCCCCCGGATATTGCGCGCCTCGCTGGCCCCGTAATGGATCTTCAGGGCCTCCTTGGCGAACTGGGGCCCCACGTCCTCGAAGTTTTCCACGAAATAGCGCTTAAGGGATTGGCCCAGGAGTTGGGCCGCTTTTTCCTGGTCAATGCTGCTACTGGCCTTGGCTATGCCAAAGGACGAAGGAACCCTCCGGACTTGGGCGCTGCCGCACACCGGACAAGAAACCAAGCCCTTTTTGATCTGCCGCTGGAGATCCTTGAGGTCTTCGAACCAGCCCTCGAAGGAGTGCTCCTGGTCGCATTGCAGGTCGAACACTATCATTGCGCGCCTCTAAGTCCTTTGTATCACAGGCCGGTAGCCCTTGCTAGTCGGACGGGGGCAGCCAGCGGCGTCGGCCGGTGACGATAAAGCCGGTGTGGCCGCGCATGGTGTGTTTGGGGCGCACCGAGGGAGGCCGCGCGTGCCAGTAGCGCTGCAAGGCCTCAAAGGCGGTGGGCATGCAAAAAAGGCGTTCTCCGCTCAGGGCGTCCATCTGACGCATTAGCTGCATGGCGGTGGGCAGGTAGGCCGTCCAGATGCCGCCGGGCAAGATGGCCTCCGAGGCGTGGTTGATGAGGTCCCAGGGCTCGGGGATGTCGCTGAACATGCGGTCGCATTGGTGGCCGTCAAAGCCTTCGGCGATGGGGTCGGCCAACACCGGCTCCCAGTGCTCCAGATACTCCGGGCCCAGGTACAGGGAGATGTTTTTTCGGGTGCGGTTCAGGTGGTCCAGGCGCAGGTCGTAGCTGGTCAGGTGGCCACTGTTGCCCAGGGCGCGCAGCAGGGCCATGGTGAAGGCGCCGTGCCCCACCCCAACCTCGATGATGTTCATGCCCGGAGCCACGTCGCCGTAGAACAGCAGCAGCGCCTGGTCCTTGGGGTAGATGACCTGGGCCTCCCGGGGCATGGTCATCACTATCTGCTCCATGGTGGGATAAAACACCAGGTATCGCCGCCGCTGAGGGGTGACCAGCAGCTCGCCGTCGTGCAGGGCGGCCACGGTGTCGTAGCTGAAGTTTTCGCCCTTCAGGCGCACCACGCGCCCGGGCTCGGGCACCTGGATCAGGTGCTGCCGGTCCTTTTCGTCCACCAGGACCAGATGCCGCCCCGGCGGGTGGGGGCTGGGTGTGTTTTCGTGGGGCAAGGGGCCTCCTTCGCAAATAGCGGTCCCGGACGTTTCAACTTGAAGGCAACTCGCAGTCTAGGCCGATTTATAGCCTATGCCCGCGCGCATTAAAAGGCCCATGGCAAAAAAACCGGGGGGCCAACAGGCCCCCCGGCGGGGATTGCAGTCGCTTGTCCTACAGAATGGACAGGTAGCGGTTCAGCTCGAAGTCGGTCACGTGGGTGCGGAAGGCGTCCCATTCGGCGGTCTTGTTCTCGATGAATTTGCCGAACATGTGGTCGCCCAGGGTTTCCTTGACCAGCTGGCTCTTGGCGGTGAGCTGGATGGCTTCGCCCAGGGTGCCGGGCAGGGAGTTGATCTTGTGCTTCTTGAGCTCCTTGGGAGTCATCTCGAAGATGTCCTCTTCCACCGGAGCGGCCAGCTCGTAGCCTTCCTCGATGCCCTTGAGGCCGGCGGACAGCATCACCGCGAAGGCCAGGTAGGGGTTGCAGGAGGGGTCGGGGCAGCGCAGCTCGCAACGGGTGGCGGCTTCCTTGCCGGGCTTGTACATGGGCACCCGCACCAGGGCGGAGCGGTTGCGGCGAGCCCAGGCCACGTACACCGGGGCCTCGTAGCCGGGCACCAGGCGCTTGTAGCTGTTTACCCACTGGGCGATGATGGAGCAGAACTCCGGAGCGTGCTTGAGCAGGCCGGCGATGTAGCTCTTGCCCTCGGGGCTCAGGCCGAACTCGTCCTTCTTGTCGAAGAACAGGTTCTTTTTGCCCTTGAACAGCGACTGGTGCACGTGCATGCCGCTACCGTTTTCGCCGAAGATGGGCTTGGGCATGAAGGTGGCGTACACGCCGTGCTTCATGGCGATTTCTTTGACGGTGAGGCGATAGGTCATGGCGTTGTCGGCCATGCTCAGGGCGTCGGTGTAGCGCAGGTCGATTTCATGCTGGCTGGGGGCCACTTCGTGGTGGCTATACTCCACGGTGATGCCCAGTTTTTCCAGGGCCAGAATGGTGTCGCGCCGTAGGTCGCTGGCCACGTCCAGAGGGGTCAGGTCGAAGTAGCCGCCCCTGTCCAGAACCTCGGTGCCGTTGGAATCCTTGAAGTAGAAGAACTCCAGCTCCGGGCCCACGTTCATGGTCAGGCCCATGTCGGCGGCTCTTTTGAGCTGACGTTTGAGGATGTAGCGCGGGTCGCCCACGTAGGGGGTGAGGTCGGGGTTGAGCACGTCGGTGAACATGCGGGCCACGGCGCCGTCTTCTTTGTTGCGCCAGGGCAGCAGGGTGAAGGTGTTGGGATCGGGCATGGCCACCATGTCCGATTCGTCGATGCGGGCGAATCCCTGGATGGAAGAGCCGTCAAAGCCCATGCCTTCCGACATGGCCAGTTCCATTTCGCCGGGGGTTACGGCGAAGCTCTTCAGGAAGCCCAGGATGTCGGTGAACCACAGGCGAATGAACTTTACGTTGTTGTCCTTGATCGCCTTCAGGACGCCTTCCTTGGTCATTTTTGCCATGCTCATTTTCCTCCTTGAGAACTAAATTGGCTTGACCTTGGCCGCAGTTAACGCCGTGGAAGCCGTCCGGTCCCACGTTCTCGGGCGCGGCACTTTACAAATTGGTAGCTTCTGTTTGGCGAAGCAATTTCTGCGCCAAACCAGCCCAAAAAATACAAGTAGCTGATTAAACGATATTTTACAAAAACGGCCTTTTTGCGGGTGCTGCATAACGCTACCGGTTGGTATGAACGGCCCTGGGCAAAGCTACCGTTTGGTGGGTTTGCCCGTTCCCGCTGGTCGATCCGTGCCTATATTCTTACATGATAAAGGCCCGGAAGGCTTGGGGGCAAGCCTCCCGGGCCGGGTTGAGTTGTAGTTTCAGGCGTTAGCCCATGGCCGGAGGTCCGTCCTCACCGGTGCGGATGCGCATGGCTTCTTCCATGGGCAGCACGAAGATGACTCCGTCTCCGATCTCGCCGGTGCGGGCGCCCTTGACGATGGCCTGCTTGGCGGTTTCCACGAAGTCGTCGTTGATGCCGACCTCTACGCGGACCTTCTTGAGCAGGTTCACTTCCTGCTCCACCCCGCGGTAGGTTTCCGAGAACCCCCGCTGGCGGCCGGACCCCACTACATTGGTGACCGACATGTTGAAGATTTCCGCCTCGTACAGGGCCTGCTTTACGTCGTTTAGTCTTTCGGGCTTGATGTATGCCACTATCATTTTCATTTGATCTTCCCCCCTTTCTATCTGGTGGTGAAGATCTGGAAGTCTGAGTAGGCTTCCATACCGTGTTCTTCAATATCCAGGCCGCGGACTTCCTCTTCCTTGGTTACCCGCAGACCCATGATTGCCTTGACCGCTAGGAATACCACGGCCATGCAGGCCATGGCAAAGACGGCGCAGACCACCGTTCCCATGATCTGGATGCCGAGCTGGGTGAAGCCGCCGCCGTGCAGCAGGCCGTCGTTGCCCAGGCCCAGGGCCTTCTGGCCCCAGATGCCCACCGCGATGGTGCCCCACATGCCGTTGAAGGCGTGCACCGGCACCGCACCCACGGGATCGTCGATGTGCAGCTTGTCCAGCAGGGACACGCCCATGACCACGATGCCGCCGGCGATGAGGCCGATGACGATGGAGGCCCAGGGGCTGACCACGGCGCAGGGCGCGGTGATGGCCACCAGGCCGGCCAGGGCGCCGTTCATGCACATGGTAAGGTCGGGCTTGCCGTACATGGCCCACACCAGGAACATGGCCGAGATGGCGCCGGCTGCGGCGGACAGGTTGGTGTTGATGGTGATCAGCGCGATGGCCATGGCGTTTTCAGTACCCGAAGCGGCCAGCTGGCTGCCGGGGTTGAAGCCGAACCAGCCGAACCACAGGATGAACACGCCCAGGGCGGCCAGGGGGATGTTGTGGCCGGCCAACACCCGGCTCTTGCCGTCGGGACCGTAACGGCCGATGCGGGGGCCCAGGATCATGGCGCCCACCAGGCCGACCCAACCACCGGTGCCGTGCACGATGGTGGAACCGGCAAAGTCAAAAAAGCCCATCTCGGAGAGCCAGCCGCCGCCCCAAGTCCAGTGGCCGATGATGGGGTAGATCAGGGCGGTCAAAAACACCGTGGCGATCAGGTAGCTGGGGAACTTGGTGCGCTCGGCCATGACCCCGGAGACGATGGTGGCCGCGGTGCCGCAGAAGACCGCCTGGAACATCCAGGCCGCCCACACCGGCAAACCGTCGCTGGCCAGACCCGCCAAGCTGAAGCCGGACAGACCTATAAAGGAGTTGCCATCGCCGAACATGAAGGCATATCCTACGATGAAGTAAAGGATGCTGGCCAGGGCGAAGTCCATGAAGTTCTTAGCCAGGATATTGGCAGCGTTCTTGGCCCGGGTCAGACCCGCCTCCACCATGGCGAATCCGGGCTGCATGAAGAACACCAAGTAGGCCGCCAAAAGCACCCACATCGTGTCCAGGTCGTTTATCTTGGGGGCTTTGGCCGCCTCTTCCGCCCAGGCGGGCAGGGCGGATACTAGTCCCAGGCCCACTAGGGTGGTTAGAGTGGCCGTCACGCGCTTAATCATCTCTAACTGCTCCTTTTGGAAATTGGCCCGGCCGGAGCCACTACCTCTGGCCGGGCCTTAGTTTGTTCAGACCTAGAAGGACGCCCCGACCACCAAGCCGAAGTAGATGTTGTTCTCGTCCTGGATAGGCTCCATGCTGTCTTTGATGTCGCTGTCCACCAAGCCGGTGAAGACCACCTGGGGAGTCAGGGTCACGTACTCGCCGATGCCGAAGGGCACCGAGACGTAGAACGAGTAGTCGGTGAAGCCGCTCTTGTCGCTGCCGTAGTAGAAGCTGTTGTTGTCGTCGCTGCCGTAGGCGATGGAGGCGCCAACCGCCAGGGACCAGCTAACCGTATCGTTGAGCTTGGGAAGGTCCAGGGAATAGTCCAGGGCGCCCAAGATGTAGAAACCGTTGGACTCCTGAATGTCCTTATAGATGGTCACGCTGGGGGTCACGATCCAGTCGAAGCTAACCCCGGCGTAGAGCTCGGTGGTGTCGGCCACGGTGCTGTTGGGGAAGGTGTACTTGATGACACCAACGGGGATGGCAAATTTGCCCAACTCAAAGGTGTAGTCCAAGGTCAGGTCGATCTCGTCTATCTCGTTCTGGCGGCCGTTTTGGTCGGTGAGCATGTAGTCGGCCCACACGTTGAACGAAAAGCCGCCGACGCCGACGGTGACCGAAGGCTGGGCTACCCAGTCGTCGACCACCACGATGCCGCGCCATACGTACTTGCTGTTAAAGGCCACCTCGGCGTCTACCGTCGGGGTAAGCTTGGCCTGGGCGGGGGTGGCGGCGGTCAGGCCCAAGGGTAGGGCCGTACAGATTGCCAGGATTAAGGTGATTGCCAGTTTCTTCATGATTTCTCCTTCCAGATGCGTTTTGGTATTTTTCGATCCGTTTGCTGGTGGCCAGCCTAGCCACCAGGATTTCCTCGCTGCTCGCCTATGGCCCTGTGCATTGGCAAGGTGCGTGCCATCAGGTGAATCAAAGGAGATAAATCATTTAAGTGGCTAAATTGTCAGGATAAAAAACGGAGGCCCCGAATGGGGCCTCCGTTTAAGGAAGGCTTGAAAAATACCTAGCGGTATGAAACGTGGGAGTAAGTTACTTTTTCGTACGGAACCTTTTGGGGTCGATGCCGTATCTTCTGACCCTCAGCCCCATGAGACGCTCGCTGATTCCCAGGTTGCGCGCGGCCAAGGCCTTGTTGCCACGGGAATTTTTAAGCGCGTCGGCGATAAGCTCCCGTTCCACGTTTTCCATGGTGGATTTTAACGTGCCCTGGTGCATGGTGCCCGAGGCCTCGGCGGTTTGCAGGGTGGGGGGCAGGTTGTGCCCGTGGATCACCTCGTCCGAGGACAAGATCACCGCCCGCTCTATATAGTTCTCCAACTCGCGCACGTTGCCTGGCCAGTGGTAGGACATGAGCATGTCTATGGCCGGGGTGGAAACGCGCCGGATGGTCTTGCCGTTGGCCTCGCTGAACTTCTCGGCGAAGTGGTTGGCCAGGAGCAAAACGTCGGTGCCCCTCTCCCTGAGCGGCGGCGCGTGAATGGGGAACACGTTGAGCCGATAGTAGAGGTCCTGGCGGAACGTGCCTATTTCCAATAGTTTTTCCAGCTCTCTATTGGTGGCGGCGATAACCCGCACGTCGCTCTTGATGGTTTCGGTGCCACCGACCCGCTCGAACTCGCGTTCCTGCAACACCCGCAAAAGTTTTACCTGGGTGGCTGGGGAGAGGTCGCCCACTTCGTCCAAAAATATGGTGCCCCCGTCGGCCAGCTCGAAGCGTCCCTTGCGCTGGTTGTGAGCTCCGGTGAAGGAGCCTTTTTCGTGGCCGAACAGTTCGCTTTCAATGACGCTTTCAGGCAAGGCCGCGCAGTTCACCTTAATGAAAGGTTTGCTGGCTCTGAGGCTGTTGTAGTGGATGGCGTGGGCCACCAACTCCTTGCCCGTGCCGCTTTCGCCCCGGATCAAGACGGTAGTGTTGCTCTGGCAGACCTGGGCGATAAGGTCGTACACCATCTGCATGGCCTTGGATTTGCCAATGATGTTGGCGGGATGAAAGCGGTCGCGCAGGGTTTCCTGCAAGCGGTCGTTTTCCTCGCGCAGGCGCTGTTGCTCCTCCATCACCTCCTGGCGCAGGCGCACCGCTTGGGCGATCATGGAGCCGATGACGCTCATCAGGCGCACATCCTCTTCCAAGGACACCGAAGTTTGGAACAGGCGGTCGGCACTGAGCGCCCCGATCACCTCGTTGCCCAGCTTGATGGGCACGCAAATAAAGGAAATGTCGTTTTTATCCAGCTTGCTGCGCGCCCCGGTGCGGTCCAGGAAGTGGGGCTCCTCACCTATGTGCTCCACCACCATGGGCCGGCCCGACTGCACCACCTGGCCGGTGACGCCCTCGCCCAGCTTGTAGCGGCCTCTTTCGCGCTGTTTGGCGCTAAGGCCATGGGCCGCCTCGATCAGTATCTCACCGGTTTCGCGGTTGAGCAGGGTGATGGTGCCGCGCATCATACCCATATGATTGGAGATAAGCTCCAACACCGGGGCCACGACGTCCCTGAGGTCCATGCTGCGCTCGAGGGTCCGGCTGATCTCGAAGAGCAGCGATAGTTCCTTGACCTCGCGTTGATAGGGTGCGGTATTGGGACTCATAATCGGTTTCTCACTTTTTTGTATCACCGGATAGTAGCTTGCCGGACACAAACATACCATGTGGTATGTTTGGCTGCAACGACTAACAGATTGGTAGAGAGTTTCTGTTTAGGACTTGGTTCCGAAGCCGGGGCGATAGTGGTTGGTGATGGGCAAACGCCGGTCCCGGCCAAAGGCCTTGGGGGTTATCTTGATGCCCGGAGGGGCCTGGCGGCGCTTGTATTCATTGATGTCCACCAAGCGGATGATCTCGCGCACCGTGGCCGAGTCGTAGCCCAGGGCCACGATCTCGTCCAGCACCAGATCGTTTTCCACGTAGGCTTGCAGGATGGGGTCGAGCACCTCGTAGGGCGGCAGCGAGTCGCTGTCCTTTTGGTCGGGCCTAAGTTCGGCGGAAGGTGGCCGCTCGATGGTGCTGACCGGGATCAGCTTGCGTTTGGGATTGCGGTTTACAAAGGCCGATAGTTCATAAACCAGGGTCTTGGGCACGTCCTTTATCACCGCGAAGCCCCCGGCCATGTCGCCGTAGAGGGTGCAGTAGCCCACCGCGGTTTCGCTCTTGTTGCCCGTGGTGAGTACCAGCCAGCCGAAGCGGTTGGACAGGGCCATGAGGATGTTGCCCCGGATGCGGGCCTGGAGGTTTTCGTGCTCCACTCCGGCCGGGCCGGGGCCGAAGGCCTCTTTCATTTCGTCCAGATATATATGGTAGATGTGGGCCACGGGCACGGTGATCAGCTTGATGCCCAGGTTGGCTGCCAGCAACTCGGCGTCGCCCCTGGTTTCGTTGGAAGTGAACTGGCTGGGCATGGTCACCCCGGTGACATTTTCCGCCCCCAGGGCGTCCACCGCGATGCAGGCCGCGAGCGCCGAGTCTATGCCCCCCGATAGCCCCAGCACCGCCCGCTTAAAGCCGTTTTTGCCCATGTAGTCACGAGTGCCCAATACCAGGGCCTCGTAGGTCTCGGCCAAGAAGCCCATCTCCGTGGCGCAGTAGGGGGCCTTGGGGCGCAGGGGCTCGGGACAGGGCAAGGGCAGATGCACCGAGGTCACCCCCGGCGCGTCGTCCAGGTCGGGCAGCTCCACCGCCGGGGGCAGTTCCAGGTCAACGACTTGCAGACTGGGCTCAAAGCGCGGGGCACAGGCCAGGGTCTCGCCCTGGGGCGAGACCACCAGGCAACCGCCGTCAAAGACCAATTCGTCCTGGCCGCCCAGCATGTTGTTGTAGCAGACATAGGCCCCGGTGCCCTTGGCGAAACGGGCCACGATGTCCTTGCGGATGTCCAGCTTGGCTGCGTGGAAGGGCGAGGCCGATAGGTTCAGCACCACCTGGGCCTTTTGCCGGAGGGCGCAGATTTCGCAATCGTCGCCTTCGACCCACACGTCCTCGCATATGGTCACCATCAGGCGCACCTGGTCCAGCTCCAGGAGCAGGCAGTCGGTGCCCGGGGTGAAGTAGCGCATTTCGTCGAAGACCCCGTAGTTGGGCAGCTCCTTCTTGCGGTACACCGCCACCACTTCGCCCTGGCTGATCACCGCCGCCGCGTTGTAGCAGAGCCCCCGCTCGGGGTCGGCGTCGGCAAAGCCCACCACCATGTTGATGCCGGTGCAGCTCTTGGCCAGCTCGCGCACCGCCGCCCGGCTGTCGGCCAGGAAGCGGGGCTTTATCAACAGGTCCTCGGGGGGGTATCCGGTCACGGCCAGTTCGGGGAAGGTGACCAGGTGGGCCCCGGCGGCCTTGGCGCTACGGGCCTGCTCGTAGATCATGGCCAGGTTGGCGCTGATGTCCCCCACGGTGGGGTTGATCTGGGCCTGGGCTATACGCAGGATGGGCATGATCTTTATCCCGTTGGGGTGAACTCTCGGGGCATGCATGGATTATACATATCTGACCGTCTGGGGAAAGGGCTCTGTGGCACATAGGGTATTGATGGGGACTAAAGAGGCCGGGGACGCCGCCCCAGGGAGGGACGAAATTCGGCTGTCGGAGACTGGAGAATGCTGGGTTGGCGGTTGGTGGCTGCCGGGCGTATCAGGAGCGCCGCACGAACCAGAAACAGGGTTTTTCACCCGGCGCGGGCAGGGACAATTCCAGGAACCCCTGGGTGAAGTAAAGCTCCTCCCAGCCGGACTCGGCGGCCACGTCGGCGTTGGTGCAGCGGATCAGTTCCTTGTCCAACTCGATTTCATCGCAAAAGAGGCACTCTCGGCAGAGCAGGTTATCCATAGCTTCAGCTCAGCGCTCCAGCATCTGTTGCAGGTTGATCATCTTTTGGCGCACGTTTTCCAGAGTGGCCATGAGCTTTAGGCTGTGGTTGGCGAAGATGGAATCCCGTGAGCCGTTGAGCACCATCATGGGCTCGAAGTCGGCCAGGCGAAGGTCTTCAACAATGCTGTCCATCAGCTCGCTCGAGCGCTTTATCTGCAAAACGTCGCGAAACTCCCAGCGCACCGCCAGCATCATCTCGAACATGGCATAGGCCACGCCACGGGCGAAGTAGAAGTTGTCGTCGATTTGGCTCCAGGGCACGGCCACCTTGAGCATCTGCTCCCCTTGCTGGGTGCTGTCTCCGGCGGTCTCCACGCTCAGGCGCTTTCCCACGTCCCGGGGGGCATTGGCCAGGCGGGTGTCCACTCCGCCCAGGAGGCTGGTGTACTGCTCCAAAAGCTCGATGAGGTTGTCGGCCCTAGGATAAAAATGGCTGGCGCCGGTGGCCAAACCTTGGCGGTAGCCCTGCAGGGCCTGGATACCGTCATTGAACTTGGCCTCGGCCGCTGGGAATATCCACAAATGGGGGTTGTTGGAAAAATCGGTGAAGGCCCGGTCGGCCTTGGGGTCGATTTTGTCGGTGGTGCGCTGGCGCGAAAGCTTGTCCCGGAGCACCCTGGTGGAATAGCGGATTATCTCCAACTGGCCCATCTGGAAATTCTGGGGGTTGTCCAACAGCACGGTGGGGTAGATGACGTCGTTGGGCAGCCAGGCCCTGAGCATGCCTTGGCTCAGGGTGATCATGGTGTCCGTGAACACCCGGCCCGGAGGCACGGCTCTTTGGTTTTCAGCGGCGGTCCCTTGGGCGGGAATGGGATTGAAGAAGGGAGGGAAGGCGCGATCGTACTCGTACCACATTATGAACGGCGCGCTGATCACGTACAGGAAGAACGCCCAGAGTATGATCCGCCCCGCCCGGCCCAGGGGGCTTAGGCCCGAGGCCAAGGGATTGAACCAGGCGGTTCGGCCCAACTCCCGGCTGTTTCCTTGTTCTTTATTCATCTTGACTCCTCCCCCCAGAAAAATGCGGGGCGCACCCTTCTATTGTCCGGCCAAACAGGGGGTTGTCAAGGGCGGGAGGTTTTGAGCTTGCTCACTAGGCTGGTGGTGGAGAGTCCCGGCACCAGGGGCAGGGAGTGAACTTGACCCCCATGGGAGCGCACAAAGGCGGCCCCCACGATCTTTTCCTCGGGCCAATCGCCGCCCTTGACCAAGACATCCGGAGCGATGGCCTCGATGAGCTTCGCCGGAGTGGGTTCTTCAAAAAACACCACCGCGTCCACGGCCTGCAAACCGGCCACCACCGCCGCCCGCTGAGCCTGGGGCACGATGGGCCGCTCGGGCCCCTTGTTCTGAGCCCGCACTCCCTCGTCACTGTTGAGCCCCAGCACCAGGAGGTCGCCCAGGGAGCGGGCGCGGTTAAGAAGGTCCACGTGCCCGGCGTGCAGCAGGTCGAAGCAACCGTTGGTGAACACCACCTTCTTGCCCTCGGCCTGGGCCGTGCGAGCCAGGGCCACGGCCTGCTCTTGGCTCATGATTTTTTGGCTGGTGTCCAGCATGGCTCCAAGCCTCAATCTATCAGGTGCGCCAGGCGGCCCAGGCGCAGGCTGATCGGAAAGGTCTCCCAAGACCAAAGCACCACCTCGGCCCGCCCCACGATTTCCTCGCGGGGCACGAAGCCGCCCCGCCCCTGATTCCAAAAGCGCGAGTCAAAGGAATTGTCGCGGTTGTCACCCATCATGAAGTAGCTGCCCGGCGGCACCTTCACCGGCCCAAAGTGCTCGCCCATATGGGAGCGCGGTGCGTAGCGCCCCCAGTCCTGGACCAGGGGCTTGCCGTCGATGTAGAGCACCTTGCCCCGCATCTGAACCGTCTCGCCGGGCAGGCCCACGATGCGTTTTACAAAGTCCGAGCCATGGCCCGCGGGGTTGGCGAAGACCACCACGTCGCCCCGCTGGGGATCGCCCACCGGCAACAGCACCACCTCGGTGAAGGGTAACTTGATGTCGTAGCAGAGCTTGTTGACCAGCATGTGGTCGCCGGGCAGCAGGGTGGGCTCCATGGAGCCCGAGGGCACCCAGGAGGCCTGCACCACCCCGGCCCGGAGCACCGCGCTGAGCACCAGGGCCCAGAGCAGGGCGCCGCCCCAGCCGCGCATAAAGCGCCGCAACGGCCCTTGGCTTTGGTTTTCTTGTTGCTTCATGTCTAGTTCCCCCGGTTGTCGCTACTCTCTAGGACTTGGCAGCCGCCGCCCGAACCAGGGTGAGCACTTCCACCCGCTCGGCCCCGGCGTCTTTGAGCACCTTGGCGCATTCATTGGCCGTGGCTCCGGTGGTGAACACATCGTCCACCAGCAGCACCCAGGCCCCTTGCAGGCGGCCCTGCCAAGCCGGGGCGACGGCAAAGGCGCCTTCCACGTTGCGCCGTCTTGCGCCTGGGTCCAGACCCACCTGGGGTCTAGTATAGCGCTTTCGGTTCAGCAGGCGGGGAGCCAACTCCGGCCCTTGGCCCCGGGGCAGTCCCCCGGCCAGCACCAGGGCCTGGTTGAAACCCCGGGCCACCAGGCGGCGCGGGTGCAAAGGCACCGGGGCGATGAGATCAGCGGTGGCCCACCAGGAGCGCGGGGCCTGGCCCAGCAGGCGGGACAGACCCTGGCCCAGCCAATAGCGGCGCTGATACTTGAAGCCGCGCACCACCTCGGCCAGGGGACCGGCGTGCATGGCCAGGGCGTGGGCCGCGTCAAAGGCCGGGGGGGAGGCTGCGCATGCCGGGCAATGCCAGGGGTGGCCGGGTAGGCCGCAAAGCCGACAGGCCGGAGCCGCCAAGGGCTCTATCTGCCCCTGGCAGGCAGGGCATAAAAACTCGTCCGGCCCTACCGGTTCGCCACAGGCGGCGCAGGCGGGCGGGAAGAAAAGGTCGCGCAGGCCGTGGGCCAGATTGGCCAGCGCCTGTGCCCCCCCGGTGGCCATAAAACTCCTAGAGCTGCTCGGCCACCCGCTGGGCAAAGGCCGAGCAGGTTACCTCGCGGGAGCCCGGTATCTGGCGGGCCAGGTCGTAGGTGACCTCACCGGCCAGGATGGCCCGGGACAGGGCCGGGGCGATCTTTTCCGCCGCCTCCAGCCAGCCAAGGTGCTCCAGCAGCATGGCTCCCGATAGGATCACCGAACCGGGGTTCACCTTGTCCAGGCCCGCGTACTTGGGGGCCGAGCCGTGGGTGGCCTCGAAAACCGCCGCTGCGTCGCCGATGTTGGCGCCTGGGGCCATGCCCAGCCCGCCCACCTGGGCGGCCAGGGCGTCGCTCAAGTAGTCGCCGTTGAGGTTGGGGGTGGCCAGCACCGCGAACTCCTCGGGGCGCAGCAGGGCCTGCTGGAACATATTGTCCGCGATGCGGTCTTTGACAACCACCTGGCCTTGGGTTATCTCCTGGCCTTCGGTCACGTAGCGGCCCTTGTATTCTTGCTCTGCCAGCTCGTAGCCCCAGTCCTTGAAGGCCCCTTCGGTGAACTTCATGATGTTGCCCTTGTGCACCAGGGTCACCGATTCGCGGCCCCGCTCCAGGGCGTAGTCCATGGCCCGGCGCACCAGGCGCTGGGACTTCATCTTGCTCATGGGCTTGATGCCCAGGGCCGTATGCTTGTCCAGCTTGGTCCCCAACTCGTGGTTCATGAACTTGATGAGCTTTTCGGCCCCTTCCGAACCGGCGGCCCACTCGATGCCCGCGTAGACGTCTTCGGTATTCTCGCGGAAGATCACCATGTCCAGCGCCTCGGGATGCTTGACCGGGCTGGGCACGCCGGGGATGTAGCGCACCGGGCGGATGCAGGCGTAGAGGTCCAGAATCTGGCGCAGGGCCACGTTGATGGATCGGAAGCCGCCGCCCACCGGGGTGGTAAGAGGGCCCTTTAGGGCCACCTTGAGCTCGCGGATCTGGGCCACCGTATCGGTTGGCAGATGCTCGCCGGTCTCAGCGTAGGCCTTTTCCCCGGCCAACAGCTCCACCCACTGGATGCGCCGCGCTCCGCCGTAGGCCTTTTCCACCGCCGCGTCCAGCACTAGGCGCGAGGCGCGCCAGATGTCCGGGCCAATGCCGTCGCCTTCGATGAAGCCCACCGCCGGTTGGCTGGGCACATCCATGGAGCCGTCGGTTTTTTTCTGGATAAGCTCGGCCCCGGAAGGGAGCAGGTCTTTAATCTTGCTGGCTGGGCTCATTGGGGGGTTTCCTTGCTGAAACCCTGCTCACGGGCGAAGGCCACGAACTCTTCGTGCGAGACTTCGGGGTCGATGCCGGGGCAGGCTTGGCGGGCATCCTCAAAGGCGCTGGGATTGGCCAGGATGCCCGGAAAAAAGGGCCAGCGGCGGCAGATGGCCGGCTTGGCCTGGTGGATGCGGCAGCCCTGGGGGCCCATGAGGCTGCAGGCCCCGTCCTGGCCCGTAAGAACCTCGTAGCGTCCGTCCCGGGCGCGGCAATGGCGGGCTATGAACTCGTCGGGGCTCAGGTCTATGAGCGCGGCGGCGGGGGCTATCTCCTCGGGCTCGAAAAAGATGCCGCCCAGCCCCTGGCAACAGACGTTGCAGCGCTGACACTCAAAGGGGGCCCGGCGTTTTTGGGCTTTTGGTTGATTCATGGTTCCGTGAGATTACAACGGCGGGCCCGGCAAGGCAAGCTCAGGCGCCCACCAGGGGGAAGTGATGTTTTTTGATGTGCGCCACCGCGTCGGCGGCGTCGCGCTCGGCCCGGTACCAGTGGCGGCCCCTTAGCTGCACGTCGCCGTCCAGCAAGCGGCGGTCATCGGCGTGCACCTGGTGGCGGCTGATGAATTCCTCGGGCAGATCGCTCGGCACCCGGTCCTCCTGGCCGCTGATAATGGCCCAGGCCAGGGTCCAGGCCCGAGCCACGTTGATCATGTTGTAGCCGCCCCCGCCCAGCACGATCCAGCGGCCCCAGGCCAGCTCCTTGAAACGGCGCACCGCGTGGCCGAAGCCACGGGTGGTGAGATTCAGGTTGGCCAGGGGGTCATTCAAAAAGGTGTCCACCCCAAGTTGGGTGACCACGTAGTCCGGGGCGAACGCCTCCACCAGGGGGGGCACCACCTTGTCGAAGCTTTCAATGAAAACATCGTCGTCAGTGTCTATCCACAGGGGCAGGTTCACCGCGAAACCCTTGCCCGCCCCCCGGCCCATCTCTTCCAGATAGCCGGTGCCGGGGAACAGGGTGGCCGGGTGCTGGTGCAGGCTTATGGTCAGCACCTGGTCGCTTTCGAAAAAGGCCCACTGCACCCCGTCGCCGTGGTGGGCGTCGATGTCCACGTAGGCCACCCGCTTACCCTCTTGCACCAGGCGGCGAATGGCCAGCACCGCGTCGTTGATGTAGCAAAAGCCCGCCGCCCTGGCGGCCAGGGCGTGATGCATGCCTCCGGCGATGTTGAAGGCGGCCGGAAGGCCCTCGCGGCTCACCAAACGGGCGGCGGCCAGGGTGCCTCCGGCCATGAGGGCCGAAAGCTCGTACATGCCCTGGAATATGGGGTTGTCCGCCGGGCCCAGGCCGAAGGCCACGTAGCCGCTGGCCAGGGGGCTGGCCGAAAGCTCTTGAAGGGTCTCCAGATAGCGCCGGTCGTGGTAGATCATCAACTCTTCGAAGGTGGCCGGGGCAAAAGGACAGGGGGTGGCCGCCAGGCCGCAGAGCTCTATAAGCTCATTGGTCAGGGCCAAACGGCGCATGCGCATGGGGTGTTGCGGCCCATAATCAAACTGTTGAAACTCATCGCTGTAGACGTAGGCCGGCTCGGGCAACGCTTTGTTGGGAGCCATGTTGCTTCCCGTCCAGGGAGGGTTAGAATATAGCCGGCACAGCATAGCACCACCGGGGGCAAGGGGCAAGCTTTGCGGCCTGGCTCCAGTTGACACTCCCCGGTGCGGCTGGTAGACTCACATCCGACTATTTTGTTAGTCTTTTGGAGCCCTTGGGCTGGGAGGAATTAGCCGTGAGCTTGGCCCAGAAGGTCGAGGCGGACCTAAAAGCCGCCCTCAAGTCCAGGGAAGAGTTGGCCACCAGTTGCCTTCGGCTGGTGCGCGCCGCTTTCAAAAACCAGGAAAAAGAGTTGCGCCGGCCCCTGAGCGGGGAAGAGGAGATAAAAATCCTCTCCACCCTGGCTAAGCAGCGCCGCGAATCCATCGATCAATTCACCAAAGGCAACCGCAAGGACCTGGCCGACAAGGAGCAGGCGGAACTGGCCATAATCGAGGCCTATCTGCCGGCCCAGTTGGACCAGGAGGCCATCGCCAAGGTGGTGGACGAGGTTTTCGCCGAGCTGCAACCCCAGGGAATGAAAGACATGGGGGCGGCTATGAAAGAGGCCATGGCCCGGATGGCCGGGCAGGCCGATGGCAAGCTGGTGAGCCAATTGGTGCGCCAGAAGCTGCAAGGGTAGTCCTGATTACGGGGCGTCATCTCCAATCGTTTATGCCTGATATTCAAACAAGTTCCGCGGATCCACGCCCGCAGCGGCCTAAAACCTGCGCCGACGTCCAGACCTTGGCGGTGCTGGAGCTGGGCCCGTTGTTGGAGCGGGTGGCCGCTTTGGCGATGAGCCCCATGGGAGCCGAGCGGGTGCGGGCACTGAGGCCATGCCCGGACTTGGCCCTGGTGGGCCGCCGCCAGCGCCGCCTCAGCCAACTGCGCCAACTCATGGAAGAACAGGGCCGCCCCTCCCTGGACGGCCTGGACGACGTGCGGCCTCTGTTGAACCGCCTGGGTCCGGTGGGAGCCTTTCTGGTGCCCGAGGAGCTGGAGGTGATGGCCGACTTTTTGTCCGCCGCCGGACGGGCCGCCTCGTTTCTGGCCCCGTCCGAAGAGCGCATGGACGAGCTGTTCCGCCTGGCCAACCAGATAACTCCTCTTCCCGAGTTGGCCAAGGATCTGCGCAAGGTCATCGGGCCGGGGCACTCGGTAAGCTCCAAGGCCTCGCCCGAGCTGGCCAGGGTGCGCCGGGAGGCCAACCGGGCCCGTGAGCGCCTGCGCGGCGAGCTCATGGGCCTGGTGCACGATGAATTTCTGGCCCCGGCATTTTCCGATCAGGTGGTCACCCAGCGCAGCGGACGCTTCGTGGTGCCGGTCAAGGCCGACGCCAAGGGCCGGGTTTCGGGCATCATCCACGACACCTCCGGCTCCGGGGCCACCTGCTTCGTGGAGCCTCTCAGCGCCGTGGAAGGCAACAACCAGTTGGCCATGATGACCCGCCGCGAGCGCGAGGAAGAGATCAAGGTGCTGGTGGCCGCGGCCCAGCGCCTGGCCCAGGAGTCTCAGGCCCTTCATGAAAACATGCGAGCCCTGGCCAAGCTGGACTGCCTCTTGGCCCAGGCCCGCTTTGCCGAGCGCCTGGAGTGCGCCGAGCCGGTGATCACCGCCGCCGGCGAGGTGGAGCTCATCAAGGCCCGCCACCCCCTGTTGGCCTGGCGGGCCTCGGGCAAGCCGGGCCTGTGCGTGCCCATCAACCTCAGGGTGAGCCCCGGGCAACGCCTGCTGGTGCTCAGCGGGGCCAATGCGGGGGGCAAGACCGCCACCCTCAAGACCCTGGGGCTCATCACCCTCATGGTCATGTGCGGCCTGCACGCCCCCCTGGATCGGGGCAGCCGGGTGGCGGTTTTCGACACCGTGGCCGCCGAGATCGGCGACGAACAGGATTTGGACCGGGACCTGAGCACCTTCACCGCCCACGCCGGGCGCTTGGCCGGCATGGTCAACCAGGCCGGGCCGTCGTCGCTGTTCCTCATCGACGAGATCGGCGGGGGCACCGACCCCAGCGAGGGCTCGGCCCTGGCCACGGCGGTGCTGGACTGGCTGGGCTCCAAGGGGGCCATGGTCTTGGCCACCACCCACTTTCACCGCCTCAAGGCCTACGCCACCCTGCACCATAAGGCCCAGAACGTGTCGGTGTCATTTGACCGGGCCACCGGCCAGGCCACCTACCAGCTCCATTACGGGTCGCCGGGCTTCAGCGACGCTTTGGCCGTGGCCGCCCACCTGGGCTTCCCGCCGGAGATACTCAAAGCCGCCGAGACCGAGCTGGACCAGGCGGAGCGCCAGACCGTGGCCCTGCTGCGCGAGGCCGAGCAGACCCGCCAGGACGCCCGCCAGGAGGGGGCGCCGGCCTCGGCCGACCGCCTGGCCGCCAAAGGTGAGCGTGAGAAGGCCCGCCTGCTCAAGCGCCAGGCCGCCCAGGAGAGGGCCGGTGCCCTGGCCGAGGGCAAACGCCGGGTGCGCGAGGTGGCCAAGCGCTTCGAGGGCGAGTTGGCCGAGGTGTTGGGCAAGACCGCCCAGGAACGGGAGCAGGGCGGCAAGGTCAAGGAAGGCGCGGTGCGCCAGGAGCTTTACCAGGCCCGGCGAGAGGCTTTGGCCCAGGTGGAGGCCACCGCCTCGGTGGCCGAGGCCGCCGCGCCCCAGGGCGACGAAGTGGGCGCAGCCCGGCTCAAGGAGGGCGACGCGGTTGAGCTGACCAACCTGGGGCAGACCGGGGTGCTTTTGGAAGCCCCTCACCAGGGCCGGGACACGGTGCCGGTGTCGGTGGGGGTGGCCGGGGTGCGGGTCATGGTGCCCCTGGCCGAGCTGAAGCCCCTGCCCGCCGGAGCCCACACCCAGCCCAAAGGCAAGGCCGCCAACAAAGGCAAAGGCATCTCGGTGCAGGCCGGCGCGGGCGAGGGCCTGGATCTGAACATAATCGGCAAGCGGGTGGACGAGGCCCTGCCCCTGGTGGACAAGGCCCTGGACCAGGCCCTGTTGGCCGGGCGGGCCGAGATAAGGGTGGTGCACGGCATGGGCACCGGACGCCTCAGGGCGGCGGTGCGCGAATATTTGTCCGACCATCCCGCGGTTGCCTCCTACCGGGCCGGAGTGCGCGGCGAGGGCGGGGCCGGGGTGACCGTGGCTCAGGTGAGGCAGTAATTGAACGGCGGCGGACGCATACCAGAGCACAAGATAGATGAGGTGCGCCAGGCGGCCAACATCGCCGAGGTGATCGGCCGCCGGGTGAAGCTGATCAGCGCCGGGCGCACCCTAAAAGGCCTGTGCCCCTTCCACGGCGACACCGACCCCAGCTTCATCGTCAACCGCGAAAGGGGCACCTGGCACTGCTTTGGCTGCGGCGAGGGAGGCAACATATTCACCTTCCTCATGAAAGACGAGGGCCTCACTTTCCCCGAGGCGGTGAAGCAACTGGCTGCCCAATATGGGGTCCACCTGCCCACCCCGGAGCGCACCCCGGAGCAGAAGCGCCGCGACCAACATAGGCAGCGCCTATTGCGCGTTATGGAGTTAGCCGGTAACTTTTTTATCCAGCAGCTCGCCGCTCCCAGCGGAGAGCCTGCCCGGCGCTACCTGCTGGAGCAACGGGGCTTGAAGCCCCAGGTGCTTAAGGACTTCGGGTTGGGTTGGGCCCCGGACGCCTGGGAAGGCCTAAGGCGTTTTCTGGGCTCCCAAGGGGTCCCCGAGGCCCTGGCCATAGAGGCCGGTGTGCTGGTGGCGCGGGACAAGGGCGACGGCTGCTATGACCGCTTCCGGGGACGGGTGATGTTTCCCATCGCCGACGTGTCCGGGCGCATGGTCAGTTTTGGGGGCCGGGTTTTGGGCGGGGGCGAGCCCAAGTACCTGAATGGCCCGGAGACTCCGCTTTTCAAAAAGTCGGCAACGCTTTACAACCTGGAACGGGCCCGTTCCTTCATGCGCAAGAAGGACCGAGCCTTGGTGGTGGAGGGCTACTTCGACGTGATTACCCTGGCGGCTATGGGTTTTGGCGAAACGGTGGCCCCCATGGGCACCGCGCTGACCCCTCAGCAGATTCGCCGCCTCAAGGGCCAGGCCTCGCGCCTGGTCCTGGTTTTTGACGGCGACCAGGCCGGAGTCCGGGCCGCCCGCCGCTCTCTGCCCTTGTGCCTGGCCGAGGGGGTGCAGCCCGAGGTGCTGCTCCTGCCCACCGGCGAAGACCCCGACAGCTTTGCCCGCGCCCAAGGGGCCGAGGGCCTGGAAGAGGCCATCGAGGCCAGCGGGTCGCTAATCGAAGCGGTGTTGGACCAGATCATCGCCGAGGGCGACCAAAGCACGCCCGAGGGCAAGAGCAAGATCGTGGCCGAGGCCGGGGGGGTCATCAAGGCCATCGGCGATCCGGTCAGCTCCTGGCTCTACCTGGGCCGCTTGGCCGCCCGCCTGGGCCTGCCTGCCGAGGTGGCCGCCGCCCGTTTGGGCCTGCCGGTGCCCGGCGGCCGCCGCCCCAGCGCTCCCGTTCCAACTCCGGCGCCGCGCCAAAGCGGCGGCGCGGGCCGCCAGTGGCAGGAGGCGGTGTTGCAACTGGCCCTGTCAGAGGCCTCCGCGGCCCAGGTGCTGGCCCGGGAAGGCGCCCTGGCCGCTCTGGTGGAACCGGACCTGGCGGCCGTGGCCCAGGCGCTTGTGCATATCGTGGACCAGGGCGGTATCCCCGAGCCCTCGGCGGTGATAAGCCGCCTGGACGACCCGGATCTGCACCGCCTGGTCAGTCTCCTGGCCGAGGGCGGGCCCAACCTGACCCCGGAGCAGGCCGCGGTCGAGGCCCAGGCCCTTTGCTCAAAAATCCGGCGCTGGCAGCTTCGCCAACGCAAACGCGAGCTCACCAGCCAAATCGTCGAGGCCCAGAGCCGGGGCGACTCCGAACTGGTGACCAAGCTGCAAGATCAGCGCCGGCGGGAAATAGATTCTGTTTCCTCCTTTGAATCCAGCCGAAAGGACTAAGCATGCTCGAGGAAAAAAACCTGGCCGAACTTCAAAGGCTTATCTCCAAGGGCAAGTCTCAGGGCTATCTGACCTACGATGAGATCAACGACACCTTGAGTCCCGAGATCACCTCCGAGCACATGGACGACATGATCATGGTGCTCGATGAGATGGATATCCAGCTCATAGACAACGAGACCAAGCTCAAGCTCAAGGCCGAAAAGGCGGCCCTGGAGGGTGACGACGACGAGGAGGATGACAGCAAAAGCAGCCCTCACGTAGCGGACGAGGGCCGGGTGAACGACCCGGTGAAGATGTATCTCCGGGAAATGGGCATGGTCTCTCTGCTTACCCGCGAGGGCGAGGTGGAGATCGCCAAGCGCATCGAGGCCGGCGAGCGCAACATCATCGACGCCCTGCTGGAGTGCACCCTGAGCGTGCGCGAAATTTTGGCCTTGGGCCAGGCGTTGGAGCTAGGCGCGGTGCGTATCCGCGAGGTGGTTAGCGACCTGGACGAGGAAGACGGAGCCGACGCCGAGGACAAGCGCCGCGATGAGTTTCTGGAGCTGATCGCCAAGGTGCGCCGCCTGGACAAAAAGAACACCCGGGACTACGAAAAGCTCAACAGCCGCAACTCAGGGCTCAAGGCCGACCAGCGCAAGAAGATGCGCGTCAACCTCAAGAAGAATCGGCGCAAGGTCTCCGAGCTTCTTTCGAGCCTAAAGCTGGACAAAAAACAGGTGGACCAGCTTTGCGCCGTGTTGGAGGACCGCCAGGAGGTCATCGACCGCTGTCAGGCCATTATCACCATGGTCATCATGGAAAGCGGCCTGCCCAAGGCGGAGGTCACCAAGACCTGCCGGGCAATACGCAAGGCCAAGGGCAAAAAGATCAAGCTGGGGCCTTGCCGTTGCGACGCCGAGCGTCTGTTGGAGTTGGAATCGGCCATGCGCGAATCGCGCAGCGCCATCCGCGAGGTGGAAAACGACTGCAAGATGAGCGGGGCCAGCCTGCGCAAGCTGGTGATCCGGGTGCGCGACGGCCGGGTGAGGGCCAAGGCGGCCAAGCAGGAGTTGGTGGAAGCCAACCTGCGCCTGGTGGTGTCCATCGCCAAAAAATACACCAACCGGGGGCTGCAGTTCCTGGACCTGATCCAAGAGGGCAACATAGGCCTGATGAAGGCGGTGGACAAGTTCGAGTACCAGCGGGGCTATAAATTCTCCACCTACGCCACCTGGTGGATACGCCAGGCCATCACCAGGGCCATCGCCGACCAGGCGCGGACCATCCGCATCCCCGTGCACATGATCGAGACCATCAATAAGCTCATCCGCACCAGCCGCTATCTGGTGCAGGAGTTGGGCCGCGAGCCCACCCCCGAGGAAATCGCCGAAAAGATGGATTTCCCCTTGGAGAAGGTGCGCAAGGTGCTCAAGATCGCCAAGGAGCCCATCAGCCTGGAGACTCCCATCGGCGAGGAGGAAGACAGCCATCTGGGCGATTTCATCGAGGACAAGAAGGTGGTCAACCCGGCCGACGCGGTGATCAGCCTGAACCTGTGCGAGCAAACCCGCAAGGTGCTGGCCACCCTGACCCCCCGCGAGGAGAAGGTGCTCAGGATGCGCTTCGGCATCGGCCAGAAGGCCGACCACACCCTGGAAGAGGTGGGCCGCGACTTTGACGTTACCCGCGAGCGCATCCGACAGATCGAGGCCAAGGCCCTGCGCAAGCTGCGCCACCCCAGCCGGGCCCGCAAGCTGCGTTCCTTTATCGAAAACTGATCCAGCTATCAAGCCGTGCCCAAGGCCCCGAGGCGAATAGCGCCCCGGGGCCTTGCCGCGTTTTGGCCGGGAGAAGGCGCGCAGTGCCGCGCGGGAGGCGGCCATTATCACGCTCGCCGTTTTGACGGTGGAAAATTGGCGCGGGCGCGGGTACAAAAAAGCGGCCTGCCGTGAATCAACAACCCGGAGAGCATCCATGAAAAAATTCGCCGCCGTCATGGGCCTCGCCTTGGCCCTAATGCTTCCGAGCGCCGCCGCTCTGGCCAGTACCGACATCCCCTTCAGGCCCGCCCCGGCGGATCGGCCCGTTGCCGTGACCAAGCCTTCCGGTCCGGTCAAGCCCGGCCAGGTGAACGAGGCCGCCTTTTGGACCAGCCGGGACGGTAAGACCAGGCTGTTTCTGGTGCGGACGGAACATGGCAAGTTCGCCCTGTTCGTGGCGGGCGGCCAGGGCCTGACCGTGGCCTACCACACCCGGCGCAACAGTAGCCAGGATGTGACCCTGGAGCTGAAGCCGGTGCAGGGCTCGGGCGGCTGTCTGCGAGAGTATCGCTTCAGCCACACCTTCAGCCGCACCACCATCTGGATGGCCCTGGAGTTTGCCGAGGACGGCAAGCCGCTGCCCGAGCTGAAGCGCAGCTTCATGAATGGCATCCGGCCCGGCCTGCTCTAGGTCCGCTGTTGGCGGCTTATAGACGGTCTCATCCCGCCGCCTGGGCGGCCCTGGCCCGCTTGGCCTGTATCTTGAGGTTGAGTAGCTCCACGCTCAGGGAAAAGGCCATGGCAAAGTAGATGTAGCCCCGGTCTATGTGTTGGCCCATGCCCTCGGCGGTGAGCATCACCCCCACCAGGAGCAAAAAGGCCAGAGCCAGCACCCGGAAGGAGGGGTGGCGCTGGATAAAGCGGCTGACCACCCCGGCGAAGATAAGCATTATGGCCACCGCCAGGACAATGGCCACCACCATCACCCAGAGCTGGCGGGCCATGCCCACCGCGGTTATCACCGAATCCAGAGAGAAAATCATGTCCAACAGGGCGATCTGGGTGATGACCCCCCAGAAAGAGACCGCCTTAACGCCGGGCTGGTGAGGGTCGTGGGTCTCCATCTGGGCGAATATCTCGTGGGTGGCCTTGATGATCAGAAACAGCCCGCCGCCCAGGAGGATGACGTCGCGCCAGGAAACCACGTGCCCCAACATCTGGAACAGCGGCGTAGTGAGCGACAGGGTCCAGGTGATGGCGAAAAGAAGGGCGATGCGCGTGAGCATGGCCAAGGCCAGGCCCAAACGGCGGGCCGGGGCCTGACGGGGCGCGGGCAGCCGCTCGGCCAGCACGGCGATGAACACCACGTTGTCGATGCCCAGAACTATCTCCAGGCTGGTCAGGGCGGCCAGGGCCGCCAACGCTTCCCAGGAAAACAACTCGGCCACTCTCGGCTCCCTTGGCTGGGGTTGCGAACTATTTTTTTATTGTCCCAGGCCCGCCGGGCCCAGGCAAGGCGGGAGCGGTCGGCCCGCCATTAAATGCGCGGGCTAGAAGAGCATCTGGTGCTGGCGGCGGCGCTCGCCATCGCCCCGGTCCACCTTGATGGGTTTGCCCTGGGGGTCCACCCCGGCGTAGTACATGGCCGTGGCCACGGTGCCCGGCGTGGGCACGAAGCACTGCACCTGCTGGGGTCGCCAGCCCTTGGCCCTGAGCCAAGCGGCCAACTTGGCCATGTCCTGTTTGTCGCAGCCGGGGAAGGCGCTGAGCAGATAAGGCACCACGTATTGCTGTTTGCCCTCGGCCTGGGATATTTCCCGGAACTTGGCCAAAAAACGCTCGAACACCTCGGGGGCGGGCTTGCGCATGAGCTTCAGCACCTTGGGGCTTATGTGCTCCGGGGCGATCTTGAGCTGGCCGCCCACGAAGCGGCGCACCAGGGTCTGAGTGTAGGCGGGCGAGGCCAGGGCCAGATCGAAGCGCACCCCGCTGGAGACGCGCAGATGCTTGACCCCCGGCAGGTCCGCCGCCTGCTCCAGCATGTGGGCGATAGCCTCCTGGTCCACCGCGAAATAGCGGCAGGGCTGGGGAGTGAGGCAACTGGTCCGGGTGCACTTGGCCTTTTCCCCGGTGCAGGAGCCGCCCCACATGTTGGCGCTGGGCCCGCCAATGTCGCTGATGGAGCCATGCCAGTCCGGCGAGGCCGTAAGCCTGGCCACCTCAGCCAGGATGGAGGCCTGGGAGCGGGAGGCGATGGTTCGGCTCTGGTGCAGGGCCAGGGAGCAGAAGCTGCATCCGCCGCCACAGCCCCGGTGGCTGGTGATGGAAGTGGCCACCGTGGCCAGGCCCGGCACCGGCTCCTTGTAGGAGGGATGGGCCCGGCGGGTGTAGGGCAGGCTGTAGAGCAGGTCCATCTCGCTGGTGCCCAGCGGCGGCGAAGGCGGGGCCAGCAAGAGCATGCGCCCCCCCACCTCCTGGGCTGCCCAGGCCTGGGCCTGGTGCACCTGGCGCTCCAAGGCCAGGGTGGCGCTCATGAGTTGGGTGGGATCGTCGGCAATGGCCTGATGGGAGGGCAGCTCCACCACCTGGGCCTCGGGAGGCAAATCTTCCCGCTTGCCCATCACCGCCGTGCCGGGAGTGCCCAAAATGGCCTGGGCCGGGGGCAGCTCCGGTTCGTCGCGCAGGCGGCGCACCACCTCCAAGAGCGAGTTTTCGGCCATGCCGTAGATAAGGGCGTCGGCCTTGGCGTCCAGCAAAAGAGAGCGGCGGAGCTTGTTGCTCCAAAAATCGAAGTGGGTGATGCGCCTGAGAGAGGCCTCGATGCCCCCCAGCGCCACCGGCAGGCCGGGAAAGGCCTGCTTGACCAGGTTGGTGTACACGATGCTGGCCCGATCCGGCCTGGCCCCGGCCTTGCCGCCCGGGGTGTAGGCATCGTCCGAGCGTCGGCGGCGAAAGGCGGTGTAATGGGCCAGCATGGAGTCCAGGGCCCCGGCGGTGACCCCGGCCAGCAGGCGGGGGCGGCCCATGGCCTGGATGCTCTGGGGGTCGTGCCAGTCGGGCTGGGCCGCGATGCCCACCCGGAAGCCGTGGGCTACCAGCCAGCGCCCCAGCAGGGCCGCGCCAAAGGTGGGGTGGTCCACATAGGCGTCGCCGCTGACCAGCAGCACGTCCAACTCTTCCCAGCCCAGGGCGGCCATCTCCGCCCGGCTCATGGGCAGAAAACGGGGCTGGGGCAGGGGGGATGTGTCCGAAGCGTGGCTCACCAAACAACCTCTCGGATTTAGCCGGTGTTCAACTGAGGCAAGGATAGCAGGCCCTGAGGCGGCGCGCATGGTGTTGCCGTCTCAGGGCCTTCACACCTAGCTTGCCTGGAAGGCGGGGCGGGCCAGCTTGCGGGCGAAATCGCGGATATCGCCGGGCCAGTCCTCGGTCTGGCGGCCGAATTTTTCGCCATCTCCCTTGAACAAGGCCCGGGTGGCCTCCTCAAAGCCCGGCAGGTTGCCGGCCACGGCGGACATGAAGCGGTAGGCCGCCTCCTGGGCCTGACGCGCCTTGTCGCGCTCCTGGTTGGCCAGCCGCGCCTTTTCCACCAGCTTGCGCAGGGTGACCGAGGCGCCGCCCGGCTGGCTGGCCAGCCAGTCCCAATGCCTGGGCAGCAGGGTCACTTCACGCGAAACAACGCCCAATTTGGGGCGGCCCGGCCCGCGTGGGGCCTCTTTTTTGGGCTCGGGCTCGGAAGGCGCTACGGCCTGGGGTTGAGGTAAGCGCTGCAAGACCTCGTCCACGGTGCCGCGAAAATCGATCTCCACCGGCTCGCCGGTGAAGTCGTCGAAGATGAGCACCGACGTGGGCTCTTTCTGTTTGAGTGCTTGCTTTACCTTGAGGGCCACGTCTAGCAGGTCGCCGGAGGCGATGCAGCGGTCGCCTTGGAACGCGGCGCAACTTATGGTTTCCAGCTTGTCCATCTCGTAAAATCCTCTTTGAGGGTGAGATGGTATTTATATCCGGGTAAAATTCATTTGTCAATATTACCCCGGTAAAAATATTCTGTTCCCAAGGCGGGTGGTGGCCCAAAGAAAAGTAACCCCATGGCCGCGCCTAGGGGGTTAACCGCACCCCCAGCACTTGGCCCACCGCCGTCATCTCGCCTTCGGCGCTCAGCTCGCAGGACACCAGCACCTTCTTGGGGGCCATCTCGTGCACCCAGGCCCTGAGCAGCAACTCGCCGCCCAGGGGCGTAGAGGCCTGGTAGGTCACGTTGAGATTGCCGGTGACCATGTTGATGCGCGGTTCGCTGCCCATGGGCCGGTCCTCGGCCTGGTAAGCGGCGGCGATGGCCGTGGCTATGCCATGGCAGTCTATGAGGCAGGCGATTAGCCCGCCGTAGACCACGCCGGGGTAGGCCATGTACTCCGGGCCTGGGGTGTATCGGCAGGTGCCCACCTCGCCGTCCCAATGGGTCTGGATTTGCAGACCCGCCGGGTTGGCCGGGCCGCAGCCGAAGCAATGGGTGTGTTCAGGGGGATACAGGGACTGGATGTAGCTCATGGCGGATCTTTCCGGGCAAGGGTGAGAGTCCAAGGCCTCCATTTTTTCAGGGAATTTACGCCATGGCAAGGGATTCGGCAGCGGTGGGCGCCATTCAGCGGGTCAGGAGCCGCCAACGGTTGCACAGGCCCCAGGCGAAGGAGAGCCCCAGCACCAGCGATACCAACGAAAAGCTGAACTCCTTGCCCGAGGCTCCGCCGTTGCTCAGCAGGCTGAGAGCCTGGGGAACCATCAGCGAGCCCCGCGCAAGGAACAGGGCGCAGGACCCCAGCAATATGGGCCGGAGCCAGGGCAGGCGGCGAATGATCCCGCTGCCCGCGAATGCGTACGCCCCGATTATCCCCAGGAGCAGGGCGATGGCCGCGGTTAGCATCCCCGGCAGCCAGGAGCCTTGCTCGGCCAAGTCGGCCATGCGCCGGCCTGCCCCGAAATACAGATAGGCCGGGGCCCCCATGATGATTATTTCCAAGTGCAGCAGGGCCAGGGTAAGGCACAGGACCCCGGCCAGGATCAGGGGGGCGCGCTGCCATTGGGAGCGCATCAGTTGCTCCGGGCCTCCGCGGGCACGGGCAGGTCGCCGCCCACCTCCCGCTTGACCCCCAGGGCCGCCTTGTAAAGCACGGTTACGATCAGTGCACCCAGGGCGTATATGCCGATGGAGACCAATATCTCCACCAGGGTGGGGGCGTACTCGGTAACCTCATGCAGGGGGTTGGGGATGAATCCTCCGGCCATCATGCCCAGGCCTTTGTCGATCCAGGTGCATCCGAAAACCAGCACGCAGGCCACGGCCAACAGCGGGTAGCGGTTTCGCCAGCGGGGCACTAGGAGCATTACCACCGCCGACAGGCCCATGACCAGGGCGGCCCACATCCAGGGCACCAGGGCGCCGTGGCCGTGCAGCCCGAAGTACAGGTAATTGAAATGGGCGGTGTGGCTGGGGATGCCGCTGTAAAAGACGGTGAACACCTCCAGCAGGAAGAAGAACAGGTGCAGGATGATGGCGTAGGTCACGATTTTGGCCAGGGTTTCTATGGCCCGGCGGCCGGGGTCGAAGCCGGCCACCCGGCGGATGACCAGGGCCAGGATGATGAGCACCGCCGGTCCGGCGGCAAAGGCCGAGGCCAAAAAGCGCGGGGCCAGGATGGCGGTGAGCCAGTAGCCCCGGCCGGGCAGACCGGCATAGAGAAAGGCGGTGACGGTGTGGATGGAGACCGCCCAGGGTATGGAGAGGTAGATGAGCGGCTTCACCCAGCCGGGAGGGGCCACCCGCTTGCGCTCCGCCTCCAGGGTGACCCAGCCGATCACCAGATTGAGCAGCAAATATCCCTGGAGTACGTTCACATCCCAGAACATCACCGAGCCCGGGGTGGGGTGCAAAAAGATGTTGAGCAGGCGGCTGGGCTTGCCAAGGTCCACGGTGACGAAGAGCATGCACATTATCACCGCGGCGATGGCCAGAAACTCGCCTAGAATGGTGATGCGCCCGAAGTCCTTGAAGTGATGCAGATAGTAGGGCAGCACCAGCATCACCGCCGAGGCGGCCACCCCCACCAGGAAGGTGAGCTGGGCTATGTACAAGCCCCAGGACACATCTCGGTTCATGCCGGTGACCATCAGGCCTTGGTTGTACTGATACAAGTAGGCGGCGAGCCCGGTCAGCACCAGGGCCACCAAGGCGCACAGCCATGTCCAGTAGGCTCGGTTACCCTTTAACGCCAGCTCCAGCATGAAATTCCCCTCTTCAAAACTCGCGGACAGATTTGCTTTAGATTGTTTTTGGTCCTTCGCTGGGCGGGTCGGGACTCGCACCCCGGACGATCAAATCGGTCACGCTCTCCAACATGGCCAACATCTGGTCCGGGTCCGGCTCCGGCTGGCTGAGCCCTACGGCGCATACGTAAAAATAGTGGCCGAAGAGGGCCTCATGCATTACTTCGCAGTCGACCTCCGGCTTTATCTCTCCCCGCTGTTGGGCTTCGCGCAGGATTTGCACTCCAATTTCCCTGGACAATTGGTCCATGGCCTTGATCTCCGGCCCCTGGACCTCCAGGCTGAACATGGCCTCCTTGAGGAGGTTGCGCGAAAGTGAAGGCCGGCGGGCGTAGTACTCGAAAAAGATTTTGGCCGAGTGCAGCAGTTGTTCGCGGTAGCCTGCCTCCTGGGGCATTGTGGCCATGACCAATTCCACGGTTTGCTGCCAGTCGTCGCCCAGAGAAGCGGAGAGCAGCGAGGCCTTGTCCTTGAAGTGGCTCATCACTGTGCCCACCCCCACACCCGCGTATTTGGCCACCGCCCTGATGGTGGTTTTGCCGTACCCCAGGGTTTCGAACAGCTCCTTGGCCGCTTCCAAGATGATCTGGCGGGTTTGTTGCTTTTGGCGGTCCCGCCAGGTGGCGCCGGTTGCTTTGGTGTTGTCGGGCATGTCTGACTACTTCGGTCCTTCATTGAAAACAAAGTGAACATGTTCTATTGACGAACGTGTTCAATGCTTGAGCAGAACATACCGCCAATTTGATTTGCAGGCAAGAATTTAATTCGGGAAAAAGAGTAGGCTAGGTGGGTTCCTCGCCCAGGCCCTCGATGTAGCGGTCGGCCTGCTGCACCAGGATTTGGAAGTGCTGGGCCAAAAAAGCGAACTCTTCATCGGTCATGCGCTCCAGCATGACCGCCATGTTGGCGTCAAAACCCTCGCGAAAAGCTTCATAGCCCGCCCTGGCGGTTTTGCCCTTTTCGGTAAGCTTGAGCAGGACTTCCTTGTCATTGTCCGGGGCCTTAAATTTGGTTACATAGCCCCGCTCCTCCAGGCGTTTCACGGTCTGGGAAACCGCTCCCTTGGTGACCACCAACAACCGGGCCAGGCCGGTGATGTTGATGCCCCGGTTGCGGCCGATGGTCTCGATAGGTTGAATCTCCGCCGCGCTGAGCATCTCCCCGGTGCCGTAGTCGTGGGGAAAGGAGCGCACGTAAACGATTTTGTTTACGAGCTTTTCCAGCAAATTGCTCAGAAGGGTGTAACGCAAATTAGCCATGGAGCATAGTATTTCACCTAAACAATCCAGTCAAGCGATGGAAAAATGCTTTTTTAAACAGGCCAAAAAAAGGGCCGCCCGGCGTGTGCGGGCGCCCCTGACTTGCTTCGGAAGTGGCTTAGATTTTTTTGCGTCCCAGCCTGAGGCTGTTGGTGACTACGGTCACCGAGGAAAAGGCCATGGCCCCGGCGGCCAGCACGGGATGCAGGTCGCGGATAAAGATGGGCAGCCAGGTCACCTGGTGCAGCACCCCGGCGGCCACGGGCACCAGGGCGGCGTTGTAGAAAAAGGCCCAGAACAGGTTCTGCTTGATGGTGGCCATGGTGGCCTTGGAGAGCTTGATGGCCCGGCTCACCCCGGTGAGCTCGCCGCCCACCAGGGTCACGTCGCTGGCCTCCATGGCCACGTCGGTGCCGGTGCCGATGGCGATGCCCACGTCGGCCCTGGCCAGGGCCGGAGCGTCGTTGATGCCGTCGCCCACCATGGCCACTTTGGCCCCGCCCTCCTGGGCGGCGCGCACCTGGGCCTCCTTGTTCTCGGGCAGCACCTCGGCCACCACCTCGTCGATGCCCACCCGCGCGGCCACCGCGGCGGCGGCCAGGCGGTTGTCGCCGGTTATCATCACCGGAGTGATGCCCATCTGCTTGAGGTCGTTGATGGCCTCAAAGGCGTTGGGCTTCTCCTGGTCGGCCACGGCCAAAACTCCGGCCACCCGGCCGTCCACCTCCACCAGCATCACCGTCTTGCCCTCGCCGGACAGGCGGGCTACTTCACTCTCCACCGAGGCCCCGGCCTGGGGGAACCAGGAGGGCTTGCCCACCTTGACCTGGCGGCCGTCCACCTGGGCCTGCACCCCGTAGCCGCTCACCGCCTGGAAACCGGTGGGCTCGCTTATGGCCGCGCCCTTGTCCTTGGCCCCGGCTACCACCGCCTGAGCGATGGGGTGCTCGCTGCCGCTTTCCACCGAGGCGGTCAGGGACAGAGCTCCCTCGCCATCGGGCCCCAGGGGCAGCCAGTCGGTCAGTTGGGGCTCGCCCTTGGTGATGGTGCCGGTCTTGTCAAACATCACTTTGCTAAGCTTGTGAGCGGTCTCCAGGGCCTCGGAGTTCTTGAACAGGATGCCCAGTCCCGCTCCCTTGCCGGTGCCCACCATGATGGCCGTGGGCGTGGCCAGTCCCAGGGCGCAGGGGCAGGCGATGACCAACACTGCCACCATGCGGATCATGGCCGGCACGAACTGGCCGGTCATTATCCACCACACCGTCAGGGTGATCAGAGCCAGGACGATGATGGTGGGCACGAACACCGCCGACACCTGGTCGGCCAGGCGCTGGATGGCGGGCTTGGAGCCTTGGGCCTGGCGCACCAGGCGGATGATCTGAGCCAGGGCGGTATCGGAGCCAACCCCGGTGGCCTTGATCTTGAGCAGCCCCTGCTGGTTGACCGTGGCCCCGAACACCTGATCGCCCTGGTGCTTGTCCACGGGAATGGACTCGCCGGTCATGGCCGACTGGTTCACCGCCGAGTCGCCGCTTATCACCGTGCCGTCCACGGGTATGGCCTCGCCGGGCTTGACCACCACGGTCTGGCCCTTTTGCACCGACCCGGCGGGGATCTCTTTTTCGTTGCCTTCGGCGTCGATGACCCGGGCCATCTTGGGGGCCAGGTCCATGAGCTTGCGGATGGCCGCCGAGGCCTGGCCCTTGGCCTTGGCCTCCAAGAGCTTGCCCAGCTTGATCAGGGTGATGATCACCGCCGAGGTCTCGAAGTACACGTGGTGGCCCAGGCCGGGGACGAGCAACACGGCAATGGAGTAGAAATAGGCGGCCGATGAGCCCAGGGCCACCAGCACGTCCATGTTGGCCGCGCCGCCCTTGATGCTCTTGTAGCCGCCCACGTAAAAGCCGCCGCCGGTGTAGAACTGCACCGGGGTGGCCAGGGCGAAGAAGAGCCAGTTTACCCAGGCGGCCCCGGCCCAGGAGCCCAACATACCGAAGTCACGGGACATGGAGATGACGAACAGGGGCAGGGTGAAGGCCACCCCCACCCAAAAAAAGCGGCGCTGGGCGGACAGCTCGGCGGCCCGGGCCTGGGCCTCCGCGTCTTCCATCACTGCTTCGCCCTCGGCGGGTAATATCAGCTCATAGCCCGCGTTTTTGATGGCCTGGGCCATGTCCCCCAGGCTGGTCTGGCCTGGGTCGTAGTCAACGCTCAGGGTCTCGGTGCCGAAGTTCACCGAGGCCTGCTCCACACCAGGCACCTTCTTATTGAGAGTTCGCTCCACGTTGGCCGCGCAGCGGGCGCAGGTCATGCCCACCACCGGCAACTCCGCGTGCCGCTTGGTTTCGGGCAGGATCAGCTGGTATCCGGCGTCCTTTACCGCCTGGGCCATGTCCTCGAGGCTGGTCACCTCGGGGTCGTAGTCCACGTTGGCGGTCTCGGTGCCGAAGTTCACCGAGGCCTGGGCTACCCCGGGCACTTTTTTGCCCAGGGTGCGCTCCACATTTGCCGCGCAGCGGGCGCAGGTCATGCCCACCACCGGCAGCTCCGCGTGCTGCTGGGCCAATGGTTATCTCCCTTGGGTTTTACTTGGCCGGGTAGCCGGCGTCCTTGAGGGCGGCGGCGATCTGGTCCCAGGTGGCCGGGGCGTCCCACTGGATGGTCACTTGCTTGCTGGCCACGTCGCCTTCCACTGATTGTACGCCCGCGACCTCACCGGCCTCGCGCTTGACGGCGGCCAGGCAGTGTCCGCAGGAAATGTCGGGGATGTTGACGGTCTTATTTTCCATGATTTCTCTCCAAGATGAGGATTGTGGCGGCCCGGACTTTCATTCAGGCTACCAGGTACCTAATAATGATAATACCTTTGGGGCAAATTTGCCACCGTCTAACTTTTTTAGCCGCGCCTTCATAGGCACGGCCAACAAACTGCCCCCCCAGGCGCTGGGGCCTGTAACACCTAGTTATTTAATATAATAGATCGTTTTTTCTCGAGTGCAAGGTGGCGCCTCTGTCCATGAGCAGCAGCCGGACAAAAACACCCTCCAGGGCCAAGCCCTGGAGGGTGCGTTGCTTGTGATTGGCAGCATCGGCCGTGGAAGGCCTACTTTTCCTTCCACTGGGGCTTGCGCTTGTCCAAAAAGGCCCGGAGTCCCTCCTCGGCGTCGGCCGTGGGCATCAGCTCGTCCAGGTAGACCTTTTCGATCAGCTCCAGGGCCTGATCCTTGTCGCGGTCCAGGCCCTGCACCACGGCCTTTTTGGTGAGGCTGAGTACCAGTCCCGAAAGGTTGGTGAGCTTGTCCACCAGGGCATGAGTGGCCGTGGCCAGTTCCTCGGGGGGCACCACCTGGTTTACCAGGCCGATGGCCTTGGCCTCCGCCGCGCCGATCACGTCGCCGGTGACTATAAGCTCCATGGCTT
>JAIPDO010000101.1 GCA_021737645.1 Desulfarculaceae bacterium
TCCAAGGGGCCGCCCAACTTGATGGGCTGGAAGTTCTTCACCTGGCCTTTGCCCAAAAGCTTGTCCGCCGGGTTGTGGTTCAGGAACAAGATTTTGCCGTCGATCTTGTTGTCCTTGAACTGGCCGCTGAACTGGCATCGCCAGATCATTTCCTCGCCCTGGAACCAGAGGAAGTCGCCTTGCACCTCGCCCTTGGTTATCTCCAGAACGATCAGGTCTTCGGGCTTGTCGCCCACGATGAGGCTGCCGGTGAGCTTGTCCCCGGCCTGCTTGAGTTCAGCCTTGATGGTGGTCACCTGGCCTTTGTTTTTTTGGCCATCCTCCTGCTTGGCCAGCAAGGCCTTGCCCTCATAGTTTCCCTGCACCCAGGACGCAGAAGCGGCCCAGGACAAAGCACCGCCAATGGCCAGCATTGCCAGCACCCACAAACCCAATATCCCGACGCGCAATCCGCGCATGACGTCTCCTCGTTTGGTTTCCCTTAAAATTTATCACCTTCACCGCCTGCTTGCAGCCTGACGCAAATATTTCTTCAAGGCAAAAGTTTGCCTAAAGCCGCGAGGATGTGTTTCAATACCATCGCCTATGTTCAACCACTGGGGAGTTTGTCGCATGCCTAAAACCTTTGTTTCGCTGGGCGGCCTTATCATTCTGCTGGCCATGGTCCTGACCCTGAGCGGCTGCGGCAACAGCGCCCTGGAACAGGGCATCAGGGCCGAAAAGGCAGGCAACGACAAAGACGCCTTTGCCTCCTACAGCGCTGCCATATCCTCCACCTTCATGGTTAGCAACAATAGAGCCAAGGCTTACGCGGGCCGGGCCGGCATCTACATCCTGCGCGGAGAACTGGACAAGGCCCTGGCCGACCTGTACAAGGCCCTGGACCAGGACGCCCAAAGCGAAGCCGCCTACTACGACCGGGCAGTTGTCTATTTGCTCAAGGGCAAGCCTGAGTTGGCCCAAGCCGACGCCAAGCGGCTCATCGAGCTGGCCCCCCAGAACCCCGCCGCCCGCCGCCTTTTCGACCTGGTCCAAGGCCCACCCGCCAAATTCACCCTTCCCCTCACCTGGATGAAGGCCAACCAGGGTTAACTCGACCCTCTGGGGGCGGCTTGCCTTTCCTCCCGCATGGGCTTAGCCTGAAAGCAGGACGGGAGGTAACGCCATCGCCTACACCGACCAAAAGGGCCGCATAAGCCTGAAGAGTCTGCTGGAGCTATTGGAATTGCCCACCAGGGGCGAGGTGCAGTTCGAGGGTTACAACCCCGACATCGAAACCTACCGCAAGGTGGCGCACAAGGTGGCGCGCAGCTTTTTCCAGGCCGCCGGGCTCACCCTTTTGCCCCTGGACGGCGACCTCTTCCAGGTTGCCCCTTCTCCGGGCAACGAATGGGCCAACGCGGCCTACTACCTGGCCCACCTGGGCAACCTGGAGGCCTCGCAGGTGGTTATCCAGTCGGCCCAGGAGTTGCTAAAGCGCAACACCGTCCGGGGCGAAGCCTGGCCGGATTACGAACAAGCGGTGCTGGCCAATCTGGACATCCTGCGCCAGGCTCCGGCCGCCCTTAAGATCAGCTCTGCCCGCGACGCCCTAATCAAGAGCTTCGAACTCATCAAAAAAGGACCGGAGACCATAGCCGCCGAGCTGGCCAATGACTACGGCGACCAATAGAAAAACCCCGGGGCGCGGTCGCGCTCCCGGGGTGAATATTCTTTTAAGCCGGGCGGACGGCCTTATTCCACCACACAGATAGTGGCGCCCACCAGGTTGCCAATGACTCCACTGGAAACCGAGCCGAAGAGCATGCCCGTGAGGTTGCTCACTCCCTTGCGGCCCAACACCACGGTGCCGTAGCCTCCCGACTTGACCTCGTCGATGATGTCCTTGGCCACGCCCTTTTTCTTTTCCATGTACTTCACCTTGACCTGGTCCTCGCTGAAGCCCTTGCGCACCAGCATCTTCTTGGCCTCTTCCAGGTTCTCGCGGCCCTTGTCCTTCTCCCGTTCCAAAACGGAGATGCGAGCACGCACCTGATCGGTGAAAACAGTGTCTTCCATGTCGTGCTCAGGCACCTTGTCGTAGACCCCGAAAATGATCACCTTCACGTTGTCCACTTGGCCGAACATCTGGCCGACATACTCAACCGCCCTGAGGGCCTGCTGAGAGTTGTCATAGGCAAGCAGTATTTGATTCCAGAGCATCCCCTTGTTCCTTTCGCAGAATACGCACCACCGTGACGGTCAATTCCTTGCGCCCTGCCAGGCGCTTGGAAACCTTGCGCAAAATCAGCCAGGCGGCCACCAGGGCCGCGCCACCCAGAACCACCGCTGAGGTCTGCGGCTCCAGGCCCCAAGCTTGGCCCCACTTCCTGCCTAGGGAAGCCCCCAAGAGCAGAGCGGCCACCGGCACCATGTAGACCAAAAAGCTGGCCCCCAAAACCCCCTTGCGGGGCATGGCCATGATGACCTTGTCCCCTTCCTTGGCGCCAACCCGATTTATCGCGGTGATTACTCGGCGCTTATCTCCGCCCATGGCATGACACATGCCCTGGGCTCCGCAGGACTTGCAGGCCTCCTGTTGGGTGGTCTCCACCTGGGCCATGCCGCCCATGGTCTTGACGACCAATCCTTCTTCCTGCATGTGATTCGAGGGTATTGCTTGCATTAGTAATTTATATCACGCGAGGCCGTTTTAACAAAGGGCCAACCGTAGGTTAACAGCCGTTATCACCGGTGTTTTCTATCATTTCCACCAAACGGGCCCGTCCTAGGGCGGGTTTTGGGCCAACTGGTTATCCAGCGCGTATAAGGTCCAGCCAATGCCCCAAGGTACGGCCCGCCACCGGCGCGGCGAACAAGGGCCCCAGGGCCTGCTGCAAACGGGCCTGGTGCTCGGGCGGAGCCACCAGGCCGGGCAAGGGCTCGCATGTGAGCAGACCATTCTCCGGCCGGCCCTTGTTTGCAGGCAGCACCGTGGCCAAAGCCCCGTACACCCCACCCATGTCCAAGTGCTCGGCGATCTGCAAAAGGGAGGCGTCCAGGCTGAACCACCAGGGGTCGCCCTGGGCCTGCCCCCCGGTGTCGCACCGCTCCCGCGAGGCCATCACACGGCAGGCCAGGGGCCGGGCCTCATACACGGCGCAGCGGCCATCCTCCAACAGGGAGCAGACTCCCGCCGGTTTGCTCGGCGCTTGCTCCGGTGGAGGCTCGTTCTGCTCCAAGCACAAGCGGGCCAGTTGGTTGCAGGTGTAGGCAGGCGGGTCGGCCGGGGCCAGCCCCTCCAGCAGATCCAGGCGGCCCAGGCGCTCCAGTTCATCGCGCAGCAGGCCGCCTTCCAGTCCGGTCAGGTACACCCGGCCGGTGCAACAGGCCGAGCAGCCCGGCCTGCAGGCCACCCTACGCGAGGCCTCCAACCCGGCCTGAAACCGGTACAAGGCACGCATCAACTCTTGCCGTGGGAATCCCGCTGATTTGATAAATCCGCTCATCGTCGTCTCCATTAGACGCCGTGCATATTACCACTCCCGTGGCCGTACGGGCATCCTTGACACCAATGGCCTCTCTTGCCCATAATTTTGCAATCGATCGTTATTCCATTCTGGCTGCCTATTTGACTTAGGGAGACGCCCATGAAACGCGCCATTTCCTTTATCGCTGTTTTGCTTTTGCTGTTTTCCCTTGCTTCAGTCGCCCTGGCTGACGAGATCAGCGACCAGCTCAAACAAGGCATGAAATTCTACCAAGAGGGCAAGGTCAGCCAGGCCATCGGGGAGGTTGAATTCGCCCTGGCCCAGATGAAACAAAAGAAGGCCGATTCCCTGAGCCAGATATTCCCCAAGCCCCCCTCGGGTTGGAAAGCCGAAAAAGCCGAAGGCCAGGCCGCGGGCGGGGCCATGTTCGGTGGAGGCATCAGCGCCACCCAGCGTTACAAAAACAGCGACCGCGGACATATAAAAATCCAGGTGATCAGCGACTCGCCCCTGATCCAGTCTATTGGCATGATGCTGAGCAACCCCATGTTCCTGCAAGGCGGCAAGCAGGGCAAGCTGGTGCGTTTCAAGGGCAACAAGGCCCTGCTCAAGGACCGGGGCGAACGGGCCGAGTTCCAGGCCCTGATCAACAACAAAGTCTTGTTGCAGGTGGAAGCCAGCCGGGTGAAAAATGCCGCCCAGGTGGTGCAGGATTTTGCCGACAAGGTGGACCTGGATAAGCTCAAGGAGCTTACCCAGTAGAACCGTTGACAGGGCCGCCCCTACCGTATCAATATGAAATTAGGCGGACAATCCGCCGCGTACGGCTAACTTTGCCGGGAGGTGAGTCATGAAGGCGGGGATTATTTTCACCGGAACCGGTCCCATACTGGTGCTGACCACCTATAGTTCTTTTGAAGACGAGCAGTTCGTGGAGAAACTGGCCCGAAAGGGCATCATGAAGTTTATCGCATACGAGCTGAGCCTGGACTTGGTGCGCAAAAAATACGGCGGCCAGTTCCAGGCCATCGTCAACGACGTGAAGCAGGAAGACGACCTCAGGGTGCTGGACTACAACGGCCACAACGTCTTTTACAACTTCAGCTTCAAGGAAATGAGCCCAGCCATCACCCACGAGTAAGCGCTTGGTCCTGGATATTGTAGGGCGGTCCGCCTTGGGGTGGCCCGCCCTTTTCGTTGGGGCTTGACCACGCTTGGGCCTGATGGTAATTTGTGCCGGTAATCAATGGAGGCTGATGTGCTTTTTCATGGGACTCGATTTACGGGGTATTATTATCCGTCTGTAGACGGGTCCGTGGAGGCATGCTGACTCCTTAGCCAACCAAGCCAGTAGCAGCCGCGGTCCCCAGGGTCCGCGGCTTTTTTAGTTTCCCAGCCCAGGGAGGTTTTCCATGCCGGTAGCTCACAAAATCGCCGAATTCATCGAACGCTCCAGTTGGATCAGGGCCATGTTCGAGTCCGGAGCCAAGCTCAAGGCTGAAAAGGGTGCGGAAAACGTCTTCGACTTTTCCTTGGGCAACCCCAACATCGAGCCGCCGGAAAAATTTTTCCAGGTCGTTTCCCGTCTGATCGAGGACCGCACCCCGGGCCGCCACGCCTACATGCCCAACGCGGGCTACCCCCACGTGCGGGCCAAGGTGGCCGACTACCTGAACCGGGAGCACGGCCCCGCCTTCACCGAAAATGAAATAATCATGACCGTGGGCGCGGCGGGCGCTTTGAACATCGTGCTCAAGGCCATCGTGGACCCCGGCGCCGAGGTGGTGGTGCCCACTCCCTACTTCGTGGAATACGACTTCTACCTGGACAACCACGGCGGTACGGTCAAGCGGGTGCCCACCACCGCCGGCTTCGAGTTGGACGTCGCGGCCATCGCCGACGCCATCAGCGACAAGACCTGCGCCGTGTTGATCAACAACCCCAACAACCCCACCGGCGCGGTGTACACCCAGGAATCGGTGGACGCCCTGGCGGCCATGCTCACCGAAAAAAGCAACCAACTGGGCAAAGCCATCTACCTGATAAGCGACGAGCCCTACCGCCAGATCGTGTTCGACGGCCTGAGCGTGCCCTCGATCTTCGCGGCCTACCCCAACAGCATAGTGGTTACCTCCTTCAGCAAAAACCTGTCCCTGCCCGGCCAGCGCATCGGCTACGCGGCGGTGCATCCGGACATCGCGGACAAGGGGATACTGCTGGGCGGCATGACCCTGGCCAACCGCATCCTGGGCTACGTCAACGCGCCGGGCATCATGCAGCTGGCCGTGGCCGAGCTGCTGGACGACGCGGCCGAGGTGGCCGAATACGCCCGCAAACGGGAGATGATCCTGGGGGTGCTGGACGAGGCGGGCTACGAATACGTGCGTCCGGGCGGGGCCTTCTACGTGTTTCCCAAGAGCCCCATTGCCGATGACGTGGCCTTCTGCAAGGTGGCCATCGAGCAAAACCTGCTGTTGGTGCCCGGCTCGGGTTTCATGGGCCCCGGCTACTTCCGCATCGCCTATTGCTGCGACGACGCCACCATCACCAATTCGCTGGAAGCCTTTAAGAAGGCCAAGGCGGCGGCCAAGTAGAGCGGGGGCGGGGCCGAACAAGTGAAACGCTATCTGGTGGCCAGCCTGGGCTGCAAGGTGAACCAGGCCGAGGCCGCCTCCCTGGCCGCGCAAATGCAGGCCCTGGGCTGGCAACCGGCCGGGGAAGGCGATTCAGTTGATCTGGCCCTGCTATTCACCTGCTCGGTCACCGGGGTGGCCGCCCGCCAGTCTCGCCAAATGGCCCGGCGGCTGCGGCGCTCCCATCCCCAAGCCCAAGTGGTGGTAACCGGCTGCGATTTGCAGGCCGAGCCCCAGGCCTATGCCGATGCGGGCTGCCAAGCACTGGGGCGCTCCGCCCTGGCCCAGTGGGGCGAACTGTTGGCCGGGCAAGGCCTGCCTGAATACGACGCACCGCCCTCTCCGGACGCGGGAGGCTTTTGCCCAGGAGTGCAGGCCCCCGGCCCGGAGCGCACCCGAGGCCTTTTGAAAGTGCAGGACGGCTGCAACGCCCACTGCGCTTATTGCATCGTGCCCAGCACCAGGGGGCGCTCGCGCAGCCTGCCCCTGGAACAGGCGGCCCTGGCCTTTGCCGGGCTTGGCCAAAGCGGCGCGGCCGAGGTGGTGCTCACCGGCATTCATTTAGGCCGCTGGGGCTGGGATCTCACGCCCCGCCAGCAGTTAGCCACGCTGCTAAAGGCCCTGCTGGCTGCCCACCCAGCCCCGCGCCTGCGCCTGTCCTCCCTGGAGTCCGAGGAGTTTACCCAGGAAATAATCGACCTGGCCGCCTCCGAGCCCCGCCTTTGCCCTCACTTTCATT
>JAIPDO010000037.1 GCA_021737645.1 Desulfarculaceae bacterium
AGCTCAGGGACATCCTGGTGCGCTCCTTTGGCGAGGTGCACGCCATCGCCAAAAAGGAAAAGATCAACATGCGCACCGCCGCCTACATGCTGGCCATCGGCCGAGTGGCCGAAGCCAAAAGGGTGCGCGGCATCTTCCCCTAATTGCAGTAGGAGAACGCTATTGGAATTTTCGGGCTTGGGGCGGTTTTGCCTTCATCTTAGCAACACATAATTGCCACAAGTGTGTTCGGCTTTGGGCCATTGCCCCTGGTTACCATCCCAGGGCTGCCCGTTGCAGTGTCCCAAAGCATTGTCCCAATCGCCCCGGCCCCGGCCGAAGTGTTCGCAGTCCTGACATCGCACCAAGTTGAGCCGCCGCTTGGATTGCTCGGCGTACCCTGGCGCATGCTCCGGCCGCCACTCGACCTCTACACCATCACCGAAAACGTCCTTGGCGGCCTCCTGGTCAGAGTCCGCCCCCATGAGCCCAAAGGCAGCCAGGGTATGGCCCACCAGGGCCCCTGCGAGATCCATGGCGGCCTCCATGGTCTGCCCGGATATGGTGTGGGCGGGGGCTTCGGCCAAGTGCTCCATAACGTGCAGGAGACCGGCCAGGCGGGCAGCCAAGCCGGGCAGTTTACCCGCCCAATCGCGCACGGTCTCGAACCGGCCCCCGTCCACGAGCTCAGCCTCTATAGCCTTGGAAAATTCGCACCACGCAGCGTGGGCGGATGGTTCCAGCCGCAGGCAATGCTCCAGGGGCTCGCCCTCCGTGCCGGTGTCCAAATCCAAGAGCTTATGCAGGGCGGCCGCATAGGCGCGGCTCACATGTTCGGGCACGGCCTGGCCCTGAGGCTTGCGGCGGCCCAGGAGGCTCTCGGGCAGCACGTATACCAACCGGGCCAAGAGGCCCCGCCCCCGGAAACCCGGCTTGCTCGGCAGGTTGGCCAGCACCTCGGGCTGAGGGCTGATGCAGATGGTTAGGACCGGAGCCTGCATCATCACTGGCGGGCCGCTCTTGCGGTCCACCCGCACCGGCTCGCCGGGGTGCGCCTTTAGAATCAGGTCCAGATTGGGCACGCCATTCTGATAGCGGCCCCCGAGCGTGTCGAACACTCCACCCTCGGCGCTTATCACGGCCATGCGCTCACCGTTAACGGCCATGAGGGCTGCAAGGGCTTCGGCCGTCACGTCATCGGCCACGGCCATCAGCCGTCCGGACACCGGGATGTTCTCTCCGGCCAGGCTCTGGGGATAGCCCGTACCGTTCCACTTTTCGTGATGGGTATAGGCAATGTCCTTGGCGTGGGACAAGAACGACGGGCGGTCCTCAAGGTCGAAGACCTCCTCGGCCTTGACCAGGGCTTGGAAACCCAGTTCGCAGTGGGTCTTCATGATGTCGAATTATTCATCAGTCAGCTTGCCAGGTTTAAGCAATATGGCGTCAGGCACCCCCACCTTGCCGATGTCGTGCAGCGGAGTGGACTTGAACAATAATTCAACCGTGTCGCCCCGGAGAGACTCCACAAACTTGGGATGATCGGCCAGCTCGCTGGCCAGGGCTCGGACATAGCGCTGGGTCCAGAGGATGTGCTTTCCGGTCTCGTTGTCCCGGGTTCGGCCAGGGAGGCCAGGCTGTGGATGGTGATGTCCTGGGTGGCTTCCACTGTTTAGTGTCAGAGCCCCTGAGACAGATTTAAGGTTTTAGCTAATGGAGGCCCCTGGGTAAGATCACCCATCGAAGGAGTTAGCCATGAGCAAGAGTGAAGGATCGGCCGGCTAGGTCCGCGAACTTCGCCATATATGAAGCTCTGGCCAAGGCGGGGGCGTTTCGGCTAAAATAAGTCAATTCTTGGAGAGCGAGATGACCATTTTTGCCGCCGGCCCGCGCGGCCTGTTGACCTTGAGCTTGGCCCTGCTGCTGGGCCTGGCCTCAGGCTGCGCCACCGTAAGCACGGAGCTGGAAAAGGGCTATCATGCCCTGGCCCGGGAGGAGTACTACGTCAAGCGCCAGGGCAAACTCTGGGCTCGTCCCGACCGCGGCTCCTCCGAGCGCGGCTACGCCCTCAAGGGCGACAAGGTGATCAAGCTGGAAAGCGACGTGCGCGGCTGGAGCAAGGTTAAGGTGGAAGGCCGCGAAGTGGAAGGCTGGCTGCCCGCCGCGTACCTGTCCAAGAGCCCGGTGAGCCCGGCTCGGTCCACCCCGGCGGCCAGCCCACCGGCCGCCCCGGCCAAGGCCCCGGCCGCCGCCGCCCCGGCGCCGGCCAAAAGCGACTCCATCCTGTCACCGTCCTCGGCCGAGGCCGCAGAGGCGCCTCCGCCCCAGAGCGAAACCAAGCCCAAGCGCCATGTGGACCCCAAGAAGTTCGAGCCACTCTAATATCCCAGCTTAAATTCTATTTGGCGGGCGCCTGACGCTCCGGCTCTGCCTGCTGTTCGCGGGTGAAAAGGTCTCGGGGCAGGGAGCGCCGGTCGGTGACCACCAGCTCGGCCCGAGACCAGGCCAGGAGTTTGACCGGCTGCTCCATCCGGGCGGCCACTTTTTGCTCGGCCTGCATGATCTGCATGGGGCTGATCACCGTGGGGCCGAAGACCTCGGCCCGCACCTGCCAGCGGTCTTGGTCCCAGGCCGCGTCCAGGTTGGTTACGTAGTACACTCCCGAGGCCTCCAGGGCCTGCCGGGCCAACTTGGCCACTCGCCGCGCACGGGGGTCCTGTTGGCCGAAGTGGGCCCCGCTGAGCAAAATGCGCCCCCGCGAGGTCACGTCCACCGGCACCTGGCACTGCACCAAAAGGCGCAGGTCCGGCTCCTTCAGCCGCTTTTGGATGGCTCCCTCGAACTCGGCCACCTCATGGGCCAGCAGGGGGCGGGGCGTCTGCACCGTGGCCAGGATGACCGGGTCCCCGGCCAGGTGGAGCAAGTCCACATCCAGGAGCAAAAGCTGGGGCCGGGAGCTGAACATCTCCCGGAGTATCTGCTCCGAAGCCTGGATGCGCTGCACGCTGGGGTCCACTTTTTCGCTGAAGATGCGTCCATCCAGGGTGGGATTGACCACCGCGCTGGTAGTGCCGGTGCTGGAGATGTCCTTGGACAGGGAATTGCGCACCACCAGGATTACCGGGGTCTTGACCTTTTTGCCGATCTTTCCCTGTATGCGTCCCACCCTGTCCGGAGGGAAGACCTTGGGGGTGCGCACCACGGCCAGCACGTGCATCTTGCCTTCTATTTCTTTGTGCATGGCCCGCACCAGGGAGGTGTTGGGCTCACTGCGCAGGGATTCTGCGAAGACCTGTTCAATGATCTTGCTGCGCTGGCGCTGTTCGAGCATGGTGGCCAGGGTGTTGGTGAGCACCACCGCCACCAGGGCGAAGCCCAGGCCGGTGAAGGTGAGGCGGCGCATGAGTTGCTTTTGGGTTATCTGGCCGTGGCCGGTGGCCAGACCGGCGATGATGAAGGCCAGGGCCGAGACCAGCAGGATGGCCAGGAAGTTGGCCGCGAACAGCAGAAAGGCCCCCCAGGCTCCGGCAAAAGAGCCCATGGCTATGCACAGGCCGCAGGTGGACAGCGGCGGCACGATGGCCGTGGAGATGGCCACCCCGGGCAGCACCGGGCTGATGCGTTCGTCCAGAACGGCCAGGGTGCCGGCCAGCCCGGCGAAGACCGCCACCAAAAGATCCAGCAGGGTGGGGTAGGTGCGCGCCAGCATCTCGCTGGTCACGTCCTGCACCACCGGCAGGGCGCCGAAGACCGTACCAAAGGCCACCGCCAGGAACACCCCGCCGAACTCGGCCCGGAAGGCTTGGGAAAGCAGGGGGGTGTCGCCGCGCACCATGCCCAGGGCGATGCCGAAGATGGGGGTCATCAGGGGCGAGACCAGCATGGCCCCGATGACCACCGCCGCGCTGTTGGCCACCAGGCCCAGGCTGGCGATGAGCGAGGCCGCCGAGATCAGGGCGTAGTAGCCCAGGGCCGGGGTGGAGCCCACGGATATCTCGTTGATGATCTGCTCGCCTCGGGCTTGGGAAACCTTGAAGCCCTTCCAGGACAATAACTGGCTCAGCAAGCCGCGGGAGAGGCGCTCTTTGTCGGCCATGGTCGGCTCCTGGCCGGGCCGCGAAATGGGCGGGCAGAGATGGGGCGAGCAGGGTGGCGCCGGCGGCCGGGCGGCTGGCGGGGCCGCGTGGCGGCCTCGCGTTGGGTGGTCGGCAGAAATATATCTTACAACGCCGAATACCCGCCGGGCTACGGCAAAGCCCGCCCCATGCCTTTTGGCCTCGGGTGGGCTGCCTTTCCGCGACTCCTATTTGCATTTCGCCCGCCTTGGCCATAAATAGCCATTTGACCTGGGGCGGTCCTGTTTATAGAGTTGATTCATACCGGAAGCCCCTTAGCCGGGTTAAGGCCCAGGCCACGCAAACAATAAAGGTGCGGCAACATGCAGTTCATCGATCTGAAAGCGCAACAGCAACTGATTCGCCAAAAAATAGAGGACAATATCAATAAGGTGCTGGACCATGGCCGCTACATCATGGGCCCGGAGATAACCGAGCTGGAACAAAAGCTGGCCACCTACGTGGGAACCAGGCACGCCCTGGGCTGCGCCTCGGGCACCGACGCCCTGATGCTGGCCCTGTTGGCCCTGGAGATCGGCCCCGGCGACGCGGTTTTCACCAGCCCCTTCACCTTCTTCGCCACCGGCGAGGTCATCGCCCTGTTGGGGGCCACCCCGGTGTTCGTGGACATCGACCCGGTCACCTTCAACATCGACCCGGACAAACTGGCCCCGGCCATCCAGGCGGTGCGGCAGCGCGGGGACCTGGAGCCCAAGGTGATCATGCCGGTGGACCTGTTCGGCCTGCCGGCGGACTACGACGCCATCGGCCGCATCGCCGAGGAGCACAATCTCGCGGTGGTGGAAGACGCGGCCCAGGCCCTGGGCGGCGAGTACCAGGGCCGCAAAGCCTGCTCCCTGGCCAAGCTGGGCTGCACCTCCTTTTTTCCGGCCAAACCCCTGGGATGCTACGGCGACGGGGGCATGGTCTTTTGCGACGACGACGAGCTGGACCGCCTGCTGCGATCGCTCAGGGTGCACGGCCAGGGCGAGGACAAGTACGACAACGTGCGCCTGGGCATCAACGGACGCATGGACACCATCCAGGCCGCGGTGCTCCTGGCCAAACTGGAGCTGCTGCCCAAGGAGATGGAGCAGCGCCAGGAGGTGGCCGGGCGCTACGCCGAGCTTATCGCCGCGTCGGGTGTGGCCCTCACCGCGCCTAGCGTGCCCCAGGGATACGCCTCGGCCTGGGCCCAATACTCGGTGCTGGCCCGGGACGAGGCGGCGCGGGGCGAGTTTTTGGAGCGCCTGAAGGCCGCGAACATCCCCAGCGCCATCTACTATCCCAGGCCTTTGCACTTGCAGACCGCCTTCGCCTACCTGGGCCACCAGGCGGGCGACTTCCCGCACAGTGAGTCGGCGGGCGCGCGCATCTTCAGCCTGCCCATGCACCCCTACCTGGCCGCCGATGACCAGGAAAAGATCGTAGCCGCCCTGGCTGGATGATAAATAGCGGCCCCCGGTGGCTGGCTCAGCCGGAGGCTTCCTAAAAATTGGAGGGGGTATGCCTGGGCTGAAAGTTCAATTCCTGGGGTCGGGCGACGCCTTTGGCCACGGCGGCTGCTTGCAGGCCTGCATCCTGCTTCAGTGGGAGGGCCGCCGGGTGCTGTTGGACTGCGGGGCATCGGCCATGATCTCCCTGCAGCGCTACGGGGTGGAGCCGAACTCCATCCACGGCATCCTCATCTCCCACCTGCACGGCGACCACTTCGGCGGGCTGCCTTTTTTCATCCTGGACGCCCAGCTTCACTCCAAGCGCACCGCGCCCCTGCTCCTGGCCGGGCCGGTGGGCCTGGCTCCTCGCCTGGAGCAGGCCATGGAAGTCAACTTTCCCGGCTCCAGCCAAATCCAGCGCAAGTTCGCCACCCAGATCACCGAGCTTGCCCCCGGCCCGGCCCAGGATTGGTGCGGCCTGTCGGTGCGGGCGGCCGAGGGGCTGCACGCCTCGGGCGCGCCCGCCCTGGCGCTCAGGATCGAGGCGGCGGGAAAGAGCCTGGCCTACACCGGCGACACCCAGTGGGTCGATGATCTGTCGCCGCTTCTCAGCGGGGCGGATCTGCTCATCGCCGAGGCCTATTTCCATGAGCGGCCCATCAAATTTCATCTGAGTTGCACGGACGTGCTGGCCCGGCGCGGGGCGCTGAACCCCGGCCGCTTGATATTCACCCACATGAGCCAGGACATGCTGGCCCATGTGGGTGAACTTCCCGGCGAGACGGCGGACGACGGTCTGGAGCTAATACTTTAGGCTCAGCTCACGATGGAGTAGGTGTCGTCCATGTCCAGGGTGTAGCGGGTGAGCACCTCGCGCACCTGGGCCCCCACCTTCAGGGGGCTGGGTCCCAGTCGGTCCAGGGTGGCCAGCGCCTTTTTGATCACCGCCAACACCTCCTTGGACTGGCTGGGGGCCACCCCGGCCAGCATGAGGCGCTCCGGTTCCAGGCCGGTCTCGGCCAGCAGGCCGGCCAGGTGGTCTTTGCGCATTCCCGCCCAGGTACTGCCGGTGAGGGAGTAGCAGGCGTCCGGGTGGCAGGATAGGATCAGCACGCCGTCAAAGCCGCGCTGGAGTCCCTCCAGCACCATGTCCGCGTCCACCTTGCCCGCGCAGGGCACCTGCACCAGCCGGAGACCCGGCGGCAGGGCCGCGCCTTGCAGGCGGGCCGCATGCAGGGCCACCGAGGCGGAGTTGGCGCAGGCCAGCACCAAGAGCTGGCGCTCACCGGCCAGGCCCAGGTCGCCCACCCTGCCCGCGGCGGCGGCGATCTCCTGGCTATAGCGGGTGTCTTCCTGGCCCAATATCTGGATGGCCTCCATGGGGCACTCGGCGGCGCAGGTGCCGCAGCCGGTGCAGGCTAGGGGGTTGCTCATGGGCCTGCGGAACAGGCGGTCCATGGCCCCCTCGGGGCAGACCCGCACACAGGTGAGGCAGATGGTGCAGCGCTTGCGGTCCACGGTGACTCGGCCGCTCTCCACCCGCACCGTGCCCTGGGCCAGCAGACGGCGCACCCCGTACAGGGCCTCCTGCACCTCGTCGGCCCAGCGCTCCAAATCTCCCTGGCCCCTGGCCGGTCCCACCAGCCATACCCCGGCCCGGCGGCTTTGGGCGGGCAGGGCGTTGACCGCCTCGGGCTGCAAGTAGCCGTCGCGCCCCACGCTTAGGCCCAGGCGGTGGGCCAACTCACGGTAGGCCGCGCCGGGGGCCGGGGCCTGATCCAGGGCCACCAAATCGAAACGGTCGGCCATGGTGGTTCCCAGTATCTCCTCGTCCCACTGAAGGTCCACGCCCTCGGGGGTCTCCGCTCCGCTGAGGCCGCCGGTGGTGAACTTGACGAACACCACCCCTTCGCCGCGCACCTGCTGGGTAAGGGCCTCCAAGTCGTCGCCCGCCACCTTGGCGTTGTTGGTGAACAACACCACCCGGTTTTGTGGCCCGGCGGCCAGTTGGCGGGCGCAGTTCATGGCTCCTGCCAGGTCCAGGGGCGCGGCCTGACGGCCCAGGCCCACGGCCAGGGCCACGGTGTAGGGGCCGTCGCCCAGGCGCTTCTTGAGATGCTCCGGGGCCTGGAGCAGGGAGGCCAGCTCCTCCAGGGACACCACCCGCTCCCCGGCGGCCAGGCCCTGGGGCGGCAGGTTCAGGGCCTTGGGTGGGGCCTGGGCCATGATGACCCCGCCCACGGTCAGGCTCTGCAACTCCCCGGCCCGGTTGGCGATCTGGGCAACGAAGTTGCCCGCCCCGCCGCTTAGGCCCAGCAGGCGGCCCTGGCGAATCAGGTATATCCCCTCGGCCTCTTCCAACTCCTTGGCCAGGGCCGCGGCTTCACCCACCGCATCGGAGCCCAGCAAGGGAGCCGGGGGGGCCAAACGCTGGCTGGGGGTGAGCAGCACCGGATGGTAACCGGCGCGCAGCAAACCACGGGCGGCCCACAGGGCGGGCAGCCCCTCGCCCACCACCAGCACGGTGGTGGCCACGGAAATATCCTCCATGGACAGTTCTTGTTTGAACTGCTGCCCACACAGGGCCTGGCTCAGGGCGGCCTGGGCTCCGGGAGCCACGGCGCACACCCCGCTGGCTTCGCCCTCGGGCTTGGCGCACAGGTCCAAGACGGTGGCCATTTCCGGGTCCAGGCCCTCGGCGGCCAGAGCCCGGCTGAGCCCGCCGGGGTTGTGCAGCAGGGGGCAGGCCCCCACCACCGCCGAGGTGAGCTCGTTCTCCTTGATGAGGCGGGCCACGGCGGCCGCGCCCTGGGCCTGACAGGTGTGGGCCACGGTGAACACCCGGCCCTGGTCAAAGGCCTCGGCGGTCCAGCGCAGCTTTTTGAAATCCAGGGAATCGGCCTGGCTGCGGCCTCCCTGGCAAAGAAACACGCCTACGCGGGCACTCATGGTTGCATCTCCGCTAAATAGGTGAGGGCGCCCTGGGCGGCGCGCCCGGCCGAGGCCACCGCCTCGGCTACGTCCATGGGCCGCTGGGCGGTGCCGGCCAAGAAGACTCCTTGTTTGCCCGGAGCCAAAAAGCCGTGGCGGTTCAGCTCCAGGCCCGCCATATGGGCCAGCTCGGGGTTGTCCGGGTTGGGGGCCAGGCCCACGCTAAGCACCACCAAGTCGAAGGGCTCGCTGGTGGACGGCATGCCCTCGCCGGGCTGGTAGTCCACTCGCACCTGGCCCTGGGGCGGCTGGTGAATGTCGTAGGGCATGGAGCGCACCAGGCGCAGTTCGCTGGAAGCGGCCTCCAAAAACTCGTCCACCGCGTGGCCGAAGCTTTGCAGGTCCATGTAGAACACCGCCACCTCGGCCCCCTGGCGTCCGGCCAGGGTGCGGCCCAGGCGCAGGGCGTAGCCGCAGCACACCCGCGAGCAATAGTTGTTGCCGTTCACCTCGCGGCTGCCCACGCACTGCACAAAGGCGATCTTGCCCGCCGCTTGCCCGTCGCTGGGCCGGACGGCCCGGCCCTGGGTGCGCAACATTTCCTCCAGCTCCATGGCGGTGATCACGTCCGGGAACAGGCCGTAGCCCAGGCGCTGGGCCGGGGTGGGGTCGTAGGGCGTGAATCCGGTGGCCAACACCACCGCCGCGAAGTCCAGGGTCTGCTGGTCGCCCTGGCGGCCAAAGTCTATGGCCTCTTCCGGGCAAACGTCGCGGCACACCGTGGATTGGCCGTCCTTGAAATAAAGGCAGGCTGCCTCGTCTATGGCCAGGCGCGGGGCCTCGGCGGCCAGGCGGGGGCGGCGGATGGCCCCGTCGTCCATGGCCGGGCAGGCCTCCAGACAAAGCCCGCAGGCGGTGCAGCGTTCGGCGTCGATGTAGGCGGGCCGGGTGTCGATCACCGCCTGATAGCCGCCCTCGTAGCTGGTGAGGTTGCTCACCTCGGAGGCGCGGTGCAGGGTGATGAGCGGATGGCTGGTCAGGGCGGCCAGGCGTGGCTCGGCCAGACAGCCGTTGCACTTCAGGCAGTTGTCCAGGGCCTTGCAGGCCAGCTGGGCGGCCCGGCCCCCCAGGAAGTCGTCGCGCTCCACCAGATGCACCGCCACGCCCTGCTCGGCCAGGTCCAGGGCGGTGGTGGCTCCGGCCACCCCGCCGCCGATTACCAATATTTGTTTGTTAGCCAAGGCCGGCTCCTTTTTCCTAGCTCAGCTTGTCCACCAACTCGGCCAACCGCTGGGGGTTGGCCGGGCAGGCCAGATGCACTCCGGACGCCTTGCCGCCGCTTTTGAGCTCCTTGGCCAGCTCCAGCAGCGGACCGGCCTCTTGATCGTCCCCCAGCTCCAAACCGGCGATGATCTTGGTATCGGCCGCCATGGGCAACTGGGCCAGGGCCTCGAGGTCCGCCGCGCCACTCACCGGTTGGGTCATGAAATACCCGGCTCCGGCCTTGAGCTTCTTGGCGAACTTGATGCCCGCCAGGGCGGGAGGCTCGGTGGCCACCGGCAGGCTGGCCCCCAGGAAGAAGGCCGCCGGTGCGGCCAGCTCGCCGGAGAAGTCCCGCCCCTGGGCCAAGAGGGAGGCCAGGCCCAGCGCCTGCACCGAGTCCAGGTCGTACACCGGGCGCGAGCCGGGCTGGTCGCCCAGGGTCACGAAGTCGCCGCTTACCAGCAGCAGGTTTTGCACTCCCCCGGCGGCGGCGGCCAGCATCTCGCTGGTCAGGGCCAGGCGGTTGCGGTCGCGGCAGGTGAGGGTGAGGATCACTTCGGCCTGGCTGTGCTTGATAAGGTGATGGGCCGCGAGCACCGGGCTCATGCGGGCCACGGCCCCCCGGTTGTCGCTGACCACCACCGCGTCCACCTTGGAACCCAGGCTATTGGCCAGGGCGTCCATATCCCCCAGGGCGGGCCCTCGGGGCGGGTCCATTTCCACGGTCACCACGAATTTGCCCCCGGCCAGGGCGTCGCTGAATTTACTCATGAGCGCTGTACCTCCGTTGGTAGGCCGGATGCACCTGGCGGCCCGGCAACAGGTCGCGGTGGTCTCTGGCCTCGATCAGCTGATCCAGATTGGCCAGGCGGCCGGTGTTTTCCAGGCGGCGGTAGATAACGCTCCAGGCGCAGTCACGCTCCTGGTCGGTCTCGCACTTGCCTTTGTCCGCCCCCCCACAGGGGCCGTTGAGCATGCCCTTGGGGCACAGGGCGATGGGGCACACCCCGCCGGTGAGGGTGAGCAGGCAGTCGCGGCAGGAGCGGCAGCGCTCGGTCCACACGCCCACGTCCTCGTTGACCCCGATGAAGGTGGTGTTCACCCCGGAAAGAACCGGGGTGTCGGGGTAGGCCTCGGCCAAAAATTGGATGCCCGCCCCGCAGGCCAGGGAGATCACCGCGTCGGCCTCGGCGATCTGGGGGCCCAGCTCTTCCAGGAACTCCCGGTCGCACTGGCGCTCCACGCAGCCCACGCTGAACACTTGCTCCCTCTCCCCCAGTTGGGCGGCCATGTCCAGCTGAGTGGCCAGGATGCCCGCTTCCTTTTCGCCGCCGGTGAGGCACACCGCCACGCAGGTGCCGCAGCCGGCCACCAGCACCTTGCGGAAGCCGGAGGCGGCCACGGCTATTTCTTCAAAGGGCTTTCGCTCCGCTACGATCATGCTCTGAGCTCCTCAATATTGGTTTGCCCGGCCTGGAGCTTTTTGCGGCCCAAGGGATTGGGTCCCAGCTCCAGGGCGCGGCGATTCATCATCTCAACCGCCTCGGCCCACTTGGGGGCGTCGCTGGCCCCGATGTGGAACATCTCCAGGCGGTCTCCCCCCAGGCCCAGGTCGTCCAAGAGGGTCTTGGCGTGGGCCACCCGCTCCTTGGCCCTTAGGTTGCCTTCCAGGAAGTGGCAGTCGCCTATCTCGCAACCGCTGACCATGACCACGTCTGCCCCGGCCTTGAACGCCTCCAGCAGGTAGATCACGTCCACCTTGCCGGTGCACAGCAGCTTTATCACCCGCACGTTGGGAGGATATTGCAGGCGCATGGAACCGGCCATGTCCGCGGCGGTGTAGGTGCAGTAGGTGCAGATGAGAGCCAGTATCTTGGGTTCGTATTTTTCGCCCATGTCTTCTCCTCGCCCCTACAGGGCACGCTCCTTGGCCACGATCTGGGCATCGGTGTGATGTTGCACCTCGATGAGTTTGCGGGGGCAGGCGCTGGCGCAGTTGCCGCAGCCCTGACAGGCGGCGGGGTCGATGTAGACCACGCCTTCCTCGTTTACCTGGGGCACCCCGTAGGGGCAGGTGCGCACGCAGGTAAGGCAGGCCACGCAGCGCTCGGCGTCCACCACCGCCACCTCGCCGCCCACCATGAGCTGGGCCTGGCTTAGCACCACCGCCGCCCGGGCCGCCGCCGCCTTGGCCTGGCTTATCACCTCTTCCAGGAACTTGGGGCCGTGGGCCGCGCCGGCCATGAAGAATCCGGCCCCGGTGAAGTCCACCGGCCTGAGCTTGAGGTGGGCCTCCATGAAGAAGCCGTCGCTGTCCAGGGGAAGCTTCAGGCTGCTGGCGAACTTGTGGGCGTCGTCATTGGGCCGAACCGCGGCGCTGAGCACCAACCGGTCGGCGGTGAGGGCGATCCACTGGCCCAGGATCTGGTCGTAGACCATCACCTCTAGGCCGTCGGCCCCGGCTTTCACCTGGGGCGGGTTTTCCTGGTCAAAGCGGATGAAGGTCACCCCCAGTTCGCGAGCCTGTTTGTAGTAGATCTCCTTTAGGCTGAAGGTGCGGATGTCCCTGAACAGGACGTAGACTTCCGCTTCGGGTTTGGCCTTCTTGATGGCGATGGCGTTGGCCACCGCCGCGGTGCAGCAGATGCGGCTGCAATAGGAATGCTCCGGCTCGCGGCTGCCCACGCACTGGATCATCACCACACGCTCCACGCCGTCGAGGCACTCGGGGTCCTGGTGCAGGGCCTCGTGCAGGCTGAGCTGGGTGGTTACGCGCTGGTCTTGGCCGAAGAGGTACTCGCCGGGCTGGTACTCCTGGGCCCCGGTGGCCACCACCGTGGCTCCGTGCTGGATGGTGAAGGTCTTGTCCGGCCCCTGGATGGTGGCCGTGAACTGGCCCACCAGCCCCTTGACCTGCTTGACCTGGCTATCGGTGTGCACCCGGATGAGCCCGTGGTGAGTCACCCGGTCCACCAGGTCGGCCAGCCAGGCCTGAACCTCCAGGCCTTCCACCGTGCTGTGGATGCGCCGGGCCAGGCCGCCCAACTCGTCGCTACGCTCCACCAGGTGGGTCAGGAAGCCCTGCTCGGCCAGGCTCAGCGCGGCGGTGAGCCCGCCGGGGCCTCCGCCGATGACCAGGGCGGTCTGCTCCACGTCCATGGGGAACTGGTGCAAAGGCTCCAGCAGACCGGCCCGGGCCACGGACATGCGGATAAGGTCCTCGGCCTTGACCGTGGCCGCCGCGTGGTCGCCCTGGTGCACCCAGGAGCATTGGTCGCGGATGTTGGCCATCTCAAACAGATACGGGTTGAGTCCCGCCGTCTTGAGGGTGTCCTGGAACAGCTTCTCGTGGGTGCGGGGGCTGCAAGAGGCCACCACCACCCGGTTGAGGTTCTGCTCCTTGATGACCTGGGCCATCTTTTCCTGGCTGTCGGTGGAGCAGGTGAACAAAAACTCCTCGGCGTGGGTGACCCCGGGCAGGCTCTTGGCGTATTCCACCGAGCCGGGCACATCCACCACGCTGCCGATGTTGATGCCGCAGTGGCAGATGAACACACCCACCCTGGGCCCATCTCCGGCGGCGTCGCGCTCCGGCGGATACTCCATGGTGGTGACCTCGCTGCCTCGGCTGGCGGCCAGAAGCTCGCCCGCCTGGGCCGCCGCTCCGCTGGCCTGCATCACCGTGTCCGGGATGTCGCGCGGGGCCTGGAACACGCCGCAGACGTAGACGCCTTCCCGGGAGGTGGTGAGCGGGTTCAGCTCCACCCGCTGGGCGAAGCCGAAGCGGTCGGTATCCACCCCGGCGGCCAGGGACAGGGCCTTGGCGTCGGGATGGGGGGTGAGCCCCACCGAGAGCACCAGCATGTCGAAGCGTTCTTCGACCAACTGGTCTTTGTCATCGTAGTAGCTGATGATCAGGTCGCCGGTGGCCGAATCTTCCAGCACCCGGCTGGGGATGGAGCGCAAATAGCGCACCCCGTGCTCGTCCCGGGCCCGCTCATAGTAGCGGTCAAAGCCCTTGCCCTGGGCCCGGATGTCCATATAGAAGATGGTGGTGTTAAGCCCCGGCACGTGCTCACCGGCGATGATGGCCTGCTTGGCCGCGTACATGCAGCACACGTAGGAGCAGTACTCGCGGCCCACGGAGGCGTCACGGCTGCCCACGCACTGTATCCAGGCCACCCGTTTGGGTTCGGAGCCGTCGCCGGGGCGCTTCACGTGACCGCCGTAGGGGCCACTGGCGCTCAGGATGCGCTCGAACTCCAGGGAGGTGATCACGTTGGGGTAGCGGCCATAGCCGTACTCGCCCTTGAGCCCGGCGTCAAAGGGCTTGAAGCCCGGTGCCAACAGCAGCGCCCCCACCTTCAGCTCCAGCTCCTCGGGGGCCATGTCGTGCTTTATGGCCCCGGCCTGGCAAACTTCCAGGCACTGGTAGCACTCAGAACAGATGCCGCAGGCCAGGCAGCGTGCCGCCTCGGACTGGGCCTGTTCCTCGGTAAAGGCCTGCACCACCTCGCTGAAGTCGTGCTTGCGCTGCTCGGGGTCGCGCTGGGCCGCGCGGCGGCGGGGGTCGGTGGCTATGCCCTGGGTGTCGCCCTTGGCCAGGGTGCGCGCCTCGTCGCGCTCCTGGTGCAGGTCCTCGCCGTCGATGTAGCGCCTTATGCTCTCGGCTGCCCGCTTGCCCTGGGCAATGGCCTCGATGGCCGTGGCCGGGCCGGTGACCGAGTCGCCGCCGCAGAAGATCCAGGGCACGCTGGATTGCAGGCTGATCTTGTCCACCAGCACCCGGGCCCTGGGGTCCACGTCTATGTCGCTCTTGGGTTCCAGGAAATCCAGGTCCGGGGCTTGGCCGATGGCGCTCATGGCCCCGTCGATCTCTATAGTGTAGTTGGAGTCGTCGATAGGTATGGGCCTGCGGCGTCCCGAGGCGTCGGGCTCGCCCAGCTCCATCTTGATGACCTCCACTCCGCTGAGGCGTCCGTTTTTGGCCAGGAAGCGGGCCGGGGCGGCCAGGTACACGATGTTCACGCCCTCTTCCAGGGCCTCTTCTACTTCATCCTCGTAGGCGGGCATCTCTTCGCGGGTGCGGCGGTAGAGCAGGGTCACTTCCCGGCTGCCCAGCCGGAGCGCGGTGCGGGCCGCGTCCACGGCCACGTTGCCGCCGCCGATGACCACCACCTTTTCGCCGGGGCTCTCAGCCTGGCCCAGGGCGGCCTGGCGCAGGAACTCCACGCCGCTGGCCACGCCGGGAAGGCCCTCGCCCTCCACGCCCAGGCGCAGGCCCTTGTGGGCGCCTACGGCCATGAACAGGCACTGGTAGCCCTGCTCCTGCAACTCGTCCAGGGTGAAGTCGCGGCCCAGGGCCTGGCCCAGCTTTATCTCCACCCCCAGGCGCTTGATGTAGTCCACTTCGTAATCGAGCACCTTGGGAGGCAGGCGGTAGTCCGGGATGCCCACCCGGAGCATGCCCCCGGCCACGTCCATGGCCTCGAAGACGGTGACCTCGAAGCCCTCCAGGGCCAAGTAGTTGGCGGCGGTGAGGCCGGCGGGGCCGGCCCCCACGATGGCCACCTTGACTCCGCGAGAAGGCTTCACCTCCGGCAGGTCCATCTCGCCCTGTTCCACCTCCCAGTCGCTGACAAAGCGCTTGAGCTCGCGGATGGCGATGGGCTCGTCCACCTCGGCGCGCACGCAGGCCGCCTCGCAGGGGTGGGTGCACACCCGGCCGCAAATCGCGGGCAGGGGGTTTTCCTTGCGGATCAGGCGAAGGGCCTCCGCGTAGCGCCCCTGGGCGATGAGGGCCACGTAGCCCTGTACGCTGATCCCGGCGGGGCAGGCGTTCTTGCAGGGGCTCACCCCCTGCTTGTCCACGGCGAACGCGCTGGGGATGGCCTGGGGGAAGTGGCGGTAGATGGCCTTGCGCTGGTTTAGCCCCAGGTTGAAATCCGCCGGCACCTCCACCGGGCAGACCTTGATGCACTCGCCGCAGCCGGTGCAGGCGTCCTCGTCGATGAAGCGCGCCTGCTTCTTGATCTTGACCGTGAAGTCGCCGGGCTCGCCGTCCACCTTGTCGATGGTGGCCCGGCTGATGATCTTGATGTTGGGGTTGGCCGAAACCTCGATGAGCTTGGGCGAAATCATGCAGGTGGAGCAGTCGTTGGTGGGGAAGGTCTTGTCCAGCTGGGCCATGATGCCGCCGATGCTGATGTTCTTCTCCACCAGATAGACCAGGTAGCCCGCGTTGGCCAAGTCCAATGCCGACTGCATGCCGGCGATGCCCGCCCCGGCCACCATTACCGCGCCCGAGGGTTGCCCTTTTTTAAGGGGTATTATGTTGGCGCTCATAGCCGCTCCCATGTCTGGCGGGGAAGCTGGGCTTTCTCCAGTAGGCCCTTGGGGCTCACCAGATGCCGCTTCAGCCACTTAGGGGTTTCATCGATGCCCAGGGCCAGGCCCATCACTTCGGTGAAGTAAAGCACCGGCAGGTAGACTTGTTTGCCCATCTGCTTGGCGATCTCTTCCTGGTACATGTCCAGGTTGGCCTGGCACATCTGGCAGCCGGTGACGATGCAGTTGGCCCCTTGGTCCAGGGCCCGCTTGTAGAGCTTGGCCACCAGGGTGAAGACCAGGTCCGGCCGGGGCACCGAGTGGGACGCCCCGCAGCAGTCGGTCTTAAAGGGCCAGTCCATCACCGTGACGCCCAGGGCGCCGAGCAGGCGGTCCAGGCCTTGGGGGTTCTCGTAGTCGGCCTTGCCGGTCACCGCCGGGGGCCGCTGCCCCTGGCAGCCGTAGTAGCACACCGCCTTGAGCCCGCTGAGATCGAGGTCCGTGGCCCGTTGCTTGGCCAGGGCGGTCACCTCGGGCGAGGAGAGATAGTCGTTGAGCTCCACCACCTCGACCCCGGCGTAGCCGCCGCCCAGGGCCTTGATCTCGTCGATGACCAGATCATCGCCCTCGAGCAACTCGTGGCGGGCGCTGGCCAGGCGGTTGTAGCAAAGGGCGCAGGGCACCACCAGGGGTGAGGGCCCTTGGGCGGCCAGGGCCAGGTTGCGCGCTCCCAGGTTCAGGGCCGCCCGGTGGTCCAGGCTGTGGGCCGCGCTGGCCCCGCAGCAGTTCCAGTCCGGCAGCTCCCTCAGCTCTATGTCCAGGGCCTCGCACACGCCCTCGACGCTCTCGGCGTAGTCCTTGGCCGTGGCCTCCAGGGAGCATCCGGGGTAATAGCTCACCTCAGGCATGGCTGCCTCCCTTGGGCTCGCGGAACAGGGCCTTTAGCCAGCGCCGGTCCTTGTTGCGCTCCGGCAACAGCTTCATGCGGCCCTTTTTCAGCATGGTCAGCCCCAGGCGGGCGTTCTTGATGGCTTCCGGCCCGAAGGCCCCGCCGGTTTTGAGCATGTAACCGGCCATGAGTTCGCCCTCGAACACCCGGCCCCGCTTGGCCACGCCCTTGAGGAACAGCTGATGGAACAGGCGCACCTTTTCCTCGGGCGCCGCCTGGCCCCGGCGCACCAGCTCCTCCTTGAGCCAGTCCATTAGCCGGGGCAGGTCCACCTGGTTGGGGCAGCGGGTAAGGCAGGTCTGGCACGAGGCGCATATCCAAACCGTGGACGAGCCCTCCAGCTTGTCCATCTGCCCCAGTTGCAGGTAGCGCACCACCTGATAGGGGTGCAGGTCCATGGCAAAGCTGAGGGGGCAGCCGTTGGAGCATTTTTTACAGCCGTAGCAGGCACCGGCTTTCACCCCGCTGGCCGCTTCCACCTGGGCCAGCCAGCGGCCGTCGGGCCGTATGGCCTCTTCCGGGCTGGGGGCCGGGGGCCGGTCTGAACTAAGGGGTTCCCCGTTGGGGGCCCCGGCGATGGGCTCGGACATGAAAACCTCCAGACGGGGCTAACCGATGATGCGTTTTATCTCGCCCAAGAGCTCTTCGGGCTCGGGGGGCTTTTCGATGTAGCCGTCGGGCTCGGGCACGCTCTGGTTCTTGAACTGGTCCAAGACCTTCTGGGAATGCAGGAAGGTCTTGCGGGCCAGGCCGCTGATGATCAGCACCGGCACATCGGCGAAGTTGGGGTCGGTCTTGATGTTGCGGTACATCTTGATGCCGCTTTCCTTGGGCATCATCACGTCCAGGGTGACCATGTCCGGCTTTTTCTCCTGGAACTTCTGCCAGCCCTGTTCGCCGTTTTCCGCCACCACCGCCTTGTAGCCGTTGCTGTCGAGCAGGGTGGTGATAAAGGTGCGAACGTCCATCTCGTCGTCCACAACCAAAACTCTCTTGGCCATGATGCTCCCTCCCGGGACTAAAGAGTGTAAGTGCGCTCGGGGTTACGGATGGCCATCACGTGGCAGGGACAGCGCTTGGCCACCTGCTCCACCGTGCTGCCATAGTGGGTGTCCTCGCTTACCGAGGCGCCCTCCATGCCCATAACCACCAAGTCCACGTCGTTTTCGCGTACGTAGCGCAGAATCTCCACAAAGGGGGTGCCCGCCAGCACCACCCACTCCACCTGGATGCCCTCCACCTTGGGCGCGTAGCGCTCCTTCAGGTCTTGGGCGAGCTTGGTCAGCAGCTCCGGCGAAGCGTAGGTTACGTCGCCGGGGTCAGCGCCCTCGTCGGTTTCGGTGGGCATGTAGCGCAGGGTGGAATGGGGACAGTGCAGGATGTGCAGCTTGGCCCCATGGCGCCGCGCCAGATCCACCGCGTGGTGCAGGGCTATCTCCGCGTCCTCGGAGAAATCCGTGCAGTAGAGAATGTTCTTGTAAGCGATCATTGGATCACCTCCCTTATATAAACCAGCCGCGGCTAGTCCGCGTATTTCAAGTAGGCCGCGCGCCCGGCGGCGGGCAACACCAGGCTGAACAGGGCTCCCCGGGTGGGAGAAGTGCTGAACTCCACCCGGCCGTGATGTTCCTTGGCGGTCTTTTGGGTCACCATGAGCCCCAGGCCGGTGCCCGAGGCGCCCTTGGTGCTGTAAAAGCCCTTGAATATGTTCTCGGCCGCTTCGGGGTCCAGGCCCGGCCCGTTGTCGCGCACCATAAGGCACACCTCCCTGGGCTCGCCGCTGGCGCTCAGGACCACCTTGCCGTCGATCATCTCCGAGGCCGCGTCGATGCCGTTGCTCACCAGGTTGAGGAAGGCCTCCAGCACCATGCGGTGATCGGCCATGGCCACCGGGCCGTCGCCCTGGGGGCATTCCACCTTCAGCTCCACGCCCTTGCCCTCGGCCTCCGAGGCCATGATGCGCCCCGCTTCGGCCAGAAGCTCCTTGAGGGGCAGGGGGGCCATGTCGGGCTTGCGGGGCTTGGCGATGGTCATCAAATCGCCCACCAGGTCCTGCACCCGGCCCAGGTTGCGCTCCAGCATCTGCATGCCTTCGTCGGTGAGCTGCTTGTGCGAGCCGTTCAAGCCCTGGCTGACCATGTAGATGCCGCCTTTTAGCCCGGCCAGCATGTTCTTGAGCGAGTGGACCAGGGAACTCACCGTCTGGCCCACCGCGGCCAGGCGCTCGGCGGCCACCACCTTGGCCGTGGCCTCGGCCACCCGGCGCTCCAGGTGCTGGGTGTAGCAGTGGAGCTGAGCCTTCAAAGTCAGGCGGTCGGCGGCCCGCTTCAGGGCCACCTCCAAGGCCTGGTCGCTCACCGGCTTGGTCACGAAGTCGCTGGCCATCAGCTGCAACGAGCGCACCGCCAGGTCCATGTCCCCGTGGCCGGTGATGACGATCACCTCGGTGTCCGGGCTCATGGATTTGATGCGCTTGAGCACCTCGATGCCGTCCAGGCCGGGCATCTTGATATCGGTGAGCACGATGTCCGGCTTTTGCTCCTCAAAGATGCTCAGGCCCTCGGCTCCATCGGCGGCGGTGCACACCTTGTAGCCGTCGGCGCTGAGCGACAGGGACATCATGCTGCGGATGCCCGGCTCGTCGTCTATGACCAGCAGGTTGGGATAGGGGGGTGGGGTGCAGGCGTTCATGCCTTGGCCTCCCTGCGCACCGGAAAGCTGAGCCGGAACTTGGCCCCCTCGCCGGGCTGGTTTTCCACCTGGATGCTCCCGCCGAAATCGCGCACGATGCCGTAGGAGATGGATAGCCCCAGGCCGGTGCCCTTGCCCACTTCCTTGGTGGTGAAGAAGGGCTCGAAGATGCGGTCCTGGCTGCCGCCGGGGATGCCCCCGCCGTTGTCGGCCACCGTGACCACCGCCCTTCCCTCTTGGACAAAGCTGGCTATCTTGATATGCCCTTCCATCTCGGGCTGCTTGCTCCTGAGCTCCTCGATGGCGTCGCGCGCGTTCATTATCAAGTTTATTAAAACCTGCTCCAGGCGGTTCACGTCGCCCAGGATGGGGGGCAGGCTGGGGTCCAGGTCGGTCTCTACCTGGATATTATGCACTCTGAGCTGCTGACCAAGCAGCCCTAAAACGCCTTCGATGGGATCGTTCAAGGAGACGCTCTCGGAGGTTACCTCTTGCTTGCGGCCGAATTCCCTGAGGTGGGTGATGATGCGCCGGGCCCGCTCCACCTGCTGGCTCATCTCCTTGGCCACCTGCAACAGCTCCTCCGGGGTGGGGGCCTGGCCCCGGGAAACCAACTTGTTCAAGAAGCTGGAGCCGGTGGCGATGACGCTCAGGGGCTGGTTCAGCTCGTGGGCCACCCCGGCGCTCATCTCGCCCAGGGTGGCCATCTTGGCCGCCTGGATGAGCTGCTGCTCGGTTTGCAGGCGCTCGGTCATGTCGGAGGTGGTGGCGATCACGGCCTTCCTCCCCATGTGCTCGCCGTAGCTGGCCCTGAGGTTGACGAAAAAGACTTCATCATCGGCGCGCACCTGGCGCACCGTGGACAGGAAGGCTCCCTTGAGGGCGATGAAGTTGCGCACCTGGGAGCGGTCGGCCGCGGGGGTGAGGTCCAGGAAGGAGCGGCCCACCAGCTTGCGCAAGGGGTAGCCGTATTCGCCGGCCGCACGATCGTTGGCATCTAGAATCTCCAGGGTGTCCGCATCGAAAACAAAGATGGGGTTGGGGTCGTTGTTGAAAAACAGGCGGTACTTTTCCTCGGAGCGCTTCAGCTCTTCTTCCAGGCGCAGGACATCGGTGATGTCGGTAGCCATCTCCATCACCGCCACGATGTTGCCCTGCTTGTCGGTGATGGGCGAGGTGAGGTTGAGGAAGTAGCGGGGGGTGCCGTCGGCGCCCACCACCTTTTCCTCGGCGCTGTGGGCCCGGCCGTCGGCAAAGGTCTTGGCCACCGCGCAGTTGGGGCAGCGCGAGTCGCGGCCCTTGTAGGCCAGGTAGCAGTGGCGGCCCACGCTGGGGCCGAAGTCGCCCTCGAAGCGCTTGTTGTGAGCCAACAACTTGAAGTCGGCATCCTGCACGGTGATGTAGCAGGGCACCTCCTCGAACAGACGCTGGTACTGGCGGCGTTCCAGTTGCAGGTCCTCGGTTTTTTCCTTTATGCCCTGGCGCATGAGGTCGAAGGCCTGGGCCACCGCCCCGATCTCGTCATCGGTCTGGGGAGTGATGGGCTGGTCGTAGTCGCCGGCGGTGATGCGGCGGGTGGCCCCCAACAGGCTGGTGAGGGGCCGGTTGACGAACAGGAAGGTGAACACCGCCACCACCGCGCAGATGACCGCCGAAAGCACCACCGCGTATAACACCACCTGGCGGGTGGTGGCGCTTACCTCGCGGTCCACCTCGCTCAGGGACAGGGCGACGTCCAACACCCCCAGCACCTTTTGCTCCGGCGGGTGCGCGTGGCAGGGGTCGGTGGAGCAGGCGGGCTCGGTGTAGATGGGGTTCACCACCCCCAGCACCCGGTGTTTGTCTTTGCCGTGCAGGCTGAAGATGCGGCTGCGCTCGCCGATGGCTAGGCGCTCCAGGGGGCGGTCCTTGAAGTGACAGCCGTAACAGGCCTCGCTTTCCATGTCCACCAGGCGGCCGATCTCCGCCGAACGGCTGCTGAACATGATGCGGCCCTTTTTGTTGAGCACCCGGATCACCTCCACCCCCGGCTGGCGGCCCATGGCCTCGATGACGTGGTGCAGGCTCTGGCGCTGGTCCTTGAGCATGTCGTAGCGGGTGGCCCGCTTGACGGTGTCGCTGAACCAGTTGCCGGTCTGGCGCATCTTTTCGATGGATCGGCTCTCCTGTTGCCGCACCGCCCAATAGGCCGAGGCGGTGGTCAGCACCACCAAGCTAAGCCCCACCCATACCGTCAGTTTGAAGGCCAAGCGGTTGGTGAGCTTGATTTGGTGCTGAGGCAAATGGGCCATGGTTCATCCCGATTAAATAAATGGTCACCCTTTGCTAAGGCACAACTCGTGCCAAAGTGCTCAAAAATAAATAGCTAGTGTTGTCAGCCGGTTACAACGCTTAGTAGGAATTAGGGGTTTTGATAGTGTTGCAGGGCGGTGCAACAGTTGAGGGAATTATAATTCAATTATGCCGGTTGGTGGCTTGAATGCAGGCCTAAGGAGGTGTTGCGTCTGATGCAACAGTAGTGTTGCGGTGATGCAACTATCGAAAACTCAGGTTTTGTTTATGTCCAGGCGCTTCATGCGCCGCCACAGGGTGGTGCGGTTGATGCCCAACTCCGCCGCAGTCTTGGTCTGGTTCCAGTTGTGCCGGTCAAGAACCTGGATCAACTCATCTTTTTCCTTTTGGGAGCCTTCATGCTCCAGGGAGGTGGCCACTTCCTCCTCCAGGTCGCGGGGCAGGTGGTGGGACTTGATCACATCGCCCCGGCACAACAGGCAGGCGTGCTCCAGGATGTTTTCCAACTCGCGAACGTTGCCTGGATAGTCGTAATTCAAAAGCACGTTCAGGGTTTCCGGGGAGAAGCGGCAGATGTAGGTGCCGTTTTCCACGTTCTTGTGCTGGATGTAGCGGCGTATCAAAAGCGGGATGTCCTCGCGGCGTTGGCTGAGGGCCGGCACGGTCACCTTGATCACGTTGAGGCGGTAGTAAAGATCCTCGCGGAAAAGCCCCTTGTCCACTTGGCGGTCCAGGGGCTTGTTGCTGGCGGCCAGGATGCGCACGTTAACCTTGGTCACCTGGCGGGCGCCCAGGGGAAAGAACTCCTGTTCTTCCAGCACCCTGAGCAGCTTGGCCTGTAGGGACAGGGGCAACTCGCTTATCTCGTCCAAGAAGATGCTGCCCCCGTCGGCCAGTTGGAAACGGCCGGGCTTGTCCCGCTCGGCCCCGGTGAAGGCCCCCCGGTTGTAACCGAACAACTCGCTTTCCAAAAGGTTTTCGGGCAAAGCCGCGCAGTTCACCTTGATCAGCGGCTTGTGGGCCCTGGGGCTGTTGTAGTGGACGATCTGGGCCAGCAGATCCTTGCCCGTGCCGGTGTTGCCCTCGATGAGCACGGTCACCTTGCTGGGGGCGGCCACCTTCAGGGTGTCGAAGATGCGGCGCACCTGGGGGCTCTCTCCGATGAAGTCCTCCCAGCGGCGCGCCTCCTGGTCCTGCTTGTCCAAATGGCTGCCCAGGTGCAGGCTTTGCAGGGTCTCCACCCCGCCGCACACCTGGCCGTCATCATCATACAGCGGCGAGGCGCACACCCGAACCGGCACCACCGAGCGCCCCCGCTGGCGGATGAACACCGCTTCAAGGCCGGACTGCTCCTCGCCGGACTCCATGGCCCGGAGCACCGGGCAATATTCATCGCACAGGGTGGATTTGAGCACCTCGCCGCACATGCGGCCCAGGGCCTGTTCCCGGCTAACCCCGGTTATCTGCTCGGCGGCCCGGTTGAAAAAGGTCACCCGGCCGTGGCGGTCCATGGCCAACACCCCCAATGAGATGGATTCCATGATTAGATTTAACTGGGTGGGGTGCATGTCCCTCTCTTGGGCCGGAAAATTCCGGCTGTGAAAAACCGGGGTAATTTTAATAATGACAATATGTTTCCTTACCTAGACCCCGGTTGGCTGTCAAGAAAATTGCTATACCCTACCTATAGGCTTGCCTCTTAAGCCCTGCACGGGCTAGAGTATTTTCATAAACAAATAAGGCGTGGCACTCTTTACAGCAAGCAGGGAGCGCAGGTGACGCCAGATCGCACGTGTAAGCGTTGTTCGGTGGCCAGGGTCAACGCCCTGATTAAAGCATACCAAAAAGCCCAGGAAGGCGACGGCCCCACTCTGGGCCGCCTTAAAGAGTTGGTCATCCTGGTCCAGGGCCGGGGCCTGCGCCAGGCACGGGGACTTCTGACTCCCGGCCACCGCGACAAGGATCTCAGGGCCATCTGTTGGAACGTGTCCTCTTTCTTGGAGGACAACGAGGTGGAGCGAATCCTGGGGCAGAAAATTTAACCATCCGTCTCCGGCTTCGCCAGACACCGCATGGCGGCGTTGTCGGCGTCACTCGTTCCTCGGCGTAGGTAGACTACGCCTGCGTCCCTCGTTCGCCTGCCGCCTTGCCCTGCGGCGTCTGGCTGTGCCGGTTGATTCCGCTGGATTAAGAATCCCGGAGGTGGTGGCGTCTTCTGATGCCCCTTTCCCGTGACGCGCCGACCGGTGCGAAACCACTTGGTCGCGGAACGCCTTTCCCACCATTATTCTTGATAAAATCAGCCAGTGGTGTAGTCTGTCTTCGTGGAGTCAGTGGGAGGAGGCATGTCCCCTCGGGAGCAACAAGGCCAACTACTTAGCGGCGAGGCGGTGGTGGCGGTGGACGGGGCGCACCGGATAATGGGCGCCAACCGCGCCGCGTTGCAGCTCATGGCCGGGGAGTTGGTGGTGGGCGAGGTGTTGCGCCTCACCGGCTTCTTGGAAGGCCCGGACCTGTCCCTGGCCCAGAGCGCCCTGGACGCGGCCCTGGGCCAAGGCGAGCCCTCCAACCAGATTCAGGCCCAGGCCCGCGACGCCGCCGGGCAGGATTTCACCTGCGAATACTCCATCAACCCTCTTTTCGGGCCCGGCCGCCAGGTGGTGGGGGCCATGATCAACCTGCGCGACCTGGATTTCGCCCCTCTGAGCGGCGGCCGCCTGGAGCCGGGCGAATCCCTGCCCCGCATGCCCAGGCTGGGCTACCAGTCGTTGGTGGACAACCTGGCCGAGGGTATCTTCACCATCAACACCCGCTGGCGCATAACCTCTTTTAATCAAAGGGCCGAGCAGCTTACCGGCTACAACAGCTCCGAGGTGCTGGGCCGCTACTGCTGGGACATCTTCCGCTCCGATTTGTGCGGGGCGGGCTGTCCCCTGCGCACCACCCTGGAAACCGGGGTGACCCGCATGGATCAGGACGTGCGCATGCTGGGCAAGGGGGGCAAGCGCCTGGGCGTGCTGGTGAACACCAGCGTGGTGCGCGACCGGGCGGGCACCGTGGTGGGCGCGGTGGAGAGCTTTAGGCCCCTGGCCGGGCTGGAAACCAACCTCTTGCCCGACACCGGCTCCTCCTTCAGCGACATCGTGGGGGCCAGCGAGCCCATGCAGCGGCTGTTCAACATGCTGCCCGACGTGGCGGTCAGCGGGGCCAACGTGCTCATCCAGGGCGAAAGCGGCACCGGCAAGGAGTTGTTCGCCCGGGCCCTGCACCATCACTCCCCCCGGCGCGAAGGCCCCTTCGTGGCGGTGAACTGTTCGGCCCTGGCCGAGAGCCTGCTGGAGAGCGAGCTGTTCGGCCACGAAAAGGCGGCCTTCACCGGGGCGGTGCGCTCCAAGGTGGGGCGCTTCGAGCTGGCCAAGGGCGGCACCATATTCCTGGATGAAATCGGCGAGTTGAAACCGGAGCTTCAGGTAAAGCTCCTCCGGGTGCTGGAGCAGCGGGTCTTTGAGCGGGTGGGCGGCACCCGGCTCATCCCCATGGACGCGCGCATCATCGCCGCCACCAACCTGAACCTGGCTCAGGCCATGGCCCAGGGCCGCTTCCGGGAAGACCTGTTCTATCGCCTGCGCACCGTGCCCCTGACCCTGCCCCCCCTGCGCCGGCGCAAGGACGACATCTCCCTGCTGGTGGCCCATTTCATCAAGCAGCTCAACCAGCGCTACGCCAAACAGGTGCGCTCGGTGGACCCCAAGGTGACCCGCATGTTCGTGAGCTACGACTGGCCGGGCAACGTGCGCGAGTTGGAACGGGTCATGGAGCACGCCTACGTATTCGTAAAAGGCCCCGTTATTTTGCCGGCTTACCTGCCATCGCTCAACGAGTTCTGGCGGGAGCGGGGCGCGGCCTCGGGCGGGGAGGAGTTCCCGCCGGGCCGGGCGGCCGCCCCGGAAGAGGGCGAGCGCCAGGCCATCTTGGACGCCCTGAGCCAGTGCGGCGGCCACCGCCGGGAGGCGGCCGAGCTGCTGGGTATCAGCCGCACATCCCTGTGGCGGCGCATGAAGGCCCTTGACCTGGGTTAAGTGTCGTTGAAACGTTGCAAGACGTTTCAGGCGTTTCAAATAACGTTTCAAGAATATATAAACACAATTAATACAATATATTAGACTGTGCCGTCCATCTTGGGCTGGTGGCGTTTCATCTCGCCTGAAACGTTTTTTGTTTCATTGGGCCTCGCCCCATTCGGGCCTTTTTTCAAAAAACATAGCCAAATAAGCTGGTTGGGCAATCTGGCCCAAGTATTGCTTTTCACAAGGCCAGAGATAGCACCGCGGTACGCCCGCGTTAAAGCCAAGGAGGTTATTGTGGCGCAAACAGCTATTGATATCGATATCGACGAAATCATCGAACGCTACCCCGGCAAACCGGAATATTTGATCTTCCTGTTGCAGGACATCCAGGAGGCCTTCAACTATATCTCGGCCGAGGCCCTGACCCTGGTTTGCGACCACACCGGGGTGCCCGAGTCCCAGGCCTACGCGGTGGCCACTTTCTACAACTCCTTCAGCCTGGAGCCCAAGGGCGAGAACATCGTCCACGTGTGCCTGGGCACCGCCTGCCACCTCAAGGGCAGCGGGCTCATCGCCGAGAACCTGATGCGCAAGCTGGGCCTGGACGGACCCGGAACCACCGAGGACCTCAAGTACACCGTGGAGACGGTCAACTGCCTGGGCGCCTGCGCCTTGGCCCCGGTGGCGCTGGTCAACGGCGATTATCAGCCCAAGGTGACCTCGCCCAAGCTGATGAAGACCGTGCAGAAGCTCGGGGACGAGTAAGGAGTGTAAGGCAATGCAAGTCACGGCAAAAGACTCTGCGAATCTGAGGTTGGGCTCCCTGGAAGAGCTGGAGCAACTGCGCAGCGAGCTCAAAGCGGCGGAAGACCCCAACCAGACCAGGATAATCGTGTGCCACGGCACCGGCTGTATCGCCAACGGCAGCGCCGGGGTGACCCAGGCCCTCAAGGACGCCCTGGCCGCCGCCGGTGAGGACATCGAGGTGATGCCCGGCATCAAGACCACCGGCTGTCACGGGTTCTGCTCCCGCGGCCCCCTGGTGATCATCAAGCCCAAGAACATTTTCTACCAGCAGGTAAAGCCCAAGGACGCCGAAGAGATCGTCCAAAAGACCATCCAGGCCGGCGAGACGGTGGAGCGCCTGCTCTACGAACACCCCCAGACCGGGGAAAAGATCGAGACCACCGAGGACATCCCCTTCTACGCGGGCCAACAGCGGGTGGTGCTGGCCAACATCGGCCAGATCGATCCCACCAAGATCGACGACGCCATGCGGGCGGGGGCCTACGCGGGCGTGGCCAAGGCGCTGACCAACATGGAGCCCCAACAAGTCATCGACGCGGTGATCAACTCCGGCCTCCGGGGCCGGGGCGGCGCGGGCTTCCCCACCGGCATCAAGTGGAACCTGGCCGCCAAGCACCAGGGCGGGCAAAAGTACGTATTGTGTAACGCCGACGAAGGCGACCCCGGAGCCTTCATGGACCGCTCGGTGATGGAGGGCGACCCCCACGCGGTGGTGGAAGGCATGATCATCGGCGGCTACGCCATCGGGGCCGACACCGGCTACGTGTACGTGCGCGCCGAGTATCCCCTGGCCATCAAGCACTTGGAAAAGGCTCTGGTCGACGCCCGGGCCTACGGCCTGCTGGGCGAGAACATCCTGGGTTCGGGTTTCAACTTCGACATCCGCATCAACCGGGGCGCCGGCGCCTTTGTCTGCGGCGAGGAAACCGCCCTGATGCGCTCGGTGGAGGGCAAGGTGGGCGAGCCGGTTCCACGGCCTCCCTATCCCTCGGACAAGGGCCTGTTCGGCAAGCCTTCGGTCTTAAACAACGTGGAAACCTGGGCCAACGTGAGCCGCATCCTGGACAAGGGCGCGGATTGGTTCGCCGGGCTGGGCACCGAGAAATCCAAGGGCACCAAGGTCTTCGCCCTGGTGGGCAAGGTCAACAACGTGGGCCTGGTGGAAGTGCCCATGGGCATCAAGCTCCGGGAGATCGTCATGGAGATCGGCGGCGGTGTCCCCGGCTCCGACCACTTCAAGGCGGTGCAGACCGGCGGCCCCTCCGGCGGCTGCCTGCCCTGGCAAGACGCCGAGTTGCCGGTGGACTTCGACTCGCTCATCGCCGCGGGCTCCATGATGGGCTCCGGCGGCATGATCGTCATGGACGACCGCGACTGCATGGTGGACGTGGCCAAGTACTTCCTGGGCTTCCTCGAAGAAGAATCCTGCGGCAAGTGCTTCCCCTGCCGCCTGGGCGTGCCCCGGCTGCGCGAGACCCTCAACCGCTTCTCCAAGGGCGAGGGCACGGTGCAGGACATCGACGACCTCTACAGCCTGGCCGAGGCCATCAAGGCGGGCTCCCTGTGCGCCCTGGGCGGCACGGCCCCCAACGCGGTGCTCAGCACCCTGCGCTACTTCCGCGACGAGTACGAGGCCCACATTCTGGAGCATCGCTGCCCGGCCGGCGTGTGCAAGGACCTGATCACCTACAGCATCGACCCCGAGGTCTGCACCGGTTGCCGCGCCTGCACCCGCGCCTGCCCCCAGGATGCCATCAGCGGCGAGAAGAAGAAGCCGCACACCATCGACGAAAGCCTGTGCATCCGCTGCGGCATGTGCTTCGAGTCCTGCAAGTTCGGCGCGGTTCAAGTCCAATAGGCGTTTAGCCCATATTTTGGGAGTCTACATAATGTTGAGTTTGACCATAGACGGAAAGAAAGTAGAAGCCGAGGCGGGCTGGTCGCTTCTGGACACGGCGCGCCAACACGGCATCGAAATACCCACCCTGTGCTACCACGAGGCGGTGGAGCCCTTCGGGGCCTGCCGGTTGTGCGTGGTGGAGCTGAAGCAGGGCAATAATTCCCGCTTGGTGGCCTCGTGCGTATACCCGGCCGAGGAAGGCCTGGAGGTCTACACCGACAGCGAGAAGGTGAACAACGTGCGCCGCTGGATATTGGAGATGCTCCTGTCCGAGTGTCCCGCCAGCAGCGAGATTCGCCAGATGGCCGCCCAGTACGGGGTTGAGACCACCCGCTTCGAGATCAGCGATCCGGAGCAGGAGTGCATCCTCTGCGGGCTGTGCGTGCGCGCCTGCGCCCAGGTGGTGGGGGCCAACGCCATCAGCACCGTGGGGCGCGGAGCCCAAAAGGAAATCGGTTCCCCCTACTTGACCCCCGGGGATGACTGCGTGGCCTGCGGCACCTGTGTGACCGTATGCCCCACCGGAGCCATGAGCGCCCGCTTCGAGCGGGTGCGCGGGGTTCCTGCCGTGGTCATGGTCCGCTCGGTCAAGGGATAGCAAAGGAGGAGAGACATGACTAACCAATGCAAGATAGGCGTCTTCCTCTGCGAGTGCGGCCGCCGCATCGCTCCTCTGGTGGACCTGAACCAGCTCCAGGAGCAGCTCGAGGGCGATCCTCAAATCAGCTACGTGGGCGTGGAGCCCTTTTCCTGCCTGGCCCCGGGCATGGCCTCCATCAAGAAGGCCATCGCCGACAACGGCCTGGACCGGGTGGTGGTGGCCGGCTGCGAGGCCCGGGTGATGCTGGGCAAGTTCGAGCACGAGCTGGCCGCATCCGGCCTGGAGGCGGGCCAGATAGACATAGTAAACCTTCGCGGCCACGTGGCTCAGGTCAGCGACCAGAGCCCCGGGGAAAAGGCGGCCAAGGGCTTCAAGCTCATCAAGGCCGTGGCCGCCGGGCTGGAGGCCTTGGCCCCCACGTCCCACGAGAAGGTGGATTTCAACGGCCCGGCCATGATTTTGGGCAGCGGCATCGCCACCTACAGCGCGGCCCAGGAGCTTTCGCGCCGGGGCATCGAGTGCATCGCCGCGGTGGCCACCGACGAGTGGGAAGACGAAATCCGCATGCTGCACGAGCACTACCCCGGTGAGCGCCACTACTATGACCGCCTGGAGGCGATCATGAAGGAAGTGGACTCCAGCCCCCTGGTGCGCCGCATCACCGTGGGCGAGCTCACCTCCCTGGCCGGACGCACCGGCGAGTACCATGTCACCTTCAGCGACCCCTTGGGCGGACCGCCCCGGGTGTACGAGGTGGGCGCGGTGATCGCCGCCCTGGACGGCCAGATGCTCAACCAGGGCAGCAACTTCGGCCACGACGGCCGCAACGTGATCTGCCACACCGAAGCCGAAGAGATGCTCTGGACCCTGGGGCCGCCCGAGGGCAGGGTGGTGTTCTGGCTCAACGACTACGAGGCCGGCCACCCCGAGTACTGCTACCTCTCCAGCCGGGCGGCTTGGTCCATGGCCCGCTACATGCGCGAGCGGTCCCCGCTGACCCAGGTGACCATGCTCTACAACCACCAGATGGCCGTGCCCCTGTCCGCCGGTGAGCGGGCGGCCAGCCGCAAGTTGGGCATCCAGTGGATGCCCTACGACGGCGCGCTCCGGCCCACGGTGCAGGCGGGCTTTGTGACCTACTGCGACCCGGAGGACCACCTGGAACACGAGATGCCCTGGGACAAGCTGATCCTAAGCCCCCGGCGCAGCGTGGGCCACGAGGCCACCAAGGTGGCCCATATCCTGGGCCTGGAGCACGAGGAAGGGGCCTTCCTGGAAGAGAACAAGCAGCGGGTGCGCCCCGAGCAGTTGGGCCGCGACGAAGCCTATCTGGCCGGTAGCGCCCGCTACCCCTGCGACCTGCACGAGGCCCTGCGCCAGGGCCGCCGGGCGGCCATCAAGACCGCCGAGATGGTGGCCAAGGCCACCGCGGGCGAGCTGTTCGCCCCGCGCATGGTCTGTGTGGTGGACCAGAGCAAGTGCATCGGCTGCGGCCTGTGCAAGGAGATCTGCGACTGCGGCGGCATCGAGCCGGTGGAAGGCCCCGGCGGCAATATCCCCCGTCACGTGGACCCCATGGTCTGCACCGGCGGCGGCACCTGCGCGGCGGCCTGCCCCTACCACGCCTTGACCATCCAGAACAACACCACTTCCCAGCGCGAGGCCAGGGTGACCGCCTTGGCCCAGGCCCTGAACCCCGACGAGGTGCTGGCCTTCGGCTGCGCCTGGGGTGGCCTGGCCGCGGCGGACAACGCCGGGGTCAAGGGCATGGCCTACGATCCGCGCCTTTACATGCTCCGGGTGAGCTGCATCGGCCAGTTGGACCCCTCGGTCTTGGCCCGCGCCTTCCTGGAAGGGGCCAACAGCCTGCTGCTGATCGGCTGTCCCCCCGAGGACTGCCACCACTCCTACGGCCTGGACCACACCTGGAGCCGGGTCAACCTGATGAAGAAGCTTCTGGCCCTGTGCGGCTTCGACCGGCGGCGTATCGCCCTGGCCCACTCCGACCTGAACCGGCCCGAGGAGTACATCAAGACGGTCAACAGCTTCATCGCCACCATGGCCGAGCTGGGGCCCATCGAGCGCAACGCCGACAACCAGGAAAAGCTGGCCGGGCTCTACGCCACGGTGAACAGCCCCCGGGTCCGCTGGGTCCTGGGCGCCACCCTGCGGCGGCCTTGGGAAGAGGTCTACCCCGGCAACCAGCGCAACGCCCTGGCCTTTGACCGCGACATGATGGGCGTGGTCAGCGAGGAGTTCATCCGGGCGCGGGTGGCCAATCTGCTCAAGGAGCAGGCGCGGCCCTTCCAACTGCGCGAACTGGCCGCTGCCCTGCACGAGGACGAAAAGCCCCTCATGGACAGCCTGCGCGAGATGGTGGGCGAAGGGGTCATCGGCCGCATGCACAAGGACGGCGTGGCCCACTACGTAATGCGCTGATCCCTTTATCATCGACAGCTACGGGCGGCGGCCGATCATGGCCGCCGCCCGTTTTTTGCTCTGCCGGGCCGGATGGGCCGGGGGTTATTTCTTTTTGAGGGCCTCTTCGCGCTGCAGGTGCTGGGCCAGGATCTGGCGGTAGGCGATGTAGTACTTGTAGATGTTGGATACGTAGTGCACCGTTTCGCGCCCGATGACCCGAGCCGCGGCCTCCTCCACGTTGTGGAACCACACGTTGGGGTTGAGCCCCATTTTGACCGCCCGCTTGCGTAGGCCGATGACCCTGCCGGGCCCGGCGTTGTAGGCGGCGAAGGTGAACAGCACCTTGTTTAGCTGACTTACCTTCTTATCGTTCTTGAAGTACTGGTCATAGATCCAGCGCAGATACTTGGTGCCCGCGTGGACGTTGGATTCCAGCTTCTTGTAGTCGGGGATGGAAACCGGCGGCCCGGAAGCGGTGCTGGGCATCAACTGCATCACCCCCACCGCGCCCACGTGGCTGACCTTGCTGTTGTCCAGGCCCGACTCCTGGAAGGCCAGGGCGGTCAGCATCAGCCAGTCGAAACCGTATTGGTCGGCGTATTTCTGGAAAAATTTGGTGGTGTGGTCGAAGCGCTTGATGTTTTCGGGAGAAAGGGCGTTCTCGGCCCATTTGGTGTTTTCAAAATACCGCTTTATGAGGATGTTGCCCATCAAGGTGCCCTGCTTGTTCTTTTTCACAAAGGCGTTGATGGACTGCATGAGCTTGGGGCTGTTCTTGCGCACCGCCCAGGCGATCTTGCCGTTTTTGGCCAGGAGCAGGTTTTCATGCACCTTGAGGTTTTTGAAGATTTTGGACCAAAAGTCGGCTAGGTGGCTGTCGGCCACGGTGATGGGCACCAGGCCCGCGTTGACCATCTCCAGAATGTCTTCGGTCTCCAGGTTCTCGTCGGCCAAGTCGATTTTGACCGGCTTGATACCCTTTTGCTTGAACTGCCGGTTGAGCTTTTTCAGGCTCCCATAATAACTGCTGGAGCGCCGCACGTAGACTGTCTTGCCGGAAAGGCCGCTGAGCTTTTTAATCGCCGGGGCGCCCGGTCCGGTGACCACCAATTCCTTGACTCCAGAGGCAAATGGAGCGCAGAAATCAACCTGTTTTAGGCGCTTCTTGGTAACGGTGAGGTTGGCGGCGGCTATGTCGCCCTTGCCCTGCACCAGGTAAGAAAGCAGCTTGTCACGTGCCACGGGAATTAGAAGTATGTGTACCGCGAGGTGTTTCTTTTTCTTGCCCTGCCTGGCCAGCCGCTTGTTGAGGTATTTCGCGTACTGTTGCATGGCCTCGTAGGTGATGCCGCGCTCGCGGGCGCCGTCCAGGAAATAGTTGGTCTTGTTATAGGTGACCAGGACCCGGATGGCCCGGCGCTGCACCATGTCCGGCAGGTCACCGGTCCATGGTTTTTTTATCTTTTGGATGAATTTGTCCGGCGGGGTGTTGTCCACCGCAGCCTGAGCCATGCCGGTAAGGGTCAGCAGGCACAAAAGGGCAAGCAGCGCCCCCGCCCAGCACGCAAAGGTTTTTTTTCCACTGTTTTCCACGTTGAGCGTCTCCCACCAGAGTAAATAAAGCCTTTTCTAGATAATGCAGGTTCCGTGAGTCCATGCCAAGGGTATTTTGGCCTTGTCTACAACGGGTTGCCCCTGCCCGCTGGATATCGAGGCCAGGGAATAAGGTTCACGCGCCGAAACAAAAGTTCCCTTGTCTGCTTGGAGCAGTATGAGTTACAAATAGTAATGACTGTAGTGTAGTCGTAATTAGCCCAGGCGGGAGAGCCGGGCGATTTTTATGGATAATCATCGCCAGCCATCTGGAGATTTTGCATGAATGCCCTGATAATCCTCGCCAAAGGCATCGACAAAATCAACGAATACGTGGGCCGCTTCGTCTCCTGGATCACCGCCCTGCTGGTGGTGGTGGTCTTCGGCGATGTGGTCATGCGCTACGTGTTTCGGATCAGCTATGTGTTCACCCAGGAACTGGAATGGCACCTGTTCGGTTTCATCTTCCTGATGGGGGCGGGCTACACCCTGCTGCACGACGGCCACGTGCGGGTGGACATTATCTACCAAAAGATCGGCGCCAAGGCCCAGGCCTGGATCAACTTCATCGGCTGCATTTTCTTCCTGTTCCCCGGCTGCTACCTTATCATCAGCACCTCCCTGGGTTTCGTGGAGAACTCCTTCGCCATATTCGAGGGCTCGCCCGACCCCGGCGGCATACCCCTGCGTTTCATTTTAAAGAGCATGATTCCCCTGGGCTTCACTTTGGTGTGGCTGCAAGGCGTCAGCCTGTTTATCAAAAGCTTCCTGGTTATCATCGGCCGTGAAGAGCCGAAGCAGGAGGCTGTCTGATGTTCGAGGAATACCTGGCGGGATGGATGTTCCTGGCCCTGACCATCTGGCTCATGGCCGGCTTCCCGGTCACCTTCACCCTCATGGGCACCGCCCTGTGCTTCGGGCTCATCGGCTCGGGCTTCGACTTTTTCAACCTGCTGCCCATGCGCATCTGGGGGGTGATGCAAAACGTGGTCTTGATCGCGGTGCCCCTGTTCATCTTCATGGGGGTCACCCTGGAGCGTTCCGGCCTGGCCGAGGAGCTATTGGACACCATGGGCCGCCTGTTCGGGCGCATGCGCGGCGGCTTGGCCATATCCGTGGTGGTGGTGGGCGCCCTACTGGGGGCCTCCACGGGCATCGTGGGGGCCACGGTGGTAACCATGGGCCTGCTGGCCGTGCCCACCATGCTCCGGCGCAACTATCAGAAGGAACTGGCCTGCGGCACGGTGGCCGCCTCGGGCACCCTGGGCCAGATCATTCCGCCGTCCATCGTGCTGGTGCTTTTGGGCACCATCGTGCAGGTGCCGGTGGGCGACCTGTTCATGGCCGCCATCTTCCCGGGCCTGATCCTGGTGGGCCTGTACGTCATCTACATCATCATCATCACCAGCATAAAAAAGGATATCGCCCCGCCCATCCCCCGAGACGAAGCCCTGGACGCCCTGAGCCGCGTGCAGTTCTATCTGCGGGTGGCCCGGGCCCTTTTCCCGCCCCTGTTTCTCATCGTGGCGGTGCTGGGCTCCATTTTCGCCGGGGTGGCTTCGCCCACCGAGGCGGCGGCGGTGGGCAGCGTGGGCGCGGTGCTCTTGGCCATCTGGAACAAGAGGTTCAACATCACCGTGCTCCGGGAGGTGATGCAGGCCACCACCAAGCTCACCTGCATGGTGTTCATCATCCTGGTGGGCGCGGCTGCCTTCGGCCTGACCTTCCGCGAGCTAAACGGCGACGACCTGGTGCGCAACTTTTTGACTCACGTGGCCCACATCTACAGCCACCAGATGGTGCTGATCATCGTCATGGCGGTGATCTTTTTGGTGGGCTTCGTGCTGGACTTCATCGAGATCACCTTTATCCACGTGCCGGTGCTGGTGCCCATTCTCATCGAGGAGTTCCACTTCGACCCCTTGTGGATATGCGTGCTGCTGGCGGTGAACCTGCAAACCTCCTTCATGACTCCTCCCTTCGGCTTCTCCCTGTTCTATTTGAAAGGGGTGACGCCCCCGGAGGTGAAAACCGGCCACATATACCGGGGCATCATCCCCTTCGTGGCCTTGCAGCTCATAGGCCTGTTCATCGTGGCCTACTGGCAAGAGTTGTCCACCTGGCTGCCCAGGGTCGTATACAGCAACTAGGCTGATGGGGAATCCGGGGTTGTGCTTGGCGGGCTTTTTGTATTACACATTATGAACACGATCTTACGGGGTGAGGCTCTGGGGTAGTTGCCGAGCCCCCATTAGGCGGATAAGCCGCGCCCTCCGCGCGGCATGTTGTCTGTCAAAAACTCGCAGGAGGAGAGCGAATGAAAAGACGCGACTTCTTGAAAAAGGCCGGTGCGGGCGCCGCGGCAGCCGCTGCGGCCACCGCCATATCGGCCCCGGCGGTGCTGGCCAAGAAAAAGATCAAATGGAAAATGGTCACCACCTGGCCGCCCAAGCTGCCTTATCTGCAGACCGGGGCGGTGCGCCTGGCCAAACGGGTCAAGGAGATGTCCGGTGGCCAGTTCGACATCAAGGTCTACGCGGCCGGTGAGCTGATACCCGCCTTCGGCTCCTTCGAAGCGGTGAGCAACGGCACGGTGCAGGCCGGCAGCGGCGCGGCCTACTACTGGGCGGGCAAGACCCCGGCGGCCCAGTGGTTCGCGGCGGTGCCCTTCGGCCTCAACGCGGTGGGCATGGCCGCCTGGTTCTGGGGCGGCGACGGCCTGAAGCTGTGGGAAGAAACCTACGCTCCCTTCAACCTGGTCCCCCGCCCGGCGGGCAACACCGGGGTGCAGATGGGCGGCTGGTTCAATAAGAAGATCGAGACCATCAACGACTTCAAGGGCCTGAAGATGCGCATCCCCGGCCTGGGCGGCAAGGTGCTGGCCAAGGCCGGCGGCACCGTGGTGCTTACTCCGGGCGGCGAGATCTTCACCAACCTGGAGCGCGGGGTCATCGACGCCACCGAGTGGGTGGGCCCCTTGCACGACTACATCATGGGCTTTTACAAAGTGGCCAAGTACTACTACTACCCCGGTTGGCATGAGCCGGGAACCGTGCTGGAGAACTTCTTCAACAAGAAGGCCTACGACGCGCTGCCCAAGGAATACCAGACCATGCTGGACATGGCCTGCGCCGAGACCTACAACTGGATGCTATCGGGCTTCAACGCCGACAACGGCGCGGCCCTGGAGAAGCTGATCACCAAGCACAACGTGAACCTGGTGCGCTTCCCCGCAGACGTGCTGGCCCAACTGCGCACCATGGCCTACGAGACCCTGGACGAAATCGCGGCCAAGGACAAGCAGGCGGGCAAGGTGCACGCGGCCTTCAAGAAGTTCCAAAAGCAGGTGGGCGTCTGGGGCGAGGTCTCGGAAAAGGCCTACTACGACGTCATCGCCGAGAAGTTCAGCCTCAAGGGCTAGGGCTACTCAACACCTCAAACACGGCCGGGGGCCCCGCAGGGGGCCTCCGGTTTTTTGTGGGGCGGGAAACGGCGCTCAGGCCGGGTTCATTTTGGGGGTGCGGGAGATCAACAGCAGGATGGCGGTGAGCACCAGGGCGGTGAAGCCGGCGATGCCCAAATACACCGAGCTGAGGCCCCAGGAGGCCTGCACCAGCCCGGCCAGCTCCACGGCCAGGGCTCCGATGCCGAAGGTCAAAACGAACTTCACCCCATAGGCGGTGTGCTGAAAGGCCGGGGGGCTCAGGCGGCTGACCAGGGTGTTTTCCATGGGCTGCATGCCGATGAGGAAAAAGGCGTAGACCAGGGCCAACAGGGCCAGGGGCAGGTTGTAGGCCCAGACCATGAACAGCACCGCGGGCCAGCTTATGGCGTGGAAGGTGAAGTAGCCCCAGCGGGGGTCCACCCGCTCGCCCAGCCAGCCCCCGGCCAGCTGGCCGAAGGCCCCTATGGTGAAAATGCCGCTGGTGATGATGGTGGCCATGAGGTTGCCCGAAATCCCGGCCCCGCCCACCGCTTGGAACCAGGCTAGCAGCTCGGGCCCGCGAAACTCCAGATAGGCGGGCAGGGTAACGGTCATGCCCCGGTAGGTGAACCCGGCCAGCATCATGGCGCACAGCAGGATCAAAAACGGCCCCACCATACCCTGGGCGCTGCGGGCCTGTTGGCCCTGGGCCCGCTGGGGCTCGTCCACCCGGAGCAGCACCATGGACACGAAACCCATGAGGTTCAAGACCCCCAGCACCACGAAGGCGGCCCGTGGCCCCCACAGCCACACCGCCACCCCGGTGAACAGGGGCGCCGCGCCCAGGCCCAGGTTGCCGAAGATGCCGTTGTAGGCCATGCCCCGGGCGATGCGGCTGATGCCCCGGGCCACCAGGCCCAGCCCGGCGGGATGGTAGCAGCCGGAGAACAGGCCCACCCCGGCCAAGGCCAGGGTAAGCAGGAAGGGATCGGTGATGAAAAGGGCGGCTGCGATGCCGCTGACCCCGGCTCCCAGGAAGAACAGCACCAACAGGGGCTTGGCGCCGAAGCGGTCGCAGGCTAGGCCCCAGGGCAGGGCGGTGATCCCGAACAGCAGGTATTGGTAGAGGCTTATGGGCAGCACCGCGCCCAGGGGCAGGCCCAGCATGGCCGCCAAGGGAACTGTAACCGAGGGGAACACCAGCATGTTGTAATGGGATAGGAAGTGACCGAAGCAGGTCACCGCCAACAGCCGCCGCTCTTCAGGGTTCACCGGCTCCTCCCCAACGAGGTTCAAGGGCACAAGGGGTAGAAGCACCTTACCGTTTGGCGGAAGCTGAGGCAAGTGGGCGGTTTATTAATAGGCGTAAGGCTCTTCGGGCCTCATCTCAAACATGTACGGCACGGCCAGAGGCTTGATGGGCATCACCTTGTCGGCCTTGAACAGATAGCGCTGGTTGATAGCGCTCACCCGGTTGGTGCGCTTGTCCAACTGG
>JAIPDO010000038.1 GCA_021737645.1 Desulfarculaceae bacterium
AAGGCCCAGTGCAAGAAGGTGGCCCAGATGGCTCAGGACGGCCTGGCCCGGGCCATTCGCCCGGCCCACACCATGTTCGACGGGGACACTATTTTTACCCTGGCCACCGGCCAGCGTCCCCTGCCCTCATTGCCCAGCTTTTTCGGCCCCTCCGAGGCCACGGCGGTGAGCGAAATAGGACGAGCCGCGGCAGACTGCCTGAGCCGGGCCATCATACGGGCGGTGTTGGCCGCCGAAAGCCTGGGCGGCTGGACCGCCTTCCGTGATCTGTCTTCTCGTTAGCCGTACTTCAACCAGAACTGGACATAAGATGAAACGCTTGATATTCGCGGCCTTGACCATTTGCCTGGTCTTGGCTTTGAGCGCCTGCGCGGGGCCCAACAGCCAGGAGAAGATACAGCAAAACGACCGCCTGCTCTTATCTTCCGGTTTTGACGCCATACCCGCCAACAACCCGGCGCGCATGAAGCACCTTGAGTCCATGCCCCAACACCGCATCCTGCACCTGGTCCGGGGCGGCAAGGACTATTACCTGTGGGCCGACGCGGCCAACGGGCAATGCCTTTGGGTGGGCACCTGGCAGGATTACCAGCGCTTCAAGAAGCTTGGCTGGGACATGTACAACCAGGGCGGCCAGAATCGCCTGGACTACATGGACGGCTGGTCCAGCGGGCCGGTGGACTGGGATATGTGGGGCCCCTGGTAGGGAACAGCCGCTTACAAGTTTCACACATATATAAACTGAACCGTTACCGGGGGATACCCTTGGACAGCGCTGGGAAATATAGTTAGAATATGTAATCCCGATACATTCAAGATAAAAGGATAGGCCATGCAAATACTTGTGGTGATCTCCAGCACGGACCCTGAGATCAAGTGGAACGCGGTTAGGCTGGGCAATTTTCTGCTCAACCAGAACGAGGAAGTCACCATCTTCCTCAACGGCCCGGCCGCCGATCTTTATGAGGGCGACAGCGAGAGCTTTCCCATCAGGGAGCAGGCCAAGATTTTCGCCCTCAGCGAGGGGGTGCTGGCCGCCTGAGGCAAGTGCATGGACATCCACGGTGTGGATGAAGATCAGCACGTCAAGCTTTCCAATATGAAATTTTTGTACGAGCAAATCCAACTGGCCGACAAAATATTAAACTATTAGCCTGAGGCGATTCCCGGCTTTCGCAAGGCTCACGGCGCATTTTTTGGCGCATTGTGGGCTGTTGATGTCCCCGCCCCAGCCGCCCGCCCCGCCCGGCTTTCCCTATCCAATTACTTGACAAGCGTCCAACGCCCTGCTATCAAAGTATCTTTCCTGGTGGCTTGCCCCACGGGACCTAGATGGCAGCAATAACGAGTAGCGCATAACAACATGCAATCCGCCAGCTTAAATCAGCCCCGCCCTGTCTTTGACAGCCAGGACATCGACCGGGGCATCCGGGAGATCGCCCAGGGTCTTCTCAGCCGCCACCCCGACCCCAGCGGCCTGGGATTGGTGGGCATTCACACCGGTGGCGACCTGCTGCTGCGCCGCCTGGAGGCGGCAATGTCCCAGGCCTCGGGCGCCTCGCTCAACCTGGACAAGGGCTTGGTGGACATCGCCTTTTACCGTGACGACTGGACCCGCCTGCGCCAGGTGCCCAAGCTAAACGACACGGTCATCAGCTTCCCGGTGGGAGGCCGCCGTTTGGTTTTGATCGATGACGTGATTTTCACCGGACGCACGGTGCGCTCGGCCTTGGAAGCCATCTTCTCCCTGGGCCGCCCGGCCTCGGTGGACTTGGCCGTGCTGGTGGACCGGGGCCACCGCGAGCTGCCCATTCAGCCGGACTTCACCGGCCTGAGCCTAGACACCCAGCGCAGCGAGTCGGTAAACGTATTCCTGCATTCCGAACCCAACCAAGACCACGTGCTTCTGGAGCCGGGCAAGTACCGCGAGTAGCCCCGCCGATTTTTCAAGCCAAATTTTGTCTGATTTTGTTGTCCAGGGCGGCGTAGCGTCGTATTGGCTGGGCGTGCTCCACCGCTCGCTTGAGGGCGTTGCGCTGCCCCACGATGACCACCAGTTGCTTGCCGCGAGTCACCGCCGTGTAGAGCAAAGGCCGGTTGAGCATGATGTAGTGCTCCGAGGACAGGGCGATGACCACGGCCGGGTACTCGCTGCCCTGGCTCTTGTGCACGGTGATGGCATAGGCCAGGGTAAGGTCCTCCAGGTCGGCCGGGGCGTAGCTCACCGGCCCTCGGTCCATCTCCACCACCAGGCCTTGGTCATCCTCGCGCATGGCCAGGCCCAGGTCGCCGTTGAACACCTCCAGGTCGTAGTTGTTGCGCACCTGCATGACCCGGTCGCCGGGGGCCAGCCCCACCTTTCCGGCGGCGCGGGGGTTCAGGGCTTGGCGCAGCAAGGCGTTTAGGTTGGCGCAGCCCAGGTTGCCCTTGTGCATGGGGGCCAGCACCTGGATGTCGCGCTCCGGGTCCAGGCCGAAGCGCCGAGGCAAACGCTGGGTGACCAGATCGCGGATCATCTCGGCGGCCCGGACCGGGTCTTTTTGTTCGATGAAAAATAAGTCGCCCTCCCCTTCCCGCTCGGGCAGGCGGGGCATCTGGCCGTGCAGGATGCGGTGGGCGTTGGCCACGATGAGCCCGCTTTCGTCCTGGCGGAATATCTCGGTGAGCTGAGCCACCTTGGCCGCGCCGGAGTCCATGATCTGGCGGAAGAACAGGCCCGGCCCAACCGGGGGGAGCTGGTCCGCGTCGCCCACCAGGAGCAAGCGGCTGTTGGGGCCCACCGCGGCGGCCAGGTGGGCGCCCAGCCATATGTCGATCATGGAGGACTCGTCCACCACGATGAGCCCGTGCTCCAAGGGTTTGTCATGGCCGCGCAGGAAGCGGTTTTCCTTGGGGCTGAACTCCAGCAGGCGGTGCAGGGTAAGGGCCTCCTGGCCGCTGGCCTGGGACAGGCGCTTGGCCGCCCGCCCGGTGGGTGCGGCCAGGGCGATGCTAAGGCCCATGCGCCGGGCGATGGTGATGACCGTTTTGACCAGGGTGGTTTTGCCCGTGCCCGGCCCGCCGGTGAGCGCCCCCAGGCCCGCCTCCAGCAAACCCTCCAAAGCGCGGGCCTGGCTTTGCGAGGGCTTTACCGCCAGTTGCCCCGAGGCCCAGGCCACGGCTTTGGCCGCCCGCTGCGGGCTGAGCAGGCCGTCCTGGCGGGAGATGCGAGCCAGTTCCTTGGCGGCCAGCATCTCCATGGCGTGTTGACCAATGAGGTACACCACCCGTCCGCCGGAGGGCAAGTCCTCGGCCACGATCTCGTGTTCGCTGTGCAGCCGGGCGAAGGCCGGGCCAAGCAGGGCCTGCTCCACACGCAGTTCGGCGGCGGTACGCTCCAGCAATTCATCGTAGGGCAGGTAGACATGCCCCTCGTCCTTGGCCTTGGTGAGTATCCACAGCAGCCCGGCTTGCAGGCGTTCGGGATGATCGGCGGCTATGCCCAGGCGGGCTGCGATGGCGTCGGCGGTGGCAAAGCCGATGCCCCGTACGTCAGAGGCCAGGCGGTGAGGCTTGTTTTGCACCACGCCCATGGCCCCGGCCCCGTAGCGGCGGAAGATGCGCAGCGCAGTGGTTCCCGCCACCCCGTGGGATTGCAAAAAGACCATGAGGTCGCGCAAGGCCCCGTGATCGGCCACCGCCTGGGAGATAATCTTGGCCCGCTTGGGCCCCACGCCCGGCACTTCGGCCAGGCGCTTGGGCTTGTCCAGGATTATCTCCAGCGCGCCGGTGCCCAGGGTCTCGACGATGCGCCCGGCCAGCACCGGGCCTACGCCCTTGATGAGCCCGGAGGCCAGGTATCGCTCCACCCCCTCGATATCGGTGGGTTGCTTGACGCGGCACTCCTCCACCTCGATCTGGGGGCCGAACTTGGGGTGCTCCGACTCCTTGCCGCAGATCTCAACCTCTTGGCCCTCGGTGAGGCCGGGCATGCGCCCCACCAGGGTTGTCAGGCCCAGGCGGCCGGGAATCTCCACCTTGGCCACGGTGTAGCCGTTTTCCGGGTTGGCAAAGGTGATGCGCTTGACATGTCCCTTGAGCTGCACCTGGCGGGCCTGTTTCATGGAGCGCCATCCAGGCCGCAGAGACTAGCCACCGGGCAGGTGGCGGGATCGCAACCCGGCCCCGGATCCAGGGCGGCGGGATCGGGCTGAGGGCCCAGGGTGGCGATGCCTTGGGCGGCGGCGCGAATTCGGTGGTCCATGTCGGCAAGGTCCGCAGGTGTGAAATCCAGCCAAGTCAACTTGGCGCCCTGGGGTGAGAGAAACACCAGGCAGCAGCGGGGCGCTGGGCCGCTGCCGCTCTCGCCTTTTTGCAGGGCCAGGGCGTACAGGGCCATCTGGTCGCGGTAAGGCGTTGGGTCTGCCTTGGCCGTGACCTTGTAGTCGGCCACCAGCCACCCGCTCTCCGTGCGGGCAGCCAGGTCGATTTCGCCGATGATCTCCAGGTCCGGACCGCCGTCCGCGCCGGGCAGGCGCAGGCAGAAAGGCAGCTCCCGTTCCAGCTGAGCGGCCCCGGCCACTTTGGCGGGCAGTTCGGTGTCCCACAAGCGGGCGGCAAGGGAAAGGGCCTGTGGGACCAAGTCGGGATCAGCCTCCAGACCGGCCAGGGCGGTTTCCAGCCCGGCCGGGCCTTGGCTAAATTCCGTGACCTCCATGAGCCGGTGCACCAGGCTGCCCAGCTCCACCGCCCGCGCCGGGCCGCCGTTGGGCTTGCCCGCGCGGGGGATCAGGGCGGTGTCCAGGCCCAGGCGCTGGGTGAGCACGTAGAGCCGGGGGCAGGTCAGATAGTTCTCCAAACCACTAACCGACTCGCGCACCAGGGCCAACCGCACGGCAGGCCGATGTACGCCGGCCAAAACATCTTCCGCCTTTTTTACGGCGTCAAACTCCGGCGCCTCCGGCAGGCCATCCGGCCAGGCGTCGGCCAAGGAGCTTGGCTCGCTCTGCCCGGCCAGTGGCAAAGTGGCGGCGTCGATGGTCCGGGCCGCCGGGTCCTTGACTATCAGGTCGCGGGCCCATTTATCCCAGCCCTTGTTCTGGGTGCCACCGGGGCTGAGCAGCAGCACCAAACGCTCCTCGGCTCTGGTGCAGGCCACGTAAAACTTGCGGGCCTCCTCCGCCTCCTGGCGGGCCTTGTCTCTGTTTTGCAGACGATCATAGAGGGGCGGTTTGGCCATGGCTCCGCTGTCCGGATGGGGCGGGGCCAGGGCCAATTCACCGTCCGGCCCCAAATCCGGCGGCCCGTTTCGGCCTCCTCCTTGGCCGGCCAAATCTGGCAGGACCACCACCGGGAACTCCAAGCCCTTGGCCTGGTGCACGCTCATCAGGCGAACCACCTGGGCGTCCTCGCCCAAAAGCGGGGCCTGGGGGTCCTGGGGAGGCTGGGCCACCAGCCCGGCCAAACCCCGCGCAAAGGCTTCCATGACTCCGGCCAACACTCCGCCCGGTTGGCGCGCGGTTTCCAGAAGCTTGCGCAAGTTGGCTGCCTTTTGCTCGCCCACGCTGGTGCCCATGAGCACGGGCAACAGGTCGCTGCCTTCCAGCAGCAAGGAGATAAGTTCAGCCGGGTGCAGGCGGCGGGCCAGGGGCTCCAGCTTGTCCAGGGTGCGCCGCGCTCCCTCCAGGCGGTGTTGTTGCTCGGCTCCGCACCAATCCGGCAGGGGCGCTCCCGCGCACACCCCGGCGAACAGCCCGGCCCGCCGGGGCGGCTCAGGATGGGCCAGGGCCAGCAGGCTCTCGTCGCTGAGGCCCACCATAGGCGAGCGTAGCCAGGCGGCCAGGGCAATTTCATCGCTTGGGTCCAGCACGGCCCTGAGAGCGTGGGCCAAGTCGCTCACCTCCTGGCACTCGTAGAAGCCTCTACCGCGCACGGTGTAGTAGTCCACTCCCGCCCGGCGCAAAGCCTCCTCGTACACTCCCACCTGGGTGAGCTTGCGCAGCAGCACCGCCACTTGCCCGGGGCGGTGGAGGCCAGAGTCGAAAAGCTCCCGCAGATAGGCGGCCAGGGCCTGGGCTTCCACCGCCCGTTGTGCCGCCGCGCTGGGCTTGTCCTGAGTGAGCAGGCCCGCGCAATCCACCAGATCCACCACGACTTCGTTGGGGCCGCCCGGCATTTTGCCCGATGGCTCCTGCTGGTCGTGGGGGCCGTACTCCACATAGGCCTGGGGCGCGTGCTCCTGCCCGGCACCAGGGATGAGCACCTGCCCGAACAGGCGGTTGAAGAACTCCACCAGTGCCGGGTGAGAGCGCCAGTTAAGGCCAAGAGGCTCCACCCTGCCCTCGCCCGCTTCCAGGCGCGCGGCCATGTCGGCCAGCTCGGCCACCTCGGCCCCCCGGAAGGCGTAGATGGATTGCTTGCGGTCCCCCACCACCAGGAGCGATGGCGGCTCCGCCTGCGGGGCGGGGTCGTGGCCCAGCCCGGCCAACAGTTCCACCAACTGGTTCTGCACCGGGTTCACGTCCTGGTATTCGTCCACCAGCAGGGCCCGCCAGCGGCCACGGCACTGGGAGAGCACCTCGGGAAAATCGCGCAACAGATCGCGGGCCAGAATGAGCAGGGCGTCGAAACCCAGAGCGGCCCGGCGGGTAAGCTCGCGGCTCAGGCGGTGCTCCAGTTCGGCGGCCAGGGAGAGCAAGTCCTCGGCCGCCTGCGCGGCGGCGGGAATGGCCGCCAGGGCAGTAATAGACTCGGCTCCAGCAGCCAATGCCTTGCGCAGGTCATTGACCTTGCCCCAGGCCGAGCCTTTCACCGTGGCGGCTATGAGCGCCACCGCCTCGGTCCGAGTGGCCTCATCCTCAAGCTGAGTCTTTAGCGATGGCCAGGCCTCGATGAGGCCCCTGGCCTTGGGGACGTATTTGGCCTTGGATGATCGCAGCTTGGAGTCGGTGGCAAGCAGGGAGGCCAACTCGTCCACCGCCGCGTTCATGGCAGTCACAAGGCGTGGTGCGCTGTGCTGGTCATCGGCGTGGGCCAGAGTCGTGGCGCGGGCGGCCTGCTCCGGGCTGATGCCCATGGTGGCCATCTGCCGGTGCAGCCACATCAGGGCGTCTTCAAGCCCGCCCATGCCGCTCAAATTGTAGTATGTCAAAAGTCGGCCCAGGGCTGGGTCGCGCTCCTTGAGCCCTTGACGCAGCACCTCATCAGTGGTCTCAACCAATAGGCGGCTGAACTCGTCCGCGTCCAGCACCCGGAACTCAGGGTCCAGGCCCAGAGCCAGGCCGTAGTCCCTGAGCAGGGAGGCGCAAAAACCGTGGATGGTGTTGATGGGAGCCCAGGCCAGCTTGGCGGCCAGTTCGGTGGCCACCTTCTCGCCGATGCGTTGGCGCATTTCGCCCGCCGCCTTTTCGGTGAAGGTAATGGCCACGATCTGGGACGGCTCCAGGCCCTGGGCCAGCAGGCCCTGGTAGTGCTCCACCAAACGGTAGGTCTTGCCTGCCCCGGCCCCTGCCACCAAGCACAGCCGCTCCGGCGCACTCATGAGGCCTCTCCCCCCAGAGCGGCGGCGGCATTGACCCGCGCCCGGCACACTCCGCCCATTTGGCAGAAGTCGCAGGGGCCCTGTTCGGGCAGGGGCAGGAACTGGCCACCTTCCAAACGACTCCACAATTCAGCGATGCTGTTGAACAGGTTGAGCGTGCCGCTCATGGCCAACTCTTGGCGGATGGCCGGGTCGGAGGCCAGGAACGGGTTGGCTACGGCAAAGTCGTGTTGGGCCGGGTCCTGCTCCATCTTTCGGGTGGGCACCACCCGGGCGCTAAGGGCATCTTCAGCTTTGCCCCAGAACTCGCGGGCCGCAGCCAGATACACCGGCATCTGGAAGGCGCTGACCCCCAACTCGCTTTGTTTTAGCGGGCCGGTGATCTTGTCCTTTTGGCCGGCGTGCTTGTAGTCCACAACCCGTAACGCGCCCGGCCCCTGGTCCAAGCGATCCAGACGGCCCTGCAAGAACAAAGGCTCGCCTTGTTCCAGCTCCACTTTCAGGCCGGGATCGTCCCTGCCGCCAAACTCGGCTTCGACTTTGGAGGGCCGCAGCCCGCCCATGGCCTCCATCTCCCGAGAGACCACCGTAGCCAGGGTGTGGGCCAGCACGCTCCGCCTGGCCTGTTGCACCAGCTCGTGTCCCGGCAGCTTTTCCATGGCCCGGGCCAGGCAGTGAAGCAAGCGTTCGCTCTGGGCGGCCTGGTCCCAGTTCGGGTCGAATTCGCTAGGCGCGAAAAAGTGGGCCAGGGTGTCGTGCACCCAGGTGCCCTCTTCCGAGCGCTCCAGGCCCCAGCCCGGCTCGCTCGGTTCGGCCAGCCCCAGCACCCGCGCCAAAAACCACTGCATGGGGCAGGCCACGTAGGTTTCCAGCGCGCTGGGGGAGAGTTTTCGCCGGGCGGGGTCGGCCAGAAGCGAGGCCAAAAACTCCTGCGCCGGTCCCTGGAGCAGCAGGCCGTCGTAGGGGCCGCCCTGTGCGAGACGGGCCTCAGGCGGCAGAGCCTCCTGGCGCAAGCGGTGCTCTTCCACCCGCGCCCGTGCGGCCAGGGATCGCCAGGCATCGGCAGTAGCAGGATCTTGTGCCAGGACGTGCAGAACCGCCGGTGCGGCGTTTTCCCTTTGGGCTGCGCCGTAGCGAGGGCGCAGCAAGTCGCGGGCCACCGCGCTCCACAGGCTGCGTGCATCGCGGCACCCCTCCACCGGTGGCACATCGCCGAACACGCTTCCCGGCGGGGCCTTGAGGTCGTCTTGGCGTCCCAGACGCCGGGCCATCTGCTCCAGCAAAAGGCTGGGGTTGCGCGGGGAGCCGTCCAGGTGGGCGGCGCAGCAGGAGAGCACCGCGCCCTGGCGGGCCGAACCCAGCAACAGCAAAAGGCGCAGCACCTGGCCGCCGTATTCCTCTTCTTCGGTGCGCCACACCGGCAGCCCGGCCTTGCGGCCCAGAGCCACGCGCTCGGCGCTGTCCAACAGGCGCAGGTCTGCCGGGCGGGACGGGAATTCCTCCAGATTCAAGCCACCAGCCAAAACGTGGGCCGGGCGCAGTCCCTGGGCGTCTTCCAGGCGCAGCACCCGCACCCCGCCGCGAGCCCCCATGCCCGCGCCGGCGTCTTGTTGCTCCAGAGCCTGCCCCAGCAGGGCCAACAGCCGCCCCGGACTAAGGGGCATGACCGCGCCTACCTGCTCCGCGGCCTGGCCCAGGCCACGCACCGCCCTGGTTAGCCCCTCCCAGGCTCCCAAGTCGCGGGCCAGGGCCAGGGCTGCCCAGCGCCCAGGTCCCGCGCCAACGGCCAAATCCTGGGTGGGCCTTAGAGCTTCGAGCAGACGCCCCACCCGGCCGCAATACTCGTTCAGGCCTTGGGCCTTATCCAAAGAAGCCAGCCAGGCGGTAAGCGCCCCGCAGGCCGAGGCCAAATCCCGCCAGGCCTGTGCCTTGCTCCCGTCGGCCTTGTCCGCCGCCTTGTTCAACCACTCGCGCGCCGGAGTTTCCTGGGAGTCCACGTAATAAGCTCGCGCCAAGCGGTGGGCAGCATCGCTTGGATGTGGCGTTTGGAGATGGCGGGACAGGGAGGCCCCCAAGTAGGGCGAATCCCAAATTCTGGCCAGCTCCACCCGGGGGTATCCCATCTGGGGCAAGGAAAGCAGCTCCAACACGGCCTGCACCAGGGGGGTGCCGCTCAGGGGTTCGCTACGGCGGAAGGAAATGGGCAGACCCAAACGGGCGGCCACGTCGGCGGCCATCTGGCCGTACAGGCTCAGCTCAGGGAAAACCAGGACGATCTCATGGGGCGGCGTGCCTTGATCCACCAGGTCCCGTGCCCGGCCCACCAGGGCCTCCACCTCGGCGTAGCGCCCCGGCGCCCGCACCAGGTCCAAGGCCGCACCATCCCTTGCGGGCGCTTTTTGGCCAGCCTTCCAAGCCCCCAAGGCCAGGGGAGCCAAGGGGCCACCCTCCTCCTCCAGGTCGCTCCACTCCACCTCCATGTTGCCGCCGTGGTTTTCCAAGGCCCTGGCCGTGGCCTCCAGCAAGCGGAACACCTCTTGGTCAGACCCCACCAACGGGGTGAGGGCGAAGCGCACCCGCACCGCCACCACCTGGGATAGAGCGAAGAGCAGGCGCAACTCAGCAGGTCGCAACCACAAGGCATCACGCACTTCCAGCGCCTGCCAGTTTTGCAGCAAGGGAAAGGTTCCGCCCTCTGAGAGATGCGCCTCCACGGCGGCCAGCTGGTCGGCCTCGTCAGCCAGGCCACGCTGGGCAAGCTCGCGGGTGTAGACGGCCAGCAGACCGGCCAGGGCGGCGCGGCGTTCGCTTCCCGGCCCCGGCAACGAGGCGATGTCCCCCGGATCAAGCCGCGCCGCCTTTAGCCCCACCAGCAGCCGCCACAAGCGATGGGGAAAGCGGCGTCCCCGTGAGATGCCGGTCAGCGCCGCCTGTTCCTTGCCTAGAGACTCCAGCAGCTTTTGCACCAACACTGGACCGGCCAACTCGGCCAAAGGCTTGGCCCGGCGCGCTGAGGGCGGAAGCTGGGACCAAAGCAGGGGCAGCAGGGCGTTTCTGCCCTGGAAGGTGTAGTGCCCTCCCCCGCCCAAGAGCAGGCCTCCCGGCGCAGCGGCGGCGCTCAGGCCAAAGGCCTGCTCCAATGCCTGGCCTCCCGGCCAGACTTGGGCGGGGCGCTGGCTCACCGCAATCTCTGGGCCAGGCCCAGCACCGTCTTGGCGTAGGGCTTGGAGTTGTTGTAGGTGAGCACCACCTTGAGCTTGGCCTTGTTGCTCAGGCCGGGACGCCAGCCGTGGGCCTTGAGGTAATTGGCCACGCTGTGGATGGCGTCCTGGGGATCGGCAAGGTTAATTTTTCCGTCGCCGTCGGCGTCCTTGCCCCAAACCAGCACCGAGGTGGGCACGAACTGGGCCATGCCCAAAGCCCCTGCCAATGATCCTTTGTAGTCCAGGGGCGAGCGCCCTTCCTTGGCGGCCAGACGCATCAGGGAGCCCATTTCCTTGCGGGCCCAAACCGCTCGGCGCTTAAAGCGCTTTTTGGTCTTGGTCCTGTTCAACTCGGCCTTTTGTTTGCGGGGCCAATTCTTGGCCAATATCTTTTGGGCCTCCGGGGTGTCCAGCACCGCCTGGGAGGCCAGCACGTTGAACACCGAACAATTGCCGGTGTAGATCCCCAGGCGGCTTTCCACGCTCAGTATGGCCACCACCACCGCGGGGTCCACCCCGCTTTGCTTTTGGGCCTCGGTCAAGGTGGCGGCGTTTTTGGCCATAAAGGCCTTGCCCGCCTTGATGGTTTTGGGGCGCAGGAATTGGCCGTAGTTGAGGCTGCGCTCCGAGGGCGCCAGCAGCACGGCCATGAGGCGGCCTTCGAAGCGAACCCTCTTGTCGCCCAGCAGGGCGTCCACTTGGGCCGGGTCCGTGCCTTGGCGGATCATCTCGGCCCGAAGAGGCGCGAAGACATCCTGATCTTTGGCCTGGGCGGGCACGGCGGCGGCCATAAACGCCAAAAGCATGGAGAGCGCCAGGCACGCGCCCAGGGCTTCCCTGGCCAAGCGCCATCTGTTAGTCTTGAGGCTCGTCATGGGGGCGAAACTTTCCTGGGCCAAAGGTTGCAGTTTGGATCGCGTGATTCCTTTTCCCGGCGGCGAAGGCCGAGAGCATGTGATAACCGATGCACCCATGCGCTTGCGTTGGGGGCCCTGGCGCACCGGGCGCATCATACAGGTGCATGTGGGCTCGGCGGCGGCCTACGAGGAGTACCGGGAGGAGTGCCTGCAAACCGGTCAGGACCCCTCTGGCCGCATGCCACCCCACTTCGCCTTGGAGGGCGGCTTGCAAGACACCGCCCTTGGCCTTTTGCGCCACCGGGCCGACGCCGCCTCCCAGGAACAGGTCTGCTACCTGGCCTGCCTTTTGGAGGCCCTGGTGGGCGCTCCCTCGGCCATCCTGCGCACCGACCTGATTCGGCGGGTGTATCAGGAAGTGGATCATCTCTCCAAAAACCTGGGCTTTCGCTGGCGGGGCGGCGAGGGCCGCTTCATTCCGCCGGTTAACCAGGACGCCGGAGACCCCCACCAGTTCGCCCGCATGGTGGCTCCGCTGAGCAACCTGCAGGAGTTTTACGCCGCCCTGCACGATTACGCGGCGCGGCGCTACCGCATCCTGGCCAAGGAATACGTATTCTATTATCCCGGCCGCCTGCGCAGCGTCCTGGGCTAGCCCCTAGAAGCTTCGCCAAACGGGCCGTTGCCACTGCAAGGGGTCGCGGCGCGGATCTTGAGCCGTGCCCAACAACCAGGCCCGCGCCCCCACCGCGATCTCTCCCAAATCCCCTGCCAGGCCCATGCAGCGAGCCGCCCGTTTGGTGGACGCCTCGAACACCGTGGCCGGGCTCACCCCCGCTTCCAGCCAGGAAGCCATCTCTCGAAACACCGCCTCGCCGTGGGGCAGGTTGTAGGAGCCCGCGTCGCTGCCCAGCACCAGCTTGACCCCCAACTCCTCCCCCAGCTTTATCTGCGCTTGTTGCAGGCGCACGATTTCAGCCAGGGCATCCAAGGTAGTCTGGTCGTGGCGCCCGTCTGGGTCTGCCAGGTGAGCCTCAACCGCCGCCAGGGTTGGGGTCCACCAAACGCCCTTTTGTGCCATGCTCAGCAAGCAGCGAGGCCCCAGGAAATAGCCGTGCTCAATGCCGTCCACCCCCTGGGCCAGGGCCTGGCTCACCGCCTTTTCGCCGTTGGCGTGCGCCGACACCGGCAAACCGGCCCCGTGGGCCTCCTGCACCGCCGCAGCCACCTCCTCGTTGGTAAGGGCCTGAGGGTGGCACACCTCCCCGGGGTGCTCAAAGTCCAATAGGCCTGAGGCGAAGAGCTTGATCACCGACGCGCCCCGGCGGGCCTGTTCCCTGGCGGCCTGAGCAAAGGCCTGGGCCCCGTTCATGGGCGCGGCCAGCCAATAGGCGGCCTCGCCGGTGGCTCCCAGGCCCACGCAGGCGGTGCGCACCAGCGGCGGGCCGCCGTCATCCCGAGGGGTGGCGTGCTGGGGCTTGTGGCCCAGGTCGCGCACTGCCGCCACTCCGGACCGCCGCCATGACTCCATGGCCTGCTCCGGCCCCGGCCCAAGGTACAGGTGCACGTGAGCGTCCAGGGGCGCGGGCGACAGCCATAGGCCTTCAAACTCCTGGCGCCGGCCAGCCTTGGCGATGGCCTCCTCGCCCAGGGCGGCCACCCTGCCCTCACGGACCAACACCGCCGGAGGGCCTTGATAGGGCTCCGCCCCTGCCAGCCCCTGGGCCAGCAGGCAGAGCCCTTCGCTTGCTTGCGCCAAGGCCTAGGCGGCCAGCTTGTTCACCAGGGCGGCGAAATGGGCCCCATAGGCCGCGCACTCGTCCATGACCCGCTGATCCGGCTCGCCTATGGCCAGGGGGCCGAAGTGGCCGCCCTTGCGCAGGCCCTGCACCACCATGCCGTGAATCAACAGGCCTTGCAGCATGGACAGGAGGGTCAACTCGCCGCCGCCACCGATGCCGCCGGTGGAAGCGAAGGCCCCGGCGGCCTTGCCCTCCAGCTCGCCTTTGCCGAACAGGGCAATGGACTCGTCGATGAACGTCTTCATGGGGTTGGCCATGCAGCCGAAGTAGCAAGGCGCGCCCAAGAGAACCCCGTCAGCCGCCCGCAGGTCGTCCAGGGTGGCGTCCGCCACTTTTTTCAGGCTTACCGCGCAACCGTCCTGTTCCACGCTGGCCTTTAGGGCCTCGGCCATCTTGCGGGTGTTGCCGCCGTGGGAAAAATATACGATCAATACGTTAGGCATGATTATCCCCTTTGCTGGAAACCGCGCCGGGGGGTGTCAGGCGCTATGGTCGCCTTCGGCCCGCCAGGCTGGATGACAAACACACAAAAACACCAGGTCTTGTTGACCGGTGTTTTCTAACCATTGCCGCGAACCGGGCGGGAGGTATACGCAGGACTCGGGGCCCACCTCTTGGGAAAGGTCGTCCTGGTGGAGCACCCCCCTGCCCCGCAGCACGTAATAAATCTCTAAAAAATCCAAGTAATGCGGTTTGGTGGCCTCACCGGGAGGCAGCCAGGCCCGCGACAGGCTGATCCCGGCATCGACCGGGTCGTTGGCCGGGTGGATTACCTCGGCCAGGCGGCATCCGTCGGAGGCCGTGAAAACTTTCAGTTCATCCGCATTCTTGTGCAACACGGCTACGCTTCGTCCTGTGGCCCGGGATGTTCTTGCAACAGGGCCTTGCTTCCGTCGTTTTGCAAGGCGGAATTCTGGGCCTGGGCCGGCTTGGTGAGCACACCGGTTTCCACCACCTCCACGTCGGCGTCGACCACGCCACCCAGTTCTATGGTCAGCGAACGGCAGGTCAGTTTTCCCTGAATCCACCCGGTGTCCTTGACCACCACCCGGTGGGCCACCACGCTGCCCTGTACGCCTCCCTCCACCACCAAGGTGTCCTGGGCGAAGACGTCGCCGCGCACGATGGTCCCGGCGGCCAGTATGGTCAGTTGGTTGGCGGACAAGATATTCGCTTTCGCTGCTAATTCTTGGGCTGCTTGGAATCCATCGTTTCGCGCATCAAAAGGGCGAGCTCGCCTTGTTCGTTGAAGATCAGAAACTCCACGGCCTCCACGTCTTTATCCACCAGAACGAAGCGGGCCCTAAAGCGTTTGTAGCGTTGCACCGCGAAATGAGCGGCCCTTTTGGGATTCTCCGGCCTGCCCAGGGGAGTGAGCCGGGTGGGAGGCCAGGCCTCCACCCAAGGTGCTCCCTTGCGTTCGCTGCGCAAAAGCACGGTGGCGTAGCCTTTGGCCGGGTGCTTGTAGTCCAATTTGTTGTTTATATCAAAGTAGACTAGTAGATCGCGCCCGGATTTTTTCAGCTTTACCTTGCGCACATCCACCCAGTCGGCGCTGGTGGGCCATGGCTCCACAGCCTGGGCTTCCTGCGGGGTGGAGGCGTCGCCGTTTTCCTTGGCCTTGGCGTCGGTCTCGGCCGGTTGCTCCTGGGCTGCCTGAGGTGGCTCGGCCGGTGGGGTCGCGGCCTTAGGCGGCTGGGTGGGTTTTTTTTGCCTTGGTGGCGGTGGTGGCGGCGGGCCCTCGGCTGGCATGTTTGCCAAAAAAGCCCGGTCCTGGAGGCCGCGCACGATGGTTTCCAGGTTCTGGGCAGACAGCCGCAGCCTCTTATTGTCTTTGACTATCTCACTCAGGGCTTGGTTTTGTTGATAAAGCAGATAGCCTCCCCCGGCCAAAGCGGCCAAGGTGAGGACCATCAGGAACATGAAAAAATATAAAAGCCAGGGGCCTAAACGCATTGTTTGCACCGGGGCGTCCTTGCGCACCAGCAGTACGTCGGTTTTCTGCCGGGCCAATTTACCCCCTTTTCCCGAGTGATTGGTTAATTCTTATCCTATAGTTTCGTTGAGGCCGAGGCAAGAGAGGGTCGAGAATCACGCCGGGGCTCGGGACCGGCTCGGCATTTTTTGCCAGGCTTCGGAGCGGATGAGCCACCGCCCGTCCTTGAATATCAACTGCAAATGCTTGACGCCCAGGTCGCTGTGCCAGTCTGAGCTGTAGCGCTGGATGAAGCTGACCATGGCCCGGTTACCCTTGACCTCTATTTTCAGGTCTTGGATGCGCACCGTGATTTTCTTGTATGTGCGGTTGAGATAGCTCTTGTGCCTGCGCCATTGACGCCGATTCTTTCCCGAACCACGGAAGTCCTTGGCATAAAAACTCATGTATTGATTGAGCTGCTTGTTTTGCCAGGCCGAAATCCAGGCGTCCAACATCGGTTTGATAAGGGTGGCCTGGTCCTGGGCAGGGGCCTTCTTCTTGCTTTGCTTGGCGGCGACCGAGGCCAAGGCCGCGATTTTGGGTTGAGCCCAAGAAGCCAGCAAGCGGGCGCCCGCCAGGTTGGGGAGCACCCACTGGGACTGCACCAACTTGAGTGACGCTGGTTCTTGGCCGGACAGATAAAAGCGCCGGGTCGCGCGGACTTTTTTGCCGCCCGGTCCGGTGATCTCCTGATTGGCCAGCAACACCCATTGGCTGCCGGTGCCGAACAGGGCCAACCCCTTGGCCCGCACCTTTATTCCCGAGTCCAAGCCCTCCAGCTTTGAGGCCAGTGCTGGCAACTCCCGCTTGGCTGAGGTGGGCCGCAGCAACTCCAGGCCGTTGGGCAGGTTGGCCGCGCTCCGGCTCAAGGTGTCGATGTTTACGGTGCGCAGAAACTCGCACGCCGCCGCCTGCAAGGACGGGTCGGCCAGCGCCATGCGCCCCACCACGATAACCGGGGTGAACTGCTCGTTGACCAGCGGGCCCACCGAGGCCAGGTCATGGTTGGCCATGACCAGGCAGCCGTTGCTGCTGCGCGGCTTGTAGTCCCGGTTGGTGCCGTGAATGTAGATTCCGTCCCCGTTGCGCCCCTGGACCAGGTCCTGGGGGTTTGGGTAATTGAGATGCAGGGCCCTGTCGCCGAAGACGGTTATCTTGTTGTCTTTGAAACGCTTGGTGACGAAATAAATACCCTCGGGGGTTTTCTCGTCGCGGGAGGCGATTTTTGGCCCGGACCGCTCCCCGGAGGCGCAGGGGTATTCAAACTCCAGGGCCAGCTTGCCCAGATAACGCAACACCATGAGCCGCTGGCGGGATTTGTCCACCACCACCAAGCGGGTGTCGGGGGCTTGGCCGTGATAGCACCACACCACCGGCTGACCAGTGGAATCCAGGGGGGTGAGCCGTTTATGGCCTACATCCGGAGCCTGAGCGGCTTGTGCGGATAAAAACGGCGAGCAGAGAGTGAATACGGCCAGGATGAATATGAACAGCCGGATACCGACAATAACGACATCCCTGGTAGAGCGTGCCTCGATCACTCTAATCAAGTTTTACACCACAGTATGAAAACATAATTAATGAACTTGACGTTTATGTGGCATTAGGAACCGGTGCTGAGAGTATCACATGCGACTCTCATTGACAATCCCCCAGAACCACTGAATAAAAACGAGAGACTATGCATAGGAAGCCTATTGAGAGGTTTTTCCAAGTCCCAGCAAAAAATATTTGACAGTCAAGGAACGGGCGTGCTAGTTTTTAATCCACTGAATGACAATTCATTCACTTGTGGGCTCCAGGGAGTCCTGGATTCAAGGTCGCTCAAAATTAATATGAATGATTCTTCATTCATCACTGCGCAAGCAGCGGCGCGGCGAGCCTGGCTAAGGAGGTTAGCTTTATGTCCCTGAAAATCAAAAAAGTGGGCGTCATCGGCGCTGGGGTGATGGGTGCCACCATTGCCGCCCACATGGCCAACGTGGGCCTAGCCACGGTACTTTTGGACATCGTCCCCCCCAAGATGCCCGATCCGCTGGCCAAGAAGGGGGTTAGCGAGGACTCGCCGGTATTCCGCAACTATTTCGCCCAAAACGGCTTGCAGGGCGCCCTCAAATCCAAACCCGCCTCTTTCTATGTGCCGGAAAACGCGGCGCTGATCACCACCGGCAACCTGGAGGACGACTTCGGCCTCTTGGCCGAGTGTGACTGGATCATAGAGGTGGTGGTGGAGCTGTTGGACATCAAGAAGGATCTCCTGGCCCGCATCGACAGGGTGCGCGCGCCGGAGGCCGTGGTGACCACCAACACCTCGGGCATCTCCGTGGCCGCCATGAGCGAGCACCTGAGCCCCGAGTTCCAGGAGCACTTCCTGGGCACCCACTTCTTCAACCCGCCCCGCTACATGAAGCTCTTTGAGATCATCCCCGGCCCCAAGACCAAGCCCGAGGTGATCGAGGGCATGGCCCAGTTCGCCGAAAACGTCCTGGGTAAGGGCGTGGTGTTCGCCAAAGACACCCCCAACTTTATCGCCAACCGCATCGGCGTGTTCGGCATGTGCTACTTGAACCAGCTCATCGACGAGATGGGCCTGAGTTTCGAGGAAGCCGATGCGCTCACCGGCACGGTGCTGGGCCGCCCCAAGATGGCCTCTTACCGCCTTGCCGATCTGGTGGGCCTGGACACCCTGGGCCACGTGGCCGACAACGTGTTCGACGGCTGCCCGGACGATGAAAGGCGAGAGGCGTTCCAGCCCGCTGAGTGGTTCAAGAAAATGCTGGCCAACGGCTGGCTGGGCAACAAGACCAAGCAGGGCTTCTACAAGCGGGCCAAGACCCCCGAGGGCAAGAAAGAGACCCTGGTCCTGGACCGCGATACCATGGAGTACCGGCCCAAGAATAAGGTCAAATTCGCTTCCCTGGAAGCGGCCAAGCAGGCGCCCGGCAAGGGCAGGCTAAAGGCCATCTACTACGCCAAGGACAAGGCCGGCGAGTTCACCTTCAAGCACATGACCGAGGGCCTGATCTACGCGGCCAACCGCATCCCGGAGATCGCCGACGACATCGTCAACATCGACAACGCCATGAAGTGGGGCTTCAACTGGAAGATGGGGCCCTTCGAGTCCTGGGACGCCCTGGGTCTGGCCAAGTCGGTGGAAGCCATGAAGGCCGCCGGTTACGCCATCCCCGCCTGGGTCGAGGAAATGCTGGCCTCGGGCAACGAGTCCTTCTACAAGAAGGAAAACGGCGAGCTTTACTACTACGACATCCCCGGCAAAGAGTACAAGCTGGTGGAGATGTCTCCGGAGATCATCCTCCTGCCCTCTCTGAAGGACCGCAACAAGACGGTCATGGAGAACAAGGGCTGCTCCCTCATCGACCTGGGCGACGGCGTGTTGTGCCTGGAGTTCCACAGCAAGATGAACTCCCTGGGCCAGGACATCATCACCATGTGCGAGAAGGCGGCCGACAAGGTGGAGGACGAGGGCTGGGAAGGCCTGGTGGTGGCCAACCACGGCTCAAACTTCTCAGTTGGTGCCAACCTCATGCTGGTGCTGTTCACCGCCCAGGAAGAGGAATGGGACGAGCTCGACTGGATGATCAAGAAGTTCCAGGACGCCTTCATGCGCTTGAAGTACTGCTCCAAGCCGGTGGTGAGCGCCCCGCACCAGATGGCCCTGGGCGGCGGCTGCGAAATCTGCCTGGCTTCCGACCGGGTGGTGGCGGCTGCCGAGTCCTACGTGGGCCTGGTGGAGGTCGGCGTGGGCGTGGTCCCGGCCGGCGGCGGCACCAAGGAACTGCTGCTGCGCAACACCCACGAGAGGGTGTTCAAGATCGAGCGCGGCGGCCTGTATCCCAAGCAGGTCTACCTGCTGCCCTTCGTGGCCCGGGCCTTTGAGACCATCGCCATGGCCAAGGTGGCCACCAGCGCCCCCGAGGCGGTGAAGATGGGCATCTTCCGTAACACCGACAAGGTGGTGGTCAACGCCGACTACCGCATCAAGAAGGCCAAGGACAACGTGCTGGCCATGAGCATGGCCGGCTACGCTCCTCCCCGGCCCATAGAGAACATTCGGGTGCTGGGCCGCGACGCCATGGGCGTGTTCAATTACGCCCTGTACAACATGCACAAGGCTGGATTCGTCACCGATCACGACATCAACGTGGCCACCGAGGTGGCCCGGGTGTTGACCGGCGGCAACGTGATGCCCGACACCGAGGTTAGCGAACAGTACATCCTGGACCTGGAGCGCGAGGCCTTCCTCAAGCTGTGCGGCATGCCTCAGACCCAGGCGCGCATGGCCCACATGCTCAAGACCGGCAAGCCCCTGCGCAACTAAGGCGGGGAGCAAAGGACCTAAGGAAATGAACAGGAGAGGGGCTAAAACAATACAAACACGTCGTGCGGGCGCTATTTTATTGGGCCCCTCTCCTGTTTTTATAATTTTCGCCTCAGTTTATATGGGAGGTATCTCATGAAGGAAGCCGTGATTGTCGCGGCCTGCCGAACCGCGGTGGGGCGCGCCCCCCGGGGCATCCTGCGCCAGACTCGTCCGGAGTACATGGCCAGCACCGTGGTGGGCGAAGTAGTCAAACGCACCCCAGGCCTTGATCCTGTGGAAATCGACGATGTGGTGCTGGGCTGCACCTTTCCCGAGGCCGAGCAGGGCCTGAACATCGGCCGGGTGGCGGCTCAAAAGGCCGGGCTGCCCGACGAGGTCCCCGGCATGACCGTGAACCGCTTCTGCTCCTCGGGCCTCAACGCCATCTCCATCGCCTGCGAGCGCATCATGTGCGGCCAGGCCGAAGTCATGATCGCCGGTGGCGTGGAGTCCATGAGCCTGATCCCCATGGGCGGCAACATGATGATGCTCGACCCCGAAATGGGCCTCACCAAGCCCTGGGCCTACGAGGGCATGGGCATGACCGCCGAGAACGTGGCCAACGATTTCAACATTTCCCGCGAAGACCAGGACAAGCTGGGGGTGCGCTCCAACGATCTGGCCCTCAAGGCCATCGCGGAAGGTCGCTTTAAGGACGAGATCGTGCCCCTGATGGTCACCAAGCAGCGCAAGAACAAAAAGGGCCGCTACGAGCTCTACGAAGAGGTCTTCGAGGTGGACGAAGGGCCCCGCCCCGGCACCACCATGGAGACCTTGGCCAAGCTCAGGCCCGCCTTTGTCAAGGGCGGCTCGGCCACCGCGGGCAACTCCTCCCAGATGAGCGACGGCGCCGCGGCGGTGATGTGCATGTCCAAGGAAAAGGCCAAGGCTCTGGGGCTGACCCCCATGCTCACCTACCGTTCCTTCGCGGTGGCCGGGGTGGACCCGCGCTACATGGGCGTCGGCCCGGTCAAGGCCATCCCCAAGGCACTGGCCCTGGCGGGCATCGGGGTGGACGACCTGAGCCTGATCGAGCTCAACGAGGCCTTCGGCTCCCAGGCGGCCTACTGCCTGCGCGAGCTGAACCTCAACCTGGATATCACCAACGTCAACGGCGGGGCCATCGCCCTGGGCCACCCCCTGGGCTGCACCGGCGCCAAGCTGACCACCCAGTTGGCCTATGAGATGGGACGCCGCGAGGGCTCCCGCTGGGGTCTGGTTTCCATGTGCATCGGCTTCGGCATGGGCGCGGCCGGCGTGTTTGAAAAGGAAAACTACTAGCCGCCCTACCCTGGCGCGGTTCGACAAGGTTTTGTAAAAAGAGGGAGCCCTATCATGGCTGACAAAGAGATTCCCCAAGGCGGCGGTTTTCTGCTTGGCCCCACCGACTTCGAAGCGGCTTTCGTGCCCGAGGAGTTTTCCGACGAGCACAAAATGATCCTCACCACCACGGCGGATTTCGTAACCGGCGAGGTCTACCCGGTGAGCGACCAGATCGAGGAAAAAGACCACGAGCTGATGAAAAAGCTCATGGTCCAGGCCGGTGAGCTGGGACTGCTGGGCTCGGACGTGCCCGAGGAGTTCGGCGGCCTGAGCCTGGACAAAATATCCACCGCCTGCGTGACCGAGGAGATCGGCAAGTCCGGCTCCTTTGCCGTGGCCCAGGGAGCCCACACCGGCATCGGCACCCTGCCCATCGTCTACTACGGCAACCAGGCCCAAAAAGAAAAATACCTGCCCGACCTGGCCATGGGCGAAAAGATCGCGGCCTACTGCCTCACCGAGGCGGGCGCGGGCTCCGACGCGGTAGGCGGCTGCCGCACCAAGGCGGTGCTCAGCGAGGACGGCAAGCACTACATCATCAACGGCGAGAAGATGTTCATCACCAACGGTGGTTGGGCTGATACCTTCATCGTATTCGCCAAGATCGACAATGCCGAGTTCAGCGCCTTTATCGTGGAGCGCGGCTTCCCGGGCGTCAGCTCCGGGGCCGAGGAGCACAAGCTGGGCATCCAGGGCAGCAGCACCACCACGGTGATCCTGGAAGACGCCCAGGTGCCGGTGGAAAATCTGCTCTACGAGCGCGGCAAGGGCGCGATCATCGCCATGAACGTCTTGAACATCGGGCGCTACAAGCTGGGCTGCGCCGCCACCGGCGGAGCCAAGGGCGCTCTGGAGACGGCCACCAAGTTCGCCAAGGAGCGGGTGCAGTTCGGCAAGCCCATCGCCGAGTTCGGGGCCATCCAGGAGAAATTGGCCCGCATGGCCTCCAAGATCTACGCCGCCGAGACTTCGATTTATCGCTCGGTGGGCCTTATTGACGCCTCCCTGCACGACGTGGACCCCACCGACCCCGAGTACGGCAACAAAGCCAGCGCGGCCATCCGCGAGTACGCGGTGGAATGCTCCATCGACAAGGTGCTGGGCTCCGAGGTGCTGGACTACGTGGTTGACGAGTGCGTGCAGATCCACGGCGGTTACGGCTATGTGAGCGAATACCCGGCCGAGCGCTACTACCGCGACGCCCGCATCAACCGCATCTTCGAGGGCACCAACGAGATCAACCGCATGACCATCCCCGGCGAGTTGCTCAAGCGGGCCATGAAGGGCAAGCTGCCGCTCATGGCCGCGGGCCAGAAGCTTCTGGGCGAGATCATGGAGTACTCCCCCCTGATGGTGGAGCTGCCCGACGAGCCCCTGGCCTACGAGGCCCACGTGGCCGAGATGGCCAAGAAGTCGGTTATCTACGTGGCCGGGCTGGCCGCCCAGACCTTCATGCAAAAGCTCATCCACCAGCAGGAGCTTTTGCTGAAGATCGCGGACATGATTATCGAGGCCTTCGCCATGGAGAGCACCGTGATCCGGGCCAAGAAGGCCATCGCCTCCATGGGCGAGGACAAGGCCAAGGTCTACATGGACATGACCCAGGTGTACATGGACGAGGTCATGCCTCGGATGATGGCCTGGGCCAACGAGTGCCTGGCGGCCATGGCCGAAGGCGACGACCTGCGCACCATGATGGTGGGCGTGCGCAAGCTGCTCAAGTATAACCCGGCCAACGCCATCGCCATCAAGCGCGCCGTGGCGGCCAAGGTGCTGGACAAGAACGGCTACCCAATCAGCTACTAGATACCCCGCCCGACCGGATGCCGGGCTAATAGAAGCATCCTGAATCCTGCCATAGAGGCCCGCCGGGTTCCCCTCCCTTTCCCGGCGGGCCTCATTTATTAATGGCGCCCCAACGCTCATCCGCCGCTTGACACAACCAACAACGGAAAGCATTATGTGAATCCAGAGTTAGGATAACCCTGCCCTCTCACCCTGCTCTATCGCCCCACCACAATTGTATTGCGCTGAAACTTAACGCTGATTGAGAAAGTCGCATGGTCCGAAAACTCGCCCTGATTACGCTGCTGATGTTCCTGGCGGCCGCGCTGGTACCCTTGACCGCCCATGCCGGCCGCATCGGCTTCAAGAACAACCATCCCCATCATTGCTATACCTTTCAGTTCCAAACCTTGAAGTGGAACAAAGAGCAGGATAAATGGGAGCTGGCCGGCGACCCCAAGCTCTGGGATGTCCCGCCAGGCAAGACCCGGATCTATGACGGCGTCATCGATGGGATAAGCTGGATAAAATACGCGGAAAATAAAGATAAAAAATGCTGGGTCCCTTCCGGAACCGGCTTTAACCTCGTCTGGCACACCTACCATCCCACGCAATGGGGCACTTTCAACGTGATCGTGGATGAGAATGGTCACGTCACCTTTAAAAAAATCCGCTAGCCGGCAGGGCCAGGGCCTTTCGCGCGGGGCTGCCGGCCCCCTGGCCTTTCCCGCCAGGCCTCATTTTTTTCCTACTCAACCTACTTGAGAGGGCCGGGGCAAACAAATAGGCACAATTTCCATTGACTATTAGGCGATAAACCCTTCAGCCTATTATTATCAGTAAATTTATTGACTGGAGGTTAAGTTATGGCACAGGCAGATAGCCAAGGTGAAAAGGGATTCGTTTGGGTCACGGACAAGGCGGGAAATCAGTTCATATGCCCGGTGGGGGCCCTGAAAGACCCCAAGGATGCTTCTCAATCTGAGTTGTCAAATTGCATCGATGACGCCAAGGCAGGCATTCCCATCGGCGATTAGTTTCACCAAGGGTACCCCCTGCACCCAGAGCCCCCTACCCGCTCAGGGGGTGCCCTGAGGCCGAACCTTCTACCCACGCAGCCAACCAGCGCCGCCGCCCTCACGGTATCGGTTGATATAAAAATCCCAAATAAAGCCGTAGTCGAAATCCGCTGGCTCGTTGCAGGATCGGTGGTTTTCGGTCCACACGACTTCCCTGGCCTGGTAAGCCCGCAAAAACTGCTCCACCACCTCGGGGTCCAGATGGGTCCCCGCCCCTTGTCGAATGATGTCCGCGGCCTCGTTGGGGTTTAAAGAGTGCCGGTAGGTGCGATCAGAGGTAAGAGCGTCGAACACGTCGCATACAGCCAGCACCCGGGCGAAAAATGGTATTTCCTCTTCCTGCAGACCATCGGGGTAGCCGCTGCCGTCCCACTTTTCGTGATGATGGCGAACTCCATCTGATATGGAATAGAAAAGCGGCGAGATGCGCGAAAGGATATCATCGCCAATGTGGCTGTGCCGGCGCACGGTTGCCAACTCTTCTGGGTCCAGTTTGCCAGGCTTGTGCAGTATTTGGCTGGGCACTCCCAGCTTGCCCAGGTCGTGCAGCAGCCCAGCCCAGTAAAGCTGCTGCAGGTCGTTTTCCTCCATGTCCAGGCGCATTCCCAAGATGGCCGCGTTGCAGGCCACCCGCTCGCTGTGGCCAATGGTGTAGTGGTCATTGGCTTCGATAGCCTTGGCCAGCCCCCGCAGAGTCCGGGCAAAGGTGGCGCTCACCTCTTGCAGAACGGTGCCCAAAAAATCCACCTGCAGGTTTTTGATAAGGCTGATGCCTCCCACGACAAAACCGATGAACGCGAAAAAAGCCATGCGGTAGAGCCAGGCATGGGCCACCTGGGGCTCATAGGGATTGACCAACAGGGGCATGAATGGCCCCAGCACCAGGCCGCCCAGGCCGCCGGCCAGGGTCCCGCCCAACATGCCGAAACGAAAGCCGGCCAGCACTATGGGCAAGTACATGGCATGGGAATAGACAAACTTCAGCCCCCCGGTGAAGTAGACCAAAAGAGCCACCCCGGCCATGAGCAAGGCTATGGCCAGCCCTTCGACGAGCCTGCTAATGGTTACATAAGAGCCACCTCGGCTGGAAAGCCGGTATAACAAGCCGCCTATACGCAGATTTAAACTAGTCATGCCCCCTCACCCTCGCAATTGCGGGATTTATTTAAAAACCCGCAGGATGGCTAAGTAGGCCAAATAGCAAATTTGGCCCCCCAGCAAATACGTTGGGGCAGACTAGTTCATAGATTCGAGAGATAAGCTACTATTCCTATCTATGTAATATACAGAAAAGTTATCCCCGAATGGGGCGCGGCCTGAAAATCCTAGGAGGGCTTGTCACCCTCCACCTTGACCCGCAAATGGCCTTCGCTGGGATGGTAGCTGATAACTCTTTGTGGGAATGGTATCTCGATGCCCTCTTCACGGAACAGCTTGAGAATTTTGGTGTTTAGCTCGTGGATGATGCGGCCCCGGTCGCCGGGGTCATGGATCCAGGCCAAAAGCTGGTAGACAAGGGCGGAGTCGCCAAACTCGCGGAAGCGCGCCCGCGCCTTGGGGCTGGGCAAGATTTCGCTGATGCCTTCGCAGGCCTTGAGCAAGATGGCCTCCACCTGCTCAGGGTCGGAGTCGTAGCCCACCCCCACGGTTACCCTTACCCGGAAGCGGGGCACCCGGCCGCTTTCGTTGGTGACGATGGTGGTGCTCATAATTGAGTTGGGCACGGTTATAAGAACGCTGTCGCGAGTGAGAATTCGGGTGGAGCGGATACCGATATCCACCACCTCGCCCCGTTGCCCGTCGCTGAGGGTTATGTAGTCGCCCAGGCGGAAGGGATGGTCCACCAGCACGCTAACGCCGCCGAAAAGGTTGGCTAGGGTATCCTTGGAAGCCAAGGCCACCGCCGCAGTTGCGATACCGGCGGAAGCCAGCAAGGGGGTTACGTTGATATCCCAAATTTTGAACAGCCAGTAGCCGCCATGCACCAGCAGCAGCAGCATGATCAAATTGTCCAACAGGGGCAAAAGCTGGCGGGGGGCCTGATCCTTGCGGTGGCGTTCTTTCAGCGTCCGGAAAACCATGCGGCTCATGCGCACCAGGTACACCGTCCACACGATTATTATGACCGAGTAGATTATGTTGACCAGGGGGCCTTGCCAAGTTTGTTCCTCAAAGTAAACGTCCATGGCTACCAAAACGGCAAATAAAATCACCGAGGTGCGCATGGGGCCGTGCAGGTTGTTCAGGATATTATCGTCCAGCTCGGTTTTGCTTAGACGGACGAAAGTCTTGAGCACGCGGCCGAACAGGTAATCCACGATCAGGGCGGACAGCACGGCCGCCGCGATGAGAATCAAGCCCATTAAGTAGGGATGCGCTAAAAGCCAATGCCAAGCATTGAGCATGGGCTGTTCCTTCCTGATTCCTGCCGATTGGCGTGCAAAAGCAACGTTAGCCGCGCGTTGGAGTGCTTCGCTAAAGTGTAGGTGTCACCTCAGGGCCATGTCAACTACGAGGCTCTTGAGTATGGCCGCTTATGAGGCTATAAACAAGTAACCCCTTTCCCGAGGAGGATTCCGCTGCCTGTTCGCATCTGCTCCATATCCGTTCCCCTGGCCGCTTTGACAGCCTTGTTGTTGCTCATCAGCGCCTGCGGCCCCAAGGTGGTGCCTCCTCCTCCGGCGGGACGCCACCTGCCCAAGGGCAAGCCCTACACCGTTTTGGGGCGCAGTTATCAGCCCTACACCAAGGCCCACGGCTACGAAGAACGGGGCCTTGCCTCCTGGTATGGCCCCAAGTTTCAAGGCCGGCTGACCTCCAACGGCGAGGTCTACGACATGGAAAAGATGACCGCCGCCCACAAGCTTTTGCCCATGAACACCTGGGTGGAGGTGGTCAACCAGGACAACGGCAAAAAGGCGGTGGTCAGGGTAAACGACCGGGGGCCTTTCGTGGACGGGCGCATCATCGATCTGTCCAAGGCCGCGGCCCGCAAGCTGGGGGTGGTCGGCCCAGGCACCGCCCCGGTTTACATCCGGGCCCTGGCGGCGCGGCCTTACGACAAGGCTCCCCCGCCGGCCAACGCCCCCACCGCTGTGGTCAAGCTGGGTCCCTTTACCGTGCAAGTGGGTGCCTTCACCCAGGAGAGCAACGCCTATCGCTTGGCCGCCATGCTGCGCACCCGCCATCAGGACGTGAGTGTGGTGGAGTACAATCGAGGAGACATGGTTTTCAGGAGGGTGCGGGTGGGCAAACTTGACAACCTGGAGCAGGCGGAAAAACTAAAGGCCCGCTTGCGGCAGGAAAGCCACAAACAGGCCTTTGTAGTCGCCTGGTAGGGAGCTGGGGGCTATTCCGGATCCAGGCCGGCAGCTTCGTTTATGCGGCGGCGCAGCACTCCGGAGGTCTTGAACACCACCACTCGGCGAGCCCTGAGCTGCAAATCAGCCCGGGTCTGAGGATTCCGGCCACGGCGGGCCTTCTTGTCCTTGACCATGAATTTGCCGAAACCACTGATCAACAGGTCATCCCCCACGGCGAGGGTGCCTTTCATCAATTCCAGAGCTGTTTCCACCACCTCACGCGACCGATTTTTGGGCAGTTGGGTGGTTTCATATACCTCGTTGATTATGTTTTCTTTGGTCAGCGCCAACGCCACTCTCCTTTGCGGGCCTTAAAATTCACTTACCACTGGTGCGGCCGACCAGCTCGTCTGAACGCGTTAGGCACTATCTCCAATATTGCTCCTTTTGTCAATACCTTTAGCGTGGATAGCCGTTTCTGATGGGCTGTGCTTGTAATGGGGCCCAGTAGTGTCTATATTTAGAACACCTGCAAGATTGGCTTGTGGGGGCGACATGGTTTCGACGGAGGCAGTTGAGGCTTAAAGTTGCATGCCGGGGTCCTGTCGGCCCGTTATCCGGTGGGAAACTAAAGTAATCGCAGATGATTACACCTACGCTGTAGCCGCGTAAATAAGGCTATCGTCTTCCCAGCCTACTCCTGCGGGGCTGGTGCGGACGTCGACTAGCGGGATAGGGAACGGGCACTGTCTAACCGGCCCATGACCGAAACCATAGGCTAGACTGGCCACCCGGAAGCCCTGTCCGTGGGACTATCCGGGGGCGAGAAAGAATCACGGACTAAGCATGTAGTGGCTTGGGCTGAAAGCTTTCGGACCGGGGTTCGATTCCCCGCGCCTCCACCAAAAACTTTTTAAGATCAAGGCCGGTTGCCAAACCGGCCTTTTTCTTTACCCTCAGAATGCCATCACTTGCCCCGCCTGATTTCAACCGCTTGCCCGCGTCCGGCACTTCCGTCCAAGTCCTTGTCGATGATAAAGTTTAAATAACAATGCCGGTGGATCAAAGGGGGAGGCTCGTCATGTCGGCACTATGGCAATTGGTGGGGCTGGGAACCTTGGCGGCGTTGGCAGGGGCTTCATTCGTGGTCCAGGCCACAATGAACACCCAACTCCGGGGAGCCCTGGGTTCGGCAAGTTGGGCCTCGTTTGTAAGCTACCTGGGGGGCACCCTGGTAATGCTGGCGGTTATCCTGGCTATCCGCGAGCCCTTGCCCACGGCGGCGGATGCGGCCAAAAGCTCCTGGCTGCATTGGACCGGCGGCCTGTTCGGGGCGGTCTACGTGGTGATAACCATAATGCTCCTGCCCCGCCTAGGCGCGGCCACCTTGCTGGCCCTGTTCGTCTCCGGCCAGATGATCGCCTCCCTGGCCTTTGACCACTACGGCCTATTCGGCCTGGCCCGCCAGCCGGCCGACGCCCTGCGCCTGTTGGGCGCGGCCTTGCTGGTGGCGGGGGTGGTGCTGATCAGGCGCTAGACGGAAGCGCCATTCTGCCATTCCCCCCAACCTACCGTTAGCCAAAGCGCGGTGTCTGACGCATAATATGAAATAGGATTGATAGGGCTTGCGCCCTACCACTAAAGCGCCCCTGACCATCCGTTTCCGGAATTTGGCCTGGAGTCTAACGGAGTCGCCAATTGCCCCAAACCGCCCTGACTTTGGACATGATCCTGGTTTTCGCCGTGATCGTCGCGGTGATCTTCCTTTTTATCGTGGAGTGGGTGCGGGTGGACGTGGTGGCCATTCTGGCCATGATCGCCCTACCCGCCCTGGGCCTGATCGACGGGCGCACCGCCTTTGCCGGCTTCGGGTCCACGGCGGTGGTGTCCATCATCGCGGTGATCATATTGGGGCGCGGCCTGGACCACACCGGGGTGATCGCCATGGGGGTCCGACCCCTGCTGCGCCTGGCTGGTTGCAGCCGCTGGCGCATCGTGGCCCTGCTGTCTATAACCATCGCCGTAGTCTCCAGTTTCATGCAAAACATCGGGGCCGCCGCCCTGTTTTTGCCGGCCTTGCGGCGCATCAGCCGAGAAAGCGGCCTGCCCTTGTCCCAACTGCCCATGCCGGTGGGCGCCGCGGCCATCCTGGGCGGCACCGTGACCCTGGTGGGCTCCAGCCCGCTGATCATGCTCAACGACCTGTTGGCGCCTTTCGGCCTGGAGCCCTTCGGCCTGTTCAGCGTGACTCCGGTGGGCTTGGCCTTGGTGGGCGCGGGCATAATCTTCTTTATACTGCTGGGGCCGTTGCTCCTTCCGGGAGACCGCCAAAGCGAGGGGGCCTGCGAGCTTCCCACCGACCCATCGCTTTACTACAAGCAGTTGGGTGAGTTGTACGAGCTGACCTTTCCCGAAGACAAAGTGGAATCCTTCAAGGTCTATGAGCTGTGCGACAACTATCTTGTGCACACCGTGGCCCTGGCCAGCCTGGACGGGCGCATCAAGCTGATTCCGCCCGACCGGGACTCCACCGTGGAGCCAGGCGCGGTGATCGCGGTCTATGGCCCCAGGGAAAAGATCGACCAGGCCGCCGAGCATTTCGGCTTTGAGGTGAGCGACCAGCTAAAGGTGTTCGCCCAGGATCTGGACAGCGAAATGGCGGGGATCGCCGAGGCGGTGGTGCCGCCCCACTCCATTTTCGTGGGCAAGACCCTGCAAGAGATTCGTTTCCGCCACAACTACCTGGTGGCCCCCCTTGCCCTGTACCGCGAGGACCGCGACTACTACACCCAGTTGGGCGCGGAGAAGCTCAAGGTGGGGGATGCGGTTTTGATGCACGGGGCCTGGCGAAACTTCAAACGCTTTCGCCAGACCAGGGACCTCATCTTCAGCCAGTCCATGGACCGTGAGGTGCTCAATCCCCAGAAAGCCTGGCTGGCCATCGCCTGCTTCGCCCTGGCCACCTCTCTGGTGATCTTCAGCAACCTCAGCCTGCCGGTATGCCTCATGGCCGGGGCCATAGGCATGGTGCTCACCGGGGTGCTCACCATAGACGAGGCGTATCAGGGCGTGGACTGGCGCACGGTTTTCCTGTTGGCCGGGCTTATACCCCTGGGCTTGGCCACCCAAAAAAGCGGGGCCGCCGCTTGGGCGGCGGGGCAAATGATGGCCTGGCTGGACCAGCCACCGGCCCTGTTGGTTTTGCTGATCTTGGCGGTGCTGTCTACCGCCTTCACCCTGGTGGTGAGCAACGTGGGGGCGGTGGTGCTGCTGGTGCCCCTGGTGGTCAACCTGGCCGAAGACCTGGGGGTTGATCCCAGGCTGGCCGCCCTGGTGGTGGGGCTGGCCGCGTCCAATTCCTTCATTCTGCCGACCCACCAGGTCAACGCCCTGTACATGGGCCCGGGCGGCTATAGCAGCCTGGACTTCATAAAAACGGGGTTACCCTTGAGCATCGTTTTCGTGGTGGTGCTCACCATCATGGTCTACTTTTTTTATTAGGCACCAAGCCAAATAAAACAGCCCCCGCCGAAACGGGGGCCGTGTTGCACACCTTGGGAGGGTTCAGACTCAACCCACTATCTTGTCCTCGCGCAGCTTGGCGATCTGCTCGGCACCAAGACCCAGTTCGGCCAGCACCTCGTCGGTGTGCTCGCCCAATTCCGGGGCGCGGCGGCGGTAGGCGGCCGGGGTGGCGCTGAAATCCCAGGGGAAGCCGGTGGTTCGCTCCGGGCCCTCTTCGGGATTTTCTCGCTCCAGCACGTAGTTGTTGGCCAGCACCTGGGGGTCCTCGACCACCTCCATGGGGGCCTGGATGGGCGTGGCGATGCAGGAGTTTTCGGCCAGGACTGCCAGCCACTCCTCTCGGTTCTTTTGGACGAACTTTTCGTCGAACAGGGCCACCAGGGCCTGAGCGTTTTGGCCCCGGGTTTCCACGCTGTCAAAGCGCGGATCGTTTTCCAACTCCAGCAGGTCCAGGGCCTTCAAGAGCTTGGGCCAGTAGCGCTCGGGCTGGAGGTGGGCGATGGCCAACCATTTGTCGTCGGAGCAGCGGTAGTGGTTATACATGGGGTTGCCCGCCTTGGCCCTGGTCTCGCGGGGGAACTCCTGGCCCAGGATGGCCGGGGCGGCCATGATCAGGCCCAGGTTGGCGATGACGCTGCCCATGAGTGAGGTGTCCACCACCTGGCCCTTGCCGGTCTTTTCGCGGGCGTAGAGCGCGGCGCACACGCCCCAGGCGCAGACCAAGGCGCCCATCTCGTCGCCGATGCCCGGCAGCATCTGGGTGGGCGGCGAACCCGCTTCGCCACCGGCCATCATCAGCCCAGAGCGGCCGATGCCGGTGTAGTCAAAGGACAGGGCCTCGGCGTCCGGCCCCTTGCGACCCCAACCAGAGGCCTGGGCGTAGATCAGGCGCGGGTTGCGCGTCAACAGTTCGTCCGGGCCGATGCCCATGCGCCCCGGCGCGCCGATGCTCAGGTTGTTTACAAACACGTCCACCTGATCGATGAGCTTGAAGAAAATTTCCAAGCCCTCGGGTTTTTTCATGTCCAGGACCATGGCCCGTTTGTTGCGGTTGCAATGCTCGAAATAGTAGTTGGGCCCTTTTAGGCCGGCCATGGCTCCGATGATGCGCATGAAGTAGCGCGCAGGGTCGCCCGAAGGCGCTTCTATCTTGATTACGTCCGCGCCCAGGTCTCCCAGGCGCATGCCCGCCACCGGGCCTTGCTGGAACATGGACAGTTCCAGGACCTTGACGCCTTCCAATGGTCCACTCATTTGATAAACACTCCCGTGTTGATGTCAGCTTCAAAGTTGTCGTGTTGTATCGGTGATGCGGGGGGCCGGTGCGGGGCTAGCCTCCGGGCGGGCTCCCAAAGCAATTTATCAGCCCGCTAGCCGAGTATTTTAATGACCCTTGCCCAATCGCGCCCCCGGTTTTTCAGATAAATATCAAGGCTGTTTTTGCTCCAGGCGCATAAATTAGCTTCGCCGTTTGCCTGGGCGGCGCCCTCCTGACAGCCGACGGCGCACGGGATGCGGCCGCCCAGTTTGGGCTATTACCGCTTTTTATACCCGCCCGGCTCTGTTATGTTCACTTGACCTGCTACGGCGTCAGAATTGATTTCAAGCGCCCGGCAATTACGAAACGGAAAAAATGTAGCCATGAGGGGCCGCGGCCTGCCGGATTTCCGCGGCACTCCAACAAAAAAGGGTTTGATTAATGCTGCAAGGTTTTCAAACGATCAATAGAACCTGCCGCCTGTTAGCGGCTCTGGCGGCTGTCATATGGCTGGTGAGCGCCGCAACGGCGTGGGCCCTGGTATGCCCTCCCCCCGAGGAGTTGCAGGTCGTGAACGGCTGGTGGAGCGCCTCCGGTGGCTGGCAGCAGGATCACTCCTACAAAAAGCCCCTGTCCTCGGCGCGCATCGCCGATTTCGCCGCCGCTTCCTTTCAGGGCAATTTGCGCGGCCCGGGCAAGCTGATGTGCCTTTATGTGGTCGACGGCCAACCCGGCGCGGAATACACCAAACTATTCCATCCCTCGTCAGGCGGTCCCATGGATTTTGATTGGGACTGCCCCGCGGCCACTACGGACATCACCTGCTCCTGCGTGGGCCTCAAGCGCAGCGACTGCGAAGTGCGCGACTAGAGCCCAGCCCGGTTCACACCGGCCTTACGAACTGCTCCACCCAGGCCAGGCTGTGGGCCATGGCCTGCTTTTGGTCTTCCAGGTCGCTCAGGCGGTGATCCGCTCCCGGCAAGATCAACAGGCCCTTGGGCTCGGGCAATACTTGATGGGCCCGTTCGGCCTGCCCCACCGGCACCACCTCGTCCATTTCGCCATGCACCAGGAAAGCCCGGGCGGTGCGGGCCAGCACCGCCTCAATGTCGTGGTAGTACATGTCGCGGACCATCTCCCGCAGGGTGGGGCGCCCCTCGGGGTCTTGGATTATCCCGAACAATGGCTCGAAGTCCCAGGGCGTGGACCAGTGCAGGGAACACACCGGTGGCTCGATGTCCCCGGCCAGGGCGATCACCGTGCCGCCAAACGACGAGCCCATGTACACCAAAGGCAACTCCGGCCCCAGCACGCGCATGGCTTTTACCGCCGAGAGAAACTCGTCGCGCCGGGCGGTCAGGGAGGTGCGGCTCAGGTCGCCGGGAGAGTCGCCGCAACCGGCGTGGTCAAAGCGCAGGGCCATATAGCCGGTCCCAGCCAGGGCCGCGGCCAGGCGGGTGAGCTTCTCGCTGTCCTTGGAGGACTCCAGGCCGTGGGAGATGACGGCCAAGGCGCGGGGGGCGCCCGCAGGGCGATGCAGCCGCCCGGCCAGCTCTATTTCAGCGTGGGAGATGTTGAATATTTCGGACTCAATCATGGGTAAACTAGACCTTTTCTGAGAGTCGAGACAGGCCGATTGCCGGCATGATCCTGCCCTTTAACCCGACTTCTCTTGCAGGGCCTTGCCGGTGAGCGCTCCCCAACCCAGGCCAAGCCGCCACAGGTAGTACAGCCCCAGCAGCGTGGTGGACACGAAGTGGTTCAGCCACAGCACCATTGCGTAGGAACCGGCCACGCCGGGGTTGGCCCCCATGAAGGCCAGGGTGGCGGCGGCGGCCAAGTGGAAGGTTCCCACAAATGCCGGGGCCGCCGGGATCAATAGGGCCAGGGCCAGCACCACCTCCATGAGCACTCCGGCCATGAAGCCCAAGTGAATGCCGAAGGCCAGGATGAACATCCAGGCCCACAGGGCCAGGACTCCCCAAGTGCATAGGGAGTAGACTCCTATCCACACCAGATCCCTAGCCCGGGCCACGGCCAGGCCGTCGCAGAAGGCATCGCAAGCGCTGAGCACTTTCGTGCTGATGCGCTGGGGCAGCGGCTTCATAAGCCAGGCCATGAATTTAAGGGAGGCGGCCCGCTGCCAGCGGAAGGCCTGCAACACGATCAAGAGTCCGGCGAACAGGGCCAGGCCCAACCAACCGGCGGTGTGCAGGTTATGGGTGGTGATCAGGCTGCCCTTGACCTGCCCCACGGGCAGATCCACGAACAGCAGCACGATCAGCAGCATGAACAGCACGGTGAGGCCGTCGTAGACCCGCTCCAAGACCACGGTGGCCAGGGTGGCCGACTTGCTCACCCCTTCGGTGCGGCCCAGGACGATGGCCCGCACCACCTCGCCCAAGTGGGCGGGAAGGATGTTGTTGCCCAAAAAGCCGATCATCAGGGCCGAGAAAAGGGGCCTGAACTTGACCAGGGCCACCGGGCGCATGAGGTAGTGCCAGCGTATGGCCCTAAAACAATAAGAAACGATGTACACCGCCGTGGCCGGGGCCAGCCACCACAGGTTCAGTTGATCCAGGGATGAGAGCATCTGGCCGGGCGGGGCCGCCTGAAAAAAGAGGTAAACCGCGGCCACGCTCACCAGGAGCCCTATGAGGTAGTGCTTCCACATGGCGGGCGCTAATCAGTAAAGCGGAACTTGACCAGGCACCACAGGGCCACCAGCCCGTCGCGCCAGGTGATTTTCTTGCCCTCGTCAAACTCGCGGCCGGTGTAGGAGATTGGCACCTCGTAGATGCGGATGCCCTTCTTGAGAATCTTGGCGGTGATCTCCGGCTCGAAGTTGAAACGGTCGCTTTTGATGACGATGCCCTCAAGGGCCTCGCGCATGAACAGCTTGTAGCAGGTCTCCATGTCGCTCAGGGTGGTGTTGAACAACACGTTGGTCACCAGGGTGAGGAAGCGGTTGCCCAGCCAGTGGTGGAAGAACATATTGCGCCGCTCGCCGGTGAAGCGCGAGCCGTAGACCACCTCGGCCTTGCCCTTCATGACCGGGTTAAGCAGCTTGTGAAAGTCCTCGGGGTCGTATTCCAGGTCCGCGTCCTGGATGATGATCAGATCGCCCTGGGCCTGGGCGAATCCAGTGCGCAGGGCCGCGCCCTTGCCCATGTTCACCGGGTGGCGATAAAGCCGGATGGGCCGGGAAAAAGGTTTTAGGCTGTCGTCCAGGGAGGTCTTGCCCTCCATGGCCTGGGCAATGGCCAGGGAGCCGTCGGTGGAGCAGTCGTCCACCAGGATAAGCTCCATCTCCAAATCGCCCAGGTCCACCGCTTGGACCTGCTTGATGATCTGAGTCAGGAACTTCTGTTCGTTGTAGACCGGCATCACCACCGAAAGCAGCAAGGGCGCCTCCTAATCCGGGAACGGCCTAAGCAGCCGATAAAATTATCCTACATATTTAACGCGGTATAGGCATCGCCGCAACACCCCAACCCGGCTTGTGGCCTTTTTGGCACCCTGCTACAATCCGTACAACCCTAAAAAAGGCGGCCTTTTATGCCATCCACCGCTCCCTCGTACAGCCTTATCCTCCTGGCCGGGCAACATGTGCCCCATATGAGGGCCGGTCTGGCCACGCTGGCGCCCTTGCTGGCTATCGGCCGGTGCGAGGCCCTGGTGGTGGCCCACCGGGGAGGCGTCGACGATCTGGAGATTCTGCGCAACCTGTTGAGGGAGGTGGGGCCGGGAGCGCGCCTGATGCCTCTGCCCCCTTGCCCGGCCGGCGCGGCCCGCAACCAGGCGGCCGAGCAGGCCAAGGGCGAGGTGCTGTTTTTCAGCCAGGCGGATTGCCTTTTGCCTCTGGACTTGCTCAGCCGCCTGGACGAGGCCCTGGCCCCGGCGGACCGCGACGCGGCGGCGGGCATTTGCCGGGTGGCCAACCGGGACGATCCCCTGGCCATGCTCATGGGGGCGGAGCTGGCCTGGGAGCGCCAGGACGAACAACTGCCCGACGCCCTTTGCGCGGCCTATCGCCGCCGGGACTTTCTTGAGTTCGGCGGGTTCGACCCGGCCGACACCGCCGAGGGCCTGGAAAACTATGAACTGGCCTGTCGTCTGTTGGCCCAGGGCAAGGAACTTTTTTGGGACCAGGAGTTGCAGATCAGGCGGCCCCTGCCCTCCACCTGGGGGGGGTGTTTAACCCTGGCCTATCAGTTGGGGCGCAACCGTTTCCGCAACCTTTTGCACCGCCGCCGCCTGGGCCTGGGCTCTCCCGGCGGTGGGCGGCGTTTCGCCCAGAGCGTTTTGGTGATGCTGGCCGTGGCCATACCCTTGGGCCTGGGAGGGCATGACTGGCAAAGAGCCGTCACCCTGCCCATTATCTGCCTGCTTTTGTTGTATCCTCTAAATCGGGGCTTCATCAAAAGCGTGGCCCACCAGGAGCCCCATCTGCTAAACCGGGCTCTGCTTTGGTGCCTGCTCAGGCCCTGGGCCTGGACCCTGGGCATGCTCAAGGCCGCCCTGGACCGGATGGGCGGCGGCGCGAATTGAGCCTGGAGCTTGGCTGAATGACGGGCGACACGGCAAACAAGGGTTGACACCATCGCCGCGCCTGCAATATTCAATTTTAGTGGACCCCATATCCGCGGTGAACCTACCGCAGACGGTATTTAAGGAGGGCATGGGTGAGTAACAAGGGGGCCTTTTACCTGGCCGGAGTCAGCATTGCGATATTTGTCTTGCTCGTTTTGTTGAACGGAGTCCGCCCGGCCACGGCCGCGGGCCTGAAGGCCCCTCCGCCAAAGGGCGAGATTCCCCTTCAGAAGGCCCTTTCCATGGCCCTGGATTACTCGCCCAACATCAAACAGACCTTGGCTGAAATGCAGAAGTCGGCGAGCCAGCAGAAAGAAGCCTTCACCTACTTCCTGCCCTCTTTCAGAACCAGCTATGGGATGCAAAACACCCAGAACCCGCCCCAATACCACATCATGGGCCAAGCGGTGCCCGTGGGCTCGGAAAACGTGTACCAATGGTCCACCGGCCTCACCCAGCCCCTGTTCACAGGCTTCCGCCTGGCCAGCCGATACGAACTGGCCAAGCTGGGGGTGGACATCGCCGAGGCCAACCTTTTCCTCACCTACCTGGAGGTGGCCTACCAAGCCAAGCAAGCCTATTTTCTTTATCTGCGGGCCATCAAGAACGCGGAGGTGGCCGACAAGACGGTGAAACAACTCGAAGCCCAGCTCAAAGTGAGCCGGGACTTCTACGAGGTGGGCATCATCCCCATCAACGACGTGCTCAAGACCGAGGTCAGCCTGTCCGACGCCAAGCAGCTACGTATAAAGGCCAACAACAATCGCGCCCTCACCCGGGCCCGCCTCAACCGATTGTTGGGCCTGGCCGTGGACCACCGCACCAGGGTTAAGGACATCCTCAAGTCTTACCCCGTGAACACCGACTTTCAGCGGGCCCGCCAGGTAGCCCTGGTGGAACGCCCGGAGCTGAAGGCCCTGGACTTGCAACTCAAGCAAGCCGACCAGAACATACGCCAGGCCCAGAGCGGCTACTACCCCTCGGTGGACCTCCAGGCCAGCTACGACTTCCTCGGCGACACGCCCACCATGGGGCCAAGCGAATATTACGACACCACCAATTGGACGGTGGCCACTCAGTTGAGTTGGTCGTTCTGGGAGTGGGGGCGCACCGGTCACCAGACCAGCCAATCGCGGGCCGACAAGCGCCGCCTGGAGG
>JAIPDO010000039.1 GCA_021737645.1 Desulfarculaceae bacterium
GACCTCATGGTGGACGGCGCGGTGGCCCTGGCCCGGCGCACCGGGCTGCCCCGCATCGTCATCGGGGCCACCATCATCAGCCTGGGCACCACCGCCCCGGAGATGTTCGTGAGCGTCATGGCCGCCTGGACCGGCAACCCCGGCCTGGCCCTGGGCAACGGGGTGGGCTCCATTATCTGCGACACCGGGCTGATTTTCGGGCTCATGTGCATCATCAGCCGGGTGCCGGTGCGCCGCTACATCCTCAACCGCACCGGCTGGGTGCAGGTGGGGGCGGCCACCCTGTTGGTGTTGCTGGCCTTGATTGCCCTGTGGCTCAACCCCGGCGCCCCGGTGTTGGGCCGGGGGGTGGGGGCCTTGTTCCTGGTGCTGTTGGTGGGCTATCTGTACATGTCCTACCGCTGGGCCCGCCAAAGCGGCCTGGTGGACGAGGCCGAGGAGGACGAGCCGCTATGGGGCCTGGGCAAGGCCACGGGATACACGCTGATGGGCCTGGTGGGAGTGATCGCGGGCAGCCGGGTGCTGGTGCCCGTGGCCGCCGAGGGGGCTTCCCGCATGGGAGTGCCCCAGGACGTCATCGCCGCCACCCTGGTGGCCTTCGGCACCAGCCTGCCCGAGCTGATGACCGCCATCAGCTCGGTGAAAAAGCGCCAGCCCCAGATCATGGTGGGCAACGTGGTGGGGGCCGACGTGCTCAACTGCCTGTTCGTGGTGGGGGCTGCGGCGGTGGCCCGGCCCCTGACCGTCCCGCCCAACTTCTACAGCTTCCACTTCCCGGCCATGCTTCTGATCCTCTACTCCTTCCGCCTTTTCATCCGCATGAACACCGACGGATGGTTCAAGCGCTGGCAGGGAGCCTGGATCCTGGGCATATACCTGGTCTATCTGGCCCTGCAATACAGCCTTAATCTGGGTTAGTTTTCTCGCCGGAGGAGCGCACGGTCTCCACCCGCAGGGGGCGTTCGGGGTCCGAGGCCAGCAAGGTGGTGCGGGTGGGGTAGGCCAGGCGGATGCCCTCGGCGCCCAGGCGCTCCATGATTTGCAGGTTCACCTTCTGATTAAAAGCCTGGAAGGCCCAGAAGTCAGGTGGTTGATACCAGTAAACCATCAAGATGTTCAGGGCGTGATCGCTGAAATCGTTCAGAAACACCCTGGGCGGCATCTCGGGGCTGGAGCCTTCGTGGTCCTTTAGAATCCCCTCGATGATCTCCACCGCCCGCTTGGCTTTGTCCGGCGGGGTGTCGTAGGCGATGCCCAGGTTGCTCAAACGGCGGATGTGGGGGCGGCGGCCGATGTTTTCCACGTCGTTGCTCACCACCAACTCGTTGGGCACCACCGCCTGGTGCCCGTCCAACTGGCGCAGTTTCACCGAGCGCAGGCCGATCTCCTCCACAAAGCCGTCGTGGCCCTTGACCACGATGCGCTCCCCCACCCGGAAGGGCTTGTCCAGCAGAATGACGATGCTGCCGATGAAGTTCTTCAGGGTGTCCTGGGCGGCCAGGGCCACGGCCAGGCCGCCCACACCCAGGCTGGCCAGGATGGTGGTCACCTTGAAGCCCAGGTTGTCCAGCCAGAGCATTCCGGCGGTGAGCACGAACAAAACCTTGACGATGGTGCCCACGGGCCTGAGCAGTACCGTGGCCTGCTGGTTGCCCACCTCGTGCATGCGCAGGGACATGCGCTCCACGGCCAGATCCACCAGGGTAAGCATGCACCACACCCCGGCCACGATGAGCACGGTCTGGCCCTTCATGATGGCCTGCAGGGTCATGGATGGCCCAACCGCGTCCACCCTCCAGGTGAACAACAGGGCCGCCAGCAGCAGGCGGAAGGGCCCCCGCAGCATGTGCCGCCCCACCGGGCGGATGCCCTGGGCGCGCCGGGCCAGCAGCCCCCCCACCACGGCGGTGATGCCCCAGGCGGCCAGGTAGCACAGGGCGATGAGTATGAACATGGCCGCCCATTGCCACAGCTGCATGCCCATGAACCAGCGGTCGGGCAGGTACTCGGTGAGCTTTTCGCCCAACAGGCCGTGGCCGTGGTGGCGGTAGAGCAGGTCGATCTGGGACACGGTGCGGGGGGTGAAGAGCCAGACGTGGTTACCCCCTGGGCCGCGCACCCGGTGCATGGTGAGGTCCACGTTTCCCTGGGGAGTGCCGATGTTGCCGATTTTTTCCAGATCCGGCGGCAGGCCGTCGTCCAGGGCCCCCTTGGCCGCGGCGCTCAGATTCTCCAAGTCCAGCCACAGCTTGCGGGCCCCGGCCACCTTGAGGCGGTAGGCCAGGCGGGGGCCCAGCTTGGCCCGCTGGGCCGGGGGAATGGCGCTGAGGTCCAGGTACCTGGCTGCGGTTATATAATCCCCGCGCCGCGTGGCGGTGACAAAGGCCACCAGCACCCCACGGGGAGACTCCTGCCCACCCGAGGCTTCGGCGGCCTGGGGCGCGGGCGCGGGCTGGGTTTGTTTGCCGTTTGCGTCCTTGGCCTTTTCCTCGGAGGCGATCACCTGCTTGAGGGTGGGGGGCTTGTCCTGGGCGTAGACAGAGGCGGGCGCCCACACCAAGCAGGCCAACAAGGCCAGCAAGCAGAGGGAGTTGGTTTTCATAGCGCATCCTAGGCAGGTGTTCGGCTTTCAGTATACGAACACCTTGGGCGCGGGCACAAGCGGGGAACCGCCGGGCGGTCTAGAACAGGCCCAGGAGCATTTTGGTGGCCACCAAAATAAGGAAGGCGGCAAAGGTTTTCTTGAGCGGGCCGGTGGGCAGGCGATGGGCTAGGCGGGCCCCCAGGGGGGCGAAAAACACGCTCACCACGGCGATACCCACCAGGGCGGGCAGATACACGAAACCCAGGCTGTGGGCGGGAAGGTTGGGCTCGCTCCAGCCGTTGACCATGTAGCCCGCCGCCCCGGCCAGGGCGATGGGCAGCCCGATGGCAGCCGAGGTGCCGATGGCCCGGTGGATGGGCAGGTTGCACCAGGTCATGAAGGGCACGCTCAAGGAGCCCCCGCCTATGCCCACCAGGGCGCTGACTCCGCCTATGAACAGGCCCACCAGGCTGGTGCCGGTCCAGCCGGGCACCTGGCGGCTGGGTTTGGGGCGGGCCTCCAGGAGCATCTGCAGGGCCACCAGGTAGAGGAACACCACGAAAAAGGCGGCCAGAAAGCGGGTGGAGAGTTGGGCGGCCACCCAGGAACCCAGATAGGTGCCGGCCAGGATGCCCCCGCTGATACGCAACACGATGGACCAATCCACCGCCCCGCGCTTGTGATGGGCCCTAAAGCTGCTGATGGAAGTGAACACGATCACCGCCAGGGAGGTGCCCAGGGCTATGTGCAGGACGTTGCCCGGCGCGATGCCCGCCGCCTCTAGGTAAAAGACCACCGCCGGTACGATGACGATGCCGCCGCCAACGCCCAACAGCCCGGCCAGGGTGCCGCTGAAGGCGCCCACCGCCGCGAAGATCAACCAAGGGGTAATCGCTTCCACGCCTCGCTCCCTTCGGGATGTTCCCATCGGACCGGCCTAAATGTACCCCCGCTGGCCGGGCGTGGCAAAAAAGCGGGGCCGGGCCATCCGGCCCCGCCCCGCTGTGCACCAGAACGTTTTTTACGTTTCTAGGAAGCCTTGGCCGATCCCCGGCCCTTTTTTTCGTCGATGTCGCCGGGGTACATCACCGCCTCGTGGCCCCGCTCGCCGGTGCGGATGCGCACCGCCTCGTCCACCGGGTAGACGAAAATGAGCCCGTCCCCGGCCGCGCCGGTGTGGCCGCCGCGCAGGATGGCCTCGATGGTCTCATCCACGTTGTCTTCACTCAGGATTATGTTCATCTGCATCTTGGTGAGCATGTCCACCTGATAGGTGCCCGAGCGCCCGGCCAAGGTGATGCCTCCCTGGCGGCCCTGGCCGCGAATCTCGCAGACGTTCATGCCCCGGATGCCTATTTCGTTCAGGGCGTCCTTGACGTCGTTGAGCTTGTCCTCGCGGATTATGGCCTCGATTTTTTTAAGCATGAGTCAGACCTCCCTTATCCCTCTAAGAATAAGCTCGTTCACCGTGGCCACTGATGTCAAGGCCAACTTCTTCCTCGTGCAGGCCCACCTTGAGCCCGATGCTCATGTCCAGCGCCTTGGCCACCACGTAGGTGACGCCGAAGGAGAACACCATGGTAACCACCGTGGCCAATATCTGCACCCCCAATTGAGAGGGATTGCCGTGGAACAGGCCGTTGGCCCCGCCGGGATTGACGGCCGTGGTGGCGAACAGGCCAGTGGCGATCATACCCCAGGTGGAGGCCATGCCGTGGCAGGCGAACACGTCCAGGGACTCGTCAAGACCCCGCTGCTCCCGGAAGCGGATGGTGTAATAGCTGATGGGCGCGGCCACCGCCCCGATGACCAGGGCGGCCATGGGCGAGACGAAGCCCGAGGCCGGGGTGACCGCGGCCAGGCCCACCACCATGCCGGTTACCAGACCCAGGGTGGAGGGGCGGCCGTCCAGCCAGGACAATAGCATCCACACCAGCCCGGCGGCGGCTCCGGAGGTGTTGGTGGCCAAAAGGGCGTTCACCGCCACCCCGTTGGCGGCCAGGGCGCTGCCTCCGTTGAAGCCGAACCAGCCCACCCACAGCAGGCCGGCTCCCAATACGGTGTAGGGGATGCTGTGCGGCTCCAGGGGCATGTGGCCGAAGCCCTTGCGTGGGCCGATGACCATGGCGAAGGCCAGGGCCGAGCAGCCGGCGGCCACGTGGACCACGGTGCCTCCGGCGAAGTCCAGCACGCCCATTTCCCGAAGCCAGCCGCCCGCGCCCCACACCCAGTGGCACAGGGGATCATAGACCAGGGTGGCCCAGATGATGCCGAAGAGCAGAAAGGACTTGAAGCGTATGCGCTCCACAAAGGCACCGGTGATCAGCGCCGGGGTGATGACCGCGAACATCATCTGGTAGGTGGCGAAAAGTTGATGGGGAATGCTGGAGCTGTATTCGGGGTTGGGCGCGGCGCCCACGTTCATGAAGCCCAGGTAGTTCAGCCCCCCGATGATGCCCCCGATGTCCTTGCCGAAGGACAGGGAATAGCCGAACAACAGCCATTGCACCCCGATCAGCGCCATGAACACGTAGCTCAGGGTCAGGGTGGAAAGAATGTTTTTGCGGCGCACCATGCCGCCATAGAAAAAGGCCAGCCCCGGAGTCATGAGCAGAACCAGCGAACAACAGACCAACAACCAGGCGGTGTCGCCCGTGTTGAGGTTGGCCATGATTTCCTCCTCACACGCTAAATTTTATGCCGGGAGCCTCTCCCCAGGCCCGGGCCCCAATGGCCCCATGCCGGCGCGATGTTTCCTCGCCGAGCACTATCGCAATCTCCATACCAACTTGGCCCGAGCAGGGCGGCGGCACCTAACAGCTTGCCAATACGGGAATAAACCCTGTGTTTACCGTGGAAGCTTCAAAAATGTAAAAAATATAGCTACCAAAATGTAGGCTTATTTTGGGCATTACTACCGTTTGGTGGATATTTCGGCGTGGGTGTGCCCTGGGCCTCCAGGGCGGCGGCGCGGCGCTGGAATATGATCATGCATCCGGCTTATTAGAGGCATCGCAAAAAATAGAATGTAAAAACAATATATTATCTTGTTATACCATTGGCCGGCCCGTAGCGGTTGGATGCAGGGCTTTGCCCTGGGCAGCCTCAGGGGCGGGTCTTTTGGCTTACAAAATAGGAAGGCACCAAAATGTAGGCAAGTGATACATACATACCAAATGGTAGATTTTTTTAGGCGGTGGCCAGGATGGGGGCCACCATGGCCTTGCGCCTGCGCGGGGCCACCGGCGGGGAGGGGGCGTAGGGGTGGATGTGTCTTCGTAGGACTTTTTAAATGTAACCCAGATCCGGCTACGGCTCCCCCGTTTGTGCAAGGCGCGGCCCCGCCCCTGTTGGACTCATGTTGGCGGTATGGCTGGGCCGGGGCAATCGGCTTTTGCCCGTCCCGGCCTGACAAACCCCCTCCCTGCGTGCTACATTGGCCCAGCGTCCGCGACCTGGGAGGGGGAATTATGATCGCAAGCTACCTTTTGATACCCGCTGTCCTGCTTCTGCTGGGCCTGTTATGGGCCGAGCGCGAACAGCGGCCAAGCCGGGTGCTGGCCTTCAAGGCTCCCCTTTCGGCGCTGTTCGTGCTCAGCGCCTTGCTCCTGCCCCATGCCCAGTCCTCCTACTATTACCTGGTGATCACCGGGCTGGTCCTGGGGTTCATAGGCGACATATGCCTGGCCCTCAAGGGAGACGCCCCCTTCAAGACCGGGCTGGTTTCCTTTCTTCTGGGGCATGTGGCCTATGTGGTGGCCTTTGCCGGGCTGGTCAGCCCCGGCGGCTGGTTCCGCCCCGGCTTTTTGGCCATCTGCGCGGTGAGCGGCCTGGCCTTTTTGTGGCTGCGCCCCAGCCTGGGCAAGATGCTGGTTCCGGTGCTGGCCTACGTGGTGGTCATCACCTTGATGCTGTTGGCCGCCGAGGCGGTGGTGTTCAACAAGGCTCTGCCCCGGCAGGGGGCCTGGCTGATCTTCGGCGGGGCCCTGGCCTTTTATCTCAGCGATTTGTGCGTGGCCCGCGACCGTTTCAAAAAACCGGGCTGGGACAACCGCCTGGTGGGGTTGCCCCTGTACTACGGGGGGCAGTTCGCCATCGCCTGGTCGGTGAGCGGGATGTTTTAAAAAGCTTGACCCTCCCTGTGAGCAGGGTAAAATTTTAGATTGAACATAGTCGCGTAACCCATCTCCGCGAGGGCTTTTTGTATTGCGGCTTTTATAAAACCGGTCATGGTTTGCCGGTCCGCTGGCTGATGGCGGCCATGGTTTTGGCCCTGTTGGCGGGCGGCGGCTCGTGGGCCCAGGCCCAGGGCGTGCCGGTGCAACTTGCCGCCCAGGCCCAGGCTTTTTATGAGCAGCGCGCCGATCTGGAGGTGGCCGCAAAGGCGGTGGAACTCCACCGTGAACTCCTCACCTACGCACCCGGTGACCTGGACGCCTCCCTCAAGCTGTGCGAATTGCTGGTGTGGATAGGGGCCCAGTCCGAATCACCCAAAGACGAGCCCTATTACCGCGAGATGATCACCGTGGCCGAGCAGGCCCGCAAGGCCCATCCCCAAGACCCCGGCCCGGTGTACTGGCTGGGCGTGGGACAGGGCATGCTGGCCACCGTGGCCTCCATTCCCGAGGCCCTGAGCATGGTCAAGCAGGCGCGGGCCAACATGCGCCTGTTGCTCACCATGGACCCCACCTATTGCCACGGCGGGGCCGACCGGGTTTTGGGGCGCATCTACAGCAAGTTGCCCTTTTTCATCGGCGGGAGCAACGACAAGGCCGAGGAGCACTACAAGCAGGCCATCGACCGTGGGCCTCACTACTGGCTCAACCACCTCTACCTGGCCGAGCTTTATCACCACGAGGGCGACGACGCCAAGGCCAAGCGCCTTTTGCAGCAAGTGGCCGCCGGCCCCACCATCCATGGGCTGGAGCCCGAGTGTCGCCTGTGGCAGAACGTGGCCCGCAAGTATCTGGTTACCGGGGACTCCTTCGACTACTAGCCTTCCTATGCTATCCTGAAAATTCAGAGAGCCTACCATCCCCCCGCGGGGGGCAGGAAAGGATGTGGCCATGCCTGATCCCGCCAATGGGGACAACTGCAAGCTGGAAGAAGAGCTTTCCCGGGAGCTGCACCAGGAACTGCCCGAAGTGGTGCGCGAATTGGTGGCCAGCTGCGGCACCCAGGAATGTTTCGAGCACATAAGCCCGGTGCCCCTGCCCAGCCAGGAGGCGGTCAAGCGCATCGTGGCCAAGGCCCGCAAGGCGCTGTTTCCCGGCTATTTCGACGGCCACAAAATCGAGCAGGTTAATCTGGAGTACCACATGGGCATGGAGCTGACCGAACTCTATGAACTGGTGGCCGACCAGATCACCTGGGCGGTGCGCCACGATTGCTTCCGCCACGACCTGAGCTGCACCCATTGCGGCGACCGGGGCCAGCGGGCCGCCTTGGGCTTTGTGCAAGGCCTGTCCGAGATCCGCCGCCTACTCTCGCTGGATGTGCTGGCCGCCCAGGAGGGCGACCCGGCCAGCGGCGGGGTGGACGAGATCATCTTCTCCTATCCCGGCCTGTTCGCGGTCACGGTGTACCGCCTGGCCCATCTACTGCGTCATCTGGAAGTGCCGCTTTTGCCGCGCATGATGAGCGAATACGCCCATGCCCAGACCGGCATCGACATCCATCCCGGCGCTGAGATAGGCAAGAGTTTTTTCATCGACCACGGCACCGGGGTGGTCATAGGCGAAACGGCGGTGATCGGCGAGCAGGTGCGCCTGTACCAGGGAGTCACCCTGGGGGCGCTGTCGCTGTCCAAGGAGCAGGTGGAAAACCTGCGCGGGGCCAAGCGCCATCCCACCATCGAGGACAACGTAATCATCTACTCCGGGGCCACCATCCTGGGCGGCCAGACCGTGGTGGGGGCGCGCAGCGTCATCGGGGGCAACGTGTGGCTCACCGACTCGGTGCCCCCGGACACCAAGGTATTCGTGGAAAAGCCAGAGTTGGTATACGTGGGCGCCAGGCGGCCCGGAAAGGATCGAGCATGACCACCAACATCAATCCCGACGTCATCCGCGCGGTGGGGGGCACCCCCCTGGTGCTTCTTAGTGAAAACTGCCTGGCGGGCATGGTGGCCCCGGTGGTGGCCAAGCTGGAGTACCAAAACCCGTTGGGATCGGTGAAAGACCGCATCGCGGTGTCCATGATCGGCGCGGCCGAGGCCGAGGGCAAGATCGACCACGATACCCTCATCGTGGAGCCCACCAGCGGCAACACCGGCATAGGCCTGGCCTTTGTCTGCGCGGTGAAAAAATACCGTCTGCTTCTTACCATGCCCGAGTCAATGAGCATCGAGCGGCGCAAGTTGCTCAAGCACCTGGGGGCCGAGCTGGTGCTCACCCCGGCGGCGGGGGGCATGAAAGGGGCCATCGACAAGGCCCGGGAGATATTGGCCGAGAGCCCCAAGGCCTTTATGCCCAACCAGTTCGCCAACCCGGCCAACCCGGCCATCCACCGCAACACCACCGGGCCCGAGATCTGGCGCGACACCGGCGGGGCGGTGGACATCCTGGTGGCCGGAGTGGGCACCGGGGGCACCATCACCGGGGCGGGGGAGTATCTCAAATCCCAGAAGCCGGAGCTACAGGCGGTGGCCGTGGAACCGGCCGACAGCCCGGTCTTGAGCGGCGGCCAGCCCGGCCCCCACAAGATTCAGGGCATCGGGGCGGGTTTCGTGCCCGAGGTGCTAAACCGGGAGATCATCGACGAGGTGATAACCGTGACCAACGATCAGGCCATGGACACCGCCCGTTTGCTGGCCCGCCAGGAGGGCCTGTTGTGCGGCATCAGCTCCGGGGCGGCGGCCTGGGCGGCCTGGCAACTGGCCCGCAGGCCGGAGAACGTGGGCAAGACCATCGTGGTAGTGCTGCCCAGCACCGGCGAGAGGTATCAGTCCACCGAGCTGTATCTGGACTGATCCGGCTTCGCCAGGCGGCGCTATGCTGCGTTGCGGGCGGCGCTCGCCTCCTCGGCGTATTGGCATATACGCCTGCGGGTCTCGCTTGCCCGAGGCCTTGCCTAGCACCACTTGGCTGTGCCGGTGGTGGGTAGATTGCCTTAGTGCTGTGCGCTTTTTTTCATAACGCCACCCAATCCCGGTAGAAAATATTCGGGCTGAAAATTTGCCTGAAAAAGTTAATCCGGGGGCTTGCAACCGCTTGCCCCCGGATTAACTTTATAGACATATCGATTATGTATTGCGCTGGAATAATACAACAAAACCAGAAAGGAGAAGGACAATGACTTACCTGGTTTCCTACCCGCAGTTCAGGGGCGTCAACCGCCTTCGCCGGGAGGTTGACGATATATTCAGCCGCTTTTTCGAAACCGGCCAATCCCGGAATATGGCCGAAAACGCCTTCGTGCCCGCCGTGGACGTGAAAGAGACCGAAAACGCCTTTGAGGTGAGCGCCGAGGTGCCGGGGCTCAAACCCCAAGAGATCAACGTGGAGTACAACGACGGACTGCTCACCCTGAGCGGGGAAAAACGCGAAGAGCGCGAAGAGGACAAGGGCAACTACCACGTGGTGGAGCGCCGCTACGGCAGCTTCAGCCGCAGCGTGCGTTTGCCCAAGGATGTGGACGTGGAGCAGCTCAAGGCCAGCCACAAGGACGGAGTGCTGTCGGTGACGCTGCCCAAGGCGGCCAAGAGCGCCAGCAAGACCATCGAGGTGACCGCCGGATAAAACCCGCGGCCCTCGACTTTGAGGCTCGCCCCACCGGGCGGGCCTTTGTTTTTGCTTCCAAGCCTGGTGGGCAGGGCCTCCAAAACATGCTAAAAGGGATAACCCGCTGTTATGCGGGAGAACCCCTAGCCCGCATATTTCACTAGGGCTGGGGAAAACGGGCAACGAGTCAGTATTCATAGGGCCGTTATCAACAAACGCGCCCATTATCAGGGTACAGTTTGTACCCATCGCCGACACAGCCAGCCGCCGGCAGACAAGGCGTCTGGCAAGTGAGGGCCGTAGGCGTAGCTAAAGCTGCATCGAGGCCCGAGCGCAGCCAGCAACACCGTATGCCGGTGGCTGGCGCCGTCGGACACGCGGCCCTCATGAAATATGCGGGCTATGGAGCTGTAGGTTATGCGCGCTTTGTCACTCGCCGGCTTCGGCCTGGCCCTGCTCACCCTCATGGCCACTATTTTCGCCTGCGGCGGCGGACCCACCGCGGCGGAGTACTACCGCGACGAGTCCACCATGAATCTGTCCGCCTTTCCCAAGGCGGCCATGACCTACGGCACCGGACTGAACCAGTGGACCTACACCAGCAAAAGCTCCAGCGACAGCGGCGGCGGCAGCGGCGGCGGCAGCGGCGGCAGCAGCGACGACACCGGAGGCGTCAAAATTCAGCTTCGCCTGAATGTCGAGCGTGAGTTCAACTTTGAGGTCAAACTCAAAAACCTGAACCAAAACCCCATCACCATCGACTGGGCCAACACCTACTACGTCAACGGCGGGGGGTATAAGTACCATGTAGCCCACCAGGGCGTGCCCTACTGGTCGCCGCTGAGCAAGCTCAAGCCCACCCAGGTAGGCCCCGGCCAGACCATTGAAGACGCCCTGCAGCCGGCTCGCCAGCTAAAGCGCGACGGCCAGTGGGTTTTGGCCCCGCTGACCGATCCCCAGATCGCACAGGGCGATTGGCCCAACCAACTCACCATCCTAATGCCCATTGTCAGCAATGGCGTGGAGACGGTGCATCGCCTCGAAATGAATATCGACGCCCTGGATCCCATGGATAACTGGGGAGGGCCTTGGTACTACTAGGATTGTCTTGCCCATGCTCCGCCGCGCTCTGATAAGGGGCGCGGCGGCTGGGCTGCTCCTGCTGTTGGCCCTGGCCGCCCTGGCCTGCGCCACGGCAGGCACCCAGGATCCCGGCCCCGACCCGGCCAGGGTGCGGGTGCTGGTGGATTTAAAAGAAGACCGCAGCCTGTTCAACCAATTCGACGACACCACCCCCTACACCAGTTGGGACTGGGGCTTGTACCTGGTGCATGAGGGGCGCAACGTGCCTCTGCGTCCGGACCCGCCCCAGGAGCTAAAGGTGATCCGCACCCCCCGCCTGGTGCGCGACACGGTATTCCTGGCCCCGCCGGGCAAGCACACCCTGCGCCTGATCGTCCACGGCAGCGTGGGAGTGCGCCAGGGATGGACCTACTGGCCCATCACCACTGTTTTAGTCAATCAAACCTTTGAGCTGGAATTGAAGCCTGGCGGGAAAACCACTCTGCGCCCCACCCTGGTGCACAGCAACGACCGGGGCAACCTGATCGATCCTTACAGCGTGCCCAGAGGAAATTAACGCGAAGCCACCCGGCTGTTGGTCAGGGGACGCCCTATGGCCCGCTCCAGGGCGGCGAAGGCCTGCAAGTAGTTGTAGCGGGCCCGGACCACCACGCTGCGGGCATCGAACAGGCTCACCTGGGCATCGGTGAACTCGATGGCGTTGCCCACCCCCGCGTCGTAGCGCCCCTGGGCCAGACGGAAGTTCTCCTCCGCGCTCATGCGCGCCGTCTCGGCCACTTCGATGCGCTCGGCCGATTCCTTGAGCACCAGCCAGGCCTGCTCCACCTCCTGGGAGATGCTAAGCTCCAGCTCCTTTAGCAGGGCCTGGCGCTGGCGCACCTGGGCCTGGTATTCGCTCACTTGGCCCTTGGTGAGAAATCCCGAGAACAGGGGCCAGGTAAGATACACCCCGGCGCTCCAGCCCTTGTCCAGGGGGAAGTCGGCATTGGCCAGCTCATAGTCCGCCCCGGCGTCAAAGCTGGGCCAGAAGCCGCCCTTGGCCGAGGTTAGGCGTCCCTCGGCGGCCTGGATGCCCGCCTGCAGGCTGGCCGCCTCGGGTCGCTGCTTCATGGCCTCGGCAACCAGGGGATCCAGTTTGGCCGGCAGGGGAGGGCTCACCGTTATGTCGGCCAGGGTGTATTCGCCGGGATAGGGCCGCTTGCCCATCACTTTTTCCAGGGCCACCCGCGCCCGGCGGCGGTTGTATTGGGCCGTGATCAGGGCCAGGCGGGCGTTGGCCAAATCCACCATGGCCCGGGTCACGTCGATTTTGGGCCTCAGGCCGGTGCTGTAATAGCCCTTGGCCTGCTCCACGTGCTTGGCCTGGGAGGCCAGGGTCTTTTGAGCCACGGTGACCAGGTGCTGGTTCTTGAGCACCTCGAAGTACTGGGCCTTGACCTCCAACACCACCTTTTCCCGCTGAGTGACCAGGTCATGGCGGGTGGCGCTAAGCTCCTGCTTGCTGGCCTCCACCTTGCCCCCGGTCTGGCCGAAGTCGTAGATTTTCTGGGTTACGCCCAGGTCGGTCTCGTAATAGTTGTAGTGGTTGCTGCTGGAGCCTTCCAGGGCGGAGATACGCGACTGCTCGGAGTAGTTGCGGCTGTAGCCCGCCGAGCCGGTGAGTTGGGGCCACCAGCGGGAGGTGCTCTGGGTCAGACGACCCTCGGCCTGAGCCACCCCCTGGCGGGAGGCCTCCAGGGTGGGGTTCTGTTTAAGGGCCAGCGACACCGCCCCGCTCAGGGTAAGCTCCCGCTCCGCCCCGGCAGCAGGAAAAGCCACCAGGGCCATCAGGCCCGCCAGCAATATTGCCCCGCCGCGCACCCTAGTCATCGGCCAACCTCCCGGCCCCCGGGGACCGCTGTTGTGTTGCGCTCAAGCTTAGATGTAGGCGAGGTGAAGGTCAATGGGGTGCGGGCAAATGGCAAGCCTGGGCATCGTCCGGGTCAAAGGGCTGGGCCGGGCCGCCGGGCGGGGCCCCAGCGGTTCGGGCCAGGCCCGGCAGCATGCCCTGGAACACCCAGTGGTGCAAGGGCCAGACCCCGTACCAGTAAGCCAACCCACTAATACCACTGGGCAAAAAGCTGGCCACCATGCGCGCCTCGCAGGCCGCCTCCCCCTGGGGGGTCAGGGTGATCTCCAGGGTGGCTTGGCCCGGCAGCTTCATTTGGGCCAACAGGAGCAGCCGCCGGGGAGGCTCCACGGCCAGCACTCGCCAGAAATCCAGGGCCTCTCCCACCCGCAAATCGTCGGTGCTGCGGCGTCCCCGGCCCAGGCCCACCCCGCCCACCAGCTTGTCCAGGGCCCCGCGCAGCTTCCACAGCCAGCTCTGGTAGTACCAGCCCCGGCGGCCGCCCACCCCGGCCAAATGGGGCCACACCGTCTCAACCGGCAAGGGGATGCCCAGGCGGTAGCCCGCCCGGAGCACCGTGCCCCCGGCATAGGGCGCGTCGCCGCAGGTAACCCACTCGGGCGGGTTCAGCTCCCCCGCGTCCATCCAGCAGCTTTCCACTTGGTCCTGGGCCAGGCGCTCAAGGGCGGTGCGGATGGCCTGGCGGCAAGTGACCAACTCCTGGGGGATCACTTGGCGGATTCTGGTGTCCCCACAGACCACCGTGTTGCGCAGGCCCTCGGCCAGGGGGCGGCCCAGGCTGGCCGGCACCGGGGTGACCAGATGAATCCAGTAGCTGCTCAGGCGGGGGCTGAACACCGGCACCGGGATGATGACGCGCGGCGGCAGGCCCGCCTCCTGGGCCAGTATCTGGAAAAGTTCGGCATAGGTGTGAATGTCCGGGCCGCCGATGTCATAGGTCTGGCCCGCCAGCTCATCGTGCTCCAGGCAGCCGGTCAGGTAACCCAGCACGTTGGAGATGGCGATGGGCTGGCAGCGGCTGTGCACCCAGCGGGGAGTGATCATCACCGGCAGGCGCTCGCCCAGGTAGCGCAGCAGCTCAAAGGAGGCGCTGCCCGCCCCCAGGATCATGGCCGCCCGCAGCCAGGTGCAGGGCACCGCCCCGCTTTGCAGGATATGGCCCACCTCGGCCCGGGAGCGCAGGTGGTGGCTTATGTTGGGGTCGTCGGGCACCAGGCCGCCCAGGTAGATGAGCCGCCGAACCCCAGCGGCGGCCGCGGCCAGGGACATGTTCATGGCCGCCAGGCGGTCGGCGGCGGCAAAATCCTTGGTGCCCGGATTCATGGAGTGCACCAGATAATAGGCAGCCCAGCAGCCCTTCATGCCCTTGGCCAGGGACAGGGGGTCCTTCACGTCGCCTTGCACCAGTTCACAGTTAGGATGGGAGGCCCAGGGGCGGCAGGAGAGCTTGTCCAGGGAGCGGCCCATGGCCCGCACCCGGTGACCGGCGGCCAGCAGGCGGGGGACCAGACGGCCTCCCACGTAGCCGGTGGCCCCCAAAACCAGGACCGGCTCGGCGCGGCGCGGCGGATTGTCTGAACTCATGCGGCCTCCTATCCCCCGCTTCATTGCAGCACAGGCGGTGGTGAAAAAGCAACGGGGCCGCCGAAGCGGCCCCGTTGGGCTCAGGCAGGGATGGCCCTTAGTCCATTTTCATAAAGCGGCTGCCCTTGGCGCCACACACCGGGCAACGTTCCGGAGCCTCGCCCTCGGCGGTGTAGCCGCACACCGGGCATACGTAGTAGGCGTAGTCGCCCGCGCTGCCGCCCAGGTTGTCCAGGAGCTTCTTGTACAGGTCGGCGTGGATTTTCTCCACCGCGTTGGCCCATTCGAACGAGCGCAGGGCCTCCTTGGCCTCCTCGGCCTTGGCCGCCTCGATCATCTCCGGATACATGTGCTCAAACTCGTGGGTTTCGCCCTCGATGGCCTCTTTTAGGTTGTCGGCGGTGGAGCCGACGCCTTTAAGGGCGCGTAGGTGGTTATGGGCGTGCACCGTCTCGGCCTCGGCCGCGGCCCGGAACAGGCGGGCCACCTGGGGGTAGCCTTCCTCGTCGGCTTTCTTGGCAAAAGCCAGGTACTTGCGGTTGGCCTGGGACTCGCCGGCAAAAGCTTCTTTCAGATAGTCTTCGGTTTTGGACATGGTATTTACCCCTCTCTGAGAAGTTATTGGTTGTTATCGATAATGATTACTATTATTATATAAAGAACAGTAAGGGCAATGTCAAGGCGTCGCCCATAAAAAACAGTCTGAGGCATGATCCGTTATGTGACAAGCCCCGGCCAACGCTTTTACAATGGAACTAACCCTGAAATTGCCATGGCGATGACCAGCCGCTTGAGCCTGGCCGCCAATAAGGAGAAAAGATGAGCGACAACAAGCAAGTAACCATGCACGGCAATCCCCTGAACCTGCTGGGCCAGGAAGTGGCCGTGGGCCAGGCGGCCCCGGACGCCGAGCTTTTGAACAACGATCTGGCCCCGGTGAAGATCAGCGACTACCAGGGCAAAGTGGTGATTGTTTCGGTGGTGCCCTCCCTGGACACTCCCACCTGCGATCTGCAAACCCGGCGCTTCAACAGCGAGGCGGCGGGCCTGGGGGGCGACGTGGTGATCCTCACCATCAGCATGGACCTGCCCTTTGCCCAGAAGCGCTGGTGCGGCGCGGCTGGGGCCGACGCGGTGGTCACCCTGTCCGACCACCGTGAGGCGGCCTTCGGCATGGCCTACGGCCTGCTGATCAAAGAGCTGCGCCTGCTGGCCAGGGCGGTTTTGGTCTTGGACCGCGAAGGCAAGATCACCTACATCCAGCGGGTGACGGAGCTCAGCGAGGAGCCTGACTACGACGAGGTGCTGGCTGCGGTGAAAAAGGTGGTCTAGCCGCCACGCGTGAGAATAAAAAAGGGGCCGGCTTGTCGCCGGCCCCTTGGCTTTGATCGGGTCGCGTCAGGCGGTCACCCACTCCCAGGCCTGCTCCTCCTGGCCTGCCGCGAAGTTCTTCACCTCGCCGGACATGAAGTGCTGGCTCACGTCCATGGACCACTTCACCCATTTGGGCGCGCCCACCAGGGCCAGCTTGGCGAAGTCCTTGCGGTGCTTGAAGCCGAAGGCCGCGTCGTCCCAGGCCCCTCTGGCTTCCCAACCCCGGAACTCCGGGCTCATGACCATCATGAAGCGGGCCTTGCCCTGCTTGGCAATCATCTCCCTGAGCCGGGGGATGAGCACCTGCTGATAGTCGGTGTCGGTGAGCTTGCCCCGTGCCAACAACGCCACGGCGGCCTCGGTGCTCTGCGGCATCAGTTCCAACATCAGCCGTCCCTCCCCGCAATAGATTCCTCGGCTCAAGCCGGGGGCTTTCAAGTTGGGGAGATCGTGATGCCGCCGCACCGGCGCCTGGCTTCTAACTCTTAATGTAGCCTATCTGCCCTGGATTGCTCAACGGGCCAACCCCCTGGCCAGGGCCCGGCCCAGGCGGTCCAGCAACTCCAGGGGGGTGTCCGCCCCCAGCTTAAGGGAAGCGCCCAGCCAGAAGAAGCCGCCGGCCGTGGAGACAATGGCCAGGGCCAACTCCTTGGTCCGCTCCCGTGGCCAGCCCAACTGTTCCCCGGCCGGGGTGATCATCTGGGCCACCATGTCCAGGTGCGCGTCCACGCGCTGCACCGCCGCCTGGTGGGCCGCCCCGCCGCTGTCCAGGGCCAGGGCCTGGTTGAGCAGGGCGGCTGCCTCGGGGCGTAGCTGGAAATAGCGCAGATGCACCGCCGCCACGTCGGCCACCAGGGACTCGGCGTCGGTGGGGGCCAGGCCCAGGGGGCGCACCCGCCGGGCCAGGTCGGTGAGCACCTGGTCCAGCAGCTCGGCCACAAAGGCGTCCTTGGTTGGCCAGTGGGTGAAAAAGGTTCCCTTGCCCACCCCGGCGGCGGCGGTGATATCCACCACCTTGGCCGCGGCCAAGCCCTGGCGGGCGATGAGTTTCAGGCCCTCCTCGCTTAGGCGGCGGGCCGCCTGGCGGCGGCGCAACTGGCGGGGGCTGGGGGTGGCTTGGTCCATGGTTGCTTGCGTGTTCATGAGGCAGATTTTCCCCTGACCCGGCGGTCAATGTCAACCAGTGCGGTGCGGCTTAACAGACGAGGCGGGTTGGGTTATGATTGTCTGCCTAGTCACGCGCAACCTCACCAGGGAGAAGCGAATGTCCTCGCAGACGACCCAACTGGACAACCTGGATCAGGGCCAATTGGTCCGATTCGTCTTGGAGACTTTTCACCGCAACTTGATCCACTACGGCCTTTGGTTCCGCGAGGTGGAGCACCAAAACGGCATGGAGAACGTGCTGGAGGCCGACTACGAAGTTTTCGAATCCTGCATGACCTTTGAGATGGCCCGCATGGGCAAGATACTGGGCTTCGAGGTGGATAAAAAGGGCGTGCCGTTGAAGCTCAAGAACATGAGCCGCGACGAACTCCTGGAGCTGGCCAAGGGCTCGGCGGCCAACTGGCTGGCCACCGACGGGCTGTGGTTTCAGGCGGTGGAGCAGGCCCACGGCATGGAGGCGGCCAAGCGGGCCAACGACCTGTGCTGGAGCCGCCTGAGCCCCCACGAGGCCTATTACATCAAGAAACTGCTGGGCCTGGGCGAGATGCCCGGCCTGGACGGGCTAAAGGCCGCCCTGGGCCTGCGCAACTACTCTCTGGTCAACGTGCAGTCCATCCACGATGTGGACGAGCACAGTTTCATCTTCCAGATGAACGACTGCCGGGTGCAGAGCGCCCGCAAGCGCCGGGGCCTGCCCGACTATCCCTGCCACTCGGTGGGCATGGTGGAGTACCCCGCCTTTGCCCGCAGCATAGACAAGCGCATTACCACCGAATGCGTGGGCTGTCCGCCGGAGCATCCCGAGGAGTGGTATTGCGCCTGGAAATTTACGCTGGTTGAGTAAGAGAGGCCACCTGCGGCTGCGCCAGGAAGCGCCATGCTGCGTTGGCGGCATCGCTCCGGCAGTGGTTTTAAGTATCTGGCCGCCTGCGGCTGCGCCAGACCCCGCATGGCAGCGTTGTCGGCTGCGCGTCGGCCTCGCTGTAGGCTTGGCTACAGCTGCGGCCCCCGCTTGCCTGCCGCCTTGCCCTGCGGTGCCTGGCTGTGCCGCACCTGGCGCCGGCGGTCGGGGATGATTGAAGAAAAAACAGACAGGGGAAATTTGAAAGGCCAGCGCCACTTGATGTAGCGCTGGCCCGTTGCTTGTCGCTTGGCGAAGCAGCCTAGGTTACTTTCTCCACCTTGCAGGGGATCGCCGCCATATTGGGAGTGCCGAATTCTTTACCGAGCTTGGCCGCGCTGGTGAGCATGTTGAAGTTGGCCCGCTCCCAGCCGCCCAGGGGGTCGGCTGCGGATTCCTCGGGGAACCACCAGCCGTGCTCGGCGTAGACCACGCCGGGGCGCACCCTCTCATTGAGCTTGGCCTTCTGCACTATGCTCCCTTGCTTGGTGCTCACCCGCACCTGGTCCCCCTCGCCGATGCCCAGGCGCGCCGCGTCGGCCGGGTTCATCTCGGTGATGGGCTCGGGGTTCTGGTCGCGTAGCTCCTTGACCCAGCGATAGGAGGAGTGCAGGGCCACCTTGTTTTTGCGCCCGGTGAGCACCAGGGGGAACTCCTCATCGGTATCCTCGGGAAAGCCCGCCCAGGCGGGCAGGGGAGGCAGGCCGAATTTATCCGCCGTGGACAGCAGCAGCTCCACCTTACCGGTGGGGGTGCGGAAGCCCTTTTCCGCGTACTTGGTGAACTTCTGCGGGCCCTGCAAATGGCCCCGCTCCACGAATTCCTCCCAGCTAACCCCGCTGGGCTCCAGCACCATGTCCAGCATGTCGTGGTAGTCCTCGGGCCAAATATCCTCCCCGGCCAGGCGGCGGCCCAGGTCGCAGCATATCTGCATGGGCGCGCGGCACTCCTCTGGCGGGTCCACCACATGGGGCCGGGCCAGGATAAATCCGTGGCCTATGCCGTAGTGGCCGATATCGTCGAACTCCAGGCTGGCCGCCGCGGGCAGCACCACGTCGGCCAGGGCCGCGCTGGGGGTCATGAAAAGCTCGGCGCAGGCGAAAAACTCCAGGCTCTCCAGGGCCCGCTTGGTCAGGCGGCTGTCCGCCCAGACCATCAGCGGGTTGGTGTCCATGGAGAACAAGCCCTTCACGGGATAGGGCTCGCCCTCCAGGATGGCCCGGCGCAGATAGGCCGGGGGGATGGTCATGAAGCGGGGGATCACCCCGTGGGCCGCGCTGAGCATTTCCTTGCGCTTGTTGGGCACCAGGTCGGCCCGCACGTAGGGCCCCAGCCCGGCGATTTTGGGCTCCAGGGGGTAGATGTTGCCCCCGGCCACGTCCAGGTTGCCGCTCAGGGCCATGAGGCACACCAGGCCCCTGGCCGCGTGGAAGGCGTTGTTGGTGTGCTCGATGGGGTTGCCCCAGGCCAGGGCCGCGGGCTTGGCCTGGGCGTAGAGCCTGGCCGCCCGGCGTATCTGCTCCGGCTCCAGCCAGGTGATGGCCGCCACTCGCTCCGGGGGGTAGTCGGCGGCGTGGGCGGCCAGTTCGGCAAATCCGTGGGTGTGCTGCTCCACAAACTTGGCGTCGTAGAGCTTCTCCTCGATGATTACGTTGATCATGCCCAGAGCCAGGGCCGCGTCGCTGCCCGGCCGAAGCGGCAGCCACAGCTCGGCCTTGTCGGCCAACCCACTGCGATAGGGGTCGATGACCATGAGCTTGGTGCCGCGCCCCACCTGCTTGAGCAGTTGGGAGCAGATGCCGCCCTCTTCGTTGGTGTTGGTGACCGCGCTGGCCCACAGCACCACCAGCTCGCTGGGGTGCTTGAAATCCACCACCGGGTAGAAGCCGCAGGTATGCACCCCGGAGACTTCCCTGGGGGCGTGGCACACGTCTTGGCTGGCCACCAGGTTGGGCGAGCCGAAGGTGTTGGCCAGGCGGATCTGGCCGAAGTGGTCCAGGCCCTTGGGCATGCCCAGGCCAAAGGCCACCGAGCGGGCCCCGTCGCGCTGCCTGATTCCGTCCAGGCGGGCGCTGATTTCTTCCAGGGCCTGGTCCCAGGAGATGCGCTCCCAGTTTCCCGAGCCCCGCTCCCCAACCCGGCGCACCGGGTGGCGCAGGCGCTGGGGGTGGTCCAGGCGCTTTGGCGAGGCCAGGCCCTTGGGGCACACGTAGCCTTGGTTCAGCCAGCCGTCGGGATCGCCCTTTACCTTTACGATGCGCCCGCCCTGCACGGTAACGATGAGCCCACAGCCGCCGTGATCCATGTAGGAGCAGTGGGTCTTGATCTCGCGCGATTTTTGGTCCATGGCCTTTGCTTGCCTCCGCCCGGTGCTACGGGGTTATAATTCCCAACGAATGTAGCGATTTAATCACTGTAGAGTTCGGTTGGCAAGCACGGCATTGATTCAAGCTGAGAAGGGGTCGAGCATGGATCTGAAAAATGTGGAACAGAAACTCAGCCAGTTTTTGCGCCCGGCCACCTATCCGGTGGCCCTGAGCATAGTGGCTTCGCGCGAGGAATTACCAGATAGTTTTGCCAAGGCGGCCGAAAAGGCCAGCCCCATGCTGGTGTGCCAGGGCATCACCCTGGCCCGGCGCTACGGCTGGAAGGTTTGCCTGTCGCCCCGGGACATGGTCTGCCCCCTGGGGGCCATGGCTGTGGGCTTCGCACCGCCCAGCGAGGGCTTTCTTTCCGGCGACACCGGGGTGCCCAACTGGGTGTGCGACGACGCGGCCCGCTCGGTGGTGGCCGAGGCCATCCCCAAGCTGCCCCACGGCGAAGATGGCTATCTCATCGCCGAGCCCCTGGCCCAGGCCGGCTGGGAGCCGCAGCTCATCATCGTCTACGGCAACCCGGCCCAGATGGTTCGCCTGGTGCAGGCTTTGGTGCACCATACCGGCCGCGCCCTGAGCTTCAGCGCCCTGGGGGGCATCGGCTGCGCCAGCTACATCAGCCAGGCGCTCATCACCGGCCAGTGCCAGATGGTGCCCTGCGGGGCCGGGGACCGCATCTTCGCCATGGCCCAGGACGACGAGATGGCCTTTGCCATCCCCGCCGGGGAGGTGGACAAGGTGCTCTCGGGCCTGGAGTTCACCAGCCGAGCCGGTCTGCGCTATCCGGTGACCCCCTACATGCGCTTTCACACCGAGATGCCCGCCACCTACCAGGCCCTGATGAAAAATCTGACCCCGGAGGAGTAGCTTCACAGGGAGGTGAAAACCGGCCGGAGGGCTTTTCCGGCTGGCCCAAAACACCTGATCGGCCCGGCCGGGAGAGCCTCCTGGCCGGGTCTTTTATGGGATATTCCAAGGTAACAACCTAAAATAAAAGGAAAATAAAAGTGGTTGACATCGTGAACCCTGTTCAGTTATTTATGATAGTACGAATGTCTGACATTCATATGGACGCACATCCAAAGCCGGGAAGGTAAGAGAATGAGCCAAGGGACCCCCAACGCCAACCAACAACTCTTCACCCCGGTCAAGAACAAGCGCACCTTTGAAGAGGTTTCCTCCAATATCAAGGAATTGATCTTGGACGGCACCCTCAAGGTGGGCGATCGTCTCCCTCCGGAAACTCAACTAGCCCAGCAATTCAACGTGGGCCGGCAGACCATTAGAGAGGCTCTTCGCCTGCTGGAGCTGTCCGGATTCATCACCGTGCAGCGAGGCGGCGGCGGGGGCACCATCATCAAGGACACCATCCTTCGGCGCATCAGCGACCTATTCATCGACGCCTTCCGCATGCGGCGGGTGGGCATTGAGGCCATTACTCAGGCCCGCCTGGAGGTGGAGCGCATCATTCTGGACTACGCCCTGAACAACGCCACCCCCGAAGACTTGGAAAAGCTGAGGGGCAACGTGGCCCAAGCCAAAGAGATCGTGGAGTCGGGCCAACTGGCCACCGAGGCCAACGCCCAGTTCCATGGGCTTTTGGCCAAGGCCACCGGCAACCCGGTATTCGTCATGGTTTTGGAATCGATCATGGCGGTACACCTGGATTTTCTTACCAGGGTGCCGGCGAGCCTGGAGACCTCGATCAAGGTGGTCAAGGCTCACGAGCAACTCTTGGTAGCCATAGAGCAGGGCGACCGCGCCAAGGCCCAGAGCCTGCTGGAAGACCACCTCACCGAAGTGCGCGAGCGCCTGCACCAGGTGGACCAGGAAGAAGCCTGACACCGCCGCCGCCGTTGGCGGCGACCAATAGGGTCGTCCCCGAGAGAGGGGCAAAAGGTCTGATGTCAACCGGTTCGCCCACGGCGCAGCGCCGTGGCGGATCAAAGGGAGGGAATGTGATGAGGGTAAAACTTTCCAGCATAGTGACGCTGGTGTTGGCCCTGGGCCTGTGGGTGGGTCTGGGCGCGGGTCCGGCCTGGTCCGGAGACAAACCCATGGTGCTGCGCTACGCCGCCCAAGGCGCGCCCAAGGGGGTCAGGGCCACGGCGGTTAAGTGGTGGGCCTCTGAGATAGAGAAGCGCTCCCAGGGCAAGGTGAAGATCAAGTTCTTCTGGTCGGGCGCTTTGCTCAAGCCCGGCGACGCCATGGAGGGCATCGGCGCCCGCACCGCCGATATGGGTGGCGCCTGGGGCATCTACCACCCGGCCAAGACTCCCCTGTGGACCGTGGGAGATCCGCCCTTCAGCCATGACGACCCCTACGTGGGTCTGGCCACCATGCGCGAGATGTTCAAAAGCTACAAGCCGCTCATCGACGAGTTGGCCAAGTACAACGTCAAGGTGCTGGCTCCCTTCGTCACCGGCATGACCCAGCTGGGAACCACCAAGAAAGAGGTGTTCGTGCCCGCAGACACCGAGGGCATGAAAATCCGGTTCGCGGGCGGCCAGTGGGCCAAGTTCTGGAAGTCGGTGAACGCAGTGCCCATAAAACTGACCCAGGGCGAGGTGTACGAGGCCCTGATGCGCGGCACCGCCGATGCCACCCAGAGCTACTTCTTCATCCTGGAGGCCTACAAGCACTGGGACGTCATCAAGTACTACAGCGTCATCAACGCGGGCGAGCTGTGCTCCTACGGCCTGGCCATCAACCTACAACTTTACAACAGCTTCAGCCCCGAGCTTAAAAAGATCTTCAGCGAAGTCAGCGACGAGTTCGTGGAGCGCTATGCCAAGGGCCTCATCGACGTGCGCAAGAAGGTCATCCCCTTGGGCGAGAAAAAGGGCATGAAGTTCCTCTACTTGAAGCCGGACCAAAGGGCCAAGTGGCTGGCCGCGGCCAAGCCCTTCATGGAGGCCTGGGCCAAGGCCATGGACGACCGGGGACTGCCGGGCACCAAGACCCAGCAGACCTTCCTTTCCCTGGCCGAAAAGTACAAGAAGCAGGTCGAAACCAAGGGCTATCCCTGGGGCAAGTAAGCAAAACCATGCAGGCAAGCGCCCGGTTCCGGAGCCCTGGCTCCGGGACCGGGCAATAAGCTCCGCAACCCATCGCAGGCAGGATTAACCGTGTCCGCCCAAGCAATCTTGGCAGGGTTTCGCCGCGTCTTTAACCCCTTTGTGGGCCTGTTAACCGGCGTGGCGGTATTGCTCATGCTGCCCATGATGTTTTTGGTAACCGCCGACGTCATAGGCCGCTACATATTCAACAGCCCCATACCCGCCGTGTTCGAGATAAACAGTTACTTCATCATGGTGGCGGTGGTCTTTTTTCCCCTGGCCTATGTGCAGCGCAAGAAAGAGCACGTGTTTATAACCCTGTTCACCGGGCGCCTGTCCGCGCGCTTCAAGGCGGTGCTGGACGCCTTCTCCCTGGTCATCGGCTTCGTGGCCTACGGACTCATCGGGATATACAGCCTCGAGCGGGCCATCATGGCCACCGAGGTGCGCGAGTACATCTCGGGCATCATCGACATGCCGGTGTGGATGAGCAAGTGGATCATCCCCATCGGCTGCCTGGCTTTTTGCATCGAGTTGCTCTTAGACGCCCTGGAGCAGGTGCCGGTGATCATGGGCCGGGAGGATACTGACCAGCAGGAGGCGCACCATGGATAGCTGGATGGTCGGACTCATCGGGGTGGGAGTGGTGCTGCTGCTGATCGCCTTCAGGGTGCATGTGGCTTTCGCCCTGACCATCGTGGGCATCGCCGGCTATTGGCAGATCATGGGGTGGCAGGCCACAGGCGGGCTCTTGGGGCTAATCCCCTTCAGCTTCATCGCCAACTTCATACTGACAACTATTCCCTTGTTCCTGCTGATGGGCTATCTGGCCCACCACGCCGGGTTGACCAAGGACGTGTACAAGACCGCCCGCTACTGGCTCTCCCGGGTGCCCGGCGGCCTGGCCATAGCCTCGGTGGCCGGTTGTGCCGCCTTTGCCGCGGCCAGCGGGTCTTCCCTGGCCACGGCGGCCATGATGGGCAAGGTGGCCATCCCCGAGATGCTGGAGCACAAATACGACAAGGGTCTGTCCAGCGGGGCGGTGGCCGCGGCGGGCACCATCGGGTCCCTGATTCCGCCCAGCATCCTGCTAATCCTCTACGGCGCGCTAACCGAGACCTCCATCGGCCGCCTTTTGATAGCCGGCTTCATCCCCGGCGTGCTCTCGGCGCTCATCTACATGGGCATGATCGTGGTGCGGGCCATGCTCAACAAGAACCTGTGTCCCCCTGTGGCCGTGAAAGTCACCTGGGCCCAGCGCCTGCGCTCGCTCAAGGGCACCTGGGGCATCATCTCGCTGTTCGTCCTGGTGATCGGCGGCATCTACTTCGGCCTGTTCACCCCCACCGAGGCGGGCGGCGTGGGAGCGGCCGGGGCCTTTGCGGTGGCCCTGATCAGCGGCAAAATTGCCTGGCCCACCCTGAAAAGCTCCCTGAGCGATACGGTGCGCAGCACCTCCCAGATTTTCGCCATCGCCCTGGGCGCGGTGTTTTTCACCAAGTTCATCGGCATCAGCGACCTGCCAAACGCCATCTGCGAGAGCATTTTGGCCACCAATGTGCACCCCATGGTGGTGCTGGCGGGCATAAGCCTGGTCTACATCCTTCTGGGCATGTTCCTGGACTCCATCGGGGTGATGCTGCTCACCCTGCCCATCGTCTTCCCGGTGATGGACCAGCTGGGCTTTTCGCCGGTGTGGTTCGGCATCATCATGATCAAGTACCTGGAGATCGGCTTGGTCACCCCGCCGGTGGGTCTCAACGTCTACGTGATCAAGGGCGTGGTGGGCGATACCATTCCCCTGGAAACCATTTTCCGGGGGGTGGCCTGGTTCGTGGCCATGGACATCCTGACTCTGGCCGTGCTCATTATCTGGCCGGAGATCACGCTGTGGCTGCCTGACACCATGATGGGCAAGTAGGAGGCAGCGTTGCGGCAGGATCGTCGAGTGGAGGGGGCGGCGCCGGTGGGCGCGGGATTTCTTAGCGGCTACCGGGTGCTGGAGCTGGCTGGCCAGGAGAGCCTGTTCGCGGGCAAGCTCTTGGCCGACATGGGCGCCGAGGTGATAAAGGTTGAGCCGCCCGGCGGCGACCCGGCGCGCCTGATGGGGCCCATGGCCCCGGGGGTGGACCCCGCGGAGGCCTCCCTCTTGTGGCAGGCCATGAACACTGGCAAGAAAAGCGTGATCCTGGATCTGGAGACCTACAAGGGGCGCGACCTTTTCCTGGAGCTGGCGGCCACCGCCGACGTGGTGGTGGAGGCCTACCCGCCAGGCTGCCTGGAGGATATGGGCCTGGGCTACGAGGAGTTGTGCCGGGTGCGGCCGGAACTGGTAATGGCCTCCATCACCGCCTTTGGCGAGGACGGCCCCTATCGCGACTTCATGGCCAGCGACCTGGTGATCTGGGCCCTTTCGGGCCTCCTTTACATCTGCGGCGACCCCGACCGCCCCCCGGTGCGCATCAGCCTGCCCCAGTCCTGGCTGCACGCCGGGGCCGACGCGGCCACCGGGGCGGCCATGGCCCTGTTCCACCGGGGCCGCACCGGCCAAGGGCAGCGGGTGGTGGTCTCGGCGCTGAAGGCTCTGGAGCGGGTGGCCTACGCCTCCCAAATCCTGTGGGGCGCCCGGGGCCGGGTGCTTCGGCGTCAGGGCAGCGCCCTGCGCATCCCGCCCATGGGCACCACCACCCCCCTGATCTGGCCCTGCGCCGACGGCTTCGTGGCCTTCTACCTCTTCGGCGGGCAGATGGGCGCGGTGAGCAACCCCGCCCTTACCAAGTGGATGGACGACGAGGGCATGGGCAGCGAGTACATGAAGGCCATGGACTGGCCCAAGTTCAGCATCGGGCACACCCCCCAGCAGGAGGTGGACCAAGGCGTGGTGGAGCCGGTGGCCGCCTTTTTCGCGGCGCGCACCCAGAGGGAGCTGTGGGACGAGGGGGTCAGGCGGCGGGTGATGGTCTACCCGGTCAACGACGCCTCCGGGGTTTTGGCCGAGGCCCAGCTCAAGGAGCGGGGCTTCTGGGTGCGCCTGGCCCATCCCGCCTTCGAGCAAGAGCTGACCCTGCCCGGGCCTTTCGTGAAGACCGAGGAGAGCCTTTGCCTGGTGCGGGGGGCCGCTCCCACCCTGGGCCAGCACAACCAGGAGATTTTGGCTCCCCTGGGCCTGGAAGGGGGGCGCTAGCCATGGAAAAGCAGACGGCTATCCTGGAAGGCGTGCGCATGGTGGAGTTCGGTTGGGCGGTGGTGGGGCCTCTCACCACCTCCTGGGCGGGCGGCTTCGGGGCCGAGGTGATCAAGGTGGAAACCCGCACCCGGCCAGACATCATCCGCTCCATGACGCCCTTCAAGGACGACAAGGTGGACCTGGACAACTCCCTGTTCTTCGGGCGGGAGAACGCCAGCAAAAAGAGCATCGCCCTGAACCTGAAGCACCATCGGGGCAAGGAACTGGCTCTGAAGTTGGTGGCCAACGCCGACGTGGTCTTGGACAGCTACACCGCCGGCGTAATGGCCAAGTGGGGACTGGGCTACGAAGACCTGGTCAAGGTGAAGCCGGACCTGATCATGCTCAGTTCCTGCATGTACGGCCAGACCGGGGCCCTGCGCTCCATGCCTGGTTACGGGGTGCCGCTCACCGCCATCAGCGGGCTGACCTACCACTGCGGCTGGCCGGACCGCAAGCCCTGCGGCCCCTACGGCTCCTACACCGACTACCTGGTGCCCCGGCTTAATTTGCTGGCCATCGTCAGCGCCCTGGACCACCGGCGGCGCACCGGCCAAGGGGTGTACCTAGACGCGGCCCAGCTGGAGGCCAGCGTGCAGTTCGTGGCCCCGGCCCTGCTCAACTACGCCCTTACCGGGCAGGTGGCCCAGCGGGCGGGCAACCGCGATCCCGAGGCCGCGCCCCACGGGGTCTACCCCTGCGCGGGCAAGGACCGATGGGTGGCCATCACGGTGATGGACGACCGCCAGTGGAAGGGCCTGGTGCACGCCATGGGCTCGCCGGGGTGGGCCTTGGACCCGGAGTTGGAGCGCCTGGAGGGCCGCCTGGCCCAAGCCGAAGAGTTGGACCAACGCATCGCCCAGTGGACCGGGACCCGCCAGGATCACGAGGTGATGGAGCTGTTGCAGGCGCTCCAGGTGCCCGCCGGGGTGGCCAACGACGGCCGCGACCTGGGCCAAGACCCCCAGCTGGTTTACGACCAGTACTTCTCCCGGCGGGAGCACCCGGTGATGGGCTCGGTGGACTACGCCGCCCACTCCATGGAGTTTTCCGCCTCGCCCCAGAACGTGGAGCGCTCCCCCTGCCTGGGCGAGCACACCGAGGAGATATGCCTGGGCCTGCTGGGCCTGGGCCGCGAGGAATATCAGCGCCTGGATGAACAAGGCGTTTTCAAGTAGGGAGGAGCCGGTGAGCAGACCGGACATGAGCCAGATTATCGAGCAAGGCCTGGCCAAGTACCGCGAGCGCATGGAGGGCGCGGTGCTGAAGGCCCCGGTGTGCCAGCGAGTGGCCACCCCCGAGGCCATCCGCCAGTTCGCCCAGGGCCTGGGCGATCTGAACCCCTTGTGGTGCGACCCGGACTACGCCGCCTCCACCGAGTGGGGCGGCCTTTTGGCCCCGCCCGCCTTTCTTAACGCGGTGTGCGAAGGCCAGGCCATCCTGGGCCTGCCCGGGCTCATCGCCTTTTTCGTGGGGGCCCGCTGGGAGTGGAACGGGGTGATGCGCGCCGGGGACAGCTTCACCGTGGACAACGAGTTGTTGCCCCTGGCCGACAAGACCAAGCCCGGGAAGCCGGTGCGGGTGTTCCAGCAAGGGGTGCTGCGCTACCGCAACCAACACGGCGAGGTGGCAGGCTCCTGCCGCTGGGACATGATGCGCTCCCAGGTGAAGCTGGGCGGGGGCAAGAAGAAGGAGCCCTCCGGCCAGGCCGCCCCGACGGTGCCCCAGCGCGAGCCCTACAGCCCAGAGAAGCTGGCCGAGGTTTACGAGTCCATCCGGTCCGAAAAGCCTCGGGGCCGTGAAGAGCGCTTTTGGCAGGACGTGGCCGTGGGCGACGTGGTGGCCCCGGTGATCAAGGGCCCCCTGTCGTTGTCGGACATGGTGGCCTGGTCCACGGGCATCGCCTGGCACCGGGCGGCCCTGGCCCACGGCCCCAAGCTCATGCACCTGCTGGAAAACCCCGGCCTGGCCTACATCGACCCGGCCAGCGGGGCGCCCGAACCCATCGCCATGAGCCACATGGACCCGGACGGGGCGCGCATCCTCATGGGCTCGCCCTTGCCCATGGATATCGGTTTCCAGCGGGTGGCCTGGTTCACCCATCCGGTGACCAACTGGATGGGCGACGCGGGCCGTCTGTTGAACCTGGAGGTCCGCCTGAGCGGCTTCGTGCGCTTCGGCGACATCGTCTGGCTGGGAGGCAAGGTGGCCTCCAAGGAACGCCTGGACGGCCGGGCGGTGGTCAATTTGGATTTGCAATGCACCAACCAGCGGGGCGAGGAGGTCGCCGCGGGCACCGCCCAAGTGGCCCTGCCCGAGAGCGCGGCCCAGCCGGTTTAATGTGAGGAGGAGCCCCATGCCCGACTACAGTGAGATAACCGACAAGCTCAACAAGTTCCTGCGCCTGCAAACCTTCCCCGTGGCCCTGCGCATGGCCGAAAAGGGCGAGGAGCTTCCCGAGGCTTTTGAAGCCATGAAGAAAAAGCGCACCCCCATGCCCTTGTGCCAGGGGGTGTCCCTGGCCCGGCGCTACGGCTGGAAGGTGCTCCTGGGCCCCGAGGAGATGACCTGCCCCCTGGGGGCCTTGGCCATGGGCTTCGTGCCCCCCAAGGACCGCTACATGTCCGGCGAGGCCGAGGTGCCCTTTTGGGTGCGCAGCAAACAGGCAAGGGCCAAGATCGCGGCCAACCTGCCCAAGCTGGAGCACGGCCGCTATGCCTACATCATGGCCGCGCCCCTGGCCGAGGCCGAGTTCGAGCCCCAACTCATCATCATCTACGGCAACCCGGCCCAGATGATGCGCCTGGTGCAGGCGGTGATCTACATGACCGGCGAGGCGGTGGTCAGTAACAGCCTGGGCGCGGTGGGCTGCGGCACCTACGTGAGCAAGGCGCTCATCACCGGCGAGTGCCAGATGGTGGTGTGCGGGGCGGGCGATCGCATCTTCGCCCTCACCCAGGACGACGAGATGGCCTTCACCATACCGGCGGCCAAGCTGGAAGAGGTGGTCACCGGCCTGGAGGACACCCACCGTTTCGGCATGCGCTACCCGACTTCGAGTTACCTGCGATTTTCTCCTCAACTGCCCAACACCTATCAAGACCTCATGCAGTACCTGGCATCCGAGGAAAAGTAGTCCGGCTATTTTGTGAAGGTAGTGCGGCGATGAATAACAAACCGGTATTTATGGGGTCCATATGAAAAGAGTATCGCCCTTATCGGGACACAGGTTGTACCAGACCCGGCGCAGCCAGCCGTTGGCAAACAAGGCGTCCGGCAAGCGAGGGGCGAAGGCGTAGCCAAGGCTACGTCGAGGCACGAGCGTAGTCGGCAACGCAGTATGCCGGTGGCTGGCGCGGCCGGGCACACGGCCTTCATGAAATATCCGGGCGAACTCAATGCCCCACGCTCGGCCGCCCAGGCCGCCGGGCCAACCCAGGAGAAGCAACCGATGGATACCCGGGAGCTGAATGAAAAACTGGCCGCCATGGGCCTTATCGTGGAGAAGGTGGAGCAGTGGGCCGCCACCCGGCCGGACAAGCTGTTCATCTACTACGGCGAGGAGGACGCTTCCTACACCTATGCCCAGTTCAATCGCCTGGTCAACTGCGTGGCCCACAACCTGAGGGGCATGGGGGTGTCCAAGGGGGACCGGGTCAGCCTGTTCCTCAAGAACCCCTGGGTCACGGTGCTGTCCATGTACGCCCTGTGGAAGCTGGGGGCGGTTTTCTGCCCCATCAACTTCCTCTACAAGGGCCGCCTGCTCTCCTACCAACTCAGCGACACCGGGCCCAAGCTCCTGATCACCGAGAGCGGCCGCGAGCCCTTGCTCAACCAAATCAAGGACGAGCTGCCTTTCACCAAGGTGGTGATCCATCGTCCCACGCCAGAGGAGCACGACTACAACCCCGAGACCGCCGGGCTGCGCCTGGAGCCGCCCTTCGAGGAGATAGCCTTCGCCGATCTGTTGGATGGAAACCCCTCCAACCCCGGCGTGGAGATAAACTTCTGGGACACGGCCAACATCGTCTACACCTCCGGCACCACCGGTCCGCCCAAGGGGGTGGTGCAATCCTTCCGCTGGATGCAGAACTACTGCTTCTACGGAGTGCGCATGCTGCATCCGGACGACGTGGCCTATTGCGACCTGCCCATGTACCACATCGGCGGGGCCTTCTCCCTGGTGGGCCGCGCCGCCTGGCGGGGCTGCACCGTGTCGTTGTGGGACCGCTTCAGCGCCAGCGACTTCTGGCGGCGCATCAAGGTGAGCGGGGCCAGCGTGGCCTTACTTCTGGACGTGATGATGCCCTGGCTGCTCAAAGCCGAGCCCAAGCCCGACGACCGGGAGAACACCCTGCGCCGGGTGCACATGCAGCCCCTGCCCGAGTACCACCACGTCTTCGCCCAGCGCTTCGGCCTGGACTTCGTCAACGTGGGCTACGGGGCCACCGAGGTGGGCTACGTGTGCGCGGGGATCATCGACGAGTCGGTGAACGGCGGGGGCACCCCGCCGGAGTTCGCCAAGGGCTACTCCAAGGAGGAGGTCTACCAGGTGGCCCAGGAGCTGGGCATGCCCATCATCCCCGGCCACAAGGAGATACCCAAGGGCTACATGGGCAACGCCTGCATGCTGCACCGGGTGGCCATCCTGGACGAGCACGACCAGGAGATGGAGCCGGGCGAGTACGGCCAGATCTGCCTGCGGCCACGTTTGCCTTATGTGCTTCTGAACGAATATTTCAACAAGCCCGAGGCCACCGTGGCCACCAACCGCAACTTCTGGTTCCACACCGGCGATGGCGCGCGCTACGACGACAAGGGCATGTTCTACTTCGTGGACCGCATGGGCGGCTTCATCCGGGTCAAGGGCGAGAACATCAGCTCCTTCCAGGTGGAGGATGTGATCAACACCCACCCCAAGGTGCGCATGTCCGCCGCTTTCCCGGTGGCCGCCTCCGAGGGCCTGGAGGACGACATCGTGGTCTACATCGTGGTGGACCAGGGCCACGAGCTGGACGAGACCGAACTGCGCTCCTGGCTGGACCGGGAGATGCCCGCCTACATGCGGCCCCGCCACCTGCGCTTCGTGGAGTCCCTGCCCCAGACCCCCACCTACAAGGTGGAGAAGTACAAGCTCAAGGAGATGTTTTTGGCCGAGAGCCGCGATTAAGATTGGCCGGCTTCGCCAGGCAGCGCCATGCTGCGTTGGCGGCATCGCTTAGATCTCGGCGTATTAGCAATACTCCTGCGGTCTGCGCTCACCGCCGCCTTGCCTGACACCCCCTGGCTGTGCCGGGGGGATGGCCGGAACTGTTGTGGCGGGCTGGGCAACTGACCGTCTATTACGCCTCCCTTACCCGTCCGGTTCACACTCTGCCCCGTGGACCGGACGGGTGTATATTTAGACGAGATGTTTGCAAGCCTTTACCCCGGGAGGCCACGTTTTGCGACTGCGCTCCTGTCTCATCCTTTTGGCGTCCCTGCTGCTGGCCGCCGCCTGCTCCAGCGCTCCGGAAAATCCCCTGGCCGAGTCGCTGGGCCGTCTGGGTTTCAGCCCCGCTGCCTCCAACCAGGAAGGCGAGCTGGTCTATAAAAAGCCCCTGCAAGGCCTAAGCTTGTGGGTGAGCCTGCCCCAGGGATGGGGCCGGGCGCCAGGCCCGGTGATGATGATAAAGGCGGCGGGCCCCGGCGGGGCCCTGAGCGCGGCCACGGACCAGGCCCTGACCACCCGGCCCGAGGTGGGCCAGCTGGTGGAGGCGGCCAGCCAAGGGGCCTATCCCCCCAAGGCCATGGCCGAGATATTCAAGCTGGCCCAGGAGGCCGCGGCCCAGCCTCCCCGCAACGGAGCCCTGATGACCAGCCCCAAGAGCGGCTACTCCCTCCGGGTGCCCCACACCAAGGGCCATTTGCGCCTGGTGCTGCTGGCGCGCCACAAGAAGCCCTGAAGCAAGTGCCCGGCGCGGCAAAGGATGTTAAAATCAGCGTCATGAAAGATCAAACCACGCTTAACGTGTTGCGCCGCGCCGCCGCGCCGCCCTGTCTGGGCAAGGATCGGCTGCTGTGCCGGGGATGCCCTGGCTGGGAGGCCATGCGCGCGGCGGTTAGCCACGGCGGACCCTGGGAGGGCGCGCTGATCCACTGCTCCTGCACCGGCCTGGTGGCCCAGGGGCCGGAGCATAAGGACACGCCATGAAACGCGCCCTTGGGATCGCCTTGTTGGCCCTGGCCGCCCTGACTTTGGGGGCGGCGGCGGGGGTCATCACGGTGGGCCACTTCAGCGCGGGCGATCTGGCCGGGTGGGAGGCGAAGGAGTTCAAGGGCCTGACCAGCTACAGCCTGGTGGAGACACACGGGCGCACGGTGCTCAAGGCGGTAAGCCAGTCCAGCGCCTCGGCCCTGATCAAGAACATCGAGGCCGACCCGGCCAATACCCCCATGCTCTCCTGGTCCTGGAAAATAGAAAAAACCCTGCCGGGGGGCGACGGCCGCACCAAGGCGGGCGACGATTTCGCCGCCCGGGTCTACGTGGTCTTTCCTTCCTTTTTGTTCTGGAACACCCGCGCCCTCAACTACGTTTGGGCCAACAAGCTGCCCGTGGGCCACACCTGGCCCAACGCATTCGCCGGGGACAACGTGATGATGATGGCTATCAACAGCGGCGACGGCCAGGCCGGGCAGTGGGTGAGCCACCGCCGGAACCTGGCCGCTGATTTTCGCCGTTGTTTTGGAGAAGAGCCGCCGGCCATCGGGGCCATCGCGGTGATGACCGACAGCGACAACACCAAGGGCCATGCCATCGCCTATTACGGCGACATCACTTTGGGGCCGAGATAGGCGGCTTCGCCAGGAAGCGCCATGCGGTGTTGTCAACATCGCTCGGTCCTCGAGGTAGGTTTCCCTACCCCTGCGTCCCTCGCTCGTTTCCGCCTTGCCTGACACTCCCTGGCTGTGCCGCTGGCCTTTTGGGACTTGATTTAACAAACGCCCAAAAACGGCAGCGCCACCTAGCGCGTGCCGAGTCTTCAAGCGACTAGATTTAGCCAGCCACCTTCAAGTGCCGCTCCTGCTTGGGGCCGGGGATCTCCTTGTTGCGGCTGGCCACCCTGCGGTAGAGCAGGGGGCGGCGGTTGGGGAAAATGACTTCCTCTTCTCGCCAGCGTTGCACCTGTTCGACATCGAACTCCACCTGGGCCACCTCGTCCCCGCCGCCCAGGGCCAACAGCTCGTCGCCGTGGGGGTCGTACACCGCGCTGCCGCCGGAGAACACCGGGCCGGGGCGGTTGGCGTAGACCACGAAGTACTGGTTGAACACCGCCGCCGCCTGCATGCGCCGGCGCATGTAGGGCACCGGGAAGTGAGCCGGCACCGCCGAGATATTCACCACCAGGCGGGCCCCGTTAAGGCCCAACACCCGCCACGCCTCGCTGAAGGCCGAGTCATAGCAGATGTTGAGCCCCAGGCGGCCCAGGGGGGTGCTGAACACCTTTAGCCTGCCGCCGGCTTGGAAGTTTTCGGTCCAGTGCACGTGGGCCTTGGCGTAGCTCTTGGCTCCGCGCGCGTCCACGTAGGTGGCCAGGTTCAGGAACCCGTCGCCCTCGCGCTTGAGCTCCCCCAGCACCACCCTGGCCCCGCACTGCTTGACGTGCTGGTAAATATCCTGGGACGCGCCATGAATGGCGCACTTCACCTTGCGGTAAAGAAACCCCTCGGGTTTCACCTGGGAAGGGTGGCCGTGCAGGATCAGCTCTGGGAACACGATTAAATCGCTGCCCCGCTCTTGGGAGATTATCTCCTTAATCCGCCGGATGTGCCCTTCCACGTTTTCGGGGTCGAAGTTTATCTGGGCCAGGGTGATGCGCATATTCCTCCTTAGCCTATGCCGCCGGGGTCTGGGTGGCGTCGCAGTCCAGGAAAGAGGGGATGAAGCGCCGCCTTATGTCATCCTCGATCTGCTGCAGGTAGAAGCGGGTCCGGCTCTCGCCGTAGTGCTCATACTCGTCGCCGTAGCGGTAGAGGCTGCCCTTGTCCCGGGCGATATTCTTGTCCACCACGTCGTCTTCGATCACCCCGGCCTTGGTGGCGGCGATGTTTTGGATGATCTGGTGGATGCCCGAGCCGGACTGGGCCGGGTCCTTGGTGCGGAAGGCCAGATAGGGCGGAACCCCCAACTCGGCCGATGCCTGGCGGTGCACCCGCTTGCGAAGGTTGTCCTCGGCCCCTTCCAGCTTTAGCCGCGGCGAGATGCGCATGGCGGTGATGATCACGTCGCGGTCCAGGTAGGGTGCCCGAAGCTCGATGCTGTGGGCCATGGTCAGCTTGTCCTCGCGCTCCAGGGTGTCGGTGTAGAGCATGCCGATGTCTTCCCACAGCTTCTCGTGCAGGCGCAGGTAGCCGTGCTCGGCCAACACGTCGTTGTACCAGGGGTAGCCCGCGAACAGCTCGTCCGCCGCCTGGCCGGTGTACATCACCCGGATGCCGTCGGCCGCGGCCATCTTGGCGGCCAGGTACATGGGTATGGCCACCTCCACCTGCAACAGGCCGCTCTCCTCCACGTTTTCGATCACCTCGGGCAAAAGAGCCTCCACCATGGCCTCGTCGATGATGGAGGTCTTGAGCTCCAGGCCCAGGTCCTTGGCCACCGCCTCGGCTGCCTGCACGTCGGCGCTGTCGGCGGTGCCGGTGCAATAGCACACGATGTTTTTGCCCTCGCGCATCAAGAGGTTGGCCACCAGCACGCTGTCGATACCCCCGGAGAAGATCACTCCCAGGGTGGACTCGGTGAGCCCGGTGAGGCGTTTGGACACCGAGCGGGTGAGCACCTTCTTGTACTCCTGGACCGCCTGGCGGAAATCCACGATGTCGATCTGGGGCATCTCCAGCCGGTAGCCGCCCTCCACCTTGGCGCCCTGGTCGTCTATGCACAACAGTTCGCCGGGGTTCAGGCGCACCGGTTCGTCCTGGCCGTTCCACAGGGCCTTCTTCTCCGAAGCGAAGTAGGTGACCGGGCCGTTCTGGATGTAGTAGATGGGCTTTTTGCCGATGGGGTCGCGAGCCACCACCACCGACTTGCCGTCGGTGACCGCCAGGGCGTACATGCCGTCCAAAAGGCCCACGATCTGCTTGACCGCGTCCAGCAGGTCTCCCCGATAGGACTCCTCCAGCAGGTGCACGATCACCTCGGAGTCGCTGGTGGTCTTTATGTCGTGCTGCTTGTAAAGCAAAGTGCGCAGCTTTTGATAATTGTAGATTTCGCCGTTGTGGATCAGGGCCAAGCGGCCGTCACAAGAGGTGTAGGGCTGGGTGCTCTGCTCCCGGCCCACGATGCGCAGGCGGGAGTGGCCCAGGGCGATGTGCGAATTCTGGGTGAGTTCCTCGCGCAACTGATCCACCTTGCGCGCCCGGTGGGTCTCATTGTCCAGATAGATCCCGTGGGTGTCAGGCCCCCGGTGGTCCATCTTTTTGAGCATGTCGTAGATGTCGCTGGAGCAGATGTGGCCTCCTTGGACGAAATGTCCGCAGATGGTGCACATTGTGGAATCTCCTTTTCCGTGGCCTCGAAGCCCGCCGGGCCCTCGGCCGCTTAGGTGTTTGACGCCGTCTGACGGCGGCGTCTGGGCCCCCAAAAAAATAAACTCCACCTCTTCTGGCCATCGCTCAGAGAAGGTGGAGAAGACTTATAAGCTTAAACTTTGCGTTTAGGGTTCTTGGGGGCTAATCAAATTATCCTTTATTTAAACTAACATAGCTTCGGAGACCTTGCAAGTTTCCGGGGCGGCGTCCCCGGCGGGCGAGAAGCGGCCGCGCATGGAGCCCTCTTGGAGGCTCGCCGGGCATGCCGGGCCTTGGCCCGATCTCTAACCCCACGCACTGCGGAGAACAGACCCCAAAAGACCAAGGCCACGGTGCCCATGGCAATTAATAGTGCGGCGAGGCCCATAATGAAAAGCTGGGAAGCGTCGGTAGGTAGACAGGACATGATAGCTCCCTTGGTGTGCCGGTTGCGCCATGCAATCCAGCCTTGTACCGACCGTAGCGCTGGAATATAATTATTACCAATGATTTATAATGGTTGTGCCGATCACTATTTGTGATGTGTCGGGGGATGGCATGGAATTCAGTTCGTTACAGATATTTTTGGCCGTGGCTCAGGAGGGTGGGGTGTCCAAGGCCGCCCAAAAGTTGAACTACGTGCAATCCAATGTGACCGCGCGCATCCGCAAGCTGGAGGAGGAGCTGGGGGTGAGCCTGTTTTACCGGCGGCCCCGGGGCATGAGCTTGACCCCGGCCGGCGAATTGCTGATGCAATATGCCCAAAAGGCGCTGCGCCTGATGGAGGAGGCCCAAAAAGAGGTGACCCAGCAGGCCGAGGTGGGGGGCAAGTTGAACCTGGGCTCCCTGGGCTCAACCGCCGCGGTGCGCCTGCCCGGCCTGTTGACCGCCTATCACCAACAATTTCCGGCCGTGGAGATCAAAGTGTCCACCGGCCGCTTGCACGACCTCATGGAG
>JAIPDO010000040.1 GCA_021737645.1 Desulfarculaceae bacterium
TGGAGGTTGCGGAAGACCACCTTACCGTGTTGGTGCTGACCGCGGTCGACCTTACCGCCGCGCCCATTTGGGATTAAATTATTTCCACCCCGGGCGGCGCCCACCCCCCCGCCCGGGGCGGCTCCCCCCTGCCGAGGACGCATGCCCCCGAAGCAACCCCCGCCCTGGGACCAGGAAACCATTTTAGACGGCTTGAGCCTGTTGGCCCGTCTGTATTGGGGCCCTGACCAGGAGCTTTGCCAAGAGTTGGCCGGCCCGGAAGGCCGCGACCTTTTCACCCGCCTGGCCCGCCTGCGGCCCGACGCCGCCCCCACCCTGCGCTCCATGCAGGCTCATCTACAACTAGCCGAATCTTCACAGGCCCTGTGCGAGGAGTTGGAAACCGCCTATGTGGCCACCCACGTCAACAGTCCGCAAGGGGCTGGTGCGCCCCTGTACCACTCCTGCTATGTGGGACAGGGTTTGGTCATGGGCCCGCCCGCCGGGGCCATGACCCTGCGATTGGAGCAGGCCGGGCTGAGCCTGGGAGAGAAAAGCGGCGAGCCCCCGGACCATCTGTCCGTGGAGTTGGAGTACCTTATTTTTCTCTTGGAGGAAGGCCTGGCCGGGCGGCGCGACCAGGGAGCAAGCGAGGCCGGGGATATGGCCCGGCGTTTCATGCTGCCCTGGGTCAAGGAGTTCGCCCAGCGCCAAGACGATGCTCCCAGCCCCTTGCTGCCCCTGGCCGCCAAGCTGTTGGTCGCCTTGCTGGAATATGTGGCTGAACAGGCCGAGCCGGAAAACGGCTAGCCGGAGAAGTCCCTAAGGAGCGGCGGCCGCGGCCAGGGCCGCCTTGATGCGCCCCAGCACCGCCTTGGTGTCGCCGATGTGCCCGGCCAGCATGGAGATTATTTTCCAGCGCCGGTTGCCGGTGCGCTGGATCAGGTAAGCCACCGGCAGCTCCGGCTCGCCCAGGCAGTGAAACACCTCCCGCCCCTTGTCCGCGAACAGGGGAAACGCCACCTTCTTTTGCCGCCGAAAGCGCTTCACCTCGCGGTTGAGGCTACCCACCCCCAGGCCCAGCATCTTCAGGCGGCCCTTGAGAGCCGGATCGCTTTCAATCTCCTCAAACAGGGCGTTGTAGGAGGCCACCTCCTTTAGGCAGCCGTAGCAAAGCTCGTTGTAGAGCTCCACGAACAAAAAATCGGCGGCCACATCCTCCAGGGCGAAGCTGGGATGGGTGTGGGTGAGGCCAAGGTAGGCCCGGTCGCTGGCCTTGTTGAGCACCACCAGACGGCATGAGGGGAAATAGTCCCCCGCCCGGAGCCCGCCCGGCTTGGCGTTCGGGGCCACCCGCCCCTGCAGGGCCAGCCAGCCGTGCCACCCGGCCGGGTAGCGCAGCACCTGCTTGTAGCCCATGCCCACCGCCCAGCGGGCGGCGATGCCGCTACGCAGGCAACGGAAGCTGCGGCAGTAGATGATCAGGGGACGGTTCTTGTCCGGCCCCACCAGTTGGGCCAGGCGTTTGGCCTTGGCCGGGTCCAGGGTGGTGCGGTCGCCCAGATGGAACTCCAGGTTGAGCGCGCCGGGGATATGGGCCTGGGCGTATTCATAGTCCGGGCGCACGTCCAGCAAAACCGGGGCGGGCTTGGACGCCAGTTGGGCCTTGAGCTGTTTGCCGTCGATGATTTGGTAGCCGCCGTGCTTGGCCTCGGACTGCACCTGGGCCCACCAAGCGGGCGTCTGGGAGGCGTGGGCGGAAGGAGCGAAAACCGCGAGCAGAAACAGCAGCAACGCGGCAAGAGCGTTGCCCGGCCCCCCCAATCGGGGGACCGGGCGTCGCATCAGCAATGAGAGGTAACTGCTCAAACGTCGCCTACTTGGGAGGGCTGATCTTGCAGCTGCCGTCGGAGTTGAAGGTGATCTCGCCGTCCACGTAGTACACATCGGTCATGGCCGGACGCAAGTCCTTGATCATGTAAAAGGCCTCGCCGCTGCGCGCGCCGGTGCCGCAGACAAACACCACCGGCTTGTCCTGGGGCAGCTTGTCCAAGCTCTTCTCCAGCTGGTCCACCGGGATGTTCACCGAGCCCTTGATGGAGCCGGCCTTGAACTCGCCGGGGTCGCGCACGTCGACCACGTACATGCTGCCGGGCTTATCGGCCAGAGTCTTCTGGAAGAAGGCGATATCCACGCTGCCTTCTTCCTTGCCCGGCTTCAGGCTGCCCTTGGCCTTTTTGGCGGCCTTGGGGGCGGCGGCGCCGGCCACGCCCGCGCCGTAAGTCTTTTTCCAGTTGGGGTAGCCCTTGGCAAAGACCTTGACGTTGGTGTAGCCCATGGCCTGGGCCTTGAAGGCCGCCTTGTGGCTAAGGGCGCACTTGAGGCCGCCACAGTAGAAGATGACCAGGGCGTTCTTGTCCGCGGGCAGCAGGCCCTTCATCTTGGCGAACTGGCTGGTGGGCAGGGACAGGGCGCCGGGGATGTGGCCCTTGTCGTATTTTTTCATCTTGGGACGGGCGTCGATGACCAGGCCCACAGTCTTGCCGTCCACCACGTCCTTGACCGCCGCGGCCTCCACGATCACCGGGAACACCTTAAAAGCGGGCTCGGCCTTGGCCGTGGGGTTGGGGCCGGTCACGCCGGGGCCGTGGAGCTTTTTCCACTGGGGGTAGCCCTCGTCGTAGACCACGATGTTGTCGTAGCCCATGGCCCGGGTCTTGAAAGCGGCCTTGTGGCTCAGGGCGCACTTGAGGCCGCCGCAGTAGAAAACGATCAGGGCGCTCTTGTCCTTGGGCAGCTTGCCAAGGTTCTTGTCGAACTGGGTGGCGGGCAGGTTAACCGCGCCGGGAATGTGGCCCTTGAGATACTTTTTCTTATAGGGGCGGGCGTCGAAAATGTAGCCTGCCACCTTGCCGTCGACCATGTCCTTTACAAAGGGCGCGTCCACGGTCTGGGGGTATCGCTTGAAGGTCGGCTCACCGGCGGCCAGGGCCGGTACGGCCAATGCCACTGCCAAGAGCATGACCAGGAGCGCCGCGGCGCTTTTGCTGAGAAACCTCATGTCTGAAAACCTCCTCTAAAAAACCTCCGAGGGTTTATTTTTCTTCCAACTCCTCGTACCAGAGCTGGTGATGGTGTTTGGCGTATTCAGCGGGAACCGTGCCGGTGAACATGGAGATAAAGGCCGGGCGCTCTTCCTTGCTGATGGCGGCCATGTAGATGTGCAGTATCAGCAGGGCGGTGGTCACCCCGGCGGCGATGAAATGCACGGTAATGGACCACTGCACCAGCCAGGTGTCGGCCGCGGTCAAAAAATACTTGCTGAACAGCATGATGAAACCGGTGCCGATGAGCACCAGCGCGCCCATGATGATGCCCTGGGCGGCCAGCTTCTGGCCCGCGTTGTAATACTCCTGGGGCGGCAGGTGGCCGTCGTAGCCCAGGGGTTTTACCAGTTTGGCCATCATCTTGTAGCCCAAGGTCATTTGCAGGTTCTTCTTGATCATCCATTGGATGTCGCGGTTGGGCTCCAGGGTGAAGGTGGAGTGAAGAAAAGGGGCCACGAAGCGGTTCATGCCCCAGAACAGGTAAACCACCCAAACCGCCAGCCACAACAGCGCCACCACCCAGTGGGCCACCAGAAGATTGGCCCCGCCGCCGAACACGGCGCGCACCGCCCCCGGATACCAGGCCCCCAAGGGGTTAAGCTCCGGGTTTTGAATGAGGGCCAGGCCGCTAAACAGCAGGAAGAACCAGCAGGCCGCGTTGAACCAGTGGATGAATATGCCCGCCTTGGTGTGGCGGGGGATCATTTTGGGGCTACTCATGGTGGCCCTCCTCGCCGTGCTCCTCCGGGGGAGGGGCGTCGTTTTTCAGCATTAGCTGCTTGCCCAGCATGGCCAGCACTCCCAGGCCGGTAAGACCCACCACCACCTTCACAGCCGGGTCGGCCAGGTTCTTCCAGAACTCGAAGGCTCCCGGCATCTGGGCCTTGACCGGCCAGGACTTGAGGCCCGCGTCACCCAGGTAGTAGATGTTGGGGTCGGTGTTGCTATGCGCGTTGACCACCTGGGTGGCCTTGTCCTTGTTTTGGGCCATGAGCTTGCCCGCCGGGGAGGCCGGGTCGTTCAGGTCGCCGAAGGCCCTGGCCTTGGTGGGGCAGGTGCTCACGCAGGCAGGCTCCAGGCCCACCGCCCGGCGGGAAGAGCAGAAGTCGCACTTGTCGGCCACCTTGAGCTTTTCGTTGCGAAAGCGGGCCCCGTAGGGGCAGGCCTTGATGCACTGGCCGCAGCCGATGCACAATCCCCGGTCGATGACCACCACGCCGTCGGCCTTGCTTTTGTAGGTGGCCCCGGTGGGGCAGGCGCTGACGCAGCTGGGCTTGTCGCACTGCATGCAGTTGCCCGGCTGGAACACCATGCGCCCGCGTTTTTTGGCCTGCCAGTCGGCGTCGCCGCTTTTTATCCAGTTGCGCCAGTTGTCGCCGGGCACCTCGTTGGCCACCTTGCAGGCGGCCATGCAGCCCTTGCAGTCGATGCAAAGCCCGGCGTCGACCACCATGCCTAGCTGTTTAGCCATCAGGCCGCCTCCTTACCCACCCGCACCCAGGTCTCGTGCATGGCCATGTTTCCGGTGATGGAATCGAACTCGTCGGTAAGCACCTGGGCGATGCAAGCGCCCTTGCCGTAGATGTTGGCCAGTCCGGGGCTGAGCACCCCGAAGCCGGTGGCCATGTACACCGTGTCCGGCCTGGTCTCGTAGGTAACCTTGGCCTTGATGCGCTGTTTGCCCGCCTTGCTCTTTACCCACACCCAGTCGCCGTCTTTGATGTCCAACTCCTGGGCCCGCTCGGGATGTATCCACAAGTGGTTGGTGGGCTGGAACTTGGCCAGCAGGGCGTTGTTCTGGCTGGAGGACTGGGTGATCACCGCATTGCGCCCCACCACCATGCGCATGCGGGCGAAGCCGCCGGGCTTGGGCGGGGTGTACACCGGCATGGGCTCCAGGCCCATCTCGGCGTAGCGGCTGTTGAACAGCTCTATCTTGTGGGACTTGGTCTTGTAGATCTTGCCCTCGTAGACCCCGTAAAGCTTGGAGGGGTTGTAATAGACACCGTCGCGCTTCAGGGCGTCCATGCCTCCGGTCAGCCCGGCCAGTTGTTTGTCGCGGAACTGCTCTATGGTGAAGTCGAAGTACTCGCCCATGCCCAAACGCCCCGCCACCTGTTGCATCACCCAGAACACCGGTTTGGACTCGTAGAGCGGGGCCACCACCGGGTCGCGCATGACCACGCAGGCGCAGGCGCTGGAGCCCTGCTGGGCCGAACAGGGGTCTTGGCGCTCCAGATAGGTCTGGCTGGGCAGCACCAAATCGGCCATATAGGCGGTGTCGCTCATGTGAATGTCCATGGTCACCACGAACTCCATGGAGTTAAGCATGGCCACGGTCTTGGAGCGATTGGCCGCCGTCTGCATGGGGTTGGTGTGATACAGGAAGAAGCCCTTGACCGGATAAGGCTTGCCTTCGAGCACCGCGTCGCGGGCCAGCTTGAAAGAGCCCTCCTCGGGGAACATGAGGGTGGCCTTGCCCGCGTCGATGCGATCCTCGGGGTTGTCTTCGTAAAAGGGAGCTTCGAAGGGGATGCCCCCGCCCAGGCCAACCACCCGCGCGGCGGTGAGGCCGCCGGGGCGGTCCCAGTTGCCCAACAGGGCGTTTACGATGGCGTAAGAGCGGCGAATCTGGGTGGAGTCGGTGTAGTTGGAGCTGCGCCGTCCGGGGTAGACCATGGCCGCGGGCGCGGCGGCGGCCAGCTCACGGGCGATGCGCTGTATCTCCTCGGCCGGGATGTCGCACTGCTCGGCCGCCCACTGGGGAGTGTAGGGCTTCACGTGCTTGGTGAGTTGCTCGATGCCGTAGGTTTTGGCGGCCACGAACTTCTTGTCGTAGAGATTTTCGGTGATGAGCACGTGGGCGATGGCCAGCATGAAGGCCATGTCGGTGCGCGGCTTTATGGCGAACCACTCGTCGGCCTTGGCCGCGGTCTTGGTGTAGCGCGGGTCCAGCACCACCAGCTTGGCCCCGTTTTTCATGGCGGTCATCAGGTCCATGCTGTCCGGGGTCACCAGGGACTCGAAGCGGTTGGCTCCGGCCATGACCACGTACTTGGTGTAGAGCATGTCCGGAATGGGCACCTCGCCAAAGGTGTCCAAAAAGGCCCGGGTGCCCGCGATGAGGCACATGGACTCGTGGCTCAGGGTGTTGTAGGAGCCGTAGGCTTCGGCGAAGCGGTGCACAAAGGTGGACTGCATGTCCGAGCCGGCCATGAACATGAAACCACAGCGGGTGTACTGCTCGCCGATCTTTTTGAAGTTGGCGGCCATGAGGTCCAAGGCCTGGTCCCAGGAGATGCGCTTGAACTTGCCCTCGCCGCGCTCGCCAACCCTTAGCAGGGGGTACTTGAGGCGATCGGCGCCGTAGACCTGCTCCACCCCGGCGTTGCCTTTGGCGCAGAGCATGCCCCGGGACTTGAGGAACTTGGGGTTGGGGTCCAGCTTCTGGATCACCCCGTCCTGCACCCTGGCGATGAGGCTGCACTTGTTGAAGCACATGTCGCAGACGCTGTACTTGCTGGTGAAACCTGGCTTGATGCCACCGGCGGCCTGGGCAGGCCTGGGCCCGGTGACACCGCCGCCCACGGCCGCCGCCGCACCGGCAGCGCCCGCCAATTTTAAAAAGCCCCGCCGGGAAATGCCTCGGCTGCTTGTCTGGGCCATTATCGAATCTCCGCTCCTAGAACCGCTGTAAAGCAGGGGCGCGGCGGCCATGGGCCGCTGCGCCGAGGTTAACTACTTGCACTTGGCCGGGGACGGGGAATCCTTGGCATGGCCCCAGAGGTAGGCGTAAATGTCGGTAATGTCCTTTTCCTTGAGCTTGGCCCACTCGGCGGCGCAAGGCAGCTTGTCTTGGGCCGCGAAGGTGGTCTTCCACTGGGCCTGGGTCTTGGAAATGGGGCTCAGTTCCTTGGCCTTGCCGTTTTGCACGTGACATACCCGGCAGTTTTTGCGGTAGAGGTACTTGCCTTTGCGCGAATTGCCCTTGCCACCGGAGGCCAGGGCCAGGCTTAGGCCGGCGCCGATGAAGCTGAGGACCAAAAGCACTACGATGGTACGCTTTAACATTGCTTTTTCTCCTTAGGCCGCAACCGGCCCGAGGGCCGGATGTTTTTTACAGATGTAATTTACGGTTGCTTACCCTGACGGCTGGAATAGTCCATGGCTTTGGTAACAAAGCAACAGGCGTGCCATGCAGCGACAATATTTATTTTTATTAATTATAAACGGTGGTTATATGTATTTACCGACAGGGCCAACTGTTAACGCAAGAGTACAATGTGTTAATTTTATTAACAGCTATTAATAGTTTGCACTTCGGCTACGCCGGGCAAGCGTCTCGCGGCACACCCTTTCCTCAATGGGATAGGCTGCTAAGCGGCTGTTATAGCCTATTTATATGGTGTGGCTTTGCATGGGTGGGGCAAGGATAGGCGAAAACTATTACACCGAGAGCGGTGATTTGAACAGGTTAACACCCACTTTTTAAATAGCGTACCGGAGCGGCGATGACCGAGGTTGGTGATTATTTATCGAATATATTAAAGCATTTATGACTTAGGCTCTAAAAAGACTTCGGTTCAACCGAGATGAACTGATGTTAACCGTTAACATGTGCCCCCAGATCGGCTTGTGGACCGGCGCAGGAAGAGGAGCCGGTGAGGGCGTACAGCTCGATGTCCCGGTCCAGGCCCTTGGGACGCACCGAAAAACTGCGGCCCACCTTGATCTGGTCGGGCAAGAGGTCGTGCACCTCCTGGGAAATGACGATCTCGCCGCCCTCGGCCTGGGCCTGGATGCGCTGGGTCAGGTTCACCGGACCGCCCACGATGCCGTACTTGGTGCGCGCCGGTGAGCCGATATTGCCCACCACCACCTCGCCGAAGTTGAGCCCTATGCCGGTGGCCAGTTGGGGGTGGCCCTTTTCGGCGGCCTCCCGGTTGAACTCCTCGGTGGCCTCCAGCAACTCCAGGGCGCAGCACACCGACAGACGCACCGCCTCGGCCTCGCCGTCGTCCAAGCTGTCGAAAAAGGCCAGAACCGCGTCGCCCAAGAAGTCCACGATGATTCCATCATGGCGCTGGATCACCTCGATGACGCGCGAAAGGTAGCGGTTTACCACCACGATGGTCTGCTCGGGGCTCAGGGTGTCGCACAAGGCAGTGAACCCGCGCACATCGGTCATCATGATGGCCACCTTGCGCTTTTCCCCGCCCAAGAGGGTGGCCTCGGGCCGGGCCATGAGGCGCCGCGCCACCGCCGGGTCCACGTAGCGGCCAAAGGTGTCGCGTATGTAATCCTTTTCCTTTAGTCCTGTGACCATGGTGTTAAAGCTGTGGGCCAGGCGCAGAAACTCGTCGTTGCGCCGGGGCACGGGCACGTCCTGGTAGTGGCCCATGGCCACCTGACGGGCGGCCTGGCAGACTTGGCGCACCGAGGCGGCCACCTGGCCGGTGACCATGAAGATGAGCAGCAGCACCAGGCCGATGCAAACCAGCCCGGCCACCACGTAGGCCCGGAGAAAATGCTGCACCGGAGCCAGTACCGCGTCGCCGCGGGCAATCATGACCAGGGACCAAGGGGCCCGGCTGAGGTGATAGAAGCCGGCGACCTCCTTGACCGGAACGCCCGGCCCCAGGATGGTCCCCGAGGTCTTGGCCAACACCTCGGTGAGCAACTTGACTTGGAAAGCGTCGCCCGAGCCTCCCAAACGCCCCCCCAGGGGGATGGCCTCAGCCCCACGGGCCAACACCCGGCCGGTGTTGTCCACCAGATAGACGTCATCGCTCTGCCACCAGTTGAGAGCCCTGAGGTCTTCAAGAAGGTGGGCGAAGCGCATCACCACCTCCAGGCGGGCCACCGGCCGTTTTTCCTCGTCGCTGAGGTCAAAGGTCAGGGTCACCGTTTCTGCGCCCACGGCGGCATCCAGGCGTGGGCTGGTCACTTTGGCCACCTCCACCCGGTAAAAGCGCATGAAGCCCATTCCCCGCGCGGCCCCCGATGCCACGGGATCACCGGCCCGGAAACCCCGTCCGCGCCCCATGCCCATGCCGGGCGCACCGTCTTGGCCGGTAGGCCGCAAAAGCATATCGCCGGGATTGGCCAGGGTTAGCTTGACCCGGGTCACCCCGGGCAGCTTGGCCAGTTGGTCTTGCCACTCCTGGGCGCTGCTGGGGGCCAGGCCGGACATGTTGTTGATGAGTTTGACCGCTCCCTCGGGCTGCTCCAGGCGCATGTCCACCCCGTGGGCCGCCCGCGCCAGGCTGAGCACGGCCGAGTTGCTCCACTGGTCCAACAGGCTGCCGCGGGCGTAATAAAATCCCGCCGCGCCCAGGCCCAGCAAAAGCAGGGCCACGGGCAAAAGCAACAGCACCATCAGGCGCTGGCGCAGGCTGGTAAGTCCGAAAGCCAACCGATCAACTCCTCTGCCCCGCCGACATAGCCGGGGGGCTGAATGCACTTGAAATAGTATATACGAACCTTGACCCGTCCCTGCAAGCAAGGCCCGTAAACATATAACGACAACTGGGCTTTAGAACCCAAAAAAGGGCGGCGCTAACCGCCTCAGGATGATAGTATTTATCATGTAACCAACTTATGCGAGGGCAAAAATCGGTTTCCCACGCCAGCCCAGACCACGCCCTTGGCCGCTGGCCCACCTAGCTGAAACAGCCCGCTGGTGCGGTTGAAGATTATCTTCCTCGAACCATAGACCCCGGCGGCCATCAGGACGGTTTTTTCCACGGCCCCCTGGAGACCTTGCCCCCATGCCCAAAGAAAAAAACCTTGAATTAAAGACCCGCACCCGGCCCGTGGCCCGAGCCACCTTTCTGCTCTACGCCGCCCTTATCCTGGCCGCCCTGCTCATCGGCTACGTCAGCTATCAATACTCCTTCAACATGATGGAAAAAAGCTACCAGACCTTTTACCTGAACAAGGCCCAGATGATCGTGCACGCGGCGGACGTGCATTCGGGCAAAAGCGACCGCGAATTCCTCGACGCCTTGAACCAATACTGGCAGGAGGCGGGCAACAAACCGGCCGACGAATACATCTGCGTGGTGGACAAAAAGGGCGATCTTTTGCTGCACACCGCCCGGCCCAACTCAGTGGGCAAGTATGCGGGCGACAACCCCATTTTAAGCGGCAGCGCCGCCGACCCCAAAAAGCTTTGCGATCTGGTGGCGGCCCAGTCCAATTACGCGGGCAAATACATCTCCAGCGAGGGCAAGGACCAGATCGCCGCCTTTTACGCCATTCCCGAGCGTAAATGGATGCTGGGGGTGCACCGCTCCCGCTCGGCATTGTACGCCGAAATCGAGGACGGCTTCAGGCCCCTGCTGGTGGGCTTCCTTTCGGTGTGCGGCATCCTCATGCCGTTGTTTTTGTTTTTGCTGTTCCGCACCTACAGCGGGGTCCAGCGCAAGCAACTCATCTCTGAAAACGCCCTGCGCGAGAGCGAGCAGCGCTACCAGTCCCTGGTGGACACCATGCCCCAGGGCCTGTGCCGCACCGACCGCGAGGGTAAGCTGACCTTCGCCAACCGCTCCCTGCTGGCCAGCCTGGGCACGACCCTGGAAAGCTGCCTGGGCAAGACCATGCCCCAGATATACCCCGGCCCGGTGGCCAATAAATTCGTGGCCGACGAGTTGGAGGTCATCAGCAGCGGCCGCACCCTGGACGTGATCTACCAGCACCAATCACCCGAAGGCGGCCCGCCCCGCTTCGTGGAATCGGTGCGTCATCCGGTGTACGACGCCGACGGGGCCATCGTGGGGGTGCAGAGCATCTTCTGGGACGTGACCGACCGCAAGCTGGCCGAAGAGGACCTCAAGCGCACCAAGGCCCAGTTGGAGACCGTGCTGCAATCGGTGCCTTCGGGCATCTTCGCGGTGGACCAGGATTGCCGCTTCACCATCGTGAACCAACAGGCGGAAAAGCTCATGGGCTTTGCCCAGTCGGACGCCCTGGGCAAGCCCGCCGACCAGTTCATCCCCGACACCAAGCTCCACCGCGTCCTGGAAAGCGGCAAGTTGGAAATGGGCAAGCCCTTCGCCCATAACGGCCGCACCTTCCTGGTGAGCCGCAGCCCCATCATGGAGCAAGGCGACATCATCGGCGCGGTGTCGGTGTTCCAGGACGAGTCCGAGCTGGAGGCGGTGCAAAAGCAGGTGGAGGAGCTTCGGCGGCTCAACGACGAGCTGTCCTCGCTAATCGAAAACTCCCACGACGGCATTCTGATCACCGGCACCGATCAGGTGCTCACCGTGAACCCCAGCTTCGGGCGCATCACCGGGCTGGCCCCCTCCTCCCTGGAGGGACAGGACATCAGCGCCCTGGACTCGGAGCGCCACGTGTGCATGGCCGTGGTGCAGGCGGTGTTCCGCCACATCAAAACCCACCGTTCCTCGGTAACCATGCGCCGCAAGCTAAAAAGCGGCAACGAGATATTCGTCACCGGCAACCCGGTGCTGGACAACTACGGCCAGGTGGTCAGGGTGGTGATGAACGTGCGCGACGTCACCGAGCTGCACTCCTTGGGCGAGCGTATCAAGATGCTCCCCCTGGCCTGCCTGGACGAAGACCCGGCGGCCGCCGGACCGGAGGCCACCTACGGCATCGTGGCCGAGAGCCCGGCCACCCGCAATCTGCTGGATCTGGCGGTGCGCGTGGCCCAGGTGGACTCCACGGTTCTGTTGAGCGGCGAAAGCGGCGCGGGCAAGGACGTGCTGGCCAAGCTCATCCACAACCTGAGCAAGCGCCACGACAAGCCTTTCGTGGGCCTGAACTGCGGGGCCATCCCCGAGCATCTTTTGGAGAGCGAACTGTTCGGCTACGAAAAGGGCGCCTTCTCCGGGGCCGACCGCTACGGCAAACCGGGCCTGCTGGAAGAAGCGGCCGGGGGCACCGTGTTCCTGGACGAGGTGGGCGAGCTGCCCTTGAACCTACAGGTGAAGCTGCTCAAGGTTTTGCAGGAGCAGCGTTGCCGCCGCCTGGGCAGCGTCAAGACCGTGGAGTTGGACATCCGCATCCTGGCGGCCACCAACCGGGACATCAAGCAGATGGTCGCCGACGGCCAGTTCCGCGAGGACCTTTTCTACCGCCTTTACGTGGTGCCCATCGAGGTGCCGCCGCTACGGGAGCGCCGCGAGGACATCCTGCCCCTGGCCCTGCGCTTTCTCAAAACCTACAACAAGAAATACGAGGCGAGCCGCGCCCTGGGCCACGAGCTTTTGAGGGTGCTGGAAACCTACCGGTGGCCGGGCAACGTGCGCGAGTTGCAAAACGTCATCGAGCGTTTGGTGGTGACCGCCGACGCCGACGTTCTGGAGCCGCGCCATCTGCCCCGCAACATGAACGAGGGGCCGGAGAATGCCCCCGCGCCGGTGGTTTGGGTCACCGAGGGCATGAAGCTGCGCGAGGCCCGCGACGAGTTGGAAAAGCAGCTCATCCAACGGGCCCTGGCCCAGACCAAAAACACCAGGGAGGCGGCCAAGCTGTTGGGTGTCACCCACTCCACCGTGGTGCGCAAGGCCCAGAAGTACGACCTTCCCATCGACGGCAGCACCACCTTGCATTAGGTCGGCATAGCCAGACGGCGGGATGCTGCGTTGCCAAGTGTGCCGAGCTAAAATTATTCAGTGCGCGTTGGAATAGGCGGCGGCGGGTTGGAGTGGCCCTCCCGGCGACCGGCGAAGTAGTTTGCTTTCCCACCGGCACAGCCAGCCGTCGGCAGACAAGGCGTCTGGCGAGTACGGGCCGATGGCGTAGCCTGGACTACGCCGAGGACCGAGCGCAGCCAGCAACGCCGTATGCCGGTGGCTGGCGAAGCCGGGCGCACGGCACGCATAAAAACTAGACTATGCGCGCCACCATAGCGCCACTGCGGTAACCAGCAGCATTAGAAAGACTACGTAGCGGTAGAGCCGGTTGGAGGCCTTGGCAAAGGCCCAAAAGCCCAGGGCCGAGCCCGCGATCACCGCCGGGCTGTAGATCAGGGTGCCCTTGAACACTTCCCAGGAAAACATCCCGCCGATCCCGTAGACCACGGTCATCAGAATGAACTGGGCGCTGAAAAAGGTGGCCAGGAAGCTCTTGGCCTCGCGGGGGTCGTCGGTCACCGACATGACGTACAGCGCCGCCTGGGGGCCGCCGATGGTGTAGGCTCCCAGAAAAGAGCCGCTGAGAAAGCCGCAGAAACGGCCCCACCAGGGGCTGTGGGCATAGCGCGTGGCCAGGGCCCGGCCCGCGGGCAAAGCGTTGAACACCACCACCACCGCAATGAACCCGGCCAGGGCCCTTTTGAGCACCAGATCGGGCAGGCTGTAGAGCATGAAGGTGCCGATGGCCAGGCCCACCACCGAACCCAGCACCAGGGGGCGCATGGGTGCCCAGGAAAAGTGCCGCCGGTAGTGCCAGGCCTGGTAGAGGAACAGGGCCAAGCAATAGGGGAATTGCAGGGCCACCGCGTCGTGAATGGGCAAAAGCAGGGCCAGCAGGGGCACCGAGACCATGGCGAAGCCAAATCCCGCGAAGCTCATGGTGAAGCCGCTGATCAGAAAGATCAGGCCCAGGGCCAGTTGCTCAGGCATCACTCCCGCTTTCCACCGGCAGCCTCTTGGCCTGGGGATAGAGGCTGATGTCCACCGCCTTGCCGGGAGGCATGACCGCCAAACCGGGGCCGGGACGTCCGATCAAAAGGCGGCGTAGCCAGTCCCGGTGGCCGCGCATCTGTTGAAAGGCCAGGCCAAACAGCCGGGCCATATCCTGGGCATAGCGCCGGTGGCGGGGCAATAGCCCCACCCCGGTGTCCACCAGGGCCACCCGATCATAGCTTGCCAGCATCTGCTCGCCCACCCACAGGGCGTCCTCGTGGCCGAAGCGGTCGCGGGTGGCGAAGTATTCGCTGTAGGGGGTCTGGCCGTGGTCGATCCAGCCGGGAGTGAGATAGAAGGTGCCGCCGCAGCCCACGCAGGGATTGGCCTGGGCGGAGCCCAGGAGCAGGGGCACGCAGTCGTGGGCAAGCGGCAGCACCAGAGATGCTCGTGAGGTCTTGACCCCCTGCATGCCGCCACCGCAGAAGCCGTAGCCCAGGATCACCCGATCCACCGCCGGGTCGTTTTCCAACTCGGCCAGGGCCTCGGCCAACTCCAGGTGGAGCCGGTCCGGGTAGCGGTGCAGGCCTTGGTCCAGGTAGCGGGCCTGGTTTTCGCCCACTCCCAGGCTGGCAAGTTCCGGCTGAAATACCCGGCAGGCCAGCACCCTGGTCCCATCCGGACCCCAGCCGGGGGACGGTTGGCTCACCCCCCCAGGCCCCGCAATACGAACAGGGCTATGCTCAGGCCCATGAAGGCGTAGGAGGCTCCGGAGAGGCGCCTGGCCCAGGCTGCGCCAAACCAACCGCCCGCCTTGCCCAGCATCGCGCCCAGAGCCATTAGCCCTCCGATGGCGGCCAGCACCCAGGTCAGGACAGGTAGATAAGCGGGCATGGCGCGCCTCCCTTTAGGCCCCGGAGCGGCAGGAGCCCATGAGGTCGCCCGCGCCGTCCAGTTTGGCGAAGATCTTGGCCCCTTCCTCGTACAGGGATTCCATGACTTCGCTTTTTATTTGGCGGTAGCGCTCGGTGGACAGGACCTTGAAGTCCCGGGGCCGGGGCAGGTCCACCTCCACCGTGGTCTTGATGGTGCCCGGCAGGTTGGTCATCACCAGGATGCGGTCGCCCAGGAACAGGGCTTCCTCGATCTCCGAGGTGATGAACAGCATGGTCAAGCCGGTCTCCCGGTACAGGGTGAGCAGGTATTCCTGCATCAACTCGCGGGTCATCACGTCCAGGCCCCGGAAAGGCTCGTCCAGGATCATCACCTTGGGGTCCATGACCAGGGCGCGGCACAACTCGGCCCGGCGCTGCATGCCTCCGCTGAGTTGGGCCGGGTACTTGTCCCGGAAGTCCTTGAGCCCCACCTTGTCCAGCAGGGCTATGGCCCGTTGCTCGGCCTCGCTCTTGTTCATGCCGCCCAGCATGGTGGGTCCGAAGGTGGCGTTTTTCATCACCGTCATCCAGGGCCACAGGGCGGTCTCCTGAAAGACCATGATGCGGTCGCGGCCCGGCCCGGTCACCGGCTTTCCGTCGATGAGCACCTTGCCGCTGTCGGCGTGGTCGTAGCCCGCGGCGATGTTGGCCAGGGTGGACTTGCCGCAGCCGCTGGGCCCCACCAACACGGTGAGGCTGCCCCTGGGCACGGTGAAGGAGCATTTTTTCAGGGCGTTGCAGGAGGGCATGCCCGGGAGGCGAAACACACGGGTCACGTCTTCCAGGATCAACTCGCCCTTGTCTTGGTTTTGCTTGTTCTTGCCGCCGTTGTTACTCATGTTTCTCTCCGGGCCAGCGCCCCTAAAAGACCTTCTTCCAGGGCATGAGCCAGTCGCCGATCATCTTGACCGCCATGCTGCTTACGTATCCCGCCAGCCCGATGCTGATCATGCCCACGATGATGCCCGGCGTGTGCCCGGCCAGATAGGCTTCCCAGGTCAGGCGGCCCAGGCCGGTGTTGCCCGCGATCATCTCGGCGGCGATCACCACGTTCCAGGTGATGCCGATGCCCACCATCATACCGGTGACGATGCTGGGAATGGTGGCGGGCAGCACGATGCGCCAAAATACCTGGCGGGGCGAGGCGCCGAAGGACACCGCCGCGTCCACCAACTGGCGGGGGATGGCGCTCACCCCACCCAGCACGTTTACCACGATGGTAAAAAAAGCCCCAATAAAGGTGATGAAGGCGATGGAGCTTTCATTGGTGGGCCAAAACAGGATGGACACCGGGACCCAGGCCAGGGGCGGAATGGGCCGCATCAGCTCGAACAAGGGATAGGTGAAATCCTTGAAATTGCGGTTCCAGCCCATGCCCAGCCCCAGGGGGATGCCCAGGATCTGAGCAGCCACGAAGCCATAGGTGACCCTGAGGGTGGAGTCCATCCAGCTTTGCCAATATTTGCCGGTGCCCATGAACTCCCAGAAGGCTTCGGCCACGGTTACCGGGGTGGGTATGGCGTGCATAAAGGGCATAAGCCCCATGGAGCCCGCCTGCCACAGGACGAAAAAGCCGATGACCGCCAGGGTTCCACGGGTGAAGTGTTTGCTCGCTAAGAATTTGCGCATCTTATAAGCAACGGATGCGCCGTTCATGGTTGCTGCTCTAGCCATGCTTGGCTCCCTGTTCCGGTTAGGCCATTTCGCGTTCGCCGGCCTCAAAGGCCTTGACCGCTTCTTCGTGCACCGCCTCCACCAATTGGGCCTTCATGGCCAAGAACTCCTCCGAGGCCAGCATGGAATATTGCCGGGGACGGGGCAGGTTGACCTGCAAGGTCTTTTTGATGTAGCCGGGCCGGGTGGTCATCACCAGCACCTTGTCGGCCAGGAAGATGGCCTCTTCCAGGTCGTGGGTGATGAAAAAGATGGTCTTGCCGGTGGCGTCGTACAGCTCCAGCAGATACTGGTGGCTGGCGCTCTTGGTCACGGTGTCCATGGCCCTAAACGGCTCGTCCAACAGCAGCACCTTGGGGTTGTTGATCAGCGCACGGATAATCTCCACCCGCCGCTGCATTCCCGAGGAGAGCTGGCCGGGGTAGGAGGTCTCGATGTCGTTGAGCCCCACCCGAGAGAGCATCTCCTGGGCCCGCTTGTTGGCGGCCTCCTCGCTCATGGCTCCTTGCGCCACCGGGCCGTAGGTCACGTTTTCCAAGACCGTTTTCCAGGGGAACAGGGCTCCGTGCTGGAACACCACCACCCGGTCCGGTCCGGGGCTGGGGTCCTTGTCCACCGTGGCCAGCGGCTCCCCGTCCAGGAGTATCTCCCCGGAGGTGAGGCCGTCGAAGCCGGCGATGGTGTTGAGCAGGGTTGATTTGCCGCAGCCGCTGGGGCCCACGATGGCCACGAACTCGCCGGCGGCGATCTCCAACGAGCAGTTTTTAAGGGCCACCACGTGGACCCCTTCCGGGTCGTAGATCTTGCCCACGTCGCGGATGGACATGGCCCCTTCGCTGGCCCGGCAGGCCGCTTCAGGCGTATTCATGTTTGTTTGTTCCATGCTTTTCTTCCCCGCCTAGGAGCCGTAGAGTTCGCGCTCGCGCCAGGCCATGAGCTTACGGCCCACGCTGCGCACCGCCGCGCTGGACACCCAGCCGATGACCCCCAGGGTGGCCATGCCGATGACGATGACCGGGTACTGGATGAGCGAGTAGCTGTCCCAGATCAAAAAGCCCAGGCCGTACTGGGCGGCGATCATCTCGCCGGCCACCAGTGAGAACCAGGCGGCCCCCATGGAGATTTGCAGGCCGGTGAAGATGAAGGGCATGGCCCCGGGCAGCACCACGTCGAACAACAGGCGTCTCTTGTCGGCCCCCAGGCAGCGAGCCGCCCGGAAGTAGCTCTCGTCGATGGATTCAACCCCCAGCAGGGTGTTGAGCGCGGTAACGAAGAAAGCCACCAGGAAGGTTACGAAGATGACCGCTGGTTCGTCGCCGGGCAGAATGAGGATGGCCAAGGGCACCCAGGCCAGGGGCGGGATGGGCCGGATCAGCTCCACCAGGGGGTAGGAGTAATCGTAGAACTTGCGGCTCCAGCCCATCAGCAGGCCCATGGGCACCCCCAACAGAGTGGCCAGCACAAAGGCGGTGGTGGCCCGGTAGGTGCTGTAGATGATGTGGGTGTAGTAGTCTTCGGTGTAGATGGAGATGCCGTAGTCCGGGTCCGGGCTGAGCCACTCCAAAAGACATTCCCAGGGCCCCGGCAGGCGGCTGAACCAGGGCAGGCTGAAGGTCTTGACCGTCAGCTCCCAAACCACCACAAAGGCCACGAATCCGCCCAGTTGCAACAGGAAGCTCCTGCTGGTCAGGGTCTTGCGGATCTGGTGCCCCCAGGAAATCTCGTACAGGTGGGCTTTTTTCTTTTGCTGCCAGGCGCCCACCGCCAATACGGCCATCAGCAAAAGGCCCAAAACTATATATGGGTTCATGACGCTGTCATCCCATCCTTAGGTGCATTAGCCGGATGCCTTGCTTGGGCCCTTTCCCGCCCGGAGCCCGGGCGGGAAAGGGTTTTCATCGCTTACGGGGCAAGCTAAAGGCGCATCCGCCCTTATTCGCCGGTATAGGCGCTGGCGGGCAGGCCCTTGATCACCGCCACCGGAGCCTTCACGCCCATTTCCTTCATGGCCTCGGTAACCGGGCCCTCGTTGATGGCGCCCTTGGGGATGTCGCCGGACTTGAGCACCTTGAGGCTGTGCAGGAACTCGTAGCCCTTCTTCATTAGATCCAACACCCTGGGGGAGAAGACCATCTCGCCCACGTAGACCACCTCGTCGCCACCCACGGACTCGGGGTGTTTCTCATACAGGGCCTTCCACAGGATCTTGGGGGTGTAGCCCTGGGTCTCTTTCATGACCATCTTGGCCACGCCCATGGGGTCTTTTTCCATGATCTGCAGGGCCTCGATCTCGGCCTTGAGCCAGCCCTTGGCCGCCTCGGGGTGCTTCTCGATGAAGTCCTGACGCATCAGGGTGAAGTTGGCGTCCAACTCGCCATAGGGAGAACCGGTGGCCGCGTACTTGGCGAAGCCCTGCTCCACCACCTTGCGGGCGTGGGGCTCCCACATGGCCGCCGCGTCAATCTTGCCGGCCTCAAAGGAGCTGGCGATGACCTCGATGGTCATGTACTGGAGCCGCTTGGGCTTGACCTTGTTCTTCTTGAGCACCGACTCGAAAAAGCGGTTGGCGCAGGTGCCGCGGTGCACGGCCAGCATTTTGCCGTTCATCCACTTGATGGCCTCGGCGGGGCTTTTGAAGTCGGGGGCGTCCTTGCGAACCACGATGAGGTTGCAGTTCTGGCCATTGCTGATCATGGGCACCGACACCAAACGGATGTCGCCTTGCTTTTTCTTGGTGGTGGCCACCAAGGAGGGCATGTCGCCCATAGTGCCGACTTGCATTTTGTCGGCCAACAGAGCGTTGACCATGGGCGGGCCGGTAAGGTGAGCCTCGAAGTTTACCTTGCTGCCCTTGGGCAGGTACTTCTTCCACAGGCCCATTTGTTTGATGACCACTCCGCTCCATCCGCCGGTCCAATAGGGATGGTAGCCGTAGGTGATCTCCACCGGCTCAGCCGCCTGAACCGGAGCCGCCACCGTACCGATAACGGCCGCTGAGAACATCAGCAGGCCGGCCACGATGCCGGTGACCTTGGCTAGGTGAGAAAATTTCTTGATCATAATGAAAAACCTCCTTGGCGCTCCGTGTTGTGGCCCGCGGGGGCTACACTTGGGAAGAGCCGACGCTCCACCCACCTCTTGCTAAGGCTTATGTGTGCAGTTGGCATGCCAAGGAGGGGGCCGCGCCGCTCAAGGAGCGCACCAAAACCGGTCCGGCGCGGTTATGTCCTATCAATCAAGGCAGTTATAAGTTTCATGCTATTTGAGGGCCTCGCCAGGTCCAGCTCCTCCACGGCGCAGTTCCGGTGCCTATCGACACCGAGACGCCGAATTTTGGTGCAAAACAGCACCAAGATTGGCCCCACCGCACCCCCGGAAACGGGAGCCCGGCGGGTAACAACCTATTTAATTCGGGAGTTTCTCGAGGCTTTTTGGTGGGCGTTTAGGCTTTTTATATCCTTATTACACAAAGTTATGCTAATTATAGCCTGCGGGGGGCCAAAAGGTGCCCATTTTCTCCTTGGGTGGCACACATATTGAAGTACCTCTCCCCGACAGACGCCGATAATTCCGGCGGGCCTAATTTATTCGCCCGCCCACAGCCAGCAGGGAGGACATCCTTTGGCAGAGAAAGCTCACATTCCCCTTGGCGTGGGGTTCTACCCCGACTGGTGGAAAGCAAACTACGGCATCACCTTCGGCAGGGACTATTACTATGATCCCGACTACCGGGTCGAGGTGGGCCTGAAGCAGCAGAAGGCCCTGTACGAGCGCTTCGGCGACGTGGGCCTGGGCCAGGCCGATCCCCAGCCTAAGCCCCTGATCTCCTTCGGCATGGTTATGCTGCCGGCCATCTTCGGCTGCGAGATCGTCTTCGAAGAGGCCGCCCTGCCCTGGGCCATGCCCCTGAACCTCTCGGCCGAGGAGTGCGACAAGCTGGTCAAGCCCGACCTGACCAAGGTTGAGCCCATGGCCTCGGTACTGAAACAGATCGACCACCTCAAAAGCAAGTACGGCAAGGTGGTGGGCGACATCAACGTGACCGGCGTGCAGAACCTGGCCCTCAAAATCCGGGGCGACGAGCTTTACATGGACTACTACGAGGAGCCGGAGTTCGCCCATCGGCTGCTCACCTTCTGCTCCGAATGCATCATCGACCTGTGGAAGTTCATCTACCCCATCACCGGCACCGGCGCGGTGGACGTGACCCCCATGTGCGACCCCACCATCTTCTGCGTGCCCAACTGCACCGTGGAGCAGATCAGCGGCGACACCTACGAAGAGTTCGGCCTGCCCTACGACAACATGCTGGCCGAGGCCTGCCATCCCTTCGGCATCCACCACTGCGGCAGCCTGGACCCGGTAGTGGAGCATTACGCCAAGGTCAAGAACCTGGTGTTCATGGAGGCCGGTTTCGGCACCGACTTCGCGGCGGCCCGCAAGATCCTGGGCCCTGACGTGGCCTTCAACGCCCGCATCAGCCCGGTGCTGATGAAAAACGGCACCGCCGAGGAGGTGGCGGCCACGGTCAAGGACGCCATCGACCAGGGCGCGCCCTTGTCCAACTACTCCATAGACACCGTGGGTCTCACCGACGGGGTGCCCGACGAGAACGTGCGGGCCGCCCGGCGCATGGCCATGGAATACGGCCTGATCGGTTAACCCACCCTAAGCAAAGGCAAGAATGATGCAGACCGTAATCAGCAGCCCCAGCCGGGAAGTGATCATTGGCCACGACCAGCCGGTGGTCATGATCGGCGAGCGCATAAACCCCACGGGCCGCAAAAAGCTGGCCGCCGCCCTGGAAAAGGGCGATATGAGCCTGGTGCAAAAAGAGGCCATGAACCAGGTGGCCGCCGGGGCCCAGGTCTTGGATGTGAACGTTGGCGTCTCGGGCGCGGATGAAAAGGACTTGATGCTCCAGGCCTTGCAGGCCATCACCGAGGTGGTGGACGTGCCCCTGTGCATCGACTCGGCCAAGCCCGAGGTGCTGGCCGTGGGCCTGGAGGCCTACAAGGGCAAGGCCCTGGTCAACTCGGTCAACGGCGAAGAGGCCAAGCTCAAGGAGGTCTTGCCCCTGGTGGCCCAGTACAAAGCGGCGGTGGTGGCCCTGACCATGGACGATAAAGGCATCCCCACCGACGTGGCCACCCGCCTGGCCATCGCCGACAAGATCGTGAACGAGGCGGCCAAGCTGGGCATTCCCCTGGAGGACATCGTCATCGATCCCCTGGCCATGAGCGTGGCCGCCGACGACTCCGCCGGTCTGGCCGCCCTGGAGGCTTTGGCGGGCATCAAGAAGAACCTGGGGGTCAACCAGACCATCGGGGCCAGCAACGTCTCCTACGGCTTGCCGGACCGCAGGGCCATCAACGCCACCTTTTTGGCCATGGCGGTGATGGCCGGGCTCACCTGCCCCATCACCGACCCCACCGTTTGGCCCGTACGCAGAACCTTGCTCATCAGTGACCTTCTGACCGGCAAGGACGAATACGCCATGAACTATATCACCGCCTATAGGGAACAATTCCCCGAAGAAGACTAAGGCGAGCAGAACTGAAGAGGAGAAAACGTGGCTGACTTGCAGGCAATCAAGGAAGCGGTAAGCAAGGGCAAACGCAAGGACATCGTAGGGCTGGTGCAGGCCGCCCTGGACGACGGCGCGGACCCCAACACCATAATCAACGACTACATGATCGAGGCCATGAAAGAAGTGGGCGCCCGCTTCGAGGCCAAGAAGATCTTCGTGCCCGAGATGATGATCGCCGCGCGCACCATGCAGACGGGCCTGGACGTGATCAAGCCCATTTTGGAGTCCCAAGGCTCCCAAAAAGAGACCGTTGGCACCGTGGTCATCGGCACCGTGTTCGGCGATTTGCACGACATCGGCAAGAACCTGGTGGTGCTGATGCTGGAAAGCTCGGGCTTTGAGGTTTTTAACATCGGCGAAAACGTGCCGCCGGAGAAGTTTCTGGAAAAGGCCAAGGAGCATGGCGCCGACATCGTGGGGCTGTCCAGCCTGCTGACCACCGGCGACCCCCATGTGAAGGCCACGGTGGAGGCCATCAAAGCCAGCGACCTGGCGGGCAAGGTGAAGGTGGTCTGCGGCGGCGCGGCGGTCACCCGCAAATTCGCGGTGGATCAGTGCGGGGCCGACGGCCACGCCACCGACGCGGTGGACGCGGTGAAGACCATCAAGCAGTTGATGAACTTGAATTAGACTCTCCCCTACCTCCCTGCAAGGCGCGCGGGGCCTCTCCCCCCCTCTACCGCCCCGCGCGCCGTTTTTTTTACCGGGAGCGACCATGCCCCGAGCCGGTGACGAGCAAGTAACTTTCCAGCCCATGGGGCGCCGGGCCGATCCCCAGCCCGGCCACAACCTGTTGCAACTGGCCCAAAACGCCGGAGTGGGCCTGGAGGCCCCCTGCGGAGGCAAGGGCCTGTGCGGCAAGTGCCGAGTGCGCCCCGAAGGCCAGGCCACTCCCCTCACCCCAGCCGAGAAGGCCCTGCTGGGCCCGGAAGCCGGGTTGGGCCTTCGCCTGGCCTGCCAGACTGCCCTGCCCCAGGGCGGCGCGGTGTGGGTGCCTCCGGAGAGCCGCAGCCAGCGCCAGGTGATACTGACCAGCGGGCAAAGCGGTGAGCTGGAGTTGGACCAGGCGGTGCGGGCCTATCCGGTCAGGGTGCCCCCGCCCAGCCTGAAACAGCCCGAGGCGGCCCAGGAGCGCATTTTCAGCGCCCTGGCGGCCGTCGCCGCTGACCGCCTGAGTAGTTCGCCGGAGCTTCCCTTCAGTCTTTTGCAACGCCTGCCCGGCCTGCTGGCGGGCGGCGGCGACCTCAAGGTGACCCTGCGCAAGGGCCGCGAGATCGTGGACCTGGGTACGGCCCAGGAAGGCCCTCCCTTGGGCCTGGCCGTGGACCTGGGCACCACCACGGTGGTGGCCTATCTGTGCGACCTGGACAGCGGCAAGCTGTTGGCGGTCAGCTCGGAGATGAACCCCCAGGTGCCATACGGCGACGACGTGATCTCGCGTATGTCCCTGTGCGCCGGTGGTCCCCAGGAGTTGTCCAAGCTGAGCCGAGCGGCGGTGGAGTGCGTCAACGCTCTGGCCCTGGACGCCTGCGCCCAGGCCGGGGCCCGGCCCAGCCGCATCCTGGAATGCGTCATGGTGGGCAACTCGGCCATGCACCACATTTTCCTGGCCCTGGACCCAGCCTCTCTGGCCATAGCGCCCTATGCCCCGGTGGCGCGCGGCCCGGTGGAGGTAAAGGCGCGCCAGGCGGGCCTGGCCCTGGGGCTCGAGGCCTGGCTGTACTGGCTGCCGCTGAAGGCCGGATTCGTAGGCGCGGACATCGTGGCCGCCGCCTTGGCCGTGGGAGCCGATGAACTGGAAGAGCCCACTCTATTGCTGGATCTGGGCACCAACGGCGAGATGGTTTTGGCCGCGGGCGGGCGCATGCTGGCCTGCTCCACCGCCGCAGGCCCGGCCTTGGAGGGCGGGCACATCGCCCAGGGCATGCGCGGCGCGCCGGGCGCGGTGGAACGGGCCACTCTGGAGCCGGGCGCGGCCTCGGCCGGCCTGCGGGTCATCGGCGGTCAGCGGCCAGTGGGTTTTTGCGGCTCGGGCCTGGTCTCGCTCATAAGCTGCCTGCTGCAAGCAGGCGCGCTGCTGCCATCCGGCGGTTTTGACCCGGAGCGAGGCAAGGGCCTGGTGCGGCCCGGCGAACACGGCCTGGAGTTCGTGGCCGCCCCCGCCGGGGCCACCGGTCATGGAAGAGATTTGGTGCTCACCAGCCAGGACGTGGCCGAGGTGCAGTTGGCCAAGGCGGCCATCCGGGCCGGGGCCGAGGTGCTCATGGCCGAGATGGGCATCGAACGCATCAGCCGGGTCCTGTTGGCCGGAGCGTTCGGCAACTACCTGGATCCAGGCGAGGCGGCCCGCATCGGCCTGTTCCCGCCGGTGCCCGTGGAGCGCATCCTGGGGGTGGGCAACGCCGCCGGGGTGGGCGCGGTGATGGCCCTCTTGAGCCAAAAGCAGCGCCGCCGTGCCGAAGAGTTGGCCCAAGCCATGGGCTACGTGGAGCTTTCCGGCCACCCACTGTTCCAGGATTTGTTTGTGGACAGCATGGCCTTCCCCGGCGGGGACGCCTGATGCGCCTGGTCACGGTGGGCGGCTTTCTGGGGGCGGGCAAGACCTCCCTGCTGCAGGGCCTGGCCCGCTGGTGGGGCGAGCAGGGCCAACGCCTGCTGGTCCTGGAAAACGAGGCCGGTCAGGTGGGCCTGGACGACCGCCTGCTGCGCGACCTTTCCCTGGAGGTGCGCCTGTTGCCCGGCGGCTGCGCCTGCTGCGATCTGCAAGGCGTGCTGGTGGACAAGCTCAAGCAGGCCCTGGAGGAGGACAGCTGGGATCTGGTGCTGCTGGAGCCCAGCGGGGTGGCCTCTTTAGCCTCCCTGGGCCAAGTGCTCGAGCGCTATGTGCCCGAGCTGGGCCAAGGGATCACGGCCACCGTTGTCGACGCCTCCCGCCACGCCACCATGACCAAGGCCTTGCCCAAGCTGCTGGCCGATCATCTGGCCGCCTCCAGCCAGGTGGTGCTCTCCAAGGCGGACCTCATGCCCGCCGAGGAGGTGAAGCGCATCGGTGCCCAACTTCGCCTGGGCGCGCCCCAGGCCCAGGTATGGCCGGTGGACTTGCGCGGCACCGGGGCCTATGAGCTGGCCCGGGAGGTGGCCCCCCGTTTGCTGGCAAGCGAGACCACACCGGACCTCGCATCTACTACTGCGGGTGACGGGCCCCACCAAGCCCAGTCCTATGCACTCAACTTGCCGGAAAACGGACTCTCGCACCAGGCGGCTAAAAGCTTGGTTGGCAGCATCATCGCCGCGCTGCCGGCGCCAGGCCAGGACTGGCTGGGCCATGTGAAGCTGTGGGGCGAGGACGCTTCGGGCGGTCATCTGTTGGCCAGCGGCACCACGGCCCAGGACGTGTCCAGCCGGGGCGACTCATCCGGTTCCCTCACCGGCCGGGCCTGGCTGGTGGTCATCAGCCATCAACCCCTGCCCCCCGACCTGGACGAGACCCTGCACCGCCTGTTGACCCAGGCCGCGCCGGGCGCTTGTTTGGAGCCGGTGCGCTCGGCTCCTTCCCTGTTTTCATTGGGATCACTGGGACAGCCCAAGGCCTGAGGCCTCCATCCATCTAGACCGGAATGTTGTGCTTTTTCATCTTTCGGTAAAGTACGGTGCGGTCTATTCCCAGCAACTTGGAGGCCTGGGCCTTGTTGTTGTTGGTGAAGGCCAAGGCCTCGGCCAGAACCTTCTTTTCAGTCCGGCCGATAATTCCTTTCAAGTCCCAGTTGTTGTCCGTGGATGCCAGGCTGGACTCTTTGCGCAAATATAAGGGCAAATTTTCGCGTTGTATCTCGCCGCCCTCCATAAGCGAGAGGGTGCGTTCCAATACGTTGAACAACTCTCTGGCGTTTCCCGGCCAGTCGTAAGACTTTAGGATCGCGGCGGCCCTTTCGCTGACGGTGTAGCGCGCCTGCCCAAAATCCTGGGAGATCTGCTCCAGCAAGTGGCTGGATATAGGCAAAATGTCCTCCCGGCGTTGGCGTAACGGGGTAATTTGGATTGGCACCACGTTGAGGCGGAAAAACAAGTCCTTGCGAAAGCCGCCCTCTGCCATCAGTTGTCCCAGGTCTCGGTTGGTGGCCGCTATAATCCGGCAACGGGCTTGAATAGGTTTTACGCCACCCACACGCTCGAAAACCCTCTCCTCCAAGACCTGCAACAGCTTGGGCTGCATCTCCAGGGGCATCTCACCGATCTCATCCAAAAAAATGGTGCCTTGCCCGGCCAGCTCGAACTTGCCGGGCTTGCCCTGGCTCAAAGCCCCGGTAAAGGCCCCCTTGGCATAACCGAACAACTCCGACTCGAAAAGGTCATGAGGAATCGCCGCGCAATTGATGCGCACAAAGGAATGGTGCCTGCGGGCTCCGGCGTTGTGGATGGCCTGGGCAAACACCTCCTTGCCGGTGCCTGACTCACCGGTAATCAACACCGGCAGGCTGTGGGTAGCCGCCTGCGCGGCCTCCCTCCTGAGCCGGACCATGGTGTCGCTGACCCCCTTTATGCTGTCCATGGTGTAGCGGGCCCGGCGCAGGGCGGTCAGCTCCTGCTCATACATGCGCACCCGCGACTCCATCATCTCCAGGGTCTTGGCCAGGGCCTGAATCTCTTTCAGGTTCTTGAACATCACCTGGCCGAAAACCGCGGTGACCTTGCCGTTTTTCTTAATGGGTATCCGTTGCACCACCAGGTCTTTACCTTTGATGCGCTGAATGATCATGCTCTCGGGCTGGCCGGTCTGGGCCACAATATGCATTCGAGTGTTGTCCACCACATCCACCACGTTGTGGCCTATCAATTGGCTGAGTTCCATGCCCAAAAACTCGGCATAGGGCCGATTGAATCGCAGGATGATGCCGTCCGGATCGGTGACCAGGGCCCCGTTTTGAATATGGTCGAACACCAGATCAGACATGGCCAGTTGCTCCTCCAACTCGCTTATGCGTTGCTGCAGGTGCATATTTTCCGGCGATGGTGATTCCGCGGCAGGCTGGCAATTATCCGGGGTCGAGGGCATATTCATATCCTTGAAGATGTGCTGCGTTTTAGCCACATGTGGCTCAAGTGCAACATAGAAAATATATGATTCAGCAAGCCCCTTGCAAGACAAATAGGGCCTCCCAGCCCCACACCCCACATTGTGAACCCGGCATAAACATGGCCACATTCCCTTTTAGAGAACAATTCCTATCATTTTCATAAAATTATCATTGAAGTAAAAACATGTGGCAAAAAGCCACACTTTGTCATCCCCGCGTTGCAGCAAAGCTTTGTCAAAACGGGGAGGCGGGCGCACCCCGCCCAAGACAAAACCTATATTTATTTTATTTTTAGCTAGTTACAACGCAAAGCTTGTCTTTGGGCAATCCCGATGCCGGTTTGGCATATGGCTTGCTTTGTTGGGAGGGCAGACCGCGTCAGCCTGTGCGCCTGTTTTTCTCCTGGGCGCTCATCAACTTACCGCTTGATCTACGAGGTACTGCCCAATGACCAGCGACACCTGGAAAGACTATGTAAAAAACAAACCTAAAAAGCCCAAGCCCCTAAGCGGGCTGAGGGTGCTGGAAGTTTGCACCATCGTCTTTGGGCCATCGGGCCCCAGTTGGCTGGCCGAGATGGGAGCCGAGGCCATCAAGGTGGAGATCCCCCCCTTGGGCGACCTGGAGCGCGACCTGAGTTGCTCCGGCTTCCGTTTTAAAGAACAGAGCCCTCTTTTCCTGCATGACAACGTCAACAAATATTACCTGGGCCTGGACCTGCACAAACCGGAGGGCCAGGAGATTTTTTGCCAGCTCGCCGCCAAGGCGGACATCATCGAGAACAACCTGCGCCCCGGAGTGATGGAGCGCTTCAACGTCGATTACCGCAAAATCCAAAAGATCAACCCCGGCATTATCTACTTGGAGAAAAACGGCTTTGGCCAGTGGGGGCCATATGCCGAAGAGAACCGCCCCTCCAACGACGGGGCTTCCCAGGCGTTCTCCGGCATAGCCTGGATGAGCACCTTCCCCGGCCAGACGCCGATAAAGCAAATGATCTACCTGTCGGACATGTACGGCGCCCTTCTGGCCGAGGTGGCGGTGCTCAGCGCCTTGCATCACCGCGACCGCACCGGCAAGGGTCAGTACATCGAGATTTCCCAGACCGAAAGCATCATGCGCACCATGTCCTGGGTCTGGCCCTACCTGGACATCACCGGCAAGAACCCGCCCCCCGCGGGCAACCGCGACGTGTCGGTGTGCCCAGCCGACACCTTTTGCTGTTCCGATGACTCCATGGTCAGCCTGGCCGCCGCCGCGCCCCTGGAATTCGCCGGCCTCTGCGCGGCCATGGGCCGTCCCGAACTGGCCCATGACCAGCGCTTCGCCGATCACCTCACCAGGCTCCAGGAAGAAAACGCCACGGCCCTGCTGGAGATCATCGCCGGGTGGGCCGCCCAGCACACGGCCCAGGAGATCGAGGCCCTGGCCCGGGAGCATGGTTTCGCGGCCAGCCGGGTGCGCGATGCCGCCCAGGTCATGGCCGACCGGCACACCCGCCAACGGGGCTTCATGACCCAGATGGACGACGCCATGTACGGCACCTACCTGGACCACGAATTCCCGGTGATGATGAGCGCCACACCGCCCCAGAAAAAGTGGGCCGCCCGTGCCGTGGGCTTTGACAACGAATTTCTCATGAAAAACCTGCTCAACAAAAGTGAAGAGGAACTGAAGGCGCTCTATGAGACCGGGGCCTTGGGCAAATGGGCGGACCGCCCCGGCAGGCGGCCTCCACCGGACTGGGACGGAAGCAGCGACCTTATCCTGTCCCGAGACCAGACACCGGCCCAGGCCGAGCGGGGAGAAAAATAATATGAGCGCCGATAGACCGAAATGGGCCGAGTGGGCCGACTGGGTACGCGAAAAAGATGATCCCCGCTCGGCCGGGCCAAAACTGGAAGCCCTGGGGGATTTGGTCGTCCTGGACCTGAGCAGCCAAAGCTACGCCGGAGCCTATTGCTCCTCCATGCTTTCGGAGTTCGGGGCCGAGGTGATAAGGGTGGAGCCACCCCAGGGCGACTTCCTGCGCACCTGCACCCCCTACGGCCTGGTGCACCAGGGAGAGGGCCTCAACTACTTGGTCGAGGGCCGCAACAAATATCACGTCACCCTGGACCTGAAGCAGCCGGAGGGACGCGAGGTTCTGCTGGGCCTGGCGGCCCAGGCCGACGTATTGCTGGAGACTTTCCCTCTGGGAACCATGGACGCCTGGGGCCTGGGTTACGAGGATTTGAAACAGATCAACCCTGGCCTGATTTTCGCCTCCATCACCGCCCACGGCCAGTTCGGCCCGGAGGCCGACGACCCCATGCCCGATTACGACAACGTGGCCCAGGCCAAATCGGGTATCCAGTACGCCACCGGGGCCATGCTGCCCCCGGAGAAGGACACCGCCGGCTGCCCCTGGGCGGTCTCCACCAAGGCCAGCCCATGGATCGCCTGGTGCAGCGCCGGCACCTTCATGGCCACCGGCATTCTGGCCGCCCTGCACTGGCGCCACCGCACCGGCCAGGGCCAGGCACTGGATGTAGCCACCACCGAGGCCTACATGCGCCTGGACAACTACACCCACATCTGGTTTCAGGGCGGCGGCCACGTTACCGAACGGGTGGGCGGCCTGGACAACGCGCTGTGGCTGTATTGCTTCGCCCCCACCAGCGACGGAGGGGTGTTCCTGGGCGGGCTTCGCCTGGAGATGTGGCAGGCCTTCTGCGACATGATGGGCAAATGGGATGAATGGGGCGTAGGCGAGTGGGACTCTCTGTCGCCGTTCTTGAACCAGGAGGCCCAGCTTAAATATTTCCCCGAGGTGGCCAAGTTCACCAGCCGCCACACCAGCGGGGAGTTGGAGCGCATGGCCGTGGAATACAGCCGGAGTGGCCGCTTGGCCCCCATAACCACGGTGATCGCCCCGATCCTTTCTCCCCAGGAGGCCATGCTTGACCCCAACTGGAACGAACGGGGCATCTTCACACCCACCCAAGACCCGGTCTACGGCCGGGTGGTGGCGGCCCAGGCCCAACACAAAATGACCGAGACCCCCATTCGGACCAAGTGGTCCTGCCGCCCGGTGGGTTATGATAACTCCTTTATTTACCGCAAGTACCTGGGGTACGGCCCGGAGCGCTTGAGCCGAATGCTGCAAGATGGGGTTTTGTAAGCACAGTGTATAAACGCGGCCCTTGTTTCGGCGGGAGCGAAACGGGCTTTGACCCAAGTGAAAATTGAACCAGTCAAGTTACCGAAAAACGTGTTGGCTGAGGAAAACCTCGGCAAGAGATTCACAGGAGGGAAGACTATGAAGTTGAAAAAGAACCTGACCGTATGCGCCCTGACGCTCATGCTGCTGATTTCCTGGGCTTGGGGAGCCATGGCAGCCACCCACAAGCTCACCCTGGCCTATCTGCCGGTCAAGGGAACCACCTATGTGGAATACACCGAAATTTTCGCCAAGAGGGTCAAGGAGGCCACCAAAGGCCAGGTGGACATCATCCTCAACGACTCATTGGTCAAGGGAACCCAGCTATTTCAATCGGTGCGCGACGACCGGGTGCAGATGGCCACGGTTCTGGGCGGCTATTACTCGGCCACCAATCCCCAGATTGGCCTGCAGCAGCTCCCGGGCCTCATGGACAACCTGGCTGAGTTCAAAAAGGTCTTCTACGGCTTCTGGCGCGCGGACATGAACAAGCTGTTCGCCAAGAAATACAACGTCCGGGTTTTGTGGTGGGGCCTGTTCTGCCCGCAAAACCTCATCTCCATCAAGCCCATCAACTCCCTGGCCGATTTCAAGGGCAAAAAGATAAGGGTGCACAACATCGAAACCGCCACCCTGGTGGCTTCCATTGGCGCCAAGCCCACCCCCATGCCCGCCTCCGAGGTTCTGCCCGCCCTGCAGCGCGGCATCATAGACGGCGTGTTCACCTCCTCGTGTTGGGCCTACGGCCAGGCCTTCTACACCGTGGCCAAGTATGTTTCTCTATGGCCGGTGGCCACCATCCTGCCTTTCCCCGTGGTCATCAACCAGCAGGAATGGGACAAGCTCCCGGCTGACATGCAAAAAATCTTAACCGAGGTGAGCCAAAAAACCGAGCAGGACGCTTTTATCAACTACCAAGGCATCATCGACAACTTCCCCAAAAAATGGGCCACCAAGGGTGTGAAATACACCGTCGCCCCCAAGGACCAAGTGGCGCTGATGTTCCAAACCAAGAACATCAAGCCGGTGTACAAGTCCTTCTTTGAGCGCGCCAAAAAGGCGGGTTTCGACGGCAAGGCCTACGTTGAGCAGGCTGAAAAGATCCTGGGCAAAGACCTGAAGTACTAAGCCCGCAAACGATCCACCCTACCTTGGGCCGTTCGCCCCGCCTCGGCGCGGCGGGCGGTCCAAGGCCTCTCACGGAGATAAGCAGCGCTCATGACCGAAAACACCGCTCAAGCAGCATTGCCGGCCGCCCCGCCCATCCCCACCGCGAGCAGCCACCTCACACGGGCCTTGGACTGGGTGTCTGGTTTGGTGGGGGCTTTTTGCGGTCTGGCTACCTTGGGAATGGTACTAATCATCAGTTACGAGGTGGTTTGCCGATATTTGTTCAACAGCCCCACCACCTGGGTTACCGAATATTCCCTATATATTTTCGTAGGCACCAGTTTTTTGACCACGGCTTACGCCCACCTGATGGATAGCCACATTCGGGTGGAAATTCTGCTGAACAACCTCTCATCCCCCGTGCGTCACAAGTTTTTGCAAGCGTCGGCCTGGGCGGGGCTGATGTTCGTGGTGGTGGCCGCTTGGCAGATGGTTTTGTTCGTGGGCTCGGAATACGAGGGCGGGGCGCGGGCCTGGGGCCTGATGGCCACCCCCCTTTGGATTCCCGAGACTCCGGTGGCCATCGGCCTGGCCCTGTTCGCCCTGGCGGTGCTCAGCGAAGCCCGCAAGCTCAGTCTCAACATCGACTCCCGGCGGGAGTTGACGGGGCTAATCGTTTTTGCGGCAATGGTCACGGCCCTGTTGTTCATGGGCCTCAAGCCCCCCTCGATGGCCGGGAGTTCCCTGGACTGGGGCACCGCGTCGGTGGTGGTGGCGGTACTGGCCGTAGCCTGGTTGTGGAACGGATTCAGAGTCGCCGCCGGTGTAGCGGCCATGGCCCTGGGCGGCGGCTTGCTTTTCGCCTGGGCCGCCGATTTCTCCACCCTGGGCCAGGGTGCGGTGATGGCTTTTTACCTCTTGTCGCTCATGGCTCTGGGAGTGCGCATCGCCTTTTCCCTGGGCATGGTGGGAGCCTTGGGGGTCTTGTTTTTGCTGCCCACCCCCCAGCTTCAGGTGATCGCCGAGCGGGCCTGGACCAGCGTGAACTCCTTCGCCTTCACCGCGGTGCCCATGTTCATCCTCATGGGGGCCTTTTTGCTGCGTAGCGGGGTGACCAGCGACCTTTTCGGAGTGATGCTCAAATGGTTGGGCCGCTTCCCCGGCGGCATCGCCCACGCCACGGTGGGGGCCTGCGGTATCTTCGCGGCGGTGTCGGGCTCCAGCCTGGCCACCGCCGCCACCATGGGCATGACCGCCTGCCCCGAAATGACCGAGCGGGGCTACAGCCCCCGCCTCACCTATGGGGTGGTGGCCGCGGGCGGCACCCTGGGCATCCTCATCCCGCCCAGCATTGCCATGATCGTCTACGGCTCCCTGGTGGGCGAGCCCATCAGCGCCCTGTTTATCGCGGGAATCCTGCCCGGCGCGTTTCTTATGCTTTCGTTTATGCTGGTGGTCTTCGCCTGGTCTTACCTCTGGCCATCGGCCGCTCCTCGCGGCGCTCACTACACCTGGGGCCAGAAGTTCCGCTCACTCACCGGGGTGCTGCCCTTTGTCCTACTCATAGTGGGGGTGTTGGGCTCGCTGTACATGGGCGTGGCTACGCCCACCGAAGCCGGCGCCCTGGGCGCCCTCATCGCCGCCGGGTTGTGCTTCCTCAAAAAGAAGATGACCTTCAAGCTTTTGATGGACTCGGTGATGGAGACGGCCAAGGTCACATCTTTCCTGATCTTCATCGTGGCCGCCGCATCGGTGATGGGCTACGCCTTTGACTACATCCGCTTGCCCAAGGTGCTGGTGGAAGTGATTCAAGGGGCCGACTTCACTCCCGGCCTGGTAATACTCACGCTGGTGATCATCTACATGGTCCTGGGCATGTTCATCGACCCGGTGTCCATGATGCTCATGACCTTGTCGGTTTCCTTCCCCATCGTCACCGCCCTGGGCTTCCATCCCATCTGGTTCGGGGTGGTGCTGGTCATGATGATCGAAATCGGCCTGATCACCCCACCGGTGGGAGTGATTCTTTTCATCCTGAAGGGCATGAGCGGGGACACCTCCCTCAAGGAAATCGTCATGGGCGTGCTGCCCTTTGTGGGGGTGTTCTTGGCCAACATCGCCCTGTTCTACTTTTTCCCCGCCTTGGTCATGTGGCTGCCCAACCAAATGAGCGGAGCGCAATAAGGCCCCAGCCGCCAAGCATAAGGAGCAACGTCAATGCCTGAAGCAAACATCGGCGAAATCACGCTTTACTACGAAGTTCAAGGCAATGGCCGCCCCCTGGTAATGATCCGGGGGCTGGGCAGCAACGCCGACCACTGGTACAGCCAGGTCCCCGCCTTGAGCGCCGGCTACCAGGTCATCACCTTCGACAATCGGGGCATGGCCCGCTCCAGCGATACAGGGGAGCCTTTCACCGTGCGTCAAATGGCAGGTGACACCCTGGGCCTATTGGACGCCCTGAGATTGGAAAGGCCCCTGATTTTCGGGCTCTCCATGGGGGGCATGATCGCCCAGGAGCTGGCCATCAACTATCCGGAGCGGCTCTCGGGGCTGGTTTTGGCCTGCACCCATCCCGGCGGTCCCAATCAGGTGCGACCCACCGCCGAGGTGGAGGAGTTGTTCAAGGAGATGGTCTACAAGGCCACTCCCGAGGCCAAGCGCGCCGCCGCGCCCACCCTGTTCGACCCCAAGAACCTGAAAGAACGCCCCCAGGTGGCCGCCGAATACGCCGAAGTCAGCCTGCGCCACCCAGCCGGGGCCGACATCCTCACCAGGCAGTGGAACGCGGTTGTCGGCCACGACACCTATGACCGCCTTGACCAAATAAAGACCCCCACCCTGGTGCTCACCGGCGACGCCGACGTGCTCATCCCACCGGGCAACTCCGAGATATTGGCCCGGCGCATTCACGGGGCCAAGTTGGTGGTGGTCCCCGGCGGCGGGCACCAGATCCTGGTGGAGCAGCCCGAGGCCTGCAACCAGGCGGTGCTGTCTTTCCTGGCGGACCTGGATGACTAAGCGGAGGCCGCCCGGCGCTCACGATGAAAATTCAGCAGAGGCGCGGTAACCGCTTATGAGCCCAAACATCACCCCTCAACAGGCGACAGGTGCGCCGGCGCCCTTCCTCAAAGGCGGCCGCCGGCAGTGCAAGGTGGTCTCCCTGCAACAGGCCTTGGCCGCCATCGGAGACGGCGTAACCCTGGCCACCGGCGGCTTCGTGGGCACCGGCTTTCCCGAGGGCCTGGCCGTGGGCCTGGAGACGCTGTTCCTGGAAACCGGCCACCCCCACGGCCTTACCCTGATCTACGCCGCCGGCCAAGGCGACTCCGGCGACAAGGGGGTGAATCATTTTGCCAACCCAGGCATGGTTCGCCGAGTCATCGGAGGCCATTGGGCCCTGGCCCCCAAGCTGCAAAAGCTGGCTTTCGCCAACATGATCCAGGCCTACAACCTGCCCCAGGGGGTTATTTCCCACCTGTTCAGGGACATCGCCGCCCACAAGCCGCGCACCATCACCAGTGTGGGCCTGGGCACCTTCGTGGACCCCCGCAACGGCGGCGGTAAGATAAACTCCGTGACCACCGAGGAAATGGTGGAGTTGGTCACTTTCGACGGGCGGGAATACCTGGCCTACCGGACCATACCCATAGATGTGGCCCTGCTCCGGGGGACCACCGCCGACACCAAAGGCAACATCACCGTGGAAAAGGAAGCGCTCACCCTGGAGTCCCTGGCCATCGCCATGGCCGCCAAAAACTCCGGCGGATTGGTGATCGTGCAGGTGGAGCGCCTGGCCGAAACGGGAACCTTGAACCCCAAGCAGGTGAAAATACCGGGCATACTGGTGGACCATGTGGTGCTGGCCCAGCCGGAACACCACTGGCAGACCTTCGGCGAAATCTACAACCCCGCCCTGAGCGGCGAGTTGCGCTCGCCCATGCAGCGCATGCCGACCATGGCCATGAGCCCCCGCAAGATAATCGCCCGCCGGGCCGCTTTTGAGCTGGAACCGGGGGCCATAGTCAACCTGGGCATCGGAATGCCCGAGGGCGTGGCCGAGGTGGCCTATGAGGAAGGCATCCTGGGCGAGCTGACCCTGACCGCCGAACCGGGAGTAATCGGGGGCCTGCCCCTGGGCGGGCTTAATTTCGGGGCGGCGCTAAACACCGAGGCCATCATTGATCAGCCCAGCCAGTTCGACTTTTACGACGGTGGCGGGCTGGATATCGCTTTTCTGGGCATGGCTCAGGTGGACACCCAAGGCAACGTGAATGTGAGCAAGTTCGGCTCCCGCCTGGCCGGGGCCGGTGGCTTCATCAACATCAGCCAGAACGCCAAGAAGGTGATCTTCATGGGCACCTTCACCACCGGCGGTTTGGTCATGGAAACCCACCGGGGCGTCCCGGTAATTATCAAGGAAGGCGCTCTGCCCAAATTTGTGGCTCAAGTGGAGCATGTCACCTTCAGCGGCGCCTATGCCGCCGCCCGCGGCCGGGAGGTGATTTTCGTCACCGAACGCTGCGTATTTCGCCTGGTGCCCGAGGGCCTGCTGCTGACCGAAATCGCACCGGGTATCAACCTTGACAGGGACATCCTGGCCCATATGGCTTTGACGCCGGGCATCGCCCAGCCAATCAAGCTCATGGACCCGAGGATTTTTTTACCCCAAAAGATGGGAATTATTGAAGCTCCATAGCGGTCTAAACAACGCCCGGCCAAAAGGCGCTCCGCGCGCGTGCCCCGATTATCTCAACCAGATCGCTAAAGGTTTCCCAAACCATAAGTCTCGGCCAAGGCTGTCTTGTACCGCAGCGTCTGCCGGCGCACCGCCAAGCGCGCCTTTCCGAGT